>NZ_JAJGTZ010000030.1 GCF_020784725.1 Limosilactobacillus reuteri
GGCTCAGTGAAGTTGAGGCACTTTCACTCTGACTTAAGGATGTCGAAGTACTTTCACTCTGGCTGAGTGAAGTTGAAGCACTCTCACTCTGACTCAATGAGGTTGACGCACTTTCGCTCTGACTCAACGACGTTGAGGCACTTTCGCTTTGACTAAGTGAGGTTGACGCACTTTCACTCTGGCTGAGTGAAGTTGAGGCACTTTCACTTTGACTAAGTGAGGTCGAGGCACTCTCACTCTGACTCAACGAGGTTGACGTACTTTCGCTCTGACTTAAGGATGTCGAGGCACTTTCGCTCTGGCTAAGTGACGTTGACGCACTTTCGCTTTGACTAAGTGATGTCGATGCACTCTCACTTTGGCTCAACGAGGTCGAGGCACTTTCGCTCTGGCTAAGTGACGTTGACGCACTTTCACTTTGACTCAACGATGTCGAAGTACTTTCGCTCTGGCTGAGTGAAGTTGACGCACTTTCACTCTGGCTGAGTGAAGTTGATGCACTTTCACTTTGACTCAACGAGGTTAAGGCACTTTCACTTTGACTCAATGAGGTCGAGGCACTTTCGCTTTGGCTCAACGATGTTGAGGCACTTTCACTCTGACTAAGTGAGGTCGAGGCACTCTCACTCTGACTCAGTGATGTTGATGCACTTTCACTTTGGCTCAGTGATGTTGATGCACTTTCGCTCTGACTCAATGAGGTCGAAGTACTTTCACTCTGGCTGAGTGACGTTGAAGCACTTTCACTTTGACTCAACGATGTCGAAGTACTTTCGCTCTGGCTGAGTGAAGTTGAGGCACTTTCACTTTGACTCAACGATGTCGAAGTACTTTCACTCTGGCTGAGTGAAGTTGATGCACTTTCACTTTGACTCAACGATGTCGAAGTACTTTCGCTCTGGCTGAGTGAAGTTGAAGCACTTTCACTTTGACTCAACGATGTCGAAGTACTTTCACTCTGGCTGAGTGAAGTTGAGGCACTTTCACTTTGACTCAACGATGTTGACGTACTTTCGCTCTGACTTAAGGATGTCGATGCACTCTCACTTTGACTAAGTGACGTTGAGGCACTCTCACTTTGGCTCAACGATGTCGAAGTACTTTCGCTCTGGCTGAGTGAAGTTGACGCACTCTCACTTTGACTCAACGAGGTTGAGGCACTTTCACTCTGACTAAGTGATGTCGAGGCACTTTCACTCTGACTCAATGATGTCGAAGCACTTTCGCTTTGACTCAACGACGTTGACGCACTCTCGCTCTGGCTAAGTGACGTTGATACACTCTCCCTTTGACTGAGCGATGTTGATACTGATCGACTTGTACTATTTGAAATGCTGTCTTTAATTGATGTAGAAATACTTCCTGATGTACTTATCGAACGAGATATACTTTCTGAATGTTCTGAACCACTGGTATATTCAACTCTGGTGGTTCCATTCTGATTAATGTCTGCCATCACCATTTGAACTGGTGCATTACCACTATTTTGTTCACCAGTAGTGGCGCCAATTGTATAACTGGTACCGTTAACAGTACTTTGATTATTTGCAAAGTAATTCGATTCTATTGTTGTTCCATCATTTGTTACAATCACGTTAGTATTATTAGCGTTTATCGTAACATTTGCAGAATTTGAAGAATAAGTAGTACCAGTTGTTGTATTTAAAGTTAAATGAGCGGGATTATTAATATTAACAGTATTGTCGGAATTACCAAAGTAGAAGTTACGATTACCTGACAATGTAGCATTCGTTCCTTGATTAAAGGTAGCAGTATTATCGGAGCCCTTGAGGAAGTAAATATTTGTACCACTAGTATTCAAATTAATATTTGAGTTTTCACCAGCAACAAAACTAGCAGTACCCTTAGTTAACGCAATATTTGCAACATAATACCATGGCCATATGCCTCTATAGTTATAAGTATTATTTATTGTCAAATTAGCATTGTTACCAACTGATACAACATGCTCGATATGATTACCTAACATAGCAATATCAAATGGTGTAATACTATTATTAATAATTAGACTAGCACCATCATCAATTTTTAAATCATTTCCGCTATAAATTAAAGTTTGGTACCCATCAACGTCAGATTTTTCAGTTGTATAAGTGTTTCCATTATACTGATACGAATTCACACCATTAATAGTCGTATTTCCACGAACTTCAAATACTTTTAAGCCAGCATTTGTATCTGCAAAAACAGCAGTTCCACCTGTAGCATCTACATCATCATAAATTAATGTATACTCAGCACCTTTAGTCATAAAGACTGAGTTAGTCATGGCAAATCCACCACGTTGATTAGCAGTATAAAGTTTTACAGATTTAATGATCGTCGTATATTGTGTTGAAGTATTATTGTGAAGCAAAATACAGTTATTTCCAATATTTAGTTCATATTTGCCAGTTCCATTACTTCCATCAATTGTAAAATTATGTGGCGTAATTTTACAATCCCCTATATCTGAGTTCCCTAAATCAATATTAGCCGTTAATTTGATAGTACTAATATTGCTATTTTTAATAGCATTAATAAACTCATCGGCAGTACTTACATTAACGGTACCTTTTTCTTCAGTTGCGTTCGTTTGAATAAAACTAGAATTAAATAATGCAATCGTCCCATTAGTAATATTCTCAGTCGTTGTTCGTAATGAAAGATTTTGATTTGCTGATAAGACAGTACTATTAGAAGCTTCCTTTGTGAATGTTTCAAAATCATCATTAGAAGATAATGAAGTATTACTATTAGTAAGCGAACCACTTATACTAGATGAAGTTAAACCAGTACTAGTTGATGCTGATTGTGAAGTTGCGACGGAAGAGCTAGTCGATGTTGAACCAGAGCTAACATTTAAAGTACTAGTTGTCGATTCACTTATAGAAGCATTTGATTGGCTGACTGAGGTACTACCTGATGTTGAGCCAGAGTTAATATTTGAGGTACTTGTTGTTGATTCGCTTGTAGAAGTCTTTGATTGACTAGTCGATATACTACTTGACGTTGAAGTACTAGTAGATATTAAACCAGAGCCGACTACTTGAGAACTTTGATCAACGGTAGTAGTAGCCGCATGAACTTCTGTCGGATTAGCTACTCCAATTGCTCCAATTCCTAGTAAGGTTGCAACCGTTGCTGTCCCTTTTTTATAGGCATCCGCCGTGTCAGAAGTATGCATATTCTTTAATGAATCTAAATCATTAAAATCAGTTGTCCTAACTTCTTTCTTTGATCTAAAAGAAAATAATTTAAAGAAACGTGTTAACGCACTAAACCATCCATGTTTAGTTTTATATAATTTTACTTTACTTTTGTCTTCTTGTCCTTTATTGTTTTTTGCCATAGATAACTCCCCTCTAGATTATCAACTTATGTATCAATCTACTGATAAGCAAAATCATTATTTATCATCGATTTTACTCTTCTGCTTCTTCAAAATAAATAAATTTTTAGTGGAGTATTAATTTATTAAACATATGCATTTCATTCAAAAAGATCAAAAAGCAAATTTTCGCTTCTTAATCTTTTTACTAATGAATAAAATATCCTATTAGCATCATTCCAACAACTAAAATTAAAAGTAAAGTCATTAAGACGGAACGAAAGTTAATTGGCTCTTTTTTCTTTTTATAAGGTTGTCGCTTTTCTTCTTCTACTTTTTCTAAACGTTTCAAAGCATCTTGTTGAATGAGCGATTGTGGTTGATCATGATCTTCTTTTTTATTCACTTTGCAAGGCTCCAATCATTCTTTGGTAATCTTGGACACTAACTTCACTAGCTAATTGACGTTGTGTATCGATAAGCTCCTTCATCAATGACGGCTTCAGCAAGGCTGTCATAATATGCCTACTCATTTTCTGGACTTCATTTACTTTAAACGTATTTTGAGGAGTAACAAACTGTGGTTCATGGAGCGTTTCATCAAAACCGACAATTAGCATATTTTGCTCAAAAGCACCACGAACAGCATCCAAAATTTCATTCTGACGATTAATATCTAAATAAATATCACAATCCGCAATTAACTGTTTAACCCGGGCTGAACTGACATTAGGATATAATTCGACATTTTCATATTGTTGGTATGCGAGTAATTTACCCGACATTTCAGTAACAGCTGCAATATGAAACTTAATACTAGGCAAACTCTTGATAAGCGTTGATAATTCAACTATCTCATCCGAATTAGTAAGAATCAAAGCTTGTGGACGCAACTGATTAGCCCGTGGATGCGGGTAGATAGTCCCGAGGAATCCAAAGTCAACGTGATTATTTTTTAGGTTAGCGCCAATTCGTTGCCAATCTATGTATCGTTGGAAAATAATATGTTTAGTCCGTGTATTATTCTCCATTAAGAATTTCATGTTACCCGGCAATTCATCCCCGATTAGCGGTTCATGCCAAAATAAAGTATCACTACCATCAGTCGGTAAGTTCAACGAGACACTTAGCCCTTGGTTTAAAGTATTATACAAAATATGATCGAGCTTAAAGTGACGCGTCTGAAGATAATATCTAACAAGTTCAGTTAATGATGGAAAATGGTGGTCTCCATCAACATCTAAAAAGAAATCACCAGCGATAAGATTCCATTCAAGAAAAACCCGGTTCTTTTTATCGTAATATTTTCGCCATGCTGGCTGTTCATTTCGGTAATAAGTTTGGGCAAAACGATAACCATAACGATTATAATGATCAATCCAGCTAACTTTACCATTATTATTCAACCAACGCACTTCTTTTACTTGCCGAGTATTATCAGTAGCTTGGTATATAATATCAGCCCGTTTCTTATCAAGATCATATATCTGCCCCTGGTTTGCCGTGCTCAAAATTCGCCAGTAACGAGGTAAGGAAAGATGGTCAAAATATAAGGGCTTTCTATTTACGTTATAGTTACCCCAATGCTTGATTGGTGACTCAACTTCAGGTGGTAAGAAGCCATCATCATTAATTACTACGGTCGGGATTTTAATCTGAGCAGTTCGTTGAGAGCGAAGAAAATCAAATGAGGCTTGATCAAAGTTATCAAATAAATTAAGCATGCTGTAACTCCCCTATCAGTTGCTGCCATTGTTTAGCAACATTCTCAGTCAAATACGACTCCGCTAATGAATATGATTTTTCATGGAAAGATGTTAAGTCCGCTTCAGTAAAGTTTTTAACAATTGCTTCGGCTAGTAATTGTTCTTTACGTGAATTACTCCAATCTTCAGTATATGGCAATAAGTAACCATTTTGTTGATCTACAATGAAAGTCTGGTTACCATAGGGAACATCAAACCCAATCATCGATAAACCTGAACCAACCGCTTCCATTAAACTTAGCCCAAAGCCTTCGCTAGTTGAGCCTGCAATATAGGTTTCATACTTTTGGTAAACATTTTTTAAATCATGTTGCCCCATTAATTTAATATAGGAATCAGCATTATTTTTTGTGATCAAGTCTTGCAACCGACTTCGTTCACCACCCTCACCATAAATATCCAAGGTTAGATCAGAAATACTTTTATGTGCCGCAATAGTTGCTCTAATTACCCAATCAATATGTTTTTCGTTGGCTAATCGAGAAGCAGTGATTAAAGAATGTGTTCTGCGGGTCTCTTCCGGCTTTACCAAGTGTTCCAAACTACCAACTGGGATAGTATTGATTTGTGGTTTAGCGTGGTTAAAATGTTTTTGCTGACTAGCTAGCAAGTCACGTTGTCGATCAGTCGCAACGACATAAGCAGCTACATCTTGATAATGCATGAATTGATATTCATAAAAATTATTCCATAATACTTGCTGATCATTTGTATAATGCTTGTCGTAGTGGTCAGCATGCACAGGGATAACCAGTTTTGCTGGTAAATGATGTTCAAAAATCAATTGACCATTAACTAATTGCTTATCTTCATCCATTCGATCAAGAATAATTATATCATCAGCTTTAAAATTCAATTTCCGGATCATTTCGCGATAAAGATCAGTTTTTGAATAATAGTTTTGATCAGGAAATTCAAATAATTCGTAACCATCCCCATCCAAGTGTTGGGTATACGCAACCGTCCCATCTTCATTATAAAATTCCCGAAAAACCACCTGATTATCCTTCGCTTCCCCAGAATAATATTCTGTAGCATATTTTGTATACGAATAGAAATCACGTTTTATTAGTCGATTGTTAAAAATATAAGTGACCTGGTCAATTGTTCTTTTCTCGCGATTGTTGTAGCGCAGTGCGATCGTGAGCTTTTCTTTTTCAGATTTATATTGTAACTCTTTCGTGCCATTATCGGACTGAAGAACAAACTTTCGCTGCTCAAGATGGTTTTGCTTAACGAAAGTATCGAGTAAAAAGGTTGATGGAGCAATTTTAATATCAGTGAAAAAGTTGTAAAGCCAGATGATCTGATCATCATTAAAACCTAGATTAGCAGTTAGATCAGCAATATTATTTCCTAAAATCAAGTCCGAAAAAACAAACTTTGCTGAAATGTTAAGATTACGAAAGGCTTGTGCACGATATGACTGAGCATACTCGACACCACTACTGGCCCAGCCAATCCCTAAATTAATATTATATACAGTCATACTTTCCTCCATCATCAACTAAAGTTAACAATTAAATGATTATCTTTATCCAATCTAATAGTACTTAGCATTAAATTATCAACTACTTTTTTAGCGACAGTATCAAACATTTTTTCAAATGCTTGATAAGCTTTTTCTTGGTACATAAATTGGGGATTTCGTTGGGCGGTTGCCCATGGTTGAACAATTGTTGACAATTTGGATAAATAAGCCATTTGATCAGTCCAACTACTATCAAGCGCATTTAATAAAGCTGAACGATAAAATTGGTTTAATTGTTCATTATTGATTAACACTTGGGCCTTTTGTTCTAGCTTCTTTTGGCAAAAATGTTCTAAATAAATTTGTATTTTTTTGTGGTTTAATTCTAGATCATCCGGCAAATCCACAACATCATAAGTAAAATGTTGATTCATTAAATGCCGTAATCCTAGGGCAGTCCATTCTCCTTTTTCATCAAGGTAAAGCGAAATCCCTCTGCTTAACCATTTTCCAACTTCTGTTTCTAAATGCGCGGTTCTCATTAACTGATCACGCTGATCATAAAGATACTTACGCTGAATTTTTAATGCAATTTCATTCTTATTAATGTTGCTGCGTGCCATTTGCTGATTAGCAGCTACCCGATCATTCAACATCGTAATGCTCATTTTTAAACGTGGGCTACGCAACTGCTTATCAGTTTTTTTCTTTCGTAACCGACGATAATAATTTTTGAACCGTTTTGTACTATTTTTGGCGAGATAACCGTCCTCTAGAGAGATATAAAATTTACTTGTACCCGGATCACCTTGCCGACCAGCACGTCCTGCCAACTGCATCTTTACTCGCGCTGGTAGCATTTCTGTCCCAATTACGGCAAGACCACCTAATTTTTTCACCTCTTCACCAAGTTTAATATCTGTTCCACGACCAGCCATGTTGGTAGCAACAGTCACCGCCCCTTTTTGTCCAGCATCTTTTACAATATCAGCTTCTCGGGCGACATTAAACGCATTTAAAACATTATGAGAGATACCACGGTCTAATAATAATTCAGAAATAATTTCTGAATTTTCTACCGAACCAGCCACTAATAAAACCGGACGCCCTGCTTTATGAAGCTCAATTGTCTCATCAAGGGCATGAATTAACTTTTGACGAGTTGTTAAATAAATTTGCTCTGGATAATCTCTACGAATTACCTTTTTGCGAGTCGGAATTTGGATAACTCGCATCTTATACACTTCAAAAAACTCTTGCTCATCGCTTTTGGCGGTTCCACTCATTCCAGCGATTTTATTAAACAAACCAAACAGACTAGGAAAGGTAATTGATGCCGCCACTTGTTGGTTAGGCGTAAGGTCAACGTGTTCTTTTGCTTCAATTGCTTGATGCACCCCTGTACTGACCTTTACTCCTTTTTTCAGTCGCCCATTTGCCTCATCAAGTAAAACAACTTTCCCTTCACTAACTAAATAATCATGACCATTTTCCATAATAAAGTGAGCTCGTAAGGCAAGGATAATATGACGATAAATTTCCCGATATTCGCTTATAAAAAGATCTGGTATACGGAAAAAACGTTCTGCACGTTGGATTCCATGAAGAGTCAGCCATACCGCATCATGATCTTCATTCAATTTATAGTCAATCTTAGGCTGTAAAATATGAATAAAAGCATCCGCTAACTGATATAAATTGGATTGAACCATTGGCATACTTGATACCACAAAAGGTGAAGTCGCTTCATCAAGTAAAATTGCGTCAACTTCATCAATGATTACATAGTTAAATGGCCGTAAATATTGATCTTCGCGCCGGGTAGCAAGATTATTAAACAAGTAGTCAAATGCTAAACTACTAGCAGTTGTATAAGTAATGTCTGCATTATACCAACTCCGCTTAACCTCCGGCGTCGTCTTCTTTTCTTGATCATCGGTCTCAAAGCCGAGACTAACCGTTAACCCTAACCACTCATAAACTGGCTGTAATTGTTCTTTATCCCGTTGTGCTAAGTAATTATTGGGAGTTAATAAGAAAACTCCTTTCCCAGTTAAAGCATTCAAATATAAAGGCATCGTCGCTGTTAAAGTCTTTCCTTCCCCCGTCTTCATTTCCGCAATATTACCTTGATTTAAGACAATTGCCCCCATAACTTGTACATCATATGGAAACATTCCTAAAATACGATAGTCTGCTTCCCGAATGGTCGCAAATGCACGCGGTAAAATATCATCAACAGTTTTACCATTAGCTAATTCTTTTTTTAAAACTTGTGTCTGAGCCTGCAATTCTTCATCACTCATCGCTCGCATTTCAGCGGTTAATGCATTTACTTTAGCAAGGATATGTTTTACTTTTTGTAACCTAAAATTGGGGTGCGTCATATCTTATCCCTCTTTTGAATTTATTTCTTGAATGATCGAAAAGATAATTGGCCAGTCTGGATTAACTAATACTGGGGAACTCCAAGTAGTTGCTGGCAATAATGGATAAATTACATCGGCAATCTGTGAGTGTGGATCAGTCTGATTAGTAATGACCGCATTGATTGTGGAAAGCTCCATCTTTAATTCCAATACTGCTTGATCTAACTTAGGATTAGTACTAATAACATTGGCATCATAGGTTCGATTAGAAATTAACCATTGTTTTAAAATCGCTACTACATCAGCTGATGATTGCCACGCAACACTAATCGGCTGTATTTTATAGTCTTCATATTTTTTTAAAGCTGGATATGTTTTACGAACTCTTTTATTATCAGCGATTAAAAGCAAATTAAGTTTTCCTTTTACATCCTCATTTATTATTTTATGAAACCACACATCCTCATGAACACTAACCGGAAGTGATGCATCACAAATTTCAAACCGTTGAAAAGTTAAATCAGTAAGTCCATTATTAATCAATTCTAGTCGATACTGCACAGCTTCGGGGGGATAAACAAATTCAATTGACCGTTGCTGAAATTCGACATGATCAATTTCGTGTTCTTGCGCGTCAAAAAAGGTTAACCGAATAATTAATGAATAAATCGGTTCGGCTTTTGCATTTACGCTTAAACGGTATTTATGATTATTACGGAGAATTGGTAACTGTGGAACCAATTTAGTGGCCTGATATGAATTTGTAGACTTCCAGCTCATGATTGTTTTTCCGGGAGCCATTAGTGAGTTATGGAATGATACGCTGTAATCTGGATTAATCCTAATATTTGACCCTGCAGAATAAGCATTTGTTGGTTCCCAATAGCCTTGATTAACAAAATATTGCATTTTTATTCTCCTCGTCCAAAAGCATTATTTATTTCCGCAAGGCGACTAACAAACCATTGAACAACTGCATTATTATCATTATGCCGTCCTGGAAAGCCCTTGCTAACAAACAAGCGTGCGTTTTGAATGGCCGCGTTTTCCTGCATTCTTTTTATTGCCAAATTATCATAATCATCATTTTTCATATACCCAACATATATTCGTGTCTTAGTTAAGTCAGTTTGATTCATTAACTTCCAAAACTTTGTATCTAATTGCTCAAGTTGCTCAGAGGTTAAAGACGATACCAATTGGCGATCGATATCAAAGATTGTATCGAATTCATCTGGTCGTTCTAGACGGGCTCGTAAAGCAACTTGCCCTAAATTAACAGTTGGTTTGGCAACGTTAATTGCATAAGGAGATAATTGAACTCCAAGTTTAATTGCCGGATATGTCCCCATTGAAATCCCATTCAATACTAATTGTTGACGACTAAAGCCTAATTTCCTCAACGTTTTACTAATTGTGGCTTTGATTTGACCTTCAATCGCCGCACCCGTATAAAACTGTCCAACTGCTAAGCGCGGATCCGTAAACAGTAAGGCTGGAGTATGATTACGCCTAAATAGAGGATATGCTTCAAACCCCTCTAATCTACGCGCCCCAGAAAAATAAACATGTAGTGGTGGTCGCAAATCACCCGGATTAAAGTAATATGCAATATCTTCGCCAGTTACCGGATCAACAAGACGTTTCCCCCCTGTAAGAAATTCACCATAATCTCTTCGCGACCAACGTGCATGCAAAACACCTAATGTTAAACTTCCTTTTCCAAGCACCTCAATACTAACGTTAACAAATCGTGGAGCATCTTCTAATTTAATTGGTAGTTCTTGTTCTTCATTATTCTTCGAAAAATCAAGGAGATATTGGTCTTTAGGATTGCCATCTCCTGCACCTGGCTGAACAATAACTCGTAAACGAACTTTAACATTAGTTTGCCGATTATATTCAAGACTAAATTTAAATAACCGTTGAGGATCAATATAAATGTTTTGCTGATAGCTGCCCAAGCTAGTCCACTCATTAGCATCAACTGTTAAACTGAGGTGACCATCATCCATGAATATTCCCTCTGACTTATTTAATAATAATTTAGTAGGTGCAAACCGTGCACCGGATTGACCATGAAAAAATCTAATTGGCATTTGATCAATTAGCTCTTGAGGTTCTTCAACAATCTGACGAGCTTCTTGACATTTAATAAAATTTAAGCCAGCTTCATTAAGGTTCTTTTCAGCAAATGGAGAGTACAAAACACAATAAGGAGGAACTTGCCATTGGAGTTTACTCCACAAATCATCTTCTAATTGGACGCCTTCTGTAATTATTACTAAATCAAATTGCTTTGTTCCTACTTGAGGATAAGTATTATAGGTCCATGTTATTCCATTTGGAATTTTGTATTTATCTGCCCAGTTTTGTGCGCCTAACTGCAAGACATTCATGAAGATTCACCTCACTTCGTTAAAACTTTTTCCCACTTCTTTTGTAATTCTGCCGCTGATAATTGATTCATCAATTGAACATTATAAATAAGAGCTTCATTCCAATGCTTAAGATTCCCTAAATAGTAGTCTAATCCCTTATTGATATCAGAAAGTTGTGGACAAATCAAACCATTTTGGTAATTTTTAATTTGACTATTTGGTTGCCGATATATTTGCGGAATACCTGTACTAACAGCCGAAATCTGTAAGAATTCGTCCAATTGGTTTCCCCAGTCAATTAAGATCCGTAAAGAGTCTAATTGCCGCCCAGCTTCAGCAGGAGTGCTAATTCTTTTTGTACCAATAGTTAGTTTAGGAATATCAATTTGCTTCGTTAAAATTTCTTCAACTTCATTTTGTTCCTCATTAGCTAAGACAAACTCACCCTGATGGTTTTCTTTCAAGTTTTCAAGAGCTTGTTGAGATTGCTGCAATTTTTCAGTGCTATAGCTCAACAACGTCAATGCTGTCGTTTTAGGGTTCTTTAGTAATCGCTGATAAAGCAATTCCAATACTTTATCCACCTCATCCTTGGTCATTGACTCAATAAAAAGTCCTATTTGCTCTTGATCTGAGCGTTGACTATGACCCAAATTAAAACGGGACTGAAACAGTGGAATTATTGCTGCATCTATATTAGTTTGTTTTTTTATATTATTCTTTGTTTCATTATTATCCGCAACCAAATTTAATTCTTGACTTTTAAGTTCATCAAGACTTTCATGATACCTATGCCAACGACTCAAAGAAAAGACGGGCTGATAAGGCAGATAAGTTTTTTGGTCGATCACTGCTTGATCATCCATCGTGATAATTAAATTATCTTGGTTTATATCAAATTTGCTTAACACATACTTAGTAATAATTTCCTCAAGTAAATCATTTAAATGCTCATAATGTAGATAATCTGTTAATTCTGAAAAACGCTTATTAATTTCAACCCGATCAGATTTTACATCGTGTTTAAAGCGCCAATATCCCTGTTCGTCATAATAAATATATTGATATGGCTGACCATTTTCAAATAATTCTTCTCGCGAAATAAAGCCGCGACTATCAAGTAATAAGCGCCGACTTATCTTATCCTTTTCCAGATAGTCCACCCAAAGGATTTTACCTTGTGTATCAAAGGTTACTTTGGCATAAGGATTTTCTTTGACCATAACGATTATTCGAAAGTTTGTAAAATCATAGTAAGCTCCAGTTGGCCAATTGAAATCACGGTAATCAACAATTTGACTATCAACATGATGAACTCCTTGTAGATAATCAAAAGTACTAAAAATTTGTGCTGGTGAGATCGTTAGTTGATTTAATTTGGTTGATAATTGTGGCTGATAATCAGTAATTATTAGTGAAAAGGGCTTTTGGTTAGTTTGAAATACTTTGATATGACTAACTGCATCATCAAATTCAAGTTTAGGAATAGTATGAGCCCAATCTTCTAGCAACTCATGCCAAGCAGGAACTAAATAATCCATCATCACTCATCCTTTATTAAACGTGCGTATCTTAATGGGAACAATAACATTAATAATTGATCTTTTATTCCCTGCATAAACATTACAATCATTATAATATTCATTGGCAAAATTGCTAATCCAGCAAAATCCCCCAGAATGCGCGAACCTAATAAACCAAAGCTTAATTGAATAGCATTCAAAAGCGCACCAAAAAAAGATATGTGAATTACTAAACGTTGTAAATATTTTTTCGTCGGTTCACCAGGACGAATACCAATAATGTAATTATTATTATGTAACATTGTTTTGGCCTGTTCTTTAGGATCAAATTGTACAAACGTAAAGAAGTAAAATAGTGCAAAAGCTAATATTCCACTAAGTACAATTTCAAAATAAGGGTTAGCAAATAAAGACTGTGGACCTAAAACGTTTGCTAATAGCGTTGGAAGCATTAACAATGACATCCCAACCATGTAGGTCATCATCGCTCCCATATTAAGACCTAGTGGAAGAATTATCGGCTTATCATGACTGCTCATCATTGTATTAACCATCTTAATTGGATAATAAGCACGATTAAAAGCAATCCAAAAAATTAAAAGTCCAAAGCTTGCAAGCACTACCAATGCCAACCACAGATATCCATAAGACTGGCTCACTATTTTTCCAATTGATGCTAATAAATTAGGAAGGGTACCAGAAATAATGTTAAAAAGGATAATCGTTATTGTTCCACCAATACCAAATTGAGTATTCATATTTCCCAACCATACTACAAATAAACTCCCAGCAGTTAACATTATTGTTACTACCAAACTCGTAAATAAATTTGTCGTAAGTTTTAACATTAAGGTAAAGGCTAGCGATTGAATAATTGCAAAAATTAAAGTTAACCATTGCTGGATTCGCATCATCTGTTTTATTGACAATGTATCAAAGTAGAATAAGCGCATCATCGTTAGTAACTGAATAATCATCATTGAAATCATTAAGGGGTTCAGCCCAACTGAAAATAACGATAATCGTTGTAAGTTACCCCCACTCATAAAGCTCATGATTCCGATTGAACTATTAGCTAATACTTGCCTAAAAGTTGTCGAAACATTAACCAGTGGCAGTGGGATTGTACAGCCTAAAATATAAATGACCAGGATAAATAATGTAGCACCTAATCGTTTTAATAAGTTATCTAATTGTATTTTCTGTGTCACTTTTTCCTCATCAGCTTTTTATTGATAATGTAATTTAAATATTGCTTCCGTTAATGCTTTTTTAGCGAAATAACCATTACGAACTAATCCAGCAAAGTTATTAACTTGTTTTACCATTTTATTATAATCGCTATTACTTAAGTTTTGTACTTTTTCGATAGCTTCATCTAAGTTGTCAGCCACAATTCCTAAGCCTTTACGTAATATTGTTTCACTCTCTGCAATATTTTCATTAACAATAACGGGCAAGCCAGCTGCCAAGTAAGTACTTAGTTTATGGTTAGCGTTAAGATGCATGTAGTTTTTCCAATATGGCTCATTTGACCATACTAAACCAAAACCACCATTATGCCGGAGGTTTGACAGCAAGACGGGGTCTGATTGCCAACCCATAAACTTAATATTATCTGTCGGTGCAACATCAATCACCTTAGTAAAGGCATATAAGGGATTATCTGGGTAATCCCAATGACCGACCAACTGGAACTTCTCAAGATTACCTGCTAAATTAATTACCCCTGTATTTTTTGGTGTTACCGTAAAATCGACGCTAGCACAATGATCCCACATATGCTGCAGCACCACTTTTTCGACCATTAAACCATTTGCACGGAGGAAATCGACCATTGGCTGAGAAGGCGCAATAATTAAATCAGCTTTATTATAGTAGTTAATAAATTGTGGCATTAGGTAACGATTTGATTCAAACATCAATGGGAGAATATCATGGATAAAAATAATTTTTTTAACATTATAAGGAGCAAGATGGTCAATGAAAGCTTGATCCCACTCAATCGGATTCCAACTTGGTGATTGAAAAATAACTGTATCACCAATTGCTACTGAAGCAATTATTCCATCAAACCGTGCTTTTAAATGAGGCAACGATTCTTGTGAACTATCGTAACAATATATCCCCAATTCTTTAAATCCTAACTGATCACAGGCTATTCTGGCAATTTGATGTTGGGCAATTTGCGCTGTACTTTTCAAATTGAATCCATAAAGGTTAGTAATATGAACTGTCAATAATAATTCCTCCCCAAAAATTATTTATTCCTGCAACATTTTATCATCAAAATGATAATTATAATAAGATAATTATACCATACACTCTTTTATACTACGGCACATTACAAGTTTTGACTCTAAAGCCTTTCTCTTAACTATCGATAAATAATCATCTAACACTTCTATTCTCTTTTAAAATATTAAAAAAGACTTTTGATAGCCATGGGCTAGTTAACAAAAGTCTTTTCCAACTGAATCTTAATTATTTTTTCTTCTCTTACCTAAACTAATCCCAAACAATCCAAGGAATGCGCCAAGGATTACTCGCCAAATACTTTGGTGTTGATTACCTGTTTGCGGTAACTTTTTGGATACAGTTGAGGAAGTGTTTTTGCCAATGGTTGGTGTAACATCCCCCTTTGCCGCATGGACGGTTACTGGTTCTGAGACAGGCATTTCATTCACTGGAGATTCGCCAGTAGCACTCACTGCCATGGTTGGAGTTGAATTTACTCCTGTTACAGTGCTTGTCGGGGCAGCCGTTGTTGCTGGAACACCTGGTTCTTCCGAATTTGGAACCGCCGATGAAATTGTTCCATCCGATTTAGGCGTCTCGCTTGGTTGCGTTGATGCACTTCCAGAAGAACTTGGTGTGTCGGACTGCGATGGTTCATCCGGCTGTGCAGGCGTACTTCCGGCACTCGACGACGAAGCTGGTTTTTCTGGATTAACTGGTGTTACCGGCACAATTGGCGTTACTGGCACATCTGGTTCGTCAGGTGTTGGATGCGGTTTAACCGGATTTTTAGAATATAGAACAATAAAATGAAGGTCTTGACTATCTGCCGTCACATATTGTTCATCAATTTGCTGGTCTGAAGGGGTATAACCAGCAACTAGTGGTGAAACAACCGGTGTAAAGTGATCGCTTACTGGTTCCCATGACTCCCAACTAGTTTTACCCGTTACCTGATCTGTTAATCCATCGCGAGTAAAGACAATCGGGGCTGCTTGGTATGAAGGAGCTGCTATTCCGCCCTCAACAAACTCATAGCGAATATCTTCATTAATTATTCGTTGGTCAGTAACCTTTTCTGTTTCATGAGTTAAGTGAACAATTACATTTAAGTCATGGTCAGCAAATGTAGCTGGCAATGTTTCCTGACTAACCAGTTTATAGCCAAGTTGCTCATAATGGGCACTGACATTTTGATAGTCTTCACGCATTGCAAGTGGTAATTGTTCGTCAGCATAGCCTGATCCTAATTGCGCGTGATTAATAAGAGTTAACCCCGTTTCATCATCAATTACGGAATAAGTAATTTTATGAGGTTCAGTTGTATAATTTACCGTCACTTCAATCGGCTGTTCTCCCTGGGTAGCAAGCTCACTAGCAACTACTGTTTGATCCGGAATATAACCCTTAATTGATGGTGAAGCTACCGCCGTAAAACTCGTTGGATCACTTTCAATTACTGATTGACCATCCTTAATTGTTTCCGACTGCAAGACTTGCCACTCGCCCCGGTTAACTTCTTTCGTAACCTCATTTGTCGTTAATAAACGAGCAAAAGTTACTACTTGTTGAACATCAGGAGCAGCAGTTTCACCTTTTCGTGGACCATTTGCATATACATAATGAATGGTCCGTAATGATTGCACCTGTTCTTCTTTTGATGTCATCCGCGGTTGATAATATACTTTAACACTTTCACTTGGCACTAATGCAGTTGGGTGACCATCTGCCACAACTGGATACGGATTGCCCTTTGTATCTTCTGGAGCCGCATATCCATACTTTTGCAGGTCTGGATTTGGTGATGCTGGCCAACCGCCCCTTTCTAGCTTCCATGCTTGATCAGCATTAGCGAGTGGGACTTCAACCAGGTAATTGCCATTCTGATCACGTTGTTGGTTCAGCGTATAACCAATAATTTGGTGGTGAGGGCCAGCCACAATTGCTTGCCGGGTAAAGGTAGCCTGTTGGATGACCGGTTCAGTAACGCCCTCAATCATTATCTGTTTATCCGTGGTGCGGTCATAATAGGTAATCGTCCGCGTGGTTGTTTGATGTTCCACCTGTAAGCTATTCTTCATCAAGATATGAACAACTACATTTTGGTCAATATGGGTAAATTTGCTTGGTAGCTTATCTTCACTCACAACCGTGTAACCCAATTGCCGATAATGATCAATCGCTCCCTGATAAGCAGCGGTTGCACTTGCCGGTAATGCTTCATCTGCAAAGCCACTTGTTAAGGATTGTTGATCAACTAGTGTCTTATCATCGGTATCATCAATAATCGTATAAGTAACTGCATTAGGAGCAGTCTTATATTCTACCGTGACCGTAATATCGGGATCGTTCGGTTTAGCTTGCATGGCTGCGACCATTACTTGGCTCGGCGTGTAGTAGTCGATTGCCGGTGATTTAACAGCAGCGAATTGATCGTTCCTAGTAGTCCATTCACCTACTTTTGTTTCACCAGTTACTTGATTAACCTTCTTGGGGCGAGTAAATATAACTTGTTGATGAACACTTGGAGCAGCGACTTCACCTTTTCGTGGCCCATTCGCATAAACATAATTAACTGTCCGCTTAACTGGCAATTCTTCGTTAGTGACAATTACCTTTTCCGGATAAAAGACTTTTACTTCTTCATCCCCAGACAAAGCGGTTGGATGACCTTCTCCAACAAGTGGGTAAGCTCGGCCATTTGCGTCTTCGGCCAGTTCATAACCTTTTTCTGTCAAAATCGGATTGGTCGAAGCTGTCCACTCCCCAATAGCGGGAGTCCAGGCCTTGTCACCATTAGTCTCTTCAATAAGATAGTTGCCATGGCTGTCCTGTTTACCATCAAGGTTGTAGCCAAGGAGCGAACCATCCTGACCACTAATTACCGCTTGCCGGGTGAACTTAACAGCTTGCTTAACTGGCGGAATATCAAGCTGTTTTTCGGTATCTTTGTCATAGTACGTAATTGTCCGCGTAACTGTCCGTTCTTCGCTATGCAGTTGATTTCGTTTAGCAACGTAGATTGTTACATTTTGGTTAACACTCGGGCTGTCACCAAAAGCAACGGGTAATTTATCAGCAGAAACTAGGTAATAGCCCTTATCTTGATACCTTTGAATTACCTGTTGATACTTAGCAGCAGTATCAGTTGGCAATGGTTCACCACTTAAACCGTTTGCTAATGGAACCTGATTCTCTAAGACTTTTTGAGTATCTTTATCAATGACGGTATAGGTAAGCACTTGTGGGTCGGCTACATAATAAACAGTGATGTTAACATCTGGAGAATCATTTTTAACGGTTATTGCATCAATTGCTTTAACCAGATTGCCGCCTTCATCGACCGCGTGGTAACCGGCAATTACTGGAATCTCGACGGCCGCAAATGTAGCATTAGCAGGTGTCCAAGCAAGCCATTGACCATCATTATTAATCCGAGCAAATCCTAACTTTGTTGTATAAGTTGGCGCTGCTTCCTTGTCGGTGTCTTTGTAAACATAGCGAATTGTTTCTTTAACTTGCTGATTTTCAACATTATTTACTTTTCCAGTTAAAATCCCACTGTTACTAGTAATATCATTCCGATAAACATATGGCTGGAGGTAATAGCCTGCTTCCTGATTGACTAGTTCTTGTCCTTGATCGTTAGTAACAGTCAATTTCCATGGATGTTGCTCAAGATAACTTTGTAGAGCGGTATCCTTTAAAGCCACCCCTTGATAATAACCCTTGGTAAACATTTGATCCATATTAGGGTTATTAATATTAGCAGGTGGTAGCACGCCACTTAAATCTTTGGGGCGCCAGCTAATTAGGCCAATGCCAGTATCTTTCCTAAAACCAGCATAATCGGTCGCAATCGTTACATCATAGGCTCTTGTTAAACCATCACTAAAGTCTATGCTTTTAACCGTAATTTCAGGAGCCTTTGTGGAGATCAGTTGGCGAGTAACATAGGTATTAGAGGCATCAATAATGGGGTCCAGATCATAGTTTTTGTAGTGTGAAATGATACTCTTTTCAAGCGCATCTTTGACCTCCGCGGCCCCAATAAACTGGTAATCCACTTGATTATTGTCGGCAGGTTTAGTAACGGTAATGGTGAAATGTTTGCCTAATTTAACGCCATTTTTGTTCTGGGCAGCCAAAGCAACCGCTTCTTCATGATCAGGATAGCGGATAGCTTCATCTCCAATGCTCCACGTCTTGGTTTGTTGATTATAGTACCAAGTATGAACAGCATATTCACTGTTACTTTGTGGGATAATAATTTGATTAAAGTTATCAGCAGGCTTTACTTGAGCCTCAACTGGAATCTTGAAACCACTAGTAAACCGGCGATTACCAATTTGAATGTCATTTTGTGGAACGAGCATTGTTGGTGCCGTTGCTGTACTGGAATAAAGATGGAAATAACGAGTATCTAACGGTGCCTCATCCAGATCAAAGCCAGTAATATTGTGCCACGTCAAGTTAAAATGCAAGCGCGCTAAGGAAAGATTATTCTTACCGTACTTAGCCTTAATATTTTCTAACTCATCATTAAAGATGATCTGGTAAGAATCATTGGAGCCGCCATTACCGTTGCTACCAAGGGTATTATTATTTTGTGATGCTTCCCAGGTTACATCTTGCAGATCCTTAACAACTTGTGAGTTCGGGCTACTAATGGCATATGATCGATTATCAGCAGCAACCGGCCGCATGTAACCAATTACCGTTGAATAGCTTTCCCCACTAGTAGTTTGATAGTTAATGTTAATTGGCATCGTTTGACTTGCCCCACCCCCATAGGACAAGATATGCTGCTGATCATTAGCCGTCAACTGATATGGAATTCCCATGGAAACATTAATGTAATTTCCCGCTTTAATCTCATGGTTAGCAATGTCAAGGTCAAGCTCAAAGGCCAGGTTAGTCTGGCCAGTGTGATCCGTCCCGTTTCCCTGTTCAGATGCTGCTTTAACATTTGTTACCGTATAAGCTGTTTCATCAACCGGTGTCGTTGATGCTAGTTCCTCACTAGTTGATGTCGTTGTATTGATATTTGATTGGCTATCATTTGTAGAAACAACAGCTGGTAGTGTTGTTTGAGCAGCAGCCGGCTGGGGCGTTATTTGATTAGCACTTGTATCAACTTGGGCGATCTCGCCATTAAGGCCAAGAGCAATACTTGTTCCTAATAAAACCGATACTACCCCTACACTAAGCTTTCGTAAGGCAAAGCGCTGCGTTATCGGCATATTCTTTGTCAACCGTTCAACCTGATTATTCTTTGCAGTCAATATAAACTCCTCCTAAAATCAATCAGTAAATTTTTACTGATCAACTCTTTAATAAAAAAGGTTAACTATTAATCAATAGGGAAAATATAGTAAAAATTTTACAAACAAATTCCATTGATCGATGGTTGATAGATGTGGCTTAAGCATCAATTCACAAACATAATAAAACAATCCAATTATAATTACAAGCTGATAAATGATTTAAAATTAACATACAAAAAAACCGCCTTACAACACCACTATTGTAAGGCAGTTTTTTTAGACAATGCATCGAGTATTACTGTAAGTAATTAAGCAAGCATTGCATAAGCGTTAAGTCATTGCAATAAACCCTTGCTCTCTGCATTGTTATAATAATTACCATGTGATAAATTTTATAACTTATCCACATTTATAGGATAACAGGATTTAGATAAATTTCAATACATAAGTTTATGTTTTTTGCTGTTTTTAGGCGTTTCCTAGCATTTTATTCTTCCTTAACGCTGATAAATAAAGATTTTCATCCCATTATTTCATAAATGTTAAATTTTGATTTCGATTGTCATTAATAAAAAACTCAAGCATTTTATCGTTAATCCTCCGTCACTTTCTATTTATCACTTGATATAAAACCTTTTTCTAGAGGATAATAATCGCGCAATTCATACAATCTAGCAAAACAAAAACGAGGATCAAAGAGTTTCACTTCTTCAAATCCTCGTTTATCTTAATTTTGATGATGTTTTTCAACTGCCGTAACTAATTCTTCCAATGATTGACTACCAAAAATAACTGGATCGTCCCCAATCATTGTTGCTGGAACACTCATAATCTTCTTTTCTTTCCGCAATTCTGGGAAATGCTGCAGATCAATCATCGTGGCAGTAATTCCCGTATTGAGAGAAGCCATCCGTTGACAAGCCGCAACAACATCAGGACAGAAATGACAAGTTAAGGAAACACCGATCCGAATCTTAGTCGGAGCAAGTTTCTTAATTCGTTCTACCATTTCTGGCGCAATCGTTTGTCCAGGACCGGCAACGTTGTAGACGCCTAGAACCAAGGAGTTTAATTCATGACCCGTTGGAATCCCAGCATAGTGTAAGCCTGTATCATTACCATCCACATCAAGTAAGCGTAATTGTGGCAAGTACTTTACGTCTGTTGATGCTGGCTGAGTCTCCATCTGTAGGTGTTTATCAAGAGATACAAATTCTTCAACAAAGCTAACTAACTGATTGCTAAGTTCTGTCCCATTGGTTAATACTTGGAGTTTAATATCCTTGGTTAAGCGGGCAAAGATTGGTTGTAACTGTTGGTCAATCTCAGCTGGCAACCAGTTTCCTTCATGTGGCGTGGTGTTTTCTTGTTGACTAAGTTCGCTCGTCTGCCCCACGGTCTTAGCAGGCTTTTTATTAGTTTCTGCATGAATCGGAATACCTTGCTTTTCCTTTTGCATAATAATGTATCGTTCTGCGGCAGTGGAAGCAACTGCCCCATCGGATGCAGCCGTCACAATCTGACGAAGATTTTTATGGATAACATCCCCAGCAGCATAAACGCCATCGATGTTTGTCTTACCGTTTTCATCCGTCATGATATAGCCTCGATCATCCAAATCAAGGATATTAGCTAATGCTTTCGTTGCTGGTTGTGTACCAATATAAATGAACATCCCAAATGTCTGGTCACCATCATCGACATGGTAAATCGTCTCTTCACCAGTCTTATTATTAACCAAGGTAGCCGTAGTAAGATAATCATCCCCACTAACTTCCTTTACCTCGGTATTGTATTCCACACTGACTTTAGGATTATCCAAGGCACGCTTAGCCGTCAATACCGGACATGCAAAATGATCGCCACGAACTAAAACAGTAACGTGCTTGGCAAAGCGGCTCAAATAGTCAGCTTCTTCGGCGGCCGCATATCCGCCACCAACAACAAAGACTTGAAGACCGGTAAAAAGTTCGCCATCACAAGTTGAGCAATAAGCAATTCCCCGTCCACGAAATTCATTTTCACCGGGAAAACCAACTTTTTTAGGATTAGCACCAGTCGCAATAATTACGCTTCGAGCAGTATATTTTTTACCACTCTTACCAATCAATGTCTTAACTTCACCAGTAAGATCAAATTTTTCAACCGCATCATGTTGAATTTCAACCCCAAAACTAGCTACCTGGCTTTGCATCTGGTTCATCAATTGGGTACCGTCGACTTTTTCGACAGCTGGATAATTATAAACCACCGAGGTCGTCGTTACCTGACCGCCGACAGTATCTCCTTCTAAAATCAACGTATCCAGGGTTGCGCGGCCAGCATATAAACCAGCAGATAATCCCGCTGGTCCAGCACCAACGATGATTAAATCATATAAATGTTGTTCTGCCATTTAGCTCACCAAATTAAAGCTTACCAACTAGATCAAGACTTGGCTTAATTGAATCTTGGCCTGGCTTCCAGTTCGCTGGGCAGACCCGGTCACCATGTTCACGAACAAATTGGGCAGCTTGGAGTGTCCGTAAAATCTCATCAGCACTCCGACCAATTCCCATGTTGTTAATTGTGTAGGATTGGATAATACCATCAGGATCAACGATGAAGACTCCCCGGTATGCTTGACCAGCGTCTTCGTCAAGCACATCGAACATCCGAGCTAACTTACCAGCTGGGTCAGCAAGCATTGGATATTTGATCTTGCCAATCTTGTCAGAAGCCTGAGCCCATGCCTTGTGGACAAATTCGGTATCCTCAGAAACAGAGTAAATCTCAGCATTTGCTTTCTTGAAGTCTTCGTACTTATCTTGCAAAGCTTCCAATTCAGTTGGACAAACAAATGAGAAGTCAGCTGGGTAGAAGAAGAAAATACTCCACTTACCTAAAACATCCTTCTTGGATACTTCGGTTGTTTCACCATCATGATAAGCATTTACCTTAAAATCTTCAATTTCATGTCCTACAAAGTTCATGTATATCCTCTCCTTAAATTAGAATCATTCTTAACTACAACTCTTAGTATAACCCTTTTATGCTAATTTGCAAGTAATTTTAGAATAATTCTAAAAAAGATTAAATTTCTTTGCCGAAGATGTTCGCCTTAATCGCCTGTCCAGTTGGGGTTCCAGCTAGTCCACCGAGGCCTGTCTCCCGTAAATCAACTGGCATTGACCGACCCACCTTATCAAGGGCAGAAATACATTCATCGGCCGGAATCATACTCGTACAACCAGCGAGTGCCATATCGGCTGCAATCAACGCGTTTCCAGCTCCAATCGCATTTCGTTTAACGCAAGGGATTTCTACCAAACCGGCAATTGGATCACATACCAAGCCTAACAAGTTACTAAGAGCAATTGCCAATGCTTGACTGCTTTGTTCTGGACTACCACCCGCTGCTTCAACAGCCGCCGCGGCAGCCATTGCCGATGCTGAACCAACTTCTTCTTGGCAGCCACCTGTCGCACCAGCAATTCCCGCGTGATTGGCAATGATTAAACCCAAACCACCAGCAGTAAATAAGAAGCGAATCATCTGATCTTCCTTAAGGCCTAATCGTTGTTCTAACATAAAAAGGGTGCCAGGAAGAGTACCTGATGAACCGGCAGTCGGGGTTGCGCAGATGACTCCCATTGCTGCGTTAACCTCGTTAGTTGCGATCGCATTTTCCACGGCAGCCATCATAACATCACCAGAGAGAGTCTTTCCCTTTGCCCGATATTTTTTCAGCTTAATCGCCTCGCCTCCAGTTAGACCAGTTTTTGATCGAACTCCCAGCCCATTTTCACCTTGGTTAATTGCAGCCCGCATCGTCAATAAATTTATTCGCATTCGTTGCCAAACTTCTTCTCGATTGAGCCCGGATTCATGACATTCTGCCTCAATCACTAGTTCGGACAATGCTTTTTGCTGAATTTCTGCAGTTCGCACTAAATCTTTAACACTTTGATACATCGCTCTTTCTCCTAAAGACAAATTGCAGCCGGGTACTTCTTTTCAAAATAAGCAATCGTCGCTGGCTGCATTGGTTTCTTAATATCGTAAACATAGATATCACAATTATCTGCCCGTAATACCTGTCGTCGGGTAAACGGTGCCTTTTCTTCCAACTCAGCATTAATTGCCAGTGCATTGGCCATCTGTTTACTATAATCGCGAAAGATAACAATTGGTAAGGGACCTGCTGGCAAGATATCAACTCCATCGAGGCTAATTGCCCTTATTTCAATTGCCCCGCCACCAATTGAACAACCAGCAACTGTTACTTTTGTCTTGTCACCAGTCATTTGAAGAATCGCTGTGTTAGGATGGCGAATTGGACTTTCACCCGCTTCTTCAATAAAACGAAGGTCCATTCCTCCTTGACGAGCAATCATTGGCGCCGATGGAACTCGCGAATCGTCTGGTGAAAATCCTAGTAATCCCGCCGCAATTGCATAGTCTGTGCCATGACCACGATGCGTCCGAGCAAAAGACCCATAATAGTGAACGGTTACTTTAGGTGGAACCGTGCCAAAAAGTTTATTTGCGACTCGACCAATCTTTACCGCCCCTGCAGTATGCGAACTAGAAGGACCAATCATTACTGGTCCAATAATGTCAAAAACACTTTTATAGTTATTTTTCATGTTGTTGTTCCCTTAAAAATAAAATAGAGGTTGAAAGAAAAACCATGTTTTTCTCAACCTCTTCATTATAATTACTTTTTCTTTTTATGAAAGCCAAGAAATGACCAGAAGCCACGATGAGCACCAGTTTTTTTCTTTGGTTTCTTTGCTGCTTTTCGAACTTCTTTGGCAGCTTTTTCAGCGAGAGCTTTTTGCTTAGCGAGAATTGCCTCCCGCTTTTGCCGTTCTTTTTCAGCCTCTTTTCGGGCTGCCATTGCCTTTTTAGCCCGTGCTGCCCGTTGTTGAGCAGCCTCTTTCATTAATTGTGGCCGCATCTGTTCCATTGTATCAAACATTGTTGCCACTTTAATAGCTGTCTTATTAGCTAAGGCTTGATCTGTATTTGAAGCCACTTCAATATTATGGGCTGCTGCAATCTCACGTTCCCAGTATTGTTGTGTCTTAATAGGTAAACCAGTAAACTCCTGGCTCCGTAAGAACTGACCTGCTCGTGATAACTGCATCTTCAAAGAATGCTTATCAGTTTGCTGCCCATTTAATGCCTTTCGTGAATTATAGATTGCTTGATCAACAAGGTCGACCATTGCTTGTGGTTCATTATGTCCTTCCTTATGCTCTTGAAGGACATCCTCCCCCATTCTAATGGCTTCATCATAAAGGCCTTTAGAACGATCAGTCCCATTAAAGTATTTATATGTTTGCCTTACACGTACTTGATCAGCTACATCTTTACTTAGTTGATCAAAAACTACTTTTTCGTTCATTAGATTTCCACCGCCCGACTTTACTCGTCTACTATTCCTAGTATAGCAGTTATTGAGCGCGAACGAAGCTAAAATGTCAATTTTTTTAGAAGATTATCGAAAAATTTACCGATGCGACGGTTTGAACAAAGAGCAATTAAGCTATTACTAATCCTAAATTTCGTCCACTATTCAAAAAAGAGTTATCAAGAAACATAATTCTCAATAACTCCTTATAATTTTAATTTACCAACTAGCTTTACGAACACCAGGGATTTGTCCCTTGTGTGCTAGTTCACGGAACTTAATCCGTGACATTCCAAACTTACGCATGTAAGCATGTGGCCGGCCATCATAACGGTCACGATTGTGAAGACGAACCGCACTAGAGTTACGAGGGAGTTTGGATAAACCGATGTAGTCGCCCTTCGCCTTTAATTCTTTGCGCTTTTCAGCGTATTTCTTTACTAAAGCTTCTTGGTGATGTAATTTAGCAATCTTTGACTTTTTTGCCATTAAGTAGTTCTCCTTTTATATTAAAAACTTTATCTACTATAACAATTACTATTTAAAATTAAAACATCTGCGAACTCTTTTCATTTTAATATTATCGCTGATACTTACAAAAAATACAAGGATTTTGCATTACTCTTTGACTTTTCTTAACCATTAATTTTTTCCGCGTATTGGCGATATTCGTTAGCATAATTATATTGATTATTATATTCAGTTAAGAGATCGTCATCATGAGTGTAAGCACGCCCTGTCACCATCATCTTCTTGTAAAGGTCACGGTATGGCAAATCACTCTTATCTGCAATTTGTTTTTCTTGATCGCGACTATATCCAATATGGCGGAAGCTAGTTTCAGCTAAACCAATATTATCTACTTCAAGAATTAGATAATGAGCTCGTAAATCATGCTGGAGTGGTTGCCAGTGGTTAAATGGTTCGCCGACTGCTCCAGGATTTAAAACCATACGTTCATCACTCCCATATCGCAAAAGATCATGATGAACATGAGCATAGATGGCAATATCAACTGGTTCACCAGCGACATTAAATAGCTTATCAAAATTTTCACTAACTTGCGTAGGAAAAAGGGCTTGGCCCATATTAAGCCAAGGCAAATTATGAGAGATACCAAAATTAAGGGGACCAACACGTTTCGTAATGTGCATTGGCCAACTTGCAATCTTGTCAACCATTCCGTCGGGGGCATGTTCCGCAACATACTGGGCTAACCGTGCAAAGTAAATGTGGGAAGGACGTTCCATATCCATCATTCCACGAGCACCACGAACAACTAGGTCATCCCAGTTTCCTCGTACAATTACTGTTGGCTTCATTTCTTGTAAAATCTCCCAAATTGGTTTTACACTTGGACCTGGCATCAGTAAATCACCAATAAACCAATATTCATCAATATGTTGCGCTATACTATCGCGATACATTGCTTGCAACGCTGTTAGATTTCCATGCGTATCTGAAAAGATTGCAATCCTCTTTTTCACAGATGATTTCCCCTTTCTTATCTTCATTAATATATTAGCAAATTTTCTCAAAGGAGTGCTAAATTAATTTGTATTTTCAAAGGGGAAGCTCCATATTACAAATTATTTTGTTACAATATAGTTTTATGAACAAATCATTTTAGGAGATGATAATCAAAATGGATTCGGAAGTCGCAAGAGGAAAATTTCCTCACGGTTGGCACCGAACTTTTTACACCCTTTGGCTCGGCGCATTCATCACCGGGATGGGCTACTCGATGACAATGCCGTTTATCTCACTTTTTATTGCAGAATTAGGAAACTTTTCGCGTTTTCAGCTTAACATTTACTCCGGACTAGCATTCGGGGTCACCTTCATTAGTCAAGCCATCGTTTCACCATTCTGGGGTAATCTGGCTGATCGCAAAGGACGAAAACTAATGTGTATGCGTGCATCGGGAGTAATGGCTTGTACAATCTGTGCAATTGGGTTTGCCCAAAGTGTCTGGATGATTATTGGCATGCGGTTCTTTCAAGGAGTTTTTTCTGGCTATATCAATAATGCTACTGCTTTAATGGCTGGTGAAACACCCCATAACAGGTCGGGTTGGGTAATGTCAGCGATGACTACTGCAGGGGTGGCTGGCAATTTGGTTGGTCCTTTGCTTGGTGGTTTCCTATCAGGATTGTTTGGGTACCGAATCCCGTTTTTCATCACCGGAGCACTAATGTTTTGTGTCTTTCTCAGTACGTGGTTATTGACGGTAGAACATTTTACCCCAATTAAAAAAGAAGCGATGAAGCCAATGAAAGAGATAATTCATAATCTGGATAATCCACCATTGATCTTCGTTATGTTCTTAACCACAATGATTGTTACTTCTTCAACGATGTCAATTGACCCAATTATCAGTTTGTATGTTCGGCAATTGATGGGCGGCCATGGCAACATTGCCTTTGTTGCCGGGATTGTTGCTGCTACTCCAGGACTAGGAACATTGCTTGCCGCTTCAAAGGTTGGTCACACGATGGACCGGATTGGACCAGAAAAAGTATTACAGATTGGGATTCTCACGGCATTCATCCTTTTTATCCCAATGACCATTACTAAATCCCCATGGGCCTTGGCCTTTTGGCGTTTCTTGCTTGGGTTGGCAAATGCGGCGTTAATGCCTGCTACTCAAACAGTCTTAACCCTTGACGTCCCAACCGAAGCATTCGGCCGGATCTTTAGTTATAATCAATCTTTCCAAGCTGCAGGTGCAGTGTTAGGATCAATTCTTGGGTCATTCATCTCTGGGATTTCTAGTTATGAAATGGTCTTTGTCATTACTGGTTTGACTCTCCTGCTTAACTTTATCTTGGTTATGTTGGTTAGACCAAAGAAGCAGTTTACAGAATAACTTAAAGAAAAGAGAAAATCATGGTTCAAACAAATAAATTATTAAATGAACACGAAGTAAATAACTTATTTTCCCGGGTCGCCCCCCGCTATGACTTATTAAACAATGTGATTAGTCTAGGAACACAGAAAATATGGCGGCATGAACTTTTTAACCAGCTTCAAATTAAACCTACTGATAATGCCTTAGATGTTTGCTGCGGAACTGGGGACCTCGCAATTGCACTGGCTAAGCGGATCTCTGCCGGACGAATAACTGGGCTTGATTTTAATAAAGAAATGTTGGAGATTGCTAAAGAAAAAACAAAGATGATTGGCAATCTTTTCTTGGTACAGGGGGATGCCATGGCGTTGCCGTTTGATGACAATAGCTTTGATATCGTTACCATCGGCTTTGGTCTACGAAATGTTCCAGATGCAGATAAGGCACTCAGCGAGATTTACCGGGTCCTCAAGCCAGGTGGCCAATTCGTTAGCTTGGAAATGTCGCAACCGACTAACCCAATTATTAAAGCCGGCTGGAAAGCTTACTTTACAGCCTTTCCCTGGATGGCTTCATTAGCTGGTGGCCATTACCGAGATTATCAATATTTAAAGAAAACCAGCCAACAATTCGTCTCCGCCCATCAACTTGCGCGGATGATGAAGGCAGTGGGATTTAGGGAAGTCCATTATCAACCATTGAATTTCGGTGCAGCTGCATTACATTTTGGCGATAAATAAAAAATCGGGTCTGAAAAAATTCAGAACCCGATTTTTTAAATTAGCCCAATCGCAAATGTTATGACTTGAACCAACGAACCAATTAATAATATTTTAACTGCACATGGGAAGGTCTCTTTCTTAACTTGCTTAGCAAATAACATCCGTGTTTGCTTAACCATAAACGGGATGATCAATAAGGTTAATAAAACTGTCCACGGTACGAAATGAAGAACCGCGGCGAAAATAATAGCTAAAAACGCTAAAACATTCTTAATAGCAAACGCATATAGGCCATTTTTCTGCCCAATAAAGTGAATAACTGTATGACGGCGATTGTCTTCATCTTCACCCGCATCACAAATATTATTTGCTAATAACAGGTTAGAAATCCATAATTCATCAGGTAAAGCAACAAGAAAGACAACCCCGATATTTGACCAGGACCATGTAAATTGGGGGCCAACGTTAATAAAGACAGAGATAAGGGTAATCATGAACCCCATTGTAAATCCCGAGGCAAATTCACCAACTGGCAATCCTGATAACGGGAAAGGACCAGAAGAGTAAAGAATGCCGATCGCAAAACAAAAGATTCCCATCCATAATAGTGGAAGACCGACACGGGTTACTAAATAGATTCCGATTAAACCAGCCACTACACTAAAGGCAAGTAAGAGACCAAGCACTAAACGCGGTGAAATATTTTCCCGCCCGATAATATTTGTATTTTTCTTATAATCAACGGTATCGATGGCATGGTTATAGTCATTATAATTATCCATCATATCAACCGCCATATTAAATAATAGCATTGCAATGAAAAACAGAACTGAATTTAGCAGGTTTAGTGAATGATAATAATAGACACTAAGGCAAACCCCGAGGAGCATCGGTAAGATACTGGCAGTTTTGGCCTTAATTTCTACTAATTCTAAAAAAACATTTAACGACATTTAGTAAATTTTCCTTTCATAATTCCTTAGTTGTTCGGTACAATATAGATGGTACACCATAACAAAGGAATTATCGATTAATGAAACAACATTTTTTTCATACCTATCCGGCGATTAATAACGCTCTAGGCAAAGTAAATCAAACAATTAATGACCGGATTACAATTAAAAATACCCAATTACACGATGCCTTGCAACAGATGGCTTCAAATGGTGGTAAATACCTTCGTCCAGCATTCTTCCTTTTATTTGTGAATCTCAATCATCAAACTGCAACTGAGCGAGAAAAACTAATTAAAATTGCCTCGTCACTTGAGGTTTTACACATGGCTACTTTGATCCATGACGATATTATTGATGATTCACCTAAGCGTCGCGGAGCTGTCAGTGTTCAAGCCGCCTTTGGTAAAGATACGGCTGTCTATACTGGAGACTTCCTTTTTACTATCTTCTTTGACCTCCTAGCGGAAACAATGACCGGGTCCCCCTATTTGACACGAAATGCGCGGACAATGAGAAAGATTCTTACTGGAGAACTAGGACAGATGGATAATCGCTTTGATCTTAATCAATCATTACTCGATTATTATCGCAATGTAAACGGCAAAACGGCTGCTATCTTTAGTCTTGCCGCTGAAGAAGGAGCCTATTTTGGGCATGGTGATCGTCGTACTATCAACTTAGCAAAACGAATTGGGCAAAATATCGGGATCAGCTTCCAGATATTGGATGATATCCTTGATTATTCAGGGGATGAACGCCTTAACAAACCTGTTTTGGAGGATTTAGCAACTGGGGTTTATTCCCTTCCTCTTCTTTTAACCTTGCAAAAGCACCGGCATGAATTAGAACCGTTACTTGCCAAAAAACGCCAAATGACGATTGAAGATATGGAAAAAGTCCAAAAGATTGTTATTACTCGTGGTGGTGTTGAACAGGCGCAAGAAATTGCTATTAAGTTTACACAAAAAGCACAAACCGAAATCGATCAATTAACAGATAAGCATACCCGAAAGATGTTAAAGTTGGTAGCAAATAAGTTATTGACAAGGGTAAATTAAAGCTGTTTTTTACTCTTGAACCAAGATCTCAACGTCCCACGAATCAAGCATCGTTTCAGGTGAATTGCCAGTCAAAAGATCTCGGTAACCCTTTTGAAATTCTAATGGCAATGGTCGTTTACCCTTTCCCATATTAAGGACAAAGTAAATATCCTGCCCCGCTGAATTTTGGCATTTTGTTATCTCAAGTTCTGTTGGCTCTTTGACTAACGCGGAAAGGTGCAAATCATCAACAATATGCATAATAATCTTACGGAAACTGAGATGGTCAAGACGACTTCCGACATACCATGCTTTCCCCTTTGAATAGGTATTCTCGGTTACCGCGGGAGTCCCAGCATAAAACTCACTAGCGTATTTAGCCAGGACATGGGCGCCTTTAAGCCGAATTAAATCTGCGATTAAATATCCAGTTAATTCATCCCCTGTCGTCATTGCTAATTTAACATCTTTATCAGGGAGGATTGCATCACTTTCTTCAACCCACAGTCCCATTACGTCTTTTAATGGTCCAGGGTAGCCACCAGGATAAATATTGTCGGATTCATTCACCATTCCGGACATAAAACTAGTAATGAAATTACCTCCGCTAGCAACATAATCCGTAATCTTCTGGCCTAAGCCATCCTTGACTATGTAAAGAATAGGAGCAACTATGAGATCATATTGGCTAAAATCATCATCATCCGAAATTACATCAGTCATTAGTATCTATCACATTTTCAAAATCGCTTCCAGCAAATGATGAGCTTCTTAATTATTTTCCCTTGTTTATTTCTCTTAAAATGATCATAATTAAGAGGACGAGATTTATTGATGAGGAGATTTACATTATGAATAAAGTTTCTAAGGGCCTTGTACTCGCTCTTGCTGGTATTACTGTTGGAACTAGCACTGGACTTAACACTACCCTTTTTCAATCAACTAGTGTTGCCTATGCTGCTGAGATGACAAAGGAAAAGAATGATTTAGCTAATCGTTATATTGCTGATTATTTAGGCAACTGTCAACAATATGAACAAAATGACAAAACATTCAAAGGCTTTTCTTCAATCAAGGATATTACCTATTCGCGGGACAACAGGATTAAGATTGATGTTAATAATGATATCTATCAGTTATCTAAAGCCCGGCGTTCACTTTTGATTCAAGATTTGCAAAATGGTGTGTATGGCACATTAGCAGATAACGACCTTAAGAAATTATCTGAAAAAGATATTCAAAAGGGCTGCCCAACTACTGTTTACTTGAATGGGAAGGTAATTGGCCACACTGCTAAAAATGATAATCACCACATTATTTGGAATAAATAACAAAATAAGAGATTTGGGACAAAGTTGATGTTCCAAATCTCTTATTTTCATTTAAAGGTCAATTTCTAGAATAATTGGCGTATGATCGCGGCGTTCTCCACTATCGATCATCCCCGCTTCTGTAATCTTATCAGCAAGTCGGTCACTGACTAACCAGTAATCAATCCGCCAGCCAGAATTATTTTGTTTACTAGTAATTACCCGTTGTGCCCACCAGGAATAAACTCCCCTTTCGTCGGGGTGGAGGTGCCGGAAACTATCAGTAAAACCAGCAGCTAATAGTTTTGAGAAATGCGTACGTTCTTCATCAGTAAAGCCAGCTGAATGATGGTTGGTTGCTGGATGAGCTAAATCAATCTCTTCATGAGCCACATTAAAATCACCACTAGCAATTACCGGTTTTTGCTGGTCAAGTTCATGCAGGTAGTCACGGTAACAATCATCCCATGTTTGCCTCTCATCTAACCGTTTAAGCCCATTGCCGGAATTTGGCGTATATACTTCCGTGACATAAAAGTCTGGAAATTCAAGAGTAATGATTCTTCCCTCATCATCCATTGGTTCTGGTGCATTAATTTTAGGATAAGTTACTTTCGGCTCATATTGGGCTAAATAAAGATACATGGTCCCAGCATAGCCTTTCCGTGCTGGTTCAACGGAACTCCGCCATGTTACTTCATAATTGGGGAATAATTCTTGTAAAACCGTCAAATGTTTCTTAGTCGGCCCATTCTTTGACAACTTGGTCTCTTGAATGGCGATGACATCCGGCTTCATCGCTGCAATCTTTTTTAATACTTCCCGCGTTTCCCCAGCCCGTACGGAGGTTCCGGTTAGTGCGGCATTAATTGAATCAATGTTCCACGAAATAAATTTCACAGTTACTTCTCCTTTTTATTTTTTGATTTAAGGTCGCTTTCTTTGATGAATACCCAGCGGTAGTTGTCTTACCCGGTCGCTTTGCAATTTCTTAGTAAGCCAGTGGTAAGTGCTAGTTGATGGTCAACGCCCACTAATTTACAAAAGATTAGCAGTGCAATCTGTAAGTCACCGATGCTGTCGATAAGCCTAGTCTGATTTTCCTTATTATACGCACTAGAAAGTTCGCCAAGCTCCTCAGCTATCTTCATAAATTCGACACGTGGATCCGCGTGGTCAATCCCGCGCTCATGTGCCCACTTATCAATCTTTTGAAATAGCTCCTCGTAGTTCATCACATCGCACCCCATCAAGTGATAATTCTAGTCTTTACTATAAGGTAAAAGAGCTGGCTACGCAATAAGAAGATTTCACATAAGCCTTCTTAACAGTATTTATTAATCACCGCTGTTATAATTATTGCTAAAGAAAGGAAGTGAAACAAATGGACTTAACCAAGTATCGAATCGACCCTGCTAAGTTTGCTTTAGCTTGTGTGCAAAGTTCACCCGATCTTACTACTGAAGATAAATTAAAGGTTTACAAGGAAGCATACGAAGCAGCGTTTACTTTCTATCATCAAATTCAAACAGCCGTTATTAATAAAGGCCGTTCGAAGGAAGATCACAGTCTAAAGGAAATGGGAGACTTTTTCGATTTAAAGAACTAAACCAATCACCAAAATCACTACCTATCAAAATCTCCCGTACTACATTGATGAAAAAATTTTTTAAATTAACTTATACTGACTACTCACTGCAATCATAATTGTGGTGAGTATTTTTAATTTAAAACAAAAAAGAACCCTTGATACACAAGGGTTCTGCACTACTAGTTGTCGCGACGACGTTCAGCGATACGAGTAGCCTTACCAGTACGTTCACGTAAGTAGTAAAGCTTAGCACGACGTACACGACCGTAACGAAGAACATCAATCTTGTCAACACGTGGTGAGTGAACTGGGAAAGTACGTTCAACACCTACACCGTTACTGATCTTACGTACAGTGTAAGTAGCACTGATACCAGCACCGTGGCGCTTGATAACAACACCTTCGAACATTTGGATACGTTCACGTGAACCTTCAACGATCCGAGCGTGAACACGAACAGTATCACCGGCACGGAATTCTGGAATATCATCCCGTAATTGACTAGCAGTAATCTTTTCGATTAACTTGTTTTGACGCATAATATATTTCTTTCCTTTCGCCGACATTCATGTCCTGTATGACGGGCAGCGGAATACCGTTATTCACAGCTAAACAGCCAATAACTACTATACATTGTTTTCAGCTGTCTTTCAAGGGTAAATTAGTGAGTTTCTTTATTAATGATTGAGTGACGAATTCCATAGATAAAATAAATTAACAAACCGATTACAAACCAACCCACCATTAAAATTTTCGCATCAGTATTTAAGCCCCAGAAGATCACAGCTGAAAAGATTGCCGATACAGCTGGAAGTACAGGGTACAGCGGCATCTTAAACTGGGCTTCGGGCAAGTCTACCCCTTCTCGTGGACGTAAGGCATAAATCCCCAGTGAAACAAAGATAAATGCAACCAAGGTTCCCGCAGAAACAAGGGTTGCCAAGAACGTAAATGGGAAAACAGAACCCAAGATCATGGCCAAGAAAGTAATCATCCATAATGCATGATTAGGGACATGTTTATCATCGATTTGTCCAAGTGACTTTGGCAATAATCCGTCCCGTCCAAAGGCATAGATCAGGCGAGAAGAAGCTAAGAGAATTGCGATTAATGCAGAGAAAATACCAACAATCGCAACAACGGAAAGCAAGTTCGCCGTAATATAGTGTCCAGACTGTCTTAAAGCCCAAGCTGCTGGTTCGGCATTATTTGCATAACGGTTATATTTAAACATCCCCACTAATACAAGTGAAACTGCAATAAAGAAGCCTGTTCCTAGTAACAATGTCCCAATTAGTCCCCGTGGCATCGTTTTTTGTGGATCAATCGTTTCAGCTGTATTAGCCGCAATTGCATCAAAACCGACGTAGGCAATAAAGATTTGCGCAGTTCCAGCTAATATTCCCTGCCAGCCTCCAAAAGTAGTGCCCGGTTGATGAGCGGGGAAAAATGGGACATAGTTTTGGGGATGAATTGCAGTTGCTCCCACGACGATAAACATTAAAATAACCAATAACTTTACACTAACAATAATATTTTCAATTCGGCTAACCTGGTGAACTCCGCGGGAAATTAAGATTCCAACAATTAGAATTGCAAAGGCAGCCAGTATATCAATATAAGACCCTGTATGTGGATCAAACCCACCAGTTAAGGCATGCGGTAATTTAATTCCAAAACTCCCGAGAAAGCCTTGCATATAGGCTGACCATCCAGACGCAACAAAAGCCACTGAAATAAAATACTCTGCTAAAAGCGCCCAACCAGCAATCCAGCCAAAGAATTCACCAAACAAAACATTGATCCAGGAAAAAGCGGAACCAGCAAAAGGCAGTACCGAGGACGTTTCCGCATAGGCCAATGCCGATAATCCTGCACCGATTGCGGCTACAATGAAAGCCAATGGAACTGCAGGACCAGTATGCTCTGCTGCCACAATCCCTGGTAAAGTAAAGATGGCTGTTCCCACTACCATCCCCGTTCCTAGTCCAATTAAGTCCCTTGTTCGTAGGCTCGGAGCTAATTGCGCATCTTTTTCTTCATAAACACGCGGGTTTTGCTTAAGAAATAATCGTTTAATTAATTTTTTCATTCACATCACCTTAGTCTGGAACAGTCGGATCTTCATCCAGCTTAATATCTTCTAACATTAATTGTTGTTCCCGACTGAGCTTAGCGGTTTTTAAAAGGTCTGGTCGGCGGTGAAGAGTTCGTCGTAATGATTCACGCATCCGCCATTCTTTAATTTTCTGATGATTTCCACTCGTAAGCACTTCCGGTACCTTCATCCCCCGAAAATCTGCTGGACGGGTGTATTGAGGATATTCTAGCAAACCGTTACTAAATGAATCTCCCATTGGTGAAGACATATTGCCGAGGACACCAGGAACAAAGCGGACGGTTGCATCAATCATCACCATCGCAGCTAATTCTCCGCCTGTTAATACATAGTCACCAAGAGATGCTTCATCGGTAACTAAATTACGAATTCGTTCATCGTATCCTTCATAATGACCACAGATAAATGTTAAGTGGTCTTCTTGAGCTAACTCTTTAGCGTAGGCTTGATCAAACTTTCGACCAGCGGGATCCATTAAAATAACTCGCCCTTTTGAGTATTGGCCCTTTGTTTGCTCATGAATTGCATCCATTGCGTCAAAAATCGGTTGCGCTTGGAGAAGCATCCCAGCTCCCCCACCAAACGGCGCATCATCTACATGATTGTGCTTATCGGTAGTGTATTGACGAAAATCGGTCACATTAATATCAACAAATCCATTATCTTGTGCTTTACCGATAATGGATTCCCCCATTGTTGCTTGAAACATATTGGGGAATAAGCTTAAAATATCAATCCTCATTATTCAAGTCCTTCCATTAATTCGACTGTTACAAGATTCTTATCAAGATCAACGTTTTTAACAACATCATCAATCACCGGTAATAACAAATCCCGTTTTTCTGGGCGTTCAACAACCCACACATCATTCGCACCCGGGGATAAAATTTCCTTAATTTTACCTAGATGACGACCATCTGTTGTTTCAACGTCCAATCCAATAATCTGGTGGTAGTAATATTGACCATCGTCTAAGGGCTGTTGATCATCAGCACTAACCATTAATTCATGGTCACGGAATTGTTCAACATCATTAATATTATCGTAACCAACAAACTTAACAAGAACAAAGCCCTTATGTTGTCGCGTACTTTCAATCGTCAATGGTAAAGGTTCGCCTGATTGTTGTAGGTACAAGGTATTTCCCTTGGCAAATCGTTCATCAATAAAATCAGTAGTTGCTAATACGCGCACTTCTCCGCGAACACCATGAGTATTTACAATTTTACCAACATTATAATATTCCATAAATTCCTCCTGAAAAGACAAAAACTCCCACACTAATCTGTGGGAGTTTTAAATTTAGTGACGATGGTCATTAATTAATAACCGGACTCGCTTAGAGTTAGCCCGTCGAGATTGAGCACCCTCGACTATTGTTCGCAATGCTGCGGCAACGTGTCCCTGTCGGCCAATTAAACGGCCAACATCATCGGGAGCAACATCAATTATATAACGATGGTAACGTCCATCATCTTTTCGGGTAATTGATAATGCCTGTGGCTGCTTCAATAGCGGAATAACTAAACTACGAATTAATGACTTAATATCTGTCTCAGCCATGACTGATTATCACTACTTCTTAGCGTACTTTGCTTCGTGGTACTTCTTCATAACGCCAGCTGCTTGAAGCATGTTACGAACAGTATCTGAAGGTTGAGCACCCTTTTGTAACCATTCCATAACAGCGTCTTCATCAAACTTGACTTCCTTAGGAGTAGTCAATGGGTTGTAAGTACCTACTGAAGTAATAAAACGACCATCACGTGGGGCACGTGAGTCAGCTACAACGATCCGGTAGAATGGACGCTTCTTTGAACCCATGCGCTTTAAACGAATTTTAACAGACATTCTTTGCACCTCCCTGATTTCTTTTAACAGATAATAATATACCAGTGTTCAAATAGAATGTAAAGTATTTTTTCTTGACAGGCTTAAATTTTTTGAAATTATTTTTTCTTTCGCAATTTGCGAAGCTTTTTAATACGTTTTTGCTTGTCTTTTTTCATTTTTCGTGCCATACGATTCATTGCCATTTGTCCCATCTTGCCACCTGGCATTTGTCCACCAAACATGTTTTGCATCCCATTGAAATTACCGTTTGTAACTTGCTTCATCATCTTACGCATTTGATTAAATTGCTTAATCATTCGGTTAACTTCAACAATTGGTCGTCCCGCACCTGCTGCTAAACGACGACGACGACTAGGATTCATTAAATCAGGATTTTCGCGTTCTTCTGGTGTCATTGAAAGAACAATAGCCCGGATATGAGCAAATTGTTTAGGATCCAAATTAAGATTCTTCAACGCAGGGTTATTAGCCATCCCCGGCATCATCTTAATAATGTTTTCTAACGGTCCCAGCTTGGTAACCTGATCCATTTGTGCCAAGAAATCATTATAGTCAAATGTGTTTTCACGCATTTTATCCATTGTTTCTTGGGCCTGTTCTTCATCAAAATTCTTTTGGGCCTTTTCAATCAGGGTCATCATGTCCCCCATACCCAAAATCCGTGAAGCCATCCGGTCAGGGTGAAAGACATCAAGATCTTCCATCTTTTCACCTTCACCGACAAATTTAATCGGCTTACCTGTCACTGCCCGGATTGACATGGCGGCACCACCACGGGTATCACCATCTAACTTGGTTAAGACAACCCCAGTAATATCAAGCTTATCATCGAAGCCTTGAGCTGTATTTACTGCGTTTTGACCAGTCATCGAATCAATAACAAGCAAAATTTCATTCGGATTTACTAGTTCTTTAATGTTTGCAAGCTCATCCATTAATTGTTCATCAATTTGAAGCCGACCAGCAGTATCAATAATGACATAATCATTATGATTTTCTTTAGCTACTTCCATCCCTTCGCGAACAATTTCAACTGGATCAACATCTGTCCCTTTTTCAAAAACAGGAACATCAATCTGATCAGCAACTTGTTGTAACTGAGTAATAGCGGCGGGACGGTAAACGTCGGCCGCAATAAACATTGGCCGCGCGTGATTTTCATTTTTTAATCGTAATGCCAGTTTACCGGCAGTAGTTGTCTTACCTGCCCCCTGAAGACCAACCATCATGATGATAGTTGGAATATGTGGCGCTTTGTTAAGAGGAACCGCTTCTTCCCCCATTAGTTTTGTCAATTCATCATTAACAATTTTAACGATTTGTTGGGCTGGATTTAACCCTTTCAATACTTCCGCCCCGGCTGCTTTTTCCCGAACGGTCTTTACGAAGTCTTTTACAACTTTAAAGTTAACATCAGCTTCTAAAAGGGCAAGCCGAATCTCACGCATCGTTTCCCGCAGATCAGCTTCCGTAACTTTGGGCTTGCGTCGTAATTTTTCCATCGCCTTTTGCAGACGATCTGTTAAACCTTCAAATGCCATTTTATTCTTCCTCCAAGCTTTCCAGATGATTTACTAAGTGATTGAGCGTTGCATCATCTGGATAGTTTTCCCGGACGTATCGTTGAATTCGATCCGCCTGTTGATTACGGACTTGAAATTCAGCATATAAATGCAATTTGGCCTCGTAATCTTCTAATATGCTTTCCGTACGCTTTATATTATCGTATACGGCTTGACGACTAACATGGAAATTCTCGGCAATTTCGCCTAATGAGTAGTCATCCCCGTAATAAAGCTCTAAATAATCATTTTGTTTTTTGGTTAATAAGGGTTGGTAAAACTCAAATAATGAATTTATCCGATAATTCTTTTCAATTTCCATTTCGTCACACCTGCCTAGTCAACTTCGACTAATCCCTTGAACAGGCCATAAACAAAGTCGCCAGCATCAAACTTCTGGAGGTCGTCTACCTTTTCACCAAGACCCACATACTTAACCGGTAAGTGGAGTTCATTACGGATAGCAAGGACAATTCCCCCACGAGCAGTTCCATCTAGTTTTGTTAAAACAATTCCCGTTACATCGGTACTTTCCTTGAATAGTTTAGCCTGGTTAAGAGCATTTTGCCCAGTTGTTGCATCTAAGACTAATAGTACTTCATGAGGAGCATCTGGGATTTCACGAGTAAGGATGCGCTTCATCTTAGCTAACTCATTCATCAAGTTGACCTTATTTTGGAGACGCCCAGCAGTATCAACGAATAAGATATCATAGTTTTCATCTTTTGCCCGTTTTACTGCATCAAAGACGACGGCCGCTGGATCACCGTTTTCCGGTCCTGTAACGATGTCAACACCGTCACGTTTTGCCCACACATCTAATTGTTCCGTGGCCCCGGCACGGAACGTATCAGCAGCAGCTAAAAGAACTTTCTTACCTTGCTTCTTAAAGAGGGCGGCCATCTTACCAATCGTTGTTGTCTTTCCGGCACCGTTAACCCCAACAAACATAATAACAGTTGGGCCTTCCTTTGCCATGGTTAAGTCAGGATTTTCATCTTGACCAGCTTCATCGTAAAGTTCGACCATTTTTTCAATGATAACGTTTGAAACATCCTGCTTACTCTTTGCATTTTGCAGTTTTACTTCTTCCCGTAATTCATCACTGAGCTTCATTGCCATATCATAGCCAACATCAGATTCAATCAGCATATCTTCAAGATCATCAAAGAAGTCTTCATCGACATGCCGGAAGTTAGCCAAGAACTTATTTAACCGTGCCCCAAAGCCTGTCCGGGACTTCTCAAGCCCACGATCATATTTCTTAACTGTTTCAGATTCATGATCCTCTTCTGGTTCAGAAGAAGGTTGTTGCTCCTGCTGCTCATCCACATCAATTTTCTCAGAATCATCAGTCTCATTTGAGCCGTCAGCAACTGAGGAATCTTCTGCTGATTCCTCTTTGGCTGGCATTACTGGTTCTTCAACTGTTTTTTCTTCTCCTGCAACGGGTTCGCTCGGTTCTTCAGTCGGCTCAACAGCTGTTTCAGTTTCAGCAGCCTTAGAAGAAGATGGTACTTCTGCAGAAACAGTTTCATCCGGAGTACTAGATGACGGTACTTCTTCTTCAGAAATACTTGAGTCCGCTACCTCTTCTGAAGAACTCTTCTCGCTAGCCTCCTCTTCTTTTTCTTCTTTAACCCCGTTATGAAGCCCTTCACGAGTTCCATCCGGGTTAATTTTTTCTTCATAGCTATCGGCAGGAGGAATATTTACCGGTTCTGGATGAATTGGGGCAGAAGCTGGCGCCGCACTTGTCGCATCTGCTGCTTCTTCTTCATGAGCTGTTTCAGATTGAACAACTGCGCTTGAACTATCAGGCGTTTTTTCCTCTTCTTTTTTCTTATGACGGCGGAAAATATCAAATAATCCCATACTCGAAGCCTCCTAAATTAATTAATTATCACTCTCTTGTAAAGTATCAACAACGTCCACTGATACCATCTTTGAAACTCCTGATTCTTGCATTGTAACCCCGTACAACACATCAGCATCCATCATCGTTCCCTTGCGATGGGTAATGACGATAAATTGTGGACCTTCAGTACCAAATTTGCTGAGGTAGTGCGCAAAACGTTGTACATTGACCTCATCCAAGGCTGCCTCTGGTTCATCAAGAATTGCAAATGGAACTGGGCGGACTTTTAAAATTGCGAATAGTAAGGTAATCGCCGTTAATGCTCGTTCCCCACCTGATAACAATGAAAGATGTTGATTTTTCTTTCCTGGTGGCTGGGCCATAATATCGACCCCGGTTGTTAATAAGTCATGGGGATCGGTTAAGACGAGTTTAGCATGACCACCAGAGAAAATTTGTTGGAACGTCTCATCAAACTTTTGTGAAACCTGATTAAAGGTCGTAACAAACCGTTTCTTTACCTGGGCATCCATCTCACCCATCGTCTGATTAAGCTGAGCTCGAGAGGCGAGCAAGTCGTCTTGTTGACCCTTTAAGAAATCGTACCGTTCACGAACGCGCTCATATTCGTCAATCGCTCCCACATTAACTTGACCAAGATCATCCAATCCCCGCTTTAATAGCTTCAACCGGGTCGCCAAGGTATCTTCGTCCAATTCACTCATCTGCTGGCGAGCTTCATCAATGGTCATGGAATATTGCTCAGATAATCGATTAAGAGCTTGGTCAACCATTGATTCATACTTCACGCGCTCTTCATTTAAGTTATTACGATCATCAAGGGCTGCCCGCTGAAGTTCTTGCAGACGATTATAATGTGCTTCGGCTTGTGACAGCTTTTGCTCAAGTTCTTCAAGAGCAGCTGAATTATCTTCCAGTTGCACCTTAGCTTTTGCCTGCTCTTCTTTAGCATCTTTTAAGGCTGTCTGTGTCGATTTTTCACTTGTTGACTGACTAACTGATTGAGTCGTTAACTCAGCGATTGCAATCGTGACCTTTTCCAAACTCTCCTCAACTTCTCGTCGTTGCCGGTTATACTCTTGACTTTGGCGTTGATATTGTTGAAGTCGTTCTTCCGCCACCGCAATTTTTTGTTGCATTTGCGCTAATTGTCGTGCCTGAGTCGACTCATCATTCTGTAATTCATCAATCTGAGTAAGGATTTGCTTAATCTTTGCCACAACTTGCGTCAATTCCTGGTTTACTTTATCAGCTTGTTCATTATTGTGTTGAACTTGTGATTCGTAATCCTGATGTTGAGTGTCTTGCTGTTTATTTTGGGTTTCTAAAATCTGTACCCGATTAGTAAGCGTCTCATGCTTACTTGAGATCAGCTGGCAACTACTTTCTTGTTCATGAAATTTATCTTGTAAAGTCTGAACTTGTTGCTGATAATCAGCTACTACTTGTTCGTTCGCCTTTTGTGCTTGTTGTAGTTTAGCAATTTCTTGCTCTAAGTTTGCTGCAAGCTGTTCCTGCTTTTTTAGCTCTTCTTCTAGTTGCTTGGCCATTTGCTTTTGACTTAAAAGGCCCGTTCGTTGATTACGGGTGGCTCCCCCCGTCATTGCTCCACTAGCATTAATCAATTGACCGTCAAGAGTTACTACTCGTACCATATGACGACCTGCGCGGGCAATCTCAGTCGCATGATCAAGGTTGTCAGCAATAACCGTTGTTCCTAGTAAGTGGTCAGCAATGATCTGAAACTTTTGATCGAACTTAATGAGTTCTGTTGCCCGACCTAAAAAACCAGGGAGGCCGGTCAATTGTGGCCAGATACTTAATGCTCGTCGGTGACTAAGCGTATCAAGCGGCAGAATAGTGACCCGGCCAGCACGCGTCTTAATCAAAAAGTTAATAATTGCTTTGGCAGTAGCTTGCCGATCAACAACCAATTGCTGAAGCTGACTTCCTAATACTGTTTCAACCGCTTGCGTGTACTTGGCAGGAACATCAAATAATTCGCTGACTGCTCCCGCTAATCCAGGAAATTGCTGCCGTTGGCGAAGAACTTCTTGAACTCCCCGATAATAGCCGCTATATTCATCGGCCATTGACTGGTAAGCGTTAATTCGCGACTTAAGTGACCGCACATCTCCTAATGATTCATACCAATCACGTTGTTTTGCTTGGTACGCGTAATTAAGTTTTTCACGGTGATCTTGAGCTGCTTTTAGTTTTTCGCTGACAGTCTGCAGATTTTCTTTAGTAATAGCCACTTCTTGTTGGTAGCGGTCAAATTCTTGATTAATTTCTGCAAGCTGGTTCTTAGTAGCGTCAAGTTCCTCGACATTTTGTCGTTGAAGACTCATTGCTTGTTCATGATTACGTGACAAGAAAGATTGCTGATTGTGAATCGTTGTTCTTTCCTGCATCAAGCTAACTTGTTGGTTGCGTAAATCCTCTACTTGCTGTTTTAGAGTCGCGATCCGCTCACTGCTACTCATCTTTCTGGCTGCTTCGAACTCAGCTTGCTGACTATTAATCAGTGCTTTTTGTTCAGCCAATTGTTCGTCATTTGCTTGTTGGCTTGCCTTAACCTCTTTTAAGCGTGCATTGAGTTCAGCCTGTTGGGCAGTTAACCGTCGCTGCTCATTTTCACGCTGTTCGCGGCGAACGCTGGAAACCGATTGCTGATTCTCGTACTTAGCAATTGCCTCCGTTTGATTTAAGATGATTGCTTGAAGTCGATCCTTAGTTGCGTTTAGTTGTTGGCGCTTTTGCTTCAAATTATCAAGTTGCTGCTGATCATGGCCTGCTTGTCCTTGATAGTCCTTCACCATCGCTTCTGCTTGTTCGAGCTTGGCACCTAATTTGGTTAACTTATCATAGTACTCATCATAATGACGAACTGTTTGTGTCCGATCAAGCACATCAAATTGCTTCTTTTGTTCCAAGTAATCTTGGGCAATTGCACTTTGTTCTTCTAAAGGTTCAATCTGCTTTTCTAACTCACTAATAATGTCATTTACCCGGTTAAGGTTTTCCATCGTCGTAGTAAGTCGCTTTTCAGCTGTTTCTTTATTCTTCTTATACTTGGCAACTCCCGCAACGGTTTCAATGATTCCCCGCCGATCAATTGGTTTACCGTTAAAAATTTCTTCAATCCGTCCTTGGGAAATAATGGAAAAGGATTCTCGACCTAATCCAGAATCAATGAACAAGTCTGTAATGTCCTTTAAGCGAACATTTTGGTCGTTAATTAAGTACTCACTATCACCATTGCGATATATTTTACGAGTAATGGTAAGTTCAGTAAATTCACTAGCTAAGTAATGATCACTATTATCTAGCGTAATCGAAACTAGGGCTCGGTTTAAAGGTTTACGATCTGATGAACCATTAAAGATAACATCAGCCATCCGATCTCCCCGTAAATGATGAGCCGACTGTTCACCCATTACCCATTGAATAGCTTCGATAATATTACTCTTTCCACTACCATTCGGACCAACAATCCCTGTCATCCCAGGTTCAAATTTAATTGTTGTTTTTTGGGCAAAGGACTTAAAGCCGTCCAAAGTTAAAGACAATAATTGCATCAGTTATTCCTACTTACTATTTATTTTTATTTCTCATATTATCAAGTGCCTGTTGGGCTGCTTGCATTTCCGCATGCTTCTTTGATGAGCCCTTTCCCTCACCGATAATATCACCATTAGCAGTAACATTCACCTTAAATTCAGGGTCGTTTTCTGTTCCGCTTTCCTCCACTAAATGATATTCAATGGCAATATCACCATCACGTTGAAGAAATTCTTGAAGACTAGTCTTGGCATCAACAGCATGATCAAACCAGCCCATATCAAGTTTAGGAAAGATAACTCGTTGCACAAATTTTTCAACTGCTGGCCGGCCTTGATCTAAATAGAGGGCACCAATAAATGATTCAAAAATATCACATAGTAAGCCTGGACGTTCTCTTGCGCCAGCCATTTCCTCACCATGACCTAAGCGAATGTATTGATCAAAGTGACACTCTTTGGCAAATTTAGAGAAACTATCCTCACATACCATTGCCGCTCTTAAGCGGGTAAGTTTTCCCTGCGGTAATTCAGGGAAACGCTTATAAATATATTCTGAAACGATCAGTTCCAACACAGCATCGCCAAGAAATTCAATCCGTTCGTAATATTTTAATCCTTGGTTAGGATGTTCATTTACATACGAAGCTTGAGTAAAAGCTTCTGCTAATAAAGCAGGATTATCAAAATGAATATTAAATTCCTTGGCCAGGTAGTCTTGTAATTCTTCGATCATAAAAAATTCCTTTCGTTTTTAACTTAAATTATAAAAAATGTCTAAGGCCTATTATACTAAACAACCCGCTATTCCGCAGGTAATTTTAATAATATTCAAAAAAATTAAAGGCTGTGAAAAAACTTTCGCCTTTTCTCAGCCCCTTCTTTGCTACCTTAATAATTAAACAGTTCGATTAATTGGCAGTGTGTTCTGCAATGTAATCAACAACTTCACCGATTGTACTTAACTTTTCAGCATCTTCATCATCAATTTCTTCACCGAACGTATCCTCTAATTCGAGAACAAATTCAACAAAATCAATTGAATCAGCATCCAAATCTGTCTTTAAGTTCAAATCATCAGTAATCTTAGCCCGATCAACATCAAAATGGTCAGCAACAATCTCTGAAACCTTATTAAAGATTTCTGTTTTCTTATTATCAGCCATTATTATTAACCTCTCTTTACTAGTTCGCTACTTATTCTATTCGTTTTTCTTAGAATTGTCTAGATTTTCGGTGTTATCGAAAAATTCAACTGTTTTTTCAATCACACCCGTTTTGAGCATTGTTCTAATTTGACTAATTGTATTTTTCACGGCTAAAGCATCAGCAGATCCATGAGTTTTAACAACGGGTGCCTTAAGCCCTAATAAGACTGCCCCACCATAAGTTGAAGCACTCATTTTTTGCCCAATTTGATGGAAAACCGGCTTTAGCATGAGGTAACCTAACTTAGCCCGGAGCCCACCATGTAAGATTCCATCTTTAATTAACGTCATCATCATCTTAGCGGTTCCTTCAGTCGCTTTCAAGGCTGCATTTGCCGTCCACCCATCACTTACGACAACATCTGCCTTGCCAAACAGGAGGTCGCCAGATTCAATATTGCCGACAAAATTTAAATCATCTTTGCTATTGAGGATTTGCCATACTTCTTTATGTAGTTTGTCACCCTTATCTTCTTCTGCCCCATTGTTTAATAGCGCAATCCGAGGGTTCGCAACTCCCAATACATTTTCAGCATAGAATTTACCAAGGTAGGCATATTGTTCCAAATTTTTCTCTTTACTTTCAGCATTTGCACCAGTATCGAGATAGACAAAATTGTGTCGACTAGCACCCGGCTTGGCAATTGGCAAAATACTAGTAAGTCCCGGACGGTCAATCCCTTTAATGCGGCCAACAATGAAGAGGCCAGCCGCCAAAATTGCCCCTGTATTTCCCGCAGAAAAGAAGGCATCAGCTTTGCCTTCTTTAACTGCTGTTGCTGCGCGAACAATTGATGAATCTTTTTTTCGCCGAATTGCCCGGACTGGTTCTTCACCCATCGAAATTTCTTCACTGGTAGCGACAATATTAAGCCGCTCATTATTTTTTATTAAGGGCTTAACCTTGTCTGGATTTCCATAAAGGTCAAATTCTAGGTCGGGGTAAAGGTCTCGGGCCTCCTCCACCCCTTCAACAATTACTTGGGGAGCATTATCTCCACCCATTGCATCAACAGCAATTTTCATAAAATTTCCTCCTCATATTTAGTCAAAGTGCGTCGCCAGTTCATGACGCTTTAAATATAAAACAAGTGGCTGATTTTCATCGACCTGGTCCCAATTAGGCATTCCCAATAAGTTTCCAGCATCAGCACGGGCAATTTGCAGCATCTTTAAATCAGCAACCGGATCACCCACTTTAAATTCTGGCATCCCCGATTGCTTTTTTCCTAGAACATCTCCAGATCCCCGCAGTTTCAAGTCTTGCTCAGCTATCTTAAATCCATCATCGGTAGCAACCATCGTTTTCATTCGGGCTTTTCCTTCATCAGTTTTCGGATCAGCAATCAACAAACAATAACTTTGCCGATTGCCTCGACCAACCCGACCACGCAATTGGTGAAGCTGTGCGAGGCCAAAACGATCAGCATCATATATAACCATTACCGTTGCATTAGGATTATCAACGCCAACTTCAATAACCGTGGTTGCAACTAAAACTTGAAGCTCACCAGATTTAAACTGGCGCATCGCCTCATCTTTTTCTTCCGTCCCCATTCGTCCATGAAGCAAACCTACTTTATAAGCTGGTTCGAGGTCAGCTGACAGTTGATTATAAAGATCAGTTGCGTTTTGTACATCTAGAGCGGCTGATTCCTCAATCAAAGGACTAACAACATACGCCTGGGCCCCCTGCTTTAATTGTTCACGCAAAAAATGGATTGCTGCGGCATGTTGGTTAGACTGCAGCCACTTTGTTTGAATTGGTTTTCGACCAGCTGGTAATTGATCAATTATTGAAACATCCATTTCACCATAATTAGTAATTGCTAGAGTCCGTGGGATGGGGGTTGCTGTCATGGCTAACACATCAGGATGTTCGCCTTTTTCACGAAGTTGCTGACGCTGGTTGACCCCAAAACGGTGCTGTTCATCGGTAATTACTAGACCAAGATTAGCATATTCGACTCCATCTTGAATTAGTGCGTGGGTTCCAACAATAAGGTTGACATCCCCCCGCTTCATCGCTGTCAGTAGTTCCCGATGTTGCTTAGCAGTTAATGAACCGGTAAGGAGAGCCACCTGGACATGTGTTCCTTCAAAAATTTTCGCTAATTTCTCAGCATGTTGTCCTGCCAGAATTTCTGTCGGCGCCATTAAAGCTGCTTGGTAGCCGGCAGTAATAGCTGCATAAATAGCAATAGCAGCAACAATTGTCTTTCCAGAACCAACATCTCCCTGTAACAATCGATTCATCTGGTATGGTTGACGCATATCACGGCAAATTTCATTAACAACCCGTTTTTGGGCATCAGTTAATTCAAATGGGAGTCCACCGATAAATTCTTTTAACTCGTCATTATGGTATAAAATCCGTTCACCATCTTCTTGACGGTGCGCACGGCGAATCGCTTGCAGCCGCAACTGAAACAGGAAAAACTCTTCATAAGCTGCTGTTCGGCGAGCAGCTTTTGCAGTTGCTTGAGTTTGTGGAAAGTGAATTTCCCTAATCATTTGCCGGCGATCCATTAATCGGTATCGTTGACGAATCGTTTCTGGCAAATAGGTTGGAATGATATTGGCATATTCCTCGTAAGCTTGACGGATAAAACTTTGGAGGATATTTTGCCGGAGATGCTTATTCACCGCATAGACCGCACCAAACTCATTTCGATCATCAGCTTTTTCCTTAAGAAGCTTGTTTCCTGTTACTTGACGGCGAGGTGCATCCCACTTCCCCATTACCGTTACTTGCTGATTTAGTTCGATTTGCTTTTTAATATAGGGCTGATTAAAAAAAGTTGCGATCACCACTTCATTACCTACCTGCATTCGAAAGGTAAGCCGGTTGCGCCGATAACCATAGCGGACCAAAAGCGGTTCTGACACCACTACTCCTTGAAGAGTAATTTTCTGTTTATCCTTGGCGCTTTCAATGTCTGTAGGCGTGAAATCGTTATAACGAGTGGGATAATATGTCAACAAGTCTTCAATAGTATCTATTCCAAGAGTAGCTAGATCTGCTACCCGCTTAGGACCAACTCCTTTTAAATTGGCGACTGAATCCGTTAAACTTCGCAAATCCTTCACCTCTTTTTTTACACAACCAGTAACCAAAATAGGAGTGGGAATAAAAGTAGTCCTTTATTAACCCACCCCTATAGGAATTAATTTAATGTGCCGCTATTCAACCGAAATCAGGTATGGATAAACCGGCTGACCACCATCGTAAATCTGAATATCTAATTCATCATCTACTTCTTCAACTGCTGCTTTAATCTCTTCAGCAGTTTTTTGATCACCACCAGCTCCATATAAGATCGTTACAATTTCACTATCCTCGTCAAGCATAGCTTTAACCATCTTAATAGCGGCTTCTTTCAGCTCCAGATCAGTAGTGACGATTTTACCATCAACAATTCCCATGTAGTCATCTTTCTTGATTTCACGACCATCAATTGTTGTATCACGAACAGCATTAGTAACCGCTCCACTGGCAACCGTATTTGTATTAGCTTCCATATTTGCTTGATTTTCGTCTAAAGATGCTTCTGGATTGTACTCAAGCAGTGCGCTCATCGCTTGGGCAATTGTTTTACTGTGGACAATCTTTGTTGGAATATCAGCGACTTCAGCAGCTTGATCGGCAGTCATGAAGATGTTGCCGTTATTTGGTAGAACAATCGCTTGCTTGGCACCACTAGTATTAATGGCATCGAGGATATCTTGAGTGCTTGGGTTCATTGTTTGACCACCTGTAATGATATGGGTAACACCCAAGCTCTTTAATAATTTCGCAATTCCTTCTCCTGATGCGACAGCAATAACAGCTGTCTGGAGGTCATTTTTAGCTTCTATAGCTGCTTTTGCCTTCTCAATTGGCGACTCATTGTCAGCGTCTTCTTCATCTTTTTCCATGATTTCTTCTTGTTGCCAAACCATGTTATGAATTTCAATTGTCTGTAAGTCACCAAATTGTTGACCCCAAGATAATACTTTACCGGGATGCTCGGTATGAACATGGACTCGCACAACCTGATCATCGTTTAGAACAAGTAAACTATCTCCTAAGTCAGCTAAGTAGTTATAGAAAGTATCATAGTCAAACTTTTGAGTCACTTGTTTACCTTTACCAAGTCGTACTAACATTTGAGTACAGTAAGTATACTTGATATCTTCAGGATTAAGCTTTCCTTGAACGCTTTGGTGATCCATAGCGTGAACCATCTCGTCAATTTCAGCATTGTCAGGTTTATAGTCATCACTTTTATCTACGCGACCACTTAAAGCTTCGTCAAATGCTTGAAGTACAAAGACGAGTCCTTGCCCACCAGAATCTACAACGCCAACTTCTTTCAGGACCGGCAATAAATCCGGCGTCTTTTTAAGCGCTTCTTCACCTGCTTCATAAATAGTATGCATAATCTCAACAAGATCATCAGTCTCTTTAATCTTGTTGAGGCCTGCTTGAGCTGATTCACGAACAACAGTTAAAATGGTACCTTCTGTTGGCTTCATCACAGCCTTATAAGCTGTCTTTGCACCATTAGCATAAGCATTAACAAAGTCAGCAGTAGATAAAACATCCATGCCCTCTGTTGCCTTTGCAAAGCCACGAAAGATCTGCGATAAAATAACTCCAGAATTTCCTCGCGCTCCCATCAAAAGGCCCTTTGCTAACGCTGCACTTAGGTCGCCAACCTTCTTACTGGTTTCGTTACGTTCGTACTTGGCACCGCTTGCCATTGAAGAAGTCATGTTTGTCCCCGTGTCTCCATCTGGAACTGGGAAAACATTTAATGAATTAATAAATTCAGCGTTCTTACCAAGTTTATCGGCGGCCGCCTGGACCATTTTACCGAATTCAAGGTTTGTAATTTTTGTTACAGCCAATTCGAAATTCCTCCCCAATGCTCGCTTAATCTTCTAGTGTCCGTACACCTTGGACACATACATTAACTGAATTTGCCGTAATACCGAGCATTGTTTCAAGATTATACTTTACCTTTGCTTGGACACTCTTTGATACTTCTGAGATCTTTGTGCCATAGCCTACAATAATATTAACGTCAACAGCTACACCATTATCTTGCTGCCGAACAACAACGCCGCGCGCAAAATTTTCACGACGAAGAATTTGGTTAACCCCATCACGGAGGGGGTTTCGGCTTGCCATTCCAACAACACCGTAGTTATCAGTAGCAGCCCCACCAACAACTGATGAAATCACATCATTATCAATGTCAATTGTACCTGACTTAGTTTTGATTTTTACTGCCATCGTCATGGCCTCCTTATAAAATTACCAATTGATTTTAGAATCCTATGATACTATCACAATTAAATCAATACCATCATACCATAGCATATTTCACTAAAAAAGTAACTGATGGATATTTTTACAATCGATCAATGGGGTTAATCAATTAATGTAAAAAATAAGCCGCCCAAACTGGACGGCATCATTTTAATTAAACCCGAGTCACTTTACCTGACTTCAGTGTACGTGCTGAAACGTATACCTTCTTAGGCTTACCATTAACTAAAATGGTTACCTTTTGCAAGTTAGGCTTCCAGCTACGCCGACTTGAGTTAAGGGCGTGAGAACGCTTGTTACCAAATTGCGTCCGTTTACCGTTGATAAAATCTTTAGCCATTGGTGATACCCTCCTCTTTGCTTCATAATTTTTTCGTTTACGCAAAACTGCGATGTAACTCACCTAATTAATCTACCATAGGCATCGCAACAATGCAATAGTTTTCTTTCAAGTAATTTTCCTTGACAGGGTATTTTTCTTTCAAAAACCTATTTTAATTGGTCACTACACTGAATTACAGAAACAATTCCACTTTCAAATGAAAAATGATTTTCTTTAGCAGTAAATTCATTGCTTGTCCATGAAAATGGGATTTGACTACTCCAGTTTTGTAGCAGATATTTTTCGTCTTTCAATGTAAGGCCTCGAACAGGAGTAAGATTGACAAAGGCTAGGTACTTTTTATGCGGTAGACGAGAAATAGTATGATCCCCTGGCAAGTAATAAGTAACGACATTTTGACAATCAATAATCTTAATCCGGGTTAAGTATGGCTTAAATTCACTCTGTAGCGGAAGAAAGAGGTTAGCCAATAAATGGTCTAAGCGTCCTCCCGTTGCACCAAAAATTTCAATTTCATCAGCCTGTTCTTGGATTGCAAATTTCACGCCCAATTGCGTATCGGTATAATCTTTTTCAGGAGGATAAGTTTTTATACGAGTAATTTCACCTTCTAAACCTCGCAATTCATCCCCGGTAACGGAATCAAAGTCACCAATTGCTAAAACCGGCTTAATTCCCCATCTTAATAATCTTAAAGCGCCTCGGTCGACCCCAATCCATTTTTCATCTTTACGTTGCAAAATTAACTCGGTTGGGACCATTTCAAGTGGCCCGCCAACTAGTACATTTACTCTCATTTTTTACTCCTAAAAAAATAGACCTTCAATATTCAGACAAAGCCGAACTAGAAGACCCATTTTTGTTTTTTAATTAATGTGACTAATTACTTAGTAGCATCTTCAAGCGCCTTGATTCGTTCAGAAGGATCTTCAGCGTTAAAGACATATGAACCAGCAACTGCTACCGTAGCACCAGCTTTGTAGCAATCTACAACCGTCTTGTCATTAACTCCACCGTCTACTTCAATATCGAAATTGTAGCCCTTATCTTCCTTAATTGCGTTTAATTGGGCAATCTTGTCAACTGTTTCTGGCAAGAACTTTTGACCACCAAAGCCAGGGTTAACCGTCATTACTAAGACTTGATCAACCATGTGTAATACCGGTTCAATCATCGCAACTGGTGTACCCGGGTTAATAACAACTTCGGCTTTTACTCCACCGTTTTTGATAATTTGAAGAGCACGGTGAATGTGTTGAGTAGCTTCTACTTGAACACCAATAATATCAGCGCCAGCATCAATGAACATTGGCAAAATGTGTTCTGGACTTTCAACCATCAAGTGCACATCCAATACCATGTTTGTAATTGGACGAATGGCCTTAACAAAGCCTGGTCCATAAGAAATACTTGGAACAAAGGTACCATCCATAACATCAATGTGTAAGTATGGTGCACCGGCTTTTTCTACCTTTTCAATGTCCTTTTGTAAATTTACATAATCTGCACTTAAAATTGATGGTGCAACTTTAATCATCCTGATTCCCTCATTTCTTATAATTTGGTTTTTGATTAGCAATCAATTCATGGAACTGAAGATAATCATCATACCGACTCTTCATGATTATACCATTGTTTACTGCTTCCTTCACAGCACATTGTGGTTCTTTTATGTGAAGGCAACCTCGAAACTTACAAGCTGCTGAAATCTTAGCCATTTCAGGAAATAAATGCGGCAAATCATTTACCGTCATATCAAATGTTTCGTACGATGAAAAACCTGGGGTATCGGCTATCAAAGCACCGTTAACATCTAGCAAACTTACTTTTCTTGTTGTATGTCGTCCCCGTTGAAGTGCTTGGGAAATTTCGCCAGTCGCTAATTTTAATTGAGGAGCCAAATGATTAAGCAAAGTTGACTTTCCTGCTCCTGTCTGTCCCATCATTGTTACAATATTTCCCTTTAATTCTTCCATCAAATTTGCTAATTGATCAGGGTTAAAGGGCTCACGGGCCGCATAAACTTGGTAGCCAATTTTACGATAGCCCTCAATTGTCAGCAAAAGTTGTTGGTACTCCTCATCTGTCAGTAAATCAGTCTTTGAAAAATAAATTAAAGGAGTAACATCTTGAGCTTCTAAAGCAATCAATTGACGGTCTAAGAGGTTAGCGGAAAATGCTGGTTCTTTGGCTGAGGTTACGACAACTGCCATATCAACATTAGCAACAGGTGGCCGAACCAACTGATTGCGACGGGGCAAGATTTTTAATAAATACCCTTCCTGTTGATTTTCAGCACTGAATTCAACATGATCGCCAACTACTGGCTTAATTTTTCGTTGACGAAAGTTTCCACGCGCCCTTGTCCGATAGATTTTTTCATCTGCAATCACATCATAAAAGCCACTTAATGACTGTTGAATTATTCCTGTTTTCAAATTGCACCTCCATTATCCAGTAATATTTGTTGCACTCATAATCGTTCGCCCATTGCGAACGACACGGTATGCACCTGTTTGTCCTTGTTTAAGGGTAAACGGCACATTAATTGTTGTTTCTTGATTAATTGTGATATCTTGATATTCCATTGTTAAATTATGGTTAGCATCTCTAATATATACTTGTACACGGTTTTCACGCTGCCCACCATTTCCATCGAATGGAATGTTAATCTGAATATTCGTCGTCTTTGTTTGGTTACCGGAATTAGCAATAGAAACTGTTAATGTATCACCATGATTTAATGTCGAGCCAGCTTGTGGTGTCTGATTAATTACATGGTTAGTCGCGATTGTTTTTGATTTTTTCTCTTGAGTTGTCAATTGCAAATTATTTTTATTTGCAAACTGTTGCACAGCACTAATATCTTGATTCTTAAAGTTTGGAATCTTGATTGGTTCTTTACCTGCACTTACCCGAAAAATAATTGTGTTAGCAGCAGGCTTAACAATCGTACCCTTTTTGTGGTTTTGCCTGATAATCTGTCCCTTATCGATATCATCCGAATACACTGGTTCTTGATGAACTTGAAATCCCTTGCGACGAAGGTTAGCGGCTACTGAAGAATAGTCTTCACCGACATAATCAGCCATTTGCAATTGCTTAACTCCTGTACTAACCCTTAGATTAATCGGGGTACTGACACGAGTCTTATGGCTGACGTCAGGATTGGTTGAAACAATTCGATTTTTATCAACCGCCTGGCTATTTACTCGAGTAATCTTACCAATCCGCAAATTTTGTTGGTGCAACCGTTGTTCTGCCTTTAATACCGTCATTCCTTCTACATCGGGGATGATTACTTGCCGGATCACAAACCACCAGCTACAGACTGCAATCAGCACAATCATGCCGAGCGTTCCACTAATAATCCCATATTTTTTCCACTTTTGTGATTTAGTTGATGGATCAACTGTTTGCGAATCAGTTGACTTCTTTGGTTGGTAATCATCTGCTTTTAGGTGTTTAATGTCTAACACCTTAGTTTCTCCATTATCATCTTGTTGGATCTTTAACCGCGGCTCATTAGCTCTTTGCGGATCAAGGACGGTTTTCAAATCAGCCGCCATTTCATTAACTGAACTATACCGCTCAGCTGGTTCCTTTGCTGTCGCTTTAATGATTACGTTTTCGAGTGCTTGAGGAATTTCTTTGTTCTGTTCACGAACAGAAGGAATTTCTTCACGGAAATGCTTCAAGGCAATTGAGACAGCCGTTTCTCCCTCAAATGGAACCTTTCCAGTTAGAAGTTCAAACAAGATAATTCCTAGTGAATAGATATCTGATTGTTTAGTAGCAATGCTTCCTCGCGCTTGTTCTGGGGATAGGTAGTGAACTGACCCCATCAAGGTATTAGTCTGCGTTAATGAGTCTTGCGATACAGCAACCGCAATTCCAAAATCAGTAATTTTAACGTTTTTATTTTCATCAATTAAGATATTTTGTGGTTTTAAGTCCCGGTGGATAATCCCATGCGCATGGGCGGTCGCAACTGCTGAAAGCACCTGTTCCATAATATCAATAACTTGTGGAAGTGGAATCGGATAGTGCTTTTTTATATATGCTTTAAGGTCTGTCCCCTTTACATATTGCATTACCATGTATTGCAAGCCATGATCCTCACCAACGTCATAAATTCCAACAATATGAGGATCATTTAACTGCGTTGCGGCCATTGCTTCCCGGTGGAATCGCCGTTTAGTACTTGGATCGTCCCGTAAGTCAAGACGCAATAATTTAACAGAAACGTCCCGATCAAGAACCATATCATGTGCCAAGTAGACATTAGCCATTCCACCTTCACCCAGTGAGCGAATTATCCGATATCGGTGACCAATTTCATATCCAGGATTCATTTCCTATCCCTCCTGGTTACTATTAATCCCAATTAAAACGGTAATATTATCTGGTCCGCCGGCATCATTTGCCATCTTTATAAGTTGAGCACATTTCTCTTCAAGCGGTATCGGCAATTCAAGCACCTTGATAATCCGCTCCTTAGAAACAGTCTTAAACAAGCCATCAGAACACATTAACAGTTGATCACCCGCGTTTAATTCAAAGCGGTTTACATCAACTTGTGCATCAGGAGAGATTCCAATTGCCCTTGTAATTATATTGCTCTGGGGTAGCTTTAGTGCTTCATCTTCTGATATATCGCCTGTTTTTACCAATTCGTTAACCAATGAATGGTCTACTGTAATCTGCGTTAATAGGTTTTGATGAAGGATATATCCTCGACTATCACCAATATTAGCAACCACAACCGCACCCTTAAATGTAATAGCGGCGACCATTGTTGTTCCCATCCCCTGCAAGCGAAGATTACGTTTTGATTGCGCCAAAATTTTATTATTGATTAATTGAGTTTCACGAGCAAACCAGCGGATCCCCTCCATTGAAGTCTGCGGGGGCCGTTTTTTAAACTGACTCCCCAAAGTCGCAACTGTTTGCTCTGCAGCGATATCTCCGCTACGATTGCCACCAATTCCATCAGCAATAACCATCAATTGATTACCTAGTTTATTAGTAAATACAGCAACTCGGTCTTGGTTTTGCTTTCGTTGATGGCCGATATCTGTTTGATAAGCAACTTTCATTAATTTATTATATTCCCTTCTTAAGACTACTGATAAAGAAGCCATCAGAATCAAAGTCACTCGGCAAAATAGTTAAGGTTGATGAGTGACGAGTATCCTTAACTTTTCGTGCAGTTGTTGTTTTTACCAATTCAAACTCTGGATGTTCAGCTAGAAACGCTTGAACAGTATCATCATTTTCTTGTTGTAAAATTGTGCACGTGCTGTATGTGATTATACCGCCTTTTTTAACTTTTGCGGCAACCGCATTTAAAATTGCTAACTGAACCTTCTGTAATTGTTTGCTATCACTTAGCGTCTTTGTATAACGAATTTCTGGTTTCCGGCGTAAAAGTCCGATCCCACTACAAGGTGCATCAACTAAAATCTTGTCAAAACTTTCATCATCAAAAAGTTGATCAACTTCCCGCGCATCAAGGGCATGAGCAGTAACTCGCTTTTCAACTCCTAGTCGACGAGCATTTTTTTCAATCAAATTAACTTTGTGTTGGTGAATATCAAGTGCCTCAACATGGCCAGTTTCATTAGTGAGGGCTTCTGCTATTTGAACAGTCTTCCCACCAGGAGCTGCACAAGCATCCAGGACTTTATCACCCGGCTCAATATGCATACTTTCCACGGCTAACATGGCACTTTCATCTTGAATAGTGATTTCGCCATTTTTGAAGAGATTGGAACTGATAATTTCACCTTTCGTAATTACTAAGGCATTTTGAGCAACTTGGCTTTCTTGATATTCAATTCCAGCAGCATCCAAAGCTTGTTTGACGGTCGGAAGGTCAGTTTTGGTGGTGTTAACCCGAATTACTTGATGAGCTGGCTCATTAATTGATTGAAGTATTTTTTCAGTATCTTCTTCGCCATATTCCCTAGTCAGCTCATTGACTAGCCACCGTGGCACACTATTTTCGATACTTAACCGCAAATCACGTTCATTAATTTGTCGCAGGTCAGGTAATCCTTTCCGCAAAATGGCATGTAAAACACCAGTGACAAACTTTCGAATACCTGGATTCCCTCGGCGTTTAGCTATTTCAATACTTTCGTCAGTTACCGCCCAATCTGGGACTCGTTCTAAATAATGGTACTGGTAAAGTGCAGACAAGAGAAGCGTCTTTACCCAAGGATCAAGTCTTTTTCCCTGTACAAACCCATTTAGCCAATATTCGAGGGTAAGTTTATGCTGCAAAACACCATAAATAATATTGGTTGCCAACCGGCGATCTTTATCTGCCAACGGGTACTTTTTTAATAACTGATCAACCTGCAAGTTTGAGTATGCACCATTTTCGACAACCCCTTCGAGCGCCACTAAAGCTAATTCACGCGCATTTTGCGGTTGAAATTTAGTCTTCACTTACAACTTGGCCTCCCTCTGTAATATCTTTATGTCCATTAAGGTAGGATGTAATATCCATCGCCTTTTTCCCTGCTGGCTTTAACTTATTAATCTGGTATGTCGTTCCATCTCCAGCAGCAATTACTAATTGATGTTTCGTGACCCGCACTACTTTTCCTGGTTCAAGGTCTGTTTTTTCTTCTAATGGGGTCACATCGTAAATTTTTGTACGTAATCCATCAATAACCATGTTACCAAGAGGAGCCGGCCGTAATCCCCGCACCTTCGCATCAATTAAACGTGCTGGAAGTCGGAAATCAATCTGTTCTTGTTCACTAGTAATATTAGGAGAAAAGACTACTTTATCCGGATCTTGAGCGACCGGATTAACATCCCCGCTAATAAGTTTAGGCAGCGTTTCTAACAGTAAGTCTCTCCCTAGCAAACTAAGCTTTTTGAACATAGTGCCACTATCATCAGTGTCTTCAATTGGAATAGACCTTTGTGAAATAATATCTCCCGCATCCATCTTTTTAACCATGTACATAATGGAGACCCCGGTTTCTTTATCACCATTAATAATGGAATATTGAATTGGGGCCCCTCCACGATATTTTGGCAGTAATGAACCGTGAACATTGATTGCCGCAATTTTAGCAGCCGCCAATAACTTTGTTGGAAGGAATTGCCCATAAGCAGCAGTAATCATTAAGTCAGGCTGCAAATTAATAATTACCTCCATTTCAGGGCTTTTGCTGAGTTTAGCCGGCTGTAAGACTTCGATATTATATTGTTCAGCTAACTCTTTAACTGGCGATTGATGAAGAGTACGTTTCCGGCCGAGATGGTGGTCTGGCTGGGTAAGAACTGCTTGAACATCGTATTCTGGATTATCAATTAAACTTTGTAAAATCGGAACAGCAAACTCTGGTGTTCCCATAAAAACGACTGATGTTGACATTAATAACATCCTTTCTTTTACATAAAATACTGTGGATCAGGATCGATACTTACTTGGACATCCTTAAAACCGCGACTTTGCGTATCTTGAAGAATATCAAACAACAACTGATGTAAGTACGGATCCTTCTTATATTTAATTACTATTTGGTAATAGTAACGACGCTTCATTCGGGCAATTGCTCGCGGAGTGGGGCCAAGAATAACCGTTGAAGATAACAACCCCTGCTTTAGGCGGCCATAGATATCTGCCATTGCCCGGGCTGCTTTAGCTTCTTCAGGATGACTGGCCATCAAACGAACGGTGTAATAGTATGGTGGGTAACTGGCTTGCCTTCGCAGCATCATTTCCTGGTTGAAGAATTTTTCATAATCATGCGTTTTAGCATCTTGAATGGCGTAATGGTCAGGGTTATACGTCTGGATAATAACTTTCCCCTGCTTATTTGCCCGACCAGCTCGACCACTAACTTGACTTAGCAAATCAAAAGTCCGTTCACTAGCACGAAAATCTGGTAAGCCTAGACCAGTATCAGCGTTTAAGACCCCTACTAAGGTAACATTAGGGAAATCAAGCCCTTTCGCAATCATCTGAGTTCCTAATAAGATATCCGCTTGGTGTTGACCGAACTGTCGCAATAATTTTGCATGCATTCCCTTCCGCCGGGTGGTATCAACATCCATGCGAATAATCCGGGCCTGAGGTAATAACTGATGTAATTCTTGTTCAACTTTCTCTGTTCCGGTCCCATAATAGCGAATCTGATGACTATGGCAATTTGGACATTCACGGGGGATTGGTTCTTCATGACCACAATAGTGACATTTCATTGTCCGCGTATCCATGTGGAGCGTCAAAGAAATATCACAATTAGGACACTTTAAAACATTTCCACAATCACGACACATCATAAAGGACGAAAATCCCCGTCGATTTAGCATTAAAATACTTTGCTCGTTCTTTAGCAGGCGGTCATTTAATTCGGTTAATAGCTTCTGAGAAAAGTTACTCTCCCCGTACTTTTTAATTTCATCCCGCATATCAACCACTTCAATTGGGGGCAGTTCCTGTTTGTTTACCCGGTGAGGAAGACGCAACAAGTGATAAACGTTTTTTACTGCTCGTGCACGACTCTCCAGACTAGGAGTAGCCGAGCCGAGAACTACAGGCGCTTGATTATATTTTCCCCGCCATTTAGCTACTTCACGCGCTTGATAACGAGGTGATTCATCTTGTTTATAACTAGATTCATGTTCTTCATCAAGAATGATGAGTCCTAAATTAGTCAACGGAGCAAAAATTGCTGAACGGGCACCCACAACCACTTGCGCTTCTCCACGTTCGATTCGTCGCCATTCATCATACCGTTCCCCGTTCGATAAACTACTATGTAAAACAGCAACCTTGGAACCAAATCGTCGCCGCACACGGTTAACAATCTGGGGCGTTAATGAAATCTCAGGCACAAGCATTAAGGCTGTTTTTCCCTGTTGGAGAGCATTAGCAATCGATTGCAAGTATACCTCTGTCTTTCCACTCCCCGTAACGCCTTGTAAGAGAAAAACTTTAGGGTTATGATTGTCGATTGCTTGATTAATCTGGTTAACGGCATTTTGTTGATCATCATTGAGATGTAAGGGGGCAGCTAAATGAGCATCATCAGGAGTGCCCTGCATAGCTAAGGGTTGTCGATATACTTCAACTGATGTTTTTTCTAGCCATCCTTTTTGTTGTCCCTGATTGAAGGTGGCTGCTTTTAAACCAGCTTTATGTTCAGCATCCTTTTGCTTAACAACTTGACTGCCAATTGATTGTAAATATGAAAGAAGGCGGTTTTGAGCATGAGCATTGGCATGAAGGGATGCACGCTCATCTTCCAGTTGTTCAAAGTTAAGTAAAGAGCGAATACCAGTGACAGTTTTAGCTTTGGCCCGGTCTTCCACTTGGTATTCAATCGTTATCTTTCCTTCTTTTTGCAGTTTGAACAATTCACTTAAAATTGCTGGTTTATCTTGTACCGCTGCCATCTCTAATTCATCTCGACCATGAAAAATATCAAAGGCAACATGTTCGTCTACTTCATCTACAATTCGAATAATTCTGGTAGTCTTAGCCTTCAATAAGTTAGGCAACATCGTATATAAGCAAGAAATCCAAAAAGAATAAGTAGTATCAGCCAACCATTTGCTAAGATTCATTAATTCAGGATTAATTACTGGTTGAAGATCCATTACCGCTTGAATTGGTTTGAGTTCGCCCTCATATTGGGATGCATTATCAAGGGCAACAACGAATCCTTGAACAGTCCGTTTTCCCTTTCCAAAAGGCACAATCACTCTCACCCCGACTTGAATTTGTTTTTCAAGCTTTGGCGGAATCTGATAAGTATATGGTTGATTTGTTTGCATTGTTGGAACATCAACAACTACCTGTGCCAACTCTGGCATTTAATCACCTGACTTTAATTTTGCATTAACTAACTCAATAATCTCGTTTGCAATTTTAGCTTTAGATTGCCGAGCTAATTTAATTGGCGTTTGATCTTTTTGTAAGATGGTCACTTGATTCTGGTCACTGCCAAATGCCCCTGTTTCCCCTGCCACACTGTTTGCAATAATCATATCCGCATTTTTGCTAGCAAGTTTACGGTTAGCATTTTCTAAGAGGTCATTTGTCTCTGCTGCAAACCCGACAACATATTGACCGGTTTGCTTCATCTTCGCAATATTCTTTAAAATATCAATAGTTTCAGTAAGCGTAATGGTAAGATGCGGGTCACCATCTTTTTTCTTAATCTTATGACCAATTGTTTCAACTGGTCGATAATCAGCAACCGCAGCCGCCATAATTAAAATATCCGCCCGCGAAAAGCGTTCTTTTAAACTGGTATATAAATCTTCAGTTGTGGTTACGCGCACAACTTCAATCGCTGGTGTTTGTGGAAGGGGAACGGTAACTTGCCCGGCAATCAAGGTCACCTTAGCTCCTGCTTGGACCGCGGCGTTGGCAAGTGCAATCCCCATTTTACCAGAGGACCGGTTACCAATAAAACGAACAGGATCAATATTTTCACGGGTTCCGCCCGCAGTAACAATCACGTGCTTGCCCTTTAAAGCTTGACTGCTAGTTAAAAAGTCCTCTATATATTGGCAGATTGCTGCTGGCTCTGGTAAACGCCCGCGGCCAGCATATCCTTCAGCTAACCTCCCATTAACTGGCGGCATAATATTGACCCCGTCTTGTTTAAGTTGAGTAATATTTCGTTGAGTTGCGGGGGCCAGCCACATATGGCTATTCATTGCTGGAACTACAATTTTAGGGGCACCAGTTGCTAATAAGGTGGTAGAAACAGCATCATCAGCTAGTCCCGTTGCCATTTTAGCGATGATATCTGCTGATGCTGGTACCACCACTGCTAATTCTGACCAATCAGCTAATTCAATATGAGGAATAGGCGTTGAATGCTCATCCCATAGGTCAGTAAGAACTGGTGCTTTCGTCAAGGCAAAGGGAGTAGCAGGAGTGACTAACTTAGTAGCGGCGTCAGTCATTCCTACGCGAACCTCATGTCCCATTTTTTGTAGGCCACGCACTACTTCGATTCCCTTGTACGCAGCGATACTGCCTGTAAGATACACTGCAATTCGTGTCATTATGTCACCTCAACTTATTTTTTCTTAATTGATTATAGCATTTTTAGAAGTAAAAAAGGGGCCAGTGACAATTCTGCCCTAGTCCCTTACTTTTGTTTATCCAACTTATTTTAATCCTGTAAGTCTTCAGTCTGATCAGGATCGATCGTAACTTTTCCAGCCAAAATCTCTTCAAGGGCTTTCCCAACTGACTTACTTGAATCATAATGTTCAAGCAATGGGGCAGCTCCTGCATCTAATTCGTTGGCACGCTTACTAGCAAGCATAACTAATGAATAACGAGAATCAATATGTTTTAATAATTCATCAACTGATGGAAAAAGGATCATTTTTCGGCATCTCCTAACATTTCAAGATAACGTGGCATTACACGGGTAACACGAAGCCGTTCAGTACGAATAATGTCTTTAATCTTCTCGACTGCATTTGGTACTTCGTCATTAACTACTGCATAATCATAGTTTTGCATCATTTGAATTTCGCCAAATGCTTTATGAATTCGTTTATTAATGACTTCCATACTATCAGTTCCCCGGTGAATCAATCGTTGTTTTAATTCATCCAAATCAGGGGGGGTTAAGAAAATAAACACGCCATCTGGGCACTTAGACCGTACTTGCATTGCTCCGTTAACTTCAATCTCAAGGAAAACATCTTTTCCTGAATCTAAGGTCTCATTAACATATTTTAATGGGGTACCATAATAGTTGTCAACATACTTAGCATATTCCAACATCCCACCAGTTTGAATTTGGTGTTCAAACTCTTCTTTACTTACAAAGAAATAATCAACACCATTAACTTCTCCAGGACGTGGTTTTCGAGTTGTCATCGAAATTGAATATTGAAAATCATTATCATTTGAATCAAAGATAGCTTTCCGAACAGTTCCCTTTCCAACCCCGGAAGGACCTGAAAGGACAATTAACATTCCACGATTTGCCATTATAACGCTCCTATTTATTTAATCGTATTAATACTATAATGCACTAGATTAGTACTGAAATCAAGCACCTGAATAACAAAAAAATCATTGAGCTTTTTGCTTGCATTTCTGAATATATGTTCGTATACTATAATCAAACGAATGTTCGGAGGCGCGATTATGCAAATTGAACAAAAGTCTATTTTTAAATTTACGCCACAAATTATTAGTCATAAGCTTCGTCACCTTTTTGAAGAAGCACCTACTGACGACCAGCAAGCAGGGTTGCTTACTCCCCAACCCGCTAAACAACGACAATTATTTTTAAAACGAGCCATCAAAGATAAGATTAAAGCAACGTTTCAGCTAATGCCAATCAACAACGATGGCTATCCCGTAAACGTTACTGGCAACATCGCCCAATTAGCGAATAGCAATCGATACCTTATTACGAATCAAAATGTGAGTTATGTTGTTAACTTTGATCAAATTAGATACATTGCGAATTTATAGTATTAGATTCGATTTAAAGAGAGTCTGGAGGTTACTTTCTCAGGCTCTCTTTTTTATTTTGCCATATTAAGTAATTCCTGGGCATGCTCTTTCGTCAGTTGAGTAATCTTTTCCCCCGATAACATTCGTGCAAGTTCTTCAACCCGATCATTTTCTTTCAATGGTGTAACTCGAGTAGTTGTCCGGTCATCATGAACAGATTTCTTAATAAGAAAATGATGTTGCGCAACCGCTGCTACTTGTGGCAGGTGGGTGATACATAAGACCTGCGAATGTTGAGCAATTAAGCGAATCTTATCAGCAATTGCTTGGGCAACTCGTCCGCTCACCCCAGTATCAACCTCATCAAAAATGATACTAGTAACGCCCTCCTTTTGCGCAAAGATTGTCTTGAGAGCCAACATTACCCGTGATAATTCACCACCAGAAGCAATCTTTGCTAATGGTCCCATCGATTCTCCCGGGTTAGTCCGGATATAAAATTCAACCTGGTCAATTCCCGTCGGTGTAAACTGTTCCCGACTTTGATTGGCAAAGTGAACTTCAAATTCTGCTTTTTCCATATAAAGCTCTTTAAGCTGCTGGTGAACTTTTTTACCGAGTTCATGAGCAGCTTTTTGTCTTACCTGACTCAATTTACGACCGGTTTCCCGAATCCTATTTTCGGCTTCTGATAATCGCTGCTCTAAATCACTGCTAGAATCAGCCGCGGCCTCCATTGAGTCGAGTTCTTTTTTGATCTTATCATAATACTTCAAAACATCTGCCAATGTATCGCCATACTTATGTTCAAGATCGCCGATAGTAGTTAACCGTTGTTCAATCTGAGCTAACCGTTCATCATCAAACTCAAGCATGTCTAATTGTTGACTAGCCTCATTTGCCACATCTTGAAGAGCGTAATAAGCATCATTAAGAGCCTTACTAAGATTATCATAAGCGTCATCAAATTCAGCAATTGCATTGATTGAGTCCATCACCGTGGCAACCTGATCTAAAACCGGCGCCTGCTCACCTTCATTAAAGGTCGTCACAGCTAGTTGAAGAGCGTTATTAATTTGTTGAAAGTGTTCCAATCGGTCACGTTCACTAATTAATTCATCTTCTTCATTTTCTTTTAGATTAGCTTCTGCAATTTCATTAACTTGGTACCGAAGCATGTCTAATCGCTGCGCCCATTGTTGTTCGTTTGCTTGCTTTTTATTTACAGCAGCCTTGAGTTTAGAATAAGCTCGATACTCTTCCTGATATTTTTGAAGTAATGGCTGGACCTCTTTAGCCGCAAATTGGTCGAGCATTCCTAAATGAGTCTCAGGCTGCATTAATTGCTGGTGCTCATTTTGTCCTTGAATGTCAACTAATCCCGCCCCGATTTGACGAAGCGTCGCCGTATTAATTAGTTGCCCATTGATCCGGATAATATTACGACCATTACGATGAATTTCTCGAGAGACAATTAAGATCCCATCTTCATGATCAATTCCTAGTGATTCAAGTAGTTTATCAAATTCAGGATCATCAGGAATTGCAAACTGGCCTTGAAGACTTAACTTTTCCTCTCCACGACGAATAAATTCCTGAGATCCACGACCACCAGCCAACAAACCAACTGCATCAATAATAATTGACTTTCCGGCACCAGTTTCCCCCGTTAGGACAGTCATTTGATCAGCAAAAGTTAAGGTTAAGTGCTTAATAATTGCTAAATTATCAATTGTCAATTCTTGTAACAAAAATTTTCACCTCGCCTAGTCGAGCATTGCGTTAAGCTTTTCTTCTAGTCTAATTGCCGCTTCTGGAGACATACAAACAACAAGGACATTCCCATCATCACCAATTGTTGTGAAAACCGTTGGAAAATCCATCTTGCGAATTAAAGTAGCTACTACCGGCCCATTCCCTGGATGAACTGTTAACGCTAAGAAACAATCATTGCGCTTTAGTTGTTCCAAACTGTCTTGAAGAGTTTGAGCTAACTGATTTTCATGTCCTTGACGATGATATGCCGGTAACCCATAACGATAACCCCCATTATCAGCAGGAATCTTTATCAGTTGCATTTCTTTAATGTCGCGCGAAATAGTCGCTTGAGTAACTGTCAATCCCATTTCACGCAGGCGCGCAACAAGATCTTCTTGCCGCTCAATGCTCTCATTAGTAATGATTTCCCGAATTTTTTGTTGTCGTTCTGCTTTTTTCATGGATTAAGTCACCTTTATTTATTCCTTATGATTCAAATCATCATCAGCGGCTGCAATAACCTTATCGATATTTACTTCTTCGGCAACAATCCCAGGATTTTCACTTAGGCGCAGGTGAACTAAAAATTCCATATTTCCTTGTCCCCCTTTAATTGGTGAATAGTCTAATCCAAGGATGTCGAAATGATCTTCCCGGGCAAAAGTCAGCACTTCTTCCAAAACGGCCCGGTGAACTTTATGATCATGAATGATCCCATTTTTGCCAACATGCTCTTTGCCCGCTTCGAATTGCGGCTTAATCAGCGCTACTACTTCACCACCCATTTTCAGGATCTGAGCCAAAGGTGGCAAGATCAAACGAAGGGAAATAAACGAAACATCAATCGAAGCAAATTCTGGTTGACCACTGGTAAAATCTGCTAACTTGCTGTAACGAAAATTGGTCTGCTCCATAACAACTACCCGGGGATCCTCCCGTAATTGCCAAACTAACTGATTAGTTCCGACATCAAGAGCGTAACTTAACTTCGCCCCGTTTTGTAACATTACATCAGTAAAGCCACCAGTTGATGAACCAATGTCTAAAACCGTCTTATCCTTAACTGAAATATCAAAAACCTTTAATGCCTTCGCTAACTTCAAGCCGCCCCGACTAACGTATGGCATTTTATGACCTTTCATGTGAAGGGTTGTAGTAATCGGAATCTTTTGTCCCGGTTTATCTAATCGTTCATTATTTTTGCCAAGAATTTCTCCTGCCATCACTGCCCGCTTTGCTTGTTCGCGAGAGTCAAACAGCCCTTGTTGGACTAACAATACATCTACACGTTCTTTTTTCATAATCCCTTTCCTTATTTAAAATATGCTAAAAAGTCATCATAACCAGCAAATGACTTACCAGTAAGCTTTTCAAGATTCTTTTGATTTTGGCTAGCAGCCGTTAAAGCTATCTGTAACTGCTCCTTTGCGCCATCTACACCGAGCAATCCTGGATAAGTATTTTTTTGCTCATCAGCATCTTTATGAACGGCTTTTCCCATCTCTTCAGTAGTACTGAGAACATCCATTAAATCATCATAGATCTGAAATGCTAACCCGTAATTTTCACCAAATGCTGCTAGCTCTTGTTTGATTTCAGCAGATTGATCCACCATAATCCCACCTGCTAAAACAGCATAGCGAATCAATTCCCCCGTTTTTTGACGGTGCAAGTATCTCAACTGGTTTAGATTTAAATGTTGGTGCTCGCCTTCAATATCCCGCGCCTGACCAGCAACCATTCCAGATGGTCCCGCGGCTTTTGCAAGTTCAAAGGTCAATTGACTTCGAATATCAGCTGGAAGGTGGTTATCAGTAACCCACTGAAAGGTTAACGTCAATAATCCATCCCCTGCCAAAGTTGCCATTCCTGCCCCAAATTTACAGTGATTAGTTGGTTTTCCGCGGCGTAGATCATCATTATCCATCGCTGGCAGGTCATCGTGGATCAATGAATATGTATGGAGCAATTCCAATGCAGAAGCTGCGCGTAACATATCATCGTTAAGCGTGCCCCCTAACATCTCGATTGTTGCAAGCGTCAATGCTGGACGCAGCCGTTTGCCCCCAGCCATTAGGGAATAGTTCATGGCATCCCTTAAAGTTGCCTGATCAACATCTGCGGCCAGTGACTTGCTGAGATAGTTTTCAATCTGTTCTTTTAAAATCGGCAATGGTGTACTCATCTTTTTCTGCTCCGTTGCTTATTGTTCATCAGCGCTACCAAATCCACGGTTACCACCGCCATTATTGCTTGGGTCATCGGTTTGTTTTTCGTAGACTTTTTCATCACCATTATCGTCAATTAAGTGACCAAGCGTTTTTTCAGCATTTGTTAGCTTCGTTTGTAATTCCTTAGAAAGCTTGATTCCTTCTTGAAACTGTTGAAGGGCTTCTTCTAGTGGCACATTTCCCTGTTCAAGGTGATTAACGATCTGTTGTAATTGTGCTAATTGTTCTTCAAATGTCGGTTTTGCTGTTGCCATCTTAGTGCTCCTTTACCTTTTTTATTTCTGCTTGAACTTCCCCGTCATCAAAATGCAGGTGAACATTTTGCCCAACCGTTAATTGACTGGCATGATTAACAACCTTTTCATCACTCGTTACATATGTATACCCCCGACTCATAATTTTAAGGGGACTCAGTGAATCTAATTGTTTAATAAGAGTCGTCACTTGTTGTTTCTTTTCATTTTGGTTGGCAAGGGAGGCTGTAACTAATTGTTTTTGCGACTGATTAACTAACTGTTCTTGTTGTTGAACCCGGTGCAGTGGAGAAGCCGCCGTTAAACGCCCGCTTAATCTTTCCACGTTCATCTGCATCTCTCGCATTTTATTTTGCGCTGCTTGACCTAACTGTTGAGTTAGTTGGTCAACCTTTTGCGCATAATTTTCGTACAGTCTTTCCGGTTGCTGAAAAATATAGCTTTGCAACTGTTTATTCAATTGTTGTCGGTCAAAATTAATTTTGGTTCGCATCGTATTTAATAAACGATTCTGGTTCTCTTTAAGCGTCAGTAACACATCGTTTAATTTTACCGGCGTTGCTAATTCAGCAGCGGCAGTTGGAGTAGCTGCGCGTTGATCGGCAACAAGGTCGGCAATTGTTGTATCTGTTTCGTGACCAACAGATGAAATCACCGGAATCTTACTATTGGCAATCGCACGGGCCACCACTTCTTCATTAAAAGGCCATAAGTCTTCCATTGATCCCCCACCACGACCGATAATAAGAGTATCAAAGTCTCCGCGGTCATTGGCACGGTTGATTTGCCTAGCAATATCAGCGGCTGCCTTATCCCCTTGGACAACAGTGGGATATAAAACAACTTGAGCAATTGGATAGCGTCGCCGAACAGTCGTATTAATATCCCGGATAACCGCCCCATCAATACTAGTAACAACTGCAATTCGTTTCGGAAACATTGGAATCTGTTTTTTAGGTAAATTAAATAGGCCTTCAGCACTCAATTTCTTTTTTAGTTGCTCAAAAGCTAAGTATAAAGATCCGAGACCATCTGGCTCCATTCGGTCAATATAAATCTGGTAGCGACCACTTTTTTCATACAAACTTACATGACCGACTACACAAACCTTCATCCCCTGTTCAGGAGTAAATTTAATTTTCCGGAATTGATGCTCAAACATTACAGCATCAATCACGGCATTATCGTCTTTTAAGCTAAAATACTGATGCTTTTGCCGTAACCGAAAATTAGAAAGCTCGCCCGTTAAATAAACCGTATGGAGGTATGGATCCCGGTCAAACTTCATTTTCAAATACTTAGTTAATTCACTAACTGTTAAATACTGGCTTCTATCCATGATGCCTCCACTGCGCTAAATCAACTGTTTGTTCCATCAAAGTTGCAATTGTCATTGGTCCTACGCCACCTGGAACAGGAGTGATTGCCTGAGCTTTTGTCTTTACCGCTTCAAAGTCAACATCCCCCGTCAATTTACCATTGCTTAAACGATTAATTCCCACATCGATTACTACTGCTCCCGGTTTTACATCTGTCGCCTTGATAAGGTTAGGCACACCAGTAGCAACAATTAAAATATCCGCTGTTTGCGTTAAAGCAGAAAGGTCGCTAGTATTTCTGCCAGCCATCGTTACAGTTGCGTTGGCATTATTTAAAAGAGCTAAAAGCGGTTTACCAACTAAAATACTCCGGCCAACAATGACCGCATTTTTTCCTTGTAAATCAATATTATATTCTGCTAACATCCGCATGATCCCACGAGGTGTACAAGCCACAGGATAATTACCATGCTGGTTAGCAAATAATTTCCCTAAGTTTCCAGGATTAAGACCGTCAACGTCCTTCGCTGGCAATATCGCATTGGTAATTACTTCTGGATCTAATTGAGGAGGAAGGGGTTGCTGCACAAGAATGGCATCAATTGTGTCATCATTATTTAATTTTTCAATTTCAGCAAGCAGCTCATCTTGGCTAACATCAGCAGGAAATTTCTTTAAAACTGAATTGATTCCTAACTTAGTAGCCTTATTATGTTTATTTCGGGTATAAATTAAGCTCGCTGCATCATCACCAGCAATCACGACTGCAATTCCCGGGATTATATTTTGTTCTTCTTTTAACTGTGCTACCAGTTTCTGGGTCTGGGCATTGATTTTTTTAGCAAGGGCCTTGCCATCAATAATTGTCGTCACAGTGATTCCTCCTCGTTAAATTTCCATTTTATATTCTACCATAATAATATTACGCTTAAGTAAAAAAGGAGTGGAATCAGAAGTTTATCACTTCATTTTTCCACCCCATAACTATTGTTACCAGTAATATTAGTTATTTGCGTTGACTTGTTTTTCAAATTTACCAAGGGCTCCATTGATAAATTTACGTGATTTATCACTGCTGAATGTTTTCGTAAGTTCTAGCGCTTCGTTAATTGCTACTACTGTTGGAACATTTTCAGCATATTGAATTTCAAATAAAGCAAGTCGTAAAATCACTAAATCCGGCTTTGCTAAACGATTGATGGTCCATCCGCTTGCGAGAAGACCATTGATTTGTTCATCAAGCTGATCTTGATGTTCCCGCACCCCATTTACCAAAGTCAATAAATAAGGGGGAATTTGCTTTTTATCATGATGAGGAATTGCTTCATACACAGTTTGAATATCAGCTTCAGGATCTGATTGCAAAGCAAAGAGAACTTGGAAAGCCTCCTCACGAATCATATGTCGGTTCAAACTCATTTTATTCACCAGCCTCGTCATTAAGATGTTCGCCAAACAAGTTATTAGGGTCTACTTGTTGGTCTTCTTTAGATGTTACAATTCCCTTAATATGTACATTAACTTCTTTTACTTTTAGGTCAGTCATTAATGTAATTTGTTGTTTAACCTTATCTTGAATCATTGCCGCTACTTTTGGAACAGAGACACCATATTCAACATAAACATCCACATCAAGTGATAATTTTTCATCATTGCTGGAAAGCTTTACTCCACGCCGGCGATCAGAGCGTCCCAAAAGTTCACTTACGCTATTTGCAAATGAACCATACATCTTTGAAACACCATCGATTTCACTTGCGGCAATCCCCGCAATAATTTCTAAAACTCGTGGCGAAATTTGAATTGTCCCAAGTGACTTGTCTTCACTACTTAAAACAATCTTTGATTCTTCAGCCATCGTCAGCCCTCCAATTTATTTCTTCTCTTAATTATAGTAATCATTTCTATTCTGCACTATGTTCGCACAAATTGCAACAACTTGGTCAATTAGGAACGTAGCGATAATTTAGAAATTAACCGCGAATTATGATTATACCAATCATGAACAACTAAATCGAGACTAGATGTGGTAAATTGCCCGAAATTAATTGATTTAAATTCTTCTAACGTCTTCAAGAAACGGTCTGCCTGTTGAAAAGGATTAGTATACCGGACAACCGTTATATATCCTGAAATTGTTGGATATCGTTCTTTTAGTAATAAATCATGTAACGGTAGTTCTTTTCTAAGTGCATGCCGTAAAGTTGATAATTCTGCTGAATAATACCCTTTCACAAGAAGTGCTCCTGAACTAGTGATCATTCCTGCTAAATGCCAGTGAATCGGCCCAATTTGTGAAATAATTTCTCCTACTGCATTTTTATATTTTTCCTCTTCAAATGCCGAAAGGGAAAAATCAGAGCTGGCTGCAATAAGGTCAATAATCGTAATATGCAAGTCAGCCGGAGGATAGAAGTATTGCTTAGGTTCAATCGCAGCCAATTTTTGCAAGCAAAACATAATATTCCGGCTAGCATGCGCAGGAAGTGAGGCAGTAAGCGTCAGTCCTCGCCGCATATCTTTATCAAAATTTCTTAAGTTACTATCTAACTGTTCTTGATGATTTTTAATTGCCGAAATCCCTTGTTGATTAATATTATTATACAGAGTAGCAAGTTGCATATTATTTTCCCGCGATTATCAGGTCAGTGGGTGCCTTTGTCAGTACCTCAACTCCACCATGAGTAACCAAGATATCATCTTCTATCCGGACCCCGCCAATTTCCGGAATATAGATACCAGGTTCAACAGTGATAACTTCATTGTTTCGCAATTTAATATTTTGAGCAGCAGGACCATAGCTAGCAGGTAATTCGTGAACCGATAAACCTATTCCATGCCCCATTCCATGGTTGAATTCATCTCCATAACCTGCTGTTTCGATTATTTGTCGTCCTGCAAAGTCGAGTTGATCTCCTCGTTGGCCAACATGAGCAGCTTGGATTACAGCTTCACGGGCCTCATTGACAATTTGGTAAACATCACGTAATTCTGGATCAATTGAACCAACGGCAAAGGTTCTGGTTATATCTGCCGTATAGCCATTAAGGTAGTAGCCGAAGTCAACAGTAACAATATCCCCGTCTTCAATCACTTTTTTTGAAGCGGTAGCATGCGGTTTGGCCGCATTTTTACCACTAGCAATAATTGTTGGAAAAGAGGCCCCACTTGCCCCATGTTCCTTCATCCAAAAATCAAGCAAGTTCACAACATGGCGCTCGGTCATCCCAGCGTGAACATTTTCTAAAAGGTACTGGTATCCTGCTGAATGTAAGTCTGCAGAAGCACGCAAGGCATTTACTTCATCACTATCTTTAATCATTCGCATCCGCTCAATTTGTTGGTGGAAAGGAACAAGATCTGTCGCCATCTGCTCATCAAGCATATCAAATAAGGCATAAGTAACTGTATCTTCATATCCAAGGACGGTCACTTTCATCCCCTGACATATTTTATTAAGCGAACCGTAATAGTCACGGGTAATCATTCCCACAACCTCATCGTTTTCAAATTCTTCTAATGCAAGTTGGTACCGGTCATCAGTAATAAGAATCGCATTATCTTTTGTTACTAAGAGGCATCCATCGCCTTCCATAAGGTTAAAACCAGTAAGGTAATAAATGTTTTTTTCATCCGTTACCAAAAATGCATCGATATATAATTTTTCAAATTTCTTCTGTAGACGTTTAATTCTAGACATAGCACATTTCCTTTAATACTGTCGGTTAGAGTAATCACGAGGGCCAAAGATAGCTGTCCCAACCCGCACACAGGTTGATCCTTCTTCTACCGCTATCTCATAATCATGGGTCATCCCCATACTAAGAACATCCAATTTTAATTGATCATTTTGGTTGTTCATTTCATCGCGCAATTCACGTAGTCGGCGAAAAATCGGCCGTGTTTTTTCTGGGTCATCATAATAGGGAGCACTAGTCATTAATCCCCGCAACTTTACATGTGACAATTGAAGACTGGCCTCAGCTAATTCCATGCAATCTTGCAAAGTTGGCTTAACCCCAAATTTACTCTCTTCTTCTCCAACATTAACTTCAATTAGAATTGGAATTATTCGATCGTGCTTTTTCCCTTCTTTTTCGATCGTATTCATTAGCTTAAGGGAGTCAACCGATTGAATCATTGTAACGTAATCAGCAATGTATTTAACCTTATTACGTTGAAGGTGGCCAATCATATACCAGTTAATGTCTGCTGGTAATTCATCATGTTTTTTAGCTAATTCTTGAACGTAATTTTCACCAAAATTATTCCATCCTGCTTTGTAAAGCTCTGCAATATCGGCTGCTGGATGATTTTTGCTAACTGGTAACAGTTGAACGTCTTGAGGATCTCGACCACTGCGCTTACATGCAGCAATAATCTTTCCCTGAACTTCTTTAGCTTTATCAACAATCGTCATTAAACCTTATGCTCCCTTCAATTGTGGGTTAATTATATTCTTACATTATAGATTAACACATAACGAAAAATTATTTTAAAAAATAAAAAGACTACTATTTCATGTAGAAAAGCAGTCTTTTTATAATTATTCAGCGATTGGGTAAACTGATACCTTACGCTTACTGCGGCCCATGCGTTCAAATTTAACAACACCAGCTACCTTAGCGTATAATGTATCGTCTCCACCACGACCCACGTTTTCACCTGGGTTGATGTGAGTACCACGTTGACGGTAGATGATTGATCCAGCAGTTACGATTGAACCATCAGCAGCCTTAGTACCAAGACGACGACCAGCTGAGTTCCGACCGTTAGCAGTGGAACCACCCCCCTTGTGGTGGGAGAAGAATTGCAAATCCATAATCATAGTTGTTCACCTCCAGCAATGAACTTTAATCAAACATTTTTACTTCAATGTTTTGTGGATAGCTTTCTTGGATATCACATAATCCATTTAAAAAAGTTTTAAGAAGGATCTGACTATCATGACCAAGATCTAATCCTGTAACTTCAAGAAAACCACCATTATCATTATCTCGTTTAAGGTGAGGCTTTGTATGAACAACTTGTTCAAGCCCATTCACCGTTGAAATAGATAATGCAGAAACTGCGGCACAAACAAGATCCTGCCCATATGGACCAGAGTCAGCATGCCCAGTCATTTTAAAAGAAGTGATCCGCTGATTCGAATCTAAAGTAAACTGTGCTCGAATCATGATCTCACCTCCACATTAAGCATTGATCTTGTTGATAGTAACCTTAGTGTAAGGTTGACGGTGACCTTGCTTAGTGTGAGTGTGCTTCTTAGGCTTGTACTTAAAGGTAACAACCTTCTTTTCCTTACCTTGCTTGTCAACAGTACCTTCAACAGAAGCACCGTCAACTACAGGAGTACCGATCTTAGTGTCGTCTCCACCGACAAAGATAACTTGATCGAAAGTTACCTTGTCACCTTCCTTAGCATCAAGCTTTTCAACATAGATAGAAGCACCTTCTTCTACCTTGTATTGCTTACCACCAGTAACGATAATTGCGTACATACTTTGTGCACCTCCTTAATATCTCAGACTCGCCGTACTAAGCAGCTAAATAAGCTTTAGACTTAATAACGTGCGGTTGTAGTTGTTGGTTCACAAATACAACGTTTGTATAATATCAAATATTATTTTCTTCGTCAACCGTAATCTCCACTTTTGTAACAAAAAAGAGACTCTGAAAAGATAATTTTTCAAAGCCTCTTTATCTATAGTAGCTATTAAATCTTTTCTAATGTTCCTTCTAATTCACCATCAAAAAAATTAACCAAAGAAACATTCTCGCTACTAAACTGATCCAACATTTTTGCCACGCTTTGTGTCATGTAACGCGGAGTATAAATCATGCCATCTTCTAGCCATCGACTTATCAAGCCAAGAAATGCTGAATCAATAAAGGAAATCTGCAAATTAAGCGGGACCTTCAACTGTTGGTTCTTATTCACTTGCTCATTAAAGTGAGTCATCTCATTTGCTAACCGATTGTAAAGTTGTTCATAAAAGAAGTTATTCTTTTCATTATTTAATAGAACATCAAAAATATCGGCGTTATTTTCGATATACTGAAACGCTTTGCGGAGTGAAAACACCTTTACCGTCCGTTCTTTCGAAAAATTACTATCGATCATTACTTGGTTGAAGAAATCGTCAATAATCTCTTGGATTGCTGACTGAATAAAATCTTGTTTATCCTTATAGTGAAGATAGAAAGTTCCTCGGGTGATGTTGGCAGTTTCAGTAATCTTTTGGACGCTAATATCTTCAAGCTTTTCACGTCTCATCAGATATACAAGAGCTTTGCGCAGACTATTACGTGTTTTAATTACACGTGGGTCTGTCTTATTAGCAGCCATTTAATCATCATCCTTCCATCATACAGCTTAAGTCCTTTCTACTTTCGTACTTCTACTATTTTAAAGTATAGTTATCATGAAAGCGGTTTGTCAACGAAAGCGCAACTTTTATCTTAATAAAATAATTATATTAGATTATTACCATTGACAACTTTGTAGTGAAAATTATATACTTAAATCTGTTTGGAGCGGTAGCTCAACTGGATAGAGCATCGGTCTTCTAAACCGAGGGTTGCGAGTTCAAGTCTCGCCCGCTCCATATAAACGGTATTTATAAAAAGAGGATAGGGAAACGTTTTTGTTTCCTATCCTCTTTTTCAGTTACTCTCATTGTAAACTTACAGAGAATTTTCTAATTTTTCATTTTCATTTTTTAAGTATTTCTTAAATGCACTCGCATATGTTACAATTTTGTTGCAAAAATAAATGTTTTTCATAATAATGAATATAGAGATTGCTTTTTGAGGTGATTATTATGCTACCATTTTTTATTATTGTTTTAATTTTGGTTGCGTCGGTAATTGGTGAATTTATGTTTGGCAGTCTTAGTAACCAAGAAACTGGAAAACATAGTGCAACTACCAATCGCTTACGAGATCGAAAAGCTTAATCTTATATTCCGTTCAACACAAGAGGCCGAGGGTTTTCCTCGGCCTCTTGCTTTTTTATTCTAATGTTGGTTAATCATTGCTTGGTAAGCATCGGAAATTTGATCAGGTGTTAACTTCCAATCACTAATGCCCATTTTTAGCAAAAGATGCCAAGCATGCCTAAAGCTTTCCTGTTGATGATTAAAATAGGCATCACTCAAGAAGTGTTTAATTGCTAGATACGATTTATTAAGGTCTGCTAACTTTGTAGAGCTTTTCGCATTCGTAATTCGTTGCCAGGCTTGATCATCTAGCACAACCAGATGCGTCCATTGCATCTTTGCACTATACAATAAAAGTAGAGCTACCGATTCAACATACGATTTTAGCAAATCTTCTCTGTCTACTTCTCTAGGATTAATTACCTTATACCACCCTGCTGCTTCAGCCATATTTGATAAAGAAATATCAAGGTCAACAAAAATTGTTTGCTTTCTAGCTTCCGGCCCAATCATTAATTCCTTTTCATCATCAATTTTTAATTCTAAATCGATAATTTGGTGAAGCATTTTAGTAATATCTAACATTGCTGTGCCTCCACAATAAAATCTGTTGCTTATTCTTCCTCATTAGGAGTTGAATCTTCTGATGGTTCAGTAGAAGAAGTAGAAGATACTTCATCTAATGATTCATCTTCTGCTACCTCTGTTGTCGCTGGTGGTTCTTCATCAACAATCTCCATATGATCTGTTCTCACGGCCAGGGCAGAACGGTTGGCTAAATACCACTCGCGAACTAGGTCATAGTGAAGCAATACATCAAAGAATGAAATTTGCTCATCCGAATCTTTAACCAAGAAAGCCCACTCTTGACTATAATCGTCCGGGTCAAAAGCAATGTCAAGTTTTGTACCCTGATCTAATAGTAATTCAGCTCCATTATTCCGTGGCAAATTCATCAACATGTAATCTTCATCAGCCGTAGCAACAAATAAACGATCAATTACTGTCAGTGGGAGTTCAGGCTTATTCAACATAAAGCGGCGATCATTTGCAGTTGCTAAAATACCTAGATCAATCGTGAAATCAAGATCTTTTTGCAAGTATTTAGCAAAATCAATCAGAGGTTTAACCGCATCACGTAATTCAAGATCAGTATGCTGTTTAAGCGCATAAACGATAAAATAATTTACTAATGCGCGATTATTAAATTGCATTAATTTATCTTCTAAACTCAGGTAGAAAAGTGGTTCGTGCTGACTTTGCTCTGTAAAAGCCGCTTCTCCTCGACTATCAACTTCAAATTTAAAAACAGCTTCACTCCCAATAGCCGCAACAGTCGCTTCAAATTCATGATTTAATTCATTTTCTGCAACGTTAACAGCTGTATCACCATGCATTTTTAATAGGCGATCCATAAAAATCAGATAATAGTCAGCCGCTTTATAATGTGGTGGAAAATCAATAAATGCATTCGCCAAGTCCATTTTTGCTAGTTTATTAGTAGCTGATAATAAATTCTTAGCATCCTTGGTCTGAGCTAACTGGTCTAAGAGGTCAACATACCTTTGTCCAAGACTTAAGACATCTTTAAATGAATCAGAAAGAGCCTGGACTCGTTCACTAGGAGAAGTCACGATTCGATTATTGCTCATCGTCGTCCACCTGCTTTCCTTCTGATTCATTTAAACTAGCTAAATAATTAGCATATAAATTGCGATTAGCTAATTCAAAATCTTCAAAGCTGCCAAAAGTATCGATAATACTCTTTTGTTCATAGCTTAAAATCGTATTTTCTTTTGATAAGGATAGGACAACACGTTCATTATCCTTAATAGTTTGGGCTGCATTACGAGCTTCTTCTTCTTGGTCCTCTAACTTTTGTAGTTGTTCAACCAGTTCTTGACGACTTTCCTTGTTACGACTTGATTCCCAAATCCCAGATCGTGAACTAATTTCTTTTAATTGTTCTTGAAGAGCTTCTTTACGTTCCTCGCGTTCTCGTTGATGATCAATCAAATCTTGGAGGCGATCATTTTCACTAGAAATTTTACTAATCCGGTCACTATTGTAACGTTTATTGTCACGTGCCATTTCAAACGCTGTCCGTAATTTATTATATTCTGTTTGGTCAAAAGAAAAGCGGACATTTAAAACGTCTAGCTCACCAAATTGACGCCGATCCCACCAGTTACCAAAATAAATCCGATAGTGGCCAGTTTGGTATTCTTCATAATAAAAGAACGGATAGGTTTTGCCCAAATATTTAATTAAGTTTTCACTAAGGTAATTACTTAATTGATCGGCTAAATCATCGACTAGGTTCATTACACCTTTATCATTTGGTTGTTGTTCTCGATGTTCAATCTCTTTAGCATAGCGCTGGTTATCTAATAATTGGTAGATTTCCCGATCGCGATGGTTTGAAATTGCATCATTAAAGCGTCGCAAATACTTTATCTTTGTAATAATTTGTTGATTGATGACTTGAGTAACATCAAGTGAATCACTATTAGTTTTTACACTCGCCATAAACATGCTCCTTGTCTAAATAACTACCTATTATAATAAATAACTTTACTACCTTTTTTCCACTCTTTTTAAATTTTTTTCAAAAACTTTATATTTTTAGCACGGTTCTAGTTTTTCAAAGGCAAAAATAAAAGACCTTTCGTTAATGAAAAGCCTTTATTTTATCCCCTTATCCAAATACTTAAATATCAATGAACTCCTAATGATAATTTAGCAAAGCGGCTCATCCGATCAATCGTCCAAGCAGGTTCCCAGATAAATTCCACATCAACATTTTTTACCTCCGGAACTTCTTTTACTGCTTTAATCACCATATCAGCCAATACATTTGTTAATGGGCATCCCATTGTCGTTAGCGTCATTTCAATCAAACATATTCCATCATTATCGAGATCAATTGTATAAACGAGTCCTAAATTAACAATATCGATATGAAGTTCAGGATCAATAACTGTTGCTAATCGTTGAACAATATCGTCCTTAATTGATTGTTTGTCTCTCATAATTAATTGTTTTTCCAATACCGATCAATAAACTGTTGACGTCCGCCCGCTTCTTCTAGAGCAAAACGTTGCGGATCTTTCTTATAAAAGTCCTGATGATAGTCTTCTGCGAGATAGAAAGGTTGTGCATCCTCAATTGTAGTTACAATCTTTGCATCGCCAAAACGGCCGCTTTCCTGTAAAGCCTTTTTCGATTCCTCTGCAATTTTACGCTGCTCATCATTTTTAACGAAAATTACAGGACGATAATTATCTCCCCGATCCTGGAATTGACCACTTGCATCAGTCGGATCAGTTTGGTGCCAATAAATCTCTACTAAGTCTTTGTATGAAATTTTATCAGGATCAAAAGTAATCTTTACTGCTTCTGTATGGCCTGTTGTTCCAGAACATACCTGCTCATAGGTTGGATTGACAACATGGCCACCAGTGTAACCCGATTCAACTTTCTCAATTCCCGGATAAGTATCAAACGGCTGGACCATGCACCAAAAGCAACCACCTGCAAATATCGCTGTGTCTAAACTCATATATATCAACCTTTCTTTAAGTCTATAAAGGGATTAAGGCATTTGCATTTAATTTAATTTTCCGAGAAAATATCGAGAAAATCCGAGAAAATTAATTAATGTTGCCCCCTCAATGCCCCCTGTACAAATCAACGGTACCTCAGTTAAGAGATACCGTTTTATTTTAAACCACTTATTAATTTGCATTATAACACAAAAAAGCCCTAGCGGTTATTGCATAATCAGCAACAATCACTAGGACTAATCTTTATTCAAATTTACCGTAAGCTTCATTAGTGTTAGCGTCGCGGACGGCAACGTAACCATATTGACCATTGCCGCGTGGCTGACGAGCATAAACAAATCCGTTTGTTCGTGCCCAGGCATCGTATTTAACGACATCCCCAGCATTTAGTACGGTAATTACGGTGCTTGATGGCGTAGCTCCCCAACGTAAGTGAAGTTGGTTACCATCTTCAACAGTAAATTTACCATTTTCAGCGTGCCAAATAACGCCAAGTGAATCTTTCCAAGTCGTTTGGATTGGAGCATTAACTACTTTGTTATCAATTGGCTTTACTTCCGGCTGAGCAGTGTGAGTAATACCACTGTCACCTTTAGCAAGTGCCATCCAACCATTAGCATCAAGATAGAAGATTGAACGGTCTTTAGTGTTACCAGTAAATTGCCAACCAGTAAGATTCTTCCAAGGAGCAAATCCATAGCTTAATAAGAATGGCGGAATATCCCATGAGTTGTTATACCAAGGATAGCCGGCACCCCATAAGCCACATGTATTCGCACAATTTGCAACTTGGTAGACTGCCGAGAATTGAACATAAATAATCGGCCATACTCCAGTTAAGCGGTGGACTTCATCAACAAATCGCCGTGACCAGTTTGTATCGCCCCAAGCAGCATTTTGTCCTTTCTCCCAGTCTAAGCCAAGAATTGCCTCTCCAACGTACCCTTTAACGTTGTTATAAAAATATTGAGCTTCTGCAACTGGGTCGCCACCTGCAGCATAGTGATATACACCTAGCAATTTACCATTGCGTTTGGCTGTTTGATAATCAATATCAGCAAACGGGTTAATGTATCCAGTCCCTTGGGTTGCTTTAACAATTACTGCATCAGCATCGGTTGCCTGTGCATAAGAGCGAGGAGAACCAGAATAAACGTCTACTACTTTTAATGTCATAAGCTTTGCCTCCTATAGGGTGCCAACTGGTTGAGTATTATTAACATTGTCTACTTTCTTTGTTTCAGTAGATTGTGTAGGTTTCTTATCTGGGTCAATTGTTGGCGTTAGTGTTGATAGTTCATAAGCGGACTGAACTGCTGCTTGAACTTGTTTCATATCTACATGCAGACCCTTGTTAGCAAGGTATGCTTGTACTTGAGTAACGGCTTCAACAAACTTAGCTTGACCAGTCATGTCCTTGCCGACAAGTGAATCAACCACTGTCACGGATACTCGTTGAAGCAACGTCCACAATTCCTTTTGCTGAACGGTTTTAGCGTGCTTGATCTTGCTTTCAACAAATGGCTTGCCAACCGCAAAGCCAAAATAAAAGAGCCACGCAAGGAGCCCTGAATTAAAAATTAAATTAATAGTGGTGTTTAGTGTGTTCATGTTGTTCCTCCTTGTATTGATCACTTAACTTATAGATATATTTCTTTAACCATTCGGGCACTGGTAAGCCCATTTGCCCCCAATTTTCGACAATTGAGACAGCATAGAACATAATATAGAAGCCTATAAATGTATCAGCTGCATTTTTCATTCCGTTTAATTCAAGCATTGGATAGAGTGTTAATATGACTAACAATAGAATCCCGTGCTTAATCAATCCCGCTGTTCCTTTACTTGAAGTTGTATGATGAGTAATAACGCTTTTTGCAAAGCCTGTTACAATATCAATGATGACTACCCAAACAAACAGCCAAATTATTTGATTGTCTTCCATTCCTTGAAAATGCTGGAAATATAATTGATGATATGGTGGCACTGGTGCCACCGCTAGTAAGTGCATTAGTGCTATTCCTCCCATATAAAGCCGCCCATAATAAAAGCCCCGCTCGTTTGAGTGAGGCTTATTTATGTATTGTGTATTTCTATGACGACTAGATTTGATACTATGCAGGTTGCGGTTCGGTTGCTGTGTCATAGTCTTGACCGGTGATTTGTTTGTACTCGTCTTTTGTAATCATATTTGCCATTACAAACGTTTTAACATTATCAATGTGTGTACCAACCGGCTTGATATGACTGTTGAACTAAAGCAAACATTAATTAGCCTCCTTAACTTTCATTTGTGCAATTTGTAACGCTAATTTGGAATTTAATTCCTGCTGGCTCGCTTGAAATTGTGCCTGTTGTAACGCCAACTGGGCAATCATTTTCTGCTCCGGATTAGCAACTGGCTTAGGGGCCTCTGGAATAATTCTCTTTTCGTTTGTTAATGCAGGAATGCTATGCATATAAGCCGTTTCGCTGTAATCGTGCCATGTAGTCCCATCAAAATTTGAACGATTTGTTGGCGTAAAATCAGGCGCAATTGTAGTTTCGTGCAGCTCTAACTTATAACCATCGGCAACCTGCTTTGTACCTTTATAGAAGCCGTTTTCATCAAACAGATAAACAATCATTAATAATTCCTCCTAACTAAGAACCGGATAGTTAAATGTTCCATGTAAAGTAATCGGCTTCGTTTTATCAAGTCCTTCTTGGTATGAATAAGTACTATCTTCAACCACCAAATTACCCGCATTATTAAGCAACGTATCTAAAGTAAACCAGTGTCCGTTGTTTTTAATGATGAAGGTGTTGTAGTAACCAGCTGAATTAAGATGAGGTTGTGGTAATCCAGAGAGTATTATATCTTCCCATCTAATATCAGCATTACTACGAGTAGCACTAATCGTAACTGTTACATGATTACCAGTTCGTACAACATTAGTTGCTGCCATCGTATCGCTCAATTTATTGTCGACCCAATTTTGACCGAAAGAAAAGCTTGGATAATCTTGATAATCATATTTTGTAATTGTTAAATCTTGTCCGCCAAAATCAGACAACTTCTTAAATTCTTGATTAAAGAGTGGCCGAAAATAATTATCACGGTTTGTATATTCAATCACAGCAGTGACGCTTGATTTCAACAAATTAGTAATAACAAGTATGGTCCATTTTTGATCGTAACTTCTAAGAATATGCGGATCAAAAATGTTATCTCCTGCAATCAAACGCACATCAAAGCCAACACCAGTATTACCAATTAGATAGACTCCCGTTGCCATTCTATCGTTTGTATATGTTGAAAATGTAATTTTAAATTCTGCCGCTTGAATAAAAGGCAGTCTAATAATCGGTGTATATAAACTTGTGTCAGTGAAAATACTGGTAGTTACTCTTATTTTCATTAGATTACCCCTTTCTTATAAGCTCGAAGATATTCTTTGCCGGCATCTGATTGTAGAAGATCAGCATAAAACCATAACCAGACACCATCAAACAATTTAATCGTCTCTGATTGCATTAATCCTCGTAAGTAAAGGTAAGAAACCTTACCAGTGGGATCATCATAAACTGAACTAAAGTTCCAATTCCAAGTTTCGTCAAAGGCTGCCCAATTATTTTTAATCCCAAATTCTGACATAATTAAAGGCTTTTTGGGATAGAGAGAATGCACATAGAGGGCCATATTATAGAAGTTAACATCAATTCCTGTTGAAATATCAGTTAAAGTCGTTTCACGGTTTTTATCAGAAATTCTTGCATAGGAATTAATTAAAATTGAATCAACTATCTCTTGAACGTGCGGATCAGCAGACACAAAGTCTTGAAGCGATTGAAAACTAATATTAACCTTAAAAGTAGCACTGACAAGGTCTTGTAACACATTCCGAACATTACCAGAATATGGACTAGTTGCACCGTATAAGTCGCCACGCTCATTGAAAAGAATTAGCGGCACTCCTGCTTCTGGCAATGCACTAGTCACCTTATCAACATTAGCCTTATAAGCTGCAAAGAACTCGCTTACCCCATAAGACTTAATGTCATCAATCGATGTTTCGCAATGAAATTTATAACCGGCAATGGATAACCCTTTTGATTTAGCATAAGCGATTGCTTGCTTGAATGTATCTAGATTTTCCAAAACAACAAGTTTTCCGCCAGTAATGTATTGACGGAAAATTAATGTTACCCCATCAACCAGCGGTGCCATTTGGTCAATCTCGTTCTTTATTGAATCTAAGGTCGAAGTATAGACTCCACCTGAATGAGACAAATCAAGGTTTGACCAATAACCGTTATAAACTATTTGCTTGCGGATATTAGTAGTTGCTAAGCCATAAGATTTAATTTCTGCAATTGCTGCATCAACTTTTTGATTAACTGAATTTGTTAATTGGTCAGAAAGACTTTGTTTAAACGCATCTGCTTCCTGCTCGGTGAATATATGATTATCTTTAATTTTTGCTGATAGATTATCAATACCTTGCTGTGCCTCTTGAAGACCACTTCTAACATCGGCTCCTAATTTTAAAAGCTGATCAGCAGCATCGTTAAGACGCTTAGCTGCTTCTTCATATAATGTTTGAGTATCAGCCTTAAATTTCTTTTCTCCATCAAGTAATTGATTGAGAATATCATTAAATGGACTAATGTAATCAGAAGGCACCATATCGGCAAAGACGAAATCTTCTAAGACGGATAAATCAAACTCCAATGTCGCAATACATTTATAATCAGACAATCGGATCAAGCGGAAATAAGCCTGTTTATATGTTCCTGCAACTGCAAAGGCTTGCGCTGGGAATGTATAACGAAATCGTCCATGTAAACCATCAACAACTACTGAACTGTTATCAATGACACGATACGACTGTTGCTTGCCATCAAATGGTGTTCGTCCACAGAATTGGAGAATATAACCAGTTATATCGTATGGTTCGTTGGCTTTCCCTTGTTGGATATTTACAAAAACTTGTCGTAAATTATCCATCTGCAGTCGTCCTTGAACCCAGTTATTACTTTGAACATTTACACCAGAACCATTGCCAAACGTTAATTCAAAGTCTTTAAGCGACTGGGGTTTTAAGGGTTCACGGCGATCTTCTGTTAGATTAAAAGTTAATTCCATCATTTTTCCTATCACCCCTTAATAATGTTTTTTATCAATTCTTGCATTTGTGCATCCTCTAATGCTCTAGTTAGCATTGTTATAAATGTTGAGCCATCCGAACCCCAAGCAACACGTTCGGCTTTATGATCCATATAAGATTTAGCAGCTTCAACTTCGCCATGAGTAGCGCTATTAGCTTCAAGCTTTTTAATGCGCTTTTCGAGGTCATCATCAGCGCTTTGTCGTGCTGCCTTTTCAGCATCGTCACCTTTCTTACGATCTGCCACTTCATCAGACAGAGCTTGATCATCGTCTTCGTCCTCTTGTTCAATCGCTTCAAAATTCTCAATCATCTGGTTTCGCATTTCTTGGCCATCGAGTGAAATATCATGTTTGTGTGGCACTTCAAAAGCCATAGCATCCCCTTCTTTCTGAAAAAGGAGCCGTTAATTACGACTCCTTTTCTTTTTCTTCACTTTTCTTAATCTTCTTGGTTTGTGGCTTGCCATCATTACTTACAGATAATTCCCATAAAGTACCATCGTCTGAACGAAAAATAAATTTATCGAAAATCAACTCACTAATTCGACCTGCATCGGTTTCTTGATGAAAATGCCGGCCATCGGTTCCTTCCTGAACTATAAAAGTTTGGCCATAGTCTGGAGAATAACCTTTCCCGAACTCTCCTGTCTTTGAGTCAAACATTGGTTCGTTAATTACAGCACGTTGTACAAGTGTTTCTTGATTATCCATTCTCTTCACTTTCCTTCTTAACGTTGATAGTTTGAATATCATCAAAGGTGACTGGTGGGGTAACTGTTTCTGGTTTCTTTGGCGCTTTATGCAATGCTGCATTAGCTTGATTTTCTCGGTTATTCCATTCATCAATTCCGAAAATCTTATTACCAAAAGTTACTGTATCGGTTTGTGTTGTGTCACGATCACGATAACGAGTATAACTTTGAATTCTGACATTAACATCAATCCCATACCGATCACGTAAATACCCATAATTGCCGACTGCTATCTCGTTCTTAATACCGTGTGAAAATGCATCTTTGAACGTAATCCAGTCGGTTGTGTATTGTACGTCCGGGTAATCATGGATCTGTTTCTTTAACGCTGCCATCAAAGTATCTTGATCGGTAATCGTATCACTACTAAACGGATCAGCCCAAATCTTACCCCACTTATCATCAGCGGCCATTGGACTATCGTATTCACCCTGACAAGTGTATTGAGTAGTTGTATCTGACGATGTATCAGTATCGCTACTAGAATCATCTGAACTATCATCCCCACCACCAACTTTAGCGGCCATTGCAGAATTGCGAATAGCAAAATCTGGTGGCCATGCACTGATTGCTTGAATAACTGTTCCTCGTTCTGGATTAGCCGCCATTTCTAGCATATTGCTATCAAGAGCCAATGCTACGTGATAAGTACGTCCACGAGCACCCCAGAAGAGCATATCGCCTTCTTGGTATGGTGGGCCAACTACTTGCCCTTGATATTCTTCGTAGGTTGTTGGCTGATGCATTGGTATACCGAAATGATTATAGATATAAGCAACGAAGCCGGAACAGTCCCAGCCACTTGGTGAATTACCACCCCAGACATAAGGTACCCCTGCATATTGACGAGCAAAAGCGGCAATTTGACCACTTCCACCGCCTCCGCTTGGTGCTTGAACAGTATGGCCACCCCAGCCTTTGATTGTGCTAACACAACCAGCTAAGGGCTTACCCATACTAGCATTACCTGATCTGCCGGCTAATTCCCAAACGACCGCCGCAGTAGCTTGTAGGTACAGCCGGCCAATTGTTCCTTTGCCATAGTCTTGTTCCCATTTTGATTGCAAGTTCGGATCCGGACTGATTGAACCCTCTGCAGCTGACCAGGCTGGATTTAACGTATCGCTGTAAGCAATGCTTTTAATCCAATTACAAACAACTACCGCATCGTTGTACGGATCACCATGTGGATATGACCAGTGATTAAGCCATCCCATATTAGAGTTTTGCTCTTGTAGTTCATAAGCAAAGAACCATTCGGGGCTAATGCCAGCATTCTTCACCGTGTCATACAGCCTATTGACGTCTACACCTCGTGCCTTAACCTTATCTGAACGGTTAGCAAAGTCTTGACACATCTGTTGCTTATTAACGCCAAAATCAGCATTAATCATGGACTTGGCAAAACCCTCAACGCTATCAAGATTACCGTTACCACCGTTATTCTGTACATCAATCTGTTTACCAGTCCCTTTAATTGCAGTCGTGATGGTTGTGTAGTCTTCGTTGACCTGTATTTTTGACGTATTAACCCGGTCAATAAATACAAACGAGTCTTTTTTACCAATTTCTTTTGCAAAATGGATTGTGCAATTATCAAACCAGTATTCAATATCAAAAGCTGACGCAATGGAGCTTAGAATATCATCCCCGTGTGCATTCCCTAGACTGTCGCTCCCAAAGTCATGATCACTAATATTATCATCAATCGAATACTTGAACTTGGTACCACCCGTAAGCAAGTCACAGCAAGCTTTTAACGATTGGCTACCTGTTACCGTGTTCTCAATATAATAATCATGCAGATCATGAGCAATGTGGATAGTAGTAATCGCATATACCCGAAACCTTGCAGTAGGAACCGGATTAGAAGAAGCAATTCGGTATTGCTGGCCAGTTGTCGGATCAGTAATAATCACTCGGGGCATAATCATCTTTTCAGCGGCCTCATTCGCTCCGTCACCGATAAAGCTAAAGTTCATGGTGGGGAATGATTTAAGCGTATCAGTTACCGCCACATTATAAGCCTGTACGGTTGCCTCTTTGCCGGCGGGCGATCTAATTGGTAAATCCAGCATTTTAACCTCCTAATAATAAAAGCGAGTATCAAATTTAATCGTGAAGTTACTAGCTCCATCAATATGAATCTGATTCTCGCCTGTATAAAAGTCTAAGTAATTATGATCCCCAGCCATGTAAAGCTGCTCATCATTAATTGTGGGAATGAGTCCTGTAATCACCACGTTATCTTTTACAGACACGCTCTTGGTAATTTTAAGTGCTTGCCCACTCGTTTTATTAGTAATGGTAAAGCCGTTTGGTGCATCCCCATTAAATTCAATTGTTACCGGGTGCTCATCTGCAGTTAATGGAATAACTCCCGCATTATAAAAAACAAAGTCGCTCTGATTAGTGAAGGTATATTGCCACTTATGGCTAAACAACTTCATTCCTAATCCAATACCTTTACCACTCGCTAAGTCGTACTCCTGGGTAGTAAATGAGCTTTCCGCATAACCAGTCGGACAATCAAGGTTAATCTGCACGTTGGACGCTCGCCAAAAAGAATTGTCACGGCTAACTGAGGCCGTTTCAGCGTAGACTTTCCAACGAATATCCTTAGCGGCGACATCATAAACATAAAAAGGCTCATGACTTTGCAAGAGTCGATTGAGCTTCATTCTTTGCAGAAATAAGTCGTTAGGATCCGTAGCAAGTACATTAAGTGTTAAGGGGAGGACTAGCTGTTGAGCTTGAACATCTGTAAGAGTGGCTCCATAGTTTCCAATTTGTTGATAGGTATAGTTATATGCGGTTGTTGGTGGGTCGAACTTTTTTACACGAAAGCCCATCTTATCAAGATCATATATTGTCCCATCCTGTTTTTGAAAAATAATGGTACTCACTAATAGACACCTCCTAATGGTTGGCCGTTACCAACCGGCACAGCACCGCCAACGCCATTAATAATAACTTCGTGGCTACGCATTGCTTTCAATGTTGGGTAAACGGCCCGGCTGACTTGTTTACTGTCAATATTCATCGTGATGTTAATATTTCCATCAACACGTGGCTGAGCCTGTTGAGTATTTGAAGCAGCTTGAACATGATTATTGCCTGTACTAATAAATGGCAACATATTATTGGCTGACTGCTTAGCTTCGTTGATAATCTTACTCAAATTGCCGGCAAAGCCATTGGGATTAACTTTGGCCCGTGCTTCAATAGCTTCGGCAATATGATCTTCGGACGTATCACGAGCTGGATTAATGGCAACTTCTGGTTCGCCTGGTACTTCGCCAAAAATTGAGAGCTTATCAGCCCATCCCCCATTAGCATAGCGTCTACCACCACGAGGACTCCAACCACCAAGCGTTAAGTCTGAACGCCATGTTGAGTCATTAAACATGGCTAATAATTGATCGTATGGTTTCATAATATTGGTATGTCCTGGCATCGCATAATTATCAAATGTTGATTGAACAAATTGCAATATACCTTTAGAGGGATGTCCTGCCTTAGCATTGCTATCCCAATGATTTACTGCATCTGATCGTCCGCCAGACTCATGTTGAATAACATTCAAGATATGAGCAATATCTCCAGCACTTATATCGACCTTCATTTTATGCGCTGCACGTCTTATTAAGGACGGACTTACAGGCCCATTACCACCTATTTCATCAAGTTTTTCTTCTTGCTTTTTTAATAAACTAGTGAACCAGTGTTCTCCCCAATGAGGAATCTTATTTTTTGCACCATCATCCGCAATATCATGCCACATAACTTTAGCTGTATTTGTTCCTTTAGTATAAATTTTAATTAAAGTACCTAAAGGATCTTTAAGAGCATCTTCAATGGCATCTATTTTGTCGTCAATCATATCTTCAAGATTATTTATTTTAGAGCTTGCATAATTCCATGCTTTTCCAAACCAATCACCAAAACCACCTTCGTATCTAGGAAGTCCAAACATTTTAGCGGTTTGTTTAGCCGGCATAACAGCATCCCCTGGTTGTAAATAAGTTAAAACATTGCGACCTTCGGGGATTTCAACTTTACCAGTATTTCTGAAAATTGCTTCACGATAAATGCTACTATCTTCGTCATTAACAAGAGCTAATGAGCTTTCACCTTGTCGTCCTCCAGTTCCGTTTGCAAGTTTCTTCATATGCGGAACACTTACTTTGGCCCCAAAAAAGCCCGCTACTTTTTCTAATCCATCAGCACCAGTATTCCAAAATCCACCAATAGCATTAATGCCATCAGCCACGACACTCTTTATAGTATTCCAAATTCCTTTTACCTTATCTGCGATAGCATCCCATATATTATCCCAGATCTTTTTAATACTGTTCATAGCATCACTAATACTATCTTTCATGTCGTCAAACTTATTAACAACAAATTTCCAAATACCACCTAATACTTGGCTAATAACCCTTTCAATATTGTTCCACACTTTACTAGTATGATTTGAAACAGTATTCCAGGCCCAAGTTATTATCTTAGTTATTTCTCGAAAAATTTTATTGATAGGCTTAAAAACTGCATTAATCGCCTTAATAATTATTTTTGATATACCGTTCCATACTTTTGACGTTACTTTACTAATGTTATTCCACGAACTTTGAACAGTCTTTACAATCACTTTGAGGACACGCTCAATTGGCTTTTTAATCGTATTAAAAGCTTTTGTAATTACTTTTGTAATCTCTTTCCATGCTTTTGAAGTAGTTTTACTTATACTCTTCCAAGTTCGTTGCAATGACTTGGAAATAGTATTAACTACTTTAATTACCGGTTTTTCCAGTTTTTGCCATACTTTAACTATGGCAGCTGTAAGTAAGACAAAGGGTGCTAAAACTGCAATTTCTAGTCCCTTTGCCAATGTTACTAAAATCTTTTTTAATCCGTTAAAAACCTTAATAACAGGTTTAGTAATACCATCCCAAATTTTACCAATATCACTAACAATTTTAGAAAATTCTTTTTTTACTGGTGAAGCGATTCCTTTTACTGCTTTGGCAATTGTAGTTTTGATCGATATAAAAGATTTTTCAATTTGTGGCTTAATCTTACTAAGATTTTTGCCAACTTCACCTCCGCCTTTAGCGCCAAACGTACCACCAACAGCTGAACCAATTAAGCTTCCTACCCCTGCTCCAACTGCAGTACCTGCACCTGGAATAAAGGAACCAAGAGCACCTCCAATCCATGCTCCTGTCATACCACCTGCAGCGGTACCACCAGTAGCACCAATAGCACGGCCAATTTTCTCATTACGATTTTGTCTATTGATACCAACTAGCTCTGTACCACCAGCAATTAACGATCCTACAATTGGAATACGACTAGCTGTTCGACGAATAATACCCCGTTCTGCTGTCCTTATAGCAACTTTTCCAGCACTATTTTCCATTACCGATGCCGGACCTGTAATAGCCTGTTTAGCGGTTGATATACCAAACAAATGGTCAATTCCACGGCCAAATATTCTACCAGCTTTAGTGGCCTTTGTTGATTGTACTCCGCCACTTGCAACTTCTTCGGCATTAGTTGCTAAAGACTCACCTCTTGCTCCTGCTCCAATTCCTTTAAAAACACCAGAAAGTCCTTTAATTCCAACAATATCTTTCAAAATTCCGTAGAAAGACGTTAGAGCATCTATCGAATCATATATCTTTTTAGTTGCAAACATTGCCATAAAAATTACTGTGAAAGCTTTTATGGCATCTTTGTGATTCAAAATCGCTTTAAGAATACTGTCAAAATCTTCTAAGGCTCCATGAGCATCTTTGGATTTGTCATTAGCAAGACCAAACATTGAAGCAATAGTGTGGATAATATCAGCAAAAACCTGCCAAACAGTAGAGCCGATAATACCGATAATTTTTCCTAAATTACCTATTACATCAACAATCGTATCTTTATGATTACCGATATAATCAAGTACGGCCATAACGCCTTTAAGAATGGTACCCAGAGCATCACTAAGTAAACTAGCATATTTATCCAGCATTTTATCTGACAGAATATTTCTCAAATCTTCTGAGAGCTTTTTACTGCCTTTAAATGACTGCATAGTCACTTTTCCCCATAACATCTGCCAGCGTGATTGAATGTACATTTGCATACCAGTAAAAGAAGTCATTGCTTCTTGCGTACCGCTTTTGTACTTAGTCCCTAACCAATCTAGTGCTTCGGTAAAATCTTTTGCAGTTAATTTACCTTTAGCAGATAACTCATACAGTTGTTTCATCGACTTACCGGTTGCCTTCTGCAATGCTTCCCCAAACATCGGGAAACGGTTAATCATAACAGACATGTCTTCTGCATTGGCTTTACCACCGGCCACAATCTTTGAGAATTGCTCCCCTGCTTCTGCTAATTGATCATTAGACATATGCAAAGTAGAACCCAAACGAATAAAATCAGTAGTCCAATCTTTAGTCTCCTTAACGCTTGAATGAACGTGGTAGAAGGATTGAGCCATTCGGTCAACAGTGCTTGCAGCATAAATTGAATGCTGAGCCATATTGTTGATAAAGTCGACCAGCGTTGTACCATCTTTAGGAGCCTCAGTGGTTAACGCCGTCCAAACCGTCTTCATTCGGTCTTGCTCAACGTTATATTCCATTCCTGCTTTTGCAGCACTGATTAATCCGTTTTTTATTGCATTAATCCCATTAATTGCCAATCCACCGGCAAACGTACCAGCCATAATCTCTTTTAAGTGGCTAAAACTATGGCTCGTTTGATTAGCTTGTTGTTGAACTTTTTTTAGCGGTAATGACGCTTTGTCGTTAAGCTTAACCTCTGTTATCAACCTAGCAGGCATCTTGTGTAGTAGTTCCTCATAGTTGATAACTTCGCCTTTTTGAGCCTTAGCAATCAGCTCTGTTAACTGCTTCTTAGGAATTTTCTTTAATAATTGATCAAAATTTGCAATCCCTTGCTCTTTGGCTTGTGCAATTAACTCTGTCCTAACTTTTTTGGGAATCTTAGTGACTTTTTTCTGCAAGCCATCAATCTGTTGGCTAGCTGAATCAGTATCAGCAGTTGGCTCTATTTTAGGCTTTTCATCCCCCAACTTCTTGCTCTTTTTGTCTAACTCATCAAGAGCTTTTTCAGCTGGAATCTTTTCGACATCAACATGAATAACGCCTTTTTCATCAGTCCACCTTTTAATATTAGTAACCATTTCTTTGGCTTTTTCAGTGGATTTATTGATATTGCTTTCGATACTTTTTTCAGCTTTATTACCTGCATCCTTACCCGTATCTTTAAGGGTTTGGTCAAGTTCTTTTGAGGCTTGTTGTGCCTGATCTTTATGCAAGATGACATCAATATTAACTGTACTATCTGCTGCCACTCATTTTCCCTCCTTTCGTTAAGACGTAGCCCAACTTCTCAACGTTTGCGCTAAATTAGCAAATTGAGCTTCTTTAGCTTTCTGAGTTTTATTAATATCAAGTTCGTAATATTGCTTTGCTTCGGTTAATTTTGCTAAAGCTTCTCCTTGATAATCTTTAGGATCGCGTGTCCGAATATCAATTATTCTTTGCAAATAAGTATTTGGCCCTAATCCTTGAAAAAGTGCTTTAAATTTATCCCAATGTAATTGTCCTTGAACGTCAATTAGATCTATTCCGTATTGCTCATAGAAGCTTGAATAAATAGCCTCTGCATCCTGTTGAAATGAATATAAGCGTCGAGGATCTCGAATAACTTCTTTAGCATCTTCAACATCATTTCCGTAAGGCTTCATAGATATATACTTACCAATTTGTTTGAAAGCATTAATTGTAAAATCGGCATCATTTGGTTCGCAGCCCAAGAACATTTCAAATGCAGTCATTACCTTATCTGCATCTGATAATCTTTCATCATCCAGCATTTCATAAAAGCTTAATACAACATCAAAAGATAAATTCACTTTATAGCTTTTAGACCTATAAACTAATTCATCCCCTAATGGTTTAGTTAATGAAAGCATGATTATTTACGCTTCTTTTTAGCATAGTAATTTTTAATGGCTTTCTTTTTATTTTTTAAATTAGTTTTTTGATCGCTATTAAGTTGATCATTTAACTTCACTAATTCATTTGCTACAGCCCCAAGAACATAGGTAGATTTACCATAGAAGTCATAAAGTCTTTTTCCTTCGCCTTTGCCCAAAATACTATCTAATGAATCAAAGAGATTATTCAAAGCTTTATTAAACGCTTCATGCATAAACTTCTTTCGTTGATCCACATTCATGTTTTCCTCAAAGTCTTTTCTTTGTTTATTAAGTTCGTCTAACAAGCTGACCTCAGCAATTTGCAAATCAGCAGTTTTTTTATACATTTCATCATTAAAGGTTAAATTATAGGTTTTCTTACCAATAGTTACATTACGTGTAAGGCTAAAATTAAATTTTTCATCCAAGTTTACGTTGATTGCAGTCATTATGTATTATTCCTCCTATCGTCTCATATCACTCGTCTCTGTTATTTAATTTTTACTTAGTTGCCGGTACAAACTTAGGTTTACCATTAAATACTGCTACAAAACTAAATGTTTGCTTAGCTCCTGGTTGCCCACCAGCAGGAACAATATTAGTTAAGGTCACAACTCCGTAAACCTGCGAGCCATCTGCAAACGTTACCCGCATTAAAGTCTTTAAGTTATCACCAATTTCTAACATTTTAGAGGCAATGTAATCTTGTGCCTTATCGCCATATACACGGTGGCCGGCTACAGTAAATTGATAACGTTTAGATGTTACATCTGATGTACCAAAACCTTCGCCATCATAATATTCATCATTAGCAGTAGTATCATTCTCAGCAGGCGTTAAGTTATTAATTCCCGCAGCTAAACGTGCCCAATTTGCTTTAGTAATATCATCAGCATTTTGCAACCCATCAATCGCAATTTCAATTTTGTTTTGCCAGTTAAGTAAAAATTTGCCAATAGTAGTCGGTGCTGTTTCTTCTCCTGATACGGAACTTGGTCCTTGTGCTTGTGGTAATACGCCACCATTTGTGACTTCATCAGCCATTTAAATCATCCTTTCTCGTTAAATGTGTCTACCGTTACTTTAAAATCAAGAACATACGTCACTTCTCCACTTGTATCAGCCATTGTCGGTTGCGGAAATGACACAATATCCAATTTATTAAAAATAAAAGAGCCGTCCTTAGACACGACTCCATAATCATTGTTACCAAGCACATCAGCAATCTGCCATAGTACCTGGTTAATCATCCCCTCATCATCACCACGCATTGCAATTTCCATAAAGAACTGCTCAGTCTTATTTCCACCGTAATCTTCCTCAATCACACGGGAATTAGGTAATGCTTGCAGGCGTAGTTCAGGACTATGCTTGCCGTCAATATAACCCAAATAGAGCTTTACGGGTAATTCTAGGGAGTTGATCTGGTCTTTAATCCTTTCCTTTAGATCCATCTGGGTCACCTTCATTTGGTCCATGCGGTATAAACGTAGGGACGTGCTTACCCTTGAAGGAGTTAGCAACTATTCTGTGCCAATCATCCCCATATATTGATTGAGCTTTTAAGTCCCATCGTTTTGTAGCTTGTTCATGAATTGCTGTCGTGTAATTAGTTACTGGATGGCCATTTACCATTCCATAAAACTGCGCTTTAGCATATGGAGCATTATAAACAATTGTTCGCTTATTTCCGTCTAAATGAACCGTATTTGCCATGTGGGGATGATATTTGCCACTATACGGAACAAATTGGTCCATATCATCCATCATTTGATTAGCTAGGTCTTCTGTTGCTTTACCAAATGCATCATCGTTAAACATTTGAGCCAAGCTTTTTCCCTTAAGAAATACTTGAACACTCATTAAAGCACCTCCAACTCATAGGAGTACACCTTGTTACTATAAGGCTCTCGGTTATCCACAATATTTGTAATTGTGTAGTCCCGGTTTTCAAAAGTAAGGTGGTTTCCTATCCAATCTGGTGTAATCTGTGGCAACGGATCCGAAATTTGCGCAAATAAAAAGACAATCGCATTTGCTGTGATTGTCCGGCTATTATTTGAACCCGAATAAATTGTTTGCGGTTGTACCAGTACGTTATTGACTGGCATATCAACCGTTTTTTGTTTGCCGTAATCGTCCTCTTCACCGCTTGCAATATGCAAAACAATAGATTGATTACATAGACGTTTAGGAATGCGTGGAAGCATAATCATCACTCCCTCGGCCACGATATAGCAATCCATAGTGTGCCAATAAGCGGTAAGCCTCTTTGCAAACACCGTGAATCATTCCATCACTAACAACATGATTACTTGGCTGTAATGATAGCCGGCCAATAGAAATGCTAGTAAAATCATCCCCGTTAGCATATGAAGCAGTAATTCCTGTCTGATTAATAAAATCAATCTGCTCACAGATAGCCGTTTTATAAGCATCAACTCGCTTTAAGTTTGGATCATCCTCAATTGAATGATCCTGATAGAAGTAGTCAATTATCCCATCCACTGCTCGTTGCGCTTGGTGTTCGATCTTCTCAAATCCCTCAGCATTAGTAATATCACTAAAACCTAGATCGGTGTAATCAGCAAACGTTAAATGTGCTTCATACTTCATTAATTACCACCACCATTTACTAGCGCTAAAAGGTCCGGTTTAGTCATTGTGGTTTGATACTTAATTCCATGAGCGTCAAGGTAAGCCTTAATCTGATCTACCGTTTGTGTCTCTGTTGGTTTCACATCCCCAGTGGGGTTAAATTCCCCGCTTTGATTAGTTTGCGGGGCTAAGCTTTTGGGTCTGGCTTAGGATCATTACTTGCTGTTGAAGAGGATGGACTAGCAGCAACATAGATAGACTTCTTGGCATTATCGAATACTAAAATATCGTAGTATGACAAGCCCTTAATGGTTGTCCGATAGCCTGAACGGTCAGTTGAAGCGTCTAAAACGTCCACTGTATCGTATTTAACAATTGGTGCCAGTGCATAGAGTGGTACTGCCATAAAGTTGACAGTATCAGTAATTGTTAAGCCAGAAATCCGACTCTTGGCACAAGTAAGAATTGGCACACCACCATCTAATTGACCAACACGGCGATCAATACCATTGATTTGCTGAGTGTTAGTAGAGAAGTTCTTAGTAACGCCCTTTGCGTTCTTCAATGCACGATAGTAAGCGGAGGAAGCGAAAATAACATATCCACCCGGAATCTCATTATCGATCATATATTGTTCAAGATCATCGTAAGCGTCAAGCGCATTATCACTGGTAATTGTGTCGGTAACGAGTTTGCCGCCGTTTTTAGCAGTGTCATAAATCTTTTGCGCTGCAAACTTATCACGATGAGGAACAGTAATTAAGCGTTGGTGTTCACGTACAACGTTTGCAACTTGGTAAGCACCGTTTTCAGACATATCAAGTTGGTCAAGGTCATAACCAATCCAATCTTCTTGGCTTAGTTCAAATGACTCTTTATCAACACTAACGTTATGACGTTCATTGTCACCATTTCGCTTATATTCTTCTGCTTCGGCAAAGCCTGAAAGCTTGTTTACCCGTACAGTATGTACACCAGTAAAATCAGCAGCAGTAATTGACTTAGCGCCACCGGTTAAAGGTTGCCAGATTTGGGAATCGGCAGCAAATTCTTCATCAATAGCAGTTAAATCCTTTTGATCTAAAGCAATCATTTAATATCCTTCTTTCTTTATTCATTAGCTTCTTGCATTCGCTGAGCGATTCGGTCAACAAGCCCATCTCCAGAATTATTATTGTCGCTATTGCTAAACTTATTACTCAATGTAACGTTTGGCTTAGGCTGATCAGCTTCAAATAAGAAGCTGTTATCCTTCTTTACTGCGTCTAATTGTTCTGATAATCCATTCAATGAACCGTCATCGTTTACACTCACTTTTTCCGTGTCGATCAATGGAAGCACGGTCTTAATGTTCTTAGCCTTTGCATCACGTAATGCACCTTCAATTTTGAAGCTCTTATTTTGCTTTGCTAATTGATCTTGATAGTTCTGCTTAGCCGTTTTATTTTCATCTTGTAACTGCTTAATTTGGCCTTGAAGTTCTTCATTATCCTTAGCCGACTTTTTCAATGTGGTTAATTGCTCATCACGATCATCAATTTGCTTTTGCAAGCCATCTCGTTCACTAGTTAAACCACTGATTTTATCGTTTAAGGCATTAACATCTTTACCATTTTGGGCCATTACAAAATTGATTTGCTCTTCACTAAGGCCATGTTCCTTTAATTCTTCACGCTTCATTGCGATCGCTCCTTTACGTTAATTGTTGACGCAGATACGAACTGCGAGAATTGATTGCAAACTAAAAAAGCAGTTTTACGACTTACTTAGGTCGTTCAAGTTCAATACTTTCAATCTTTTTTAGTAATTCGGGGATGATTTTTATATCATCAATCCGGTTTAACGGTGGTAATGAAAGGTCTAAGTGCAATTTAACCATGCTACCAGCTGAAGAATCGATATTAATATTTTGAACATGAGGACTTACTAGGTCCGCTACAGGTTCGCCATCAAAAGTTTCAATATGTTCTTCCATCAACATCACGTCCTTATCTGTTCTCTATCATAATCACGCACAAGTATTTCTTTCCCTTTATCTTCGTTAGTTGATTTAATAAACTGCCGTAATTTTGCCTGTCGTGCCCGTATGAGCGTTTTAGCATGATTTACTTGTTCTTCATCATCTAATTGCTTAGCGGCCTCTAATCGCCGTTTGGCATCCCTGATTGAGCGTTCTTTTGCTCGCTGTTGCTGAACAAGTTTTCCGTTAGCAATTGCTTCTTTCGGATCATACTGTGGCTGATGGTTCGTGTTAACTCCTGGACGATACGGAAATAAGATATGACTGCAGTTAATTCCTTGAGTTCCTCCAGGTGTCCCATAACCGTGATTGTAAATGCTATCGTACTTATTGTTATAATTTGGACTTCCGGGCGGCACAATATTAACAACGTGGCCTTGAATCCAAGCACACGCCGGCCGACTATTAGGGTGACTACTCATTAAGGCTAAATGCAAATCATAATCTTTCATCCGTTGTAATCGCAAGGCATTATATGTTCGATTGACAGTAGTATTAACTACCAGCTTCGTATAACCATCAATCGACCAGTTATGGCCACCCTTATCGACAAGTCTGGTAGGCAAGCCACGATCAACAATGTGGTAAATAGCCTGCTTAACTGCCTTGTCATGTGTCATAGTGCCTGACAATGTATTTAACGTAGATTCGGTTAATATTTTCCTATACGCTCGTGTAACGGCTGATGTGCCATAATTACGAGTAACCAAGGATTCATTGACATTATTACTTAAATCAGTCCAAGTTTGGTCAATTAAAGCGTTCAAAACATTCATTGTTTCTTTTGAGACTGGTTTATCCTCATCTGTAAAATCTTTCAATTGATCATCAATTTCATCAATAATTTTCAAGCCATGAAACTTAATTAGATCAGTGATTGCCTGTTTGCTAATTCCATCAGCATGAGCAACTAGACTTACAGCTTTACGATTAAGCATCCCCAACTTTTGTAGTTGCTTAACTTGCCATGTTACTACATCATCTTTGTTAACATGCTTATAATCACCGCTTTTTATTATGTCGATAATCACAGTAAAGATTTGACTTTGTAATTGTGAGTACAAGTCAATCAGTTTTTGACCATCTTGTGCAAAGTTATCACGTGCAGTCATAACTATTCAGCTCCCGTATCTTCACCATCAGGACCATACGTTTCTTCTTGGGCGTTTGAACTATACTCTGGTTGCTCCTCCAAAGACTCTTGTACCCACTGTGAGGCCTCATCTTCACTAAGTCCAAAGTTGCGAATAAGGTACTGTTTCTTAGGCATGATTCCAGCACTAACAAGAGCTAATTCATCAGCTTTCTGTTTATCCTTATCAATAAATACCCCATCATCAAAGTGAACAGACAATTTAAGCTCATTGTCAGCGTCAAACTGGCAACGAGCTTTATTATCACTAAAAAATTCAGGTGTACTTGCTACTTCAAGAATTGCAGTAACTAATTGATTAAGAAATAACTCTACTTGGGTTAGATAACTTGATCTGGTTTGATAAGTAGTTGAGTTCTCACTAACTACTTCTGTCGCCGTTTTCACACTTTGGCCATCAAAAGAAAATGTGCCGGCACTGAATCCTGTCTGTTCTTCAAATTCACGTAAGAAGTAATCAATGGCCTCTTTATACGATGCTGTCCTAATATCACTAGTTAAATCAGTAATAGTCATAGACTCATCCCCATAGAAAGCTTCGTAAACATCCATATCAGGATCGAATCTAAGGGGATGTGATTCATCTGCTGTATTATGGCCATAAACTGTCCCAGGGCGTAACAGTTCTGCCGGCACAGCAATCCGGCGCTTACCCATTCTTATTTCGTGAACAAACTCGTCATGCGTCCGATTAATTGCATCAATAACATTTTTTGAATTATCAACAATTCCCATCCCCAACGGACTATCAAGGTCTCTATTATTTGCTCCTGGAGTTCGGAAATAGGCAAATAGCGGCTTTTTAATAACATCATGAAATGTGATAGTTTCCTGCATCCCCGGATAAATGCGATTAAGGGATACTTGATTACCTACGACTTCACTATCTGTGGATCGGTATAATTCGTTAGTAATGATATATGTTTCTGACCCGTTCCATTGATGAAACTCTAACAAAGTGTAATAAACAGTTTGTTTATTCTCCACTCGAGTAGAGCGACTAGCGAACACACATTCACTAATGTTATCTGTATTAGTGCGTAATGGGTAGAACTGAGTAGCGTTAGCCCAGGCAATACGGATATTATCTTGATCATCAACATATGGTCGAGCTGCTAAACCACCTAACGCAATTCCAGTCTCAAGATGCTGCTCAAATTGTAAATTAAAATGGTTAGCATCTATAATCCCTGCTAAAAGTTTATTCAATTGAGGATCATCTAATGACAATTCACATTGCTCATTAAAGATAATGGATGCTAAACGCTTTGAAGCCAATTTTGTAACATTTAGCGTATTCATTTTACGGTGACGCTTTACCCCATAGCTGTTTCGATAATGCACTAATGGTAAATCATCCCGATAATACTTTTTAGCAAGCTGAATACGGTTATACTCTGTCTGTTTGATTGCTACTCGGTCATCATCCGTGATCTGGTTTAAACTTTTAATCATCCCCAGCTTAACGCCTCCTTTCGTCAAGAAATTACGTATTGTCGATAAGAAACTCACATCTTCACTTCCTTACCACTTTAAGCCTAGCGCCCGTTCATTATCACGGACAAAATACTGAAACATATCGCATGTATGATCATCCTCTTTAATAACTTTTACGTCATCACTTTGCAACGTTTTCTCGTCCCATTGATATTTGCGATGTTCAGCAATAAAAATATCATTCTCGTTACGTTTCAGGTAATAAAAGCGACCTTGTGCTAATAAATCCTGCACCCGGTCAATCATATTTACCTTTTTCAGCTTATTTACTTTGTGCCAATGGGTCCCAAAGTCGTTATAGAACTGATTATCAAGAGCACCTTCTGCAGAGTCAATAGTCATACGTGTAGGCTGTTTTCCAATCCAATCGGTAACTTTATCAATAAAGGCTTTTAAGTCCCGTGACAGCTCACTAGGCGGCTTCTTATGCGTTTTCCCTTGCGGACTATAGTAATACGTATCTAAAAGGATGACATCACCCTTTTTAGTCAATCCATAAGCACCACAAGTAGTTGCTGAAACCTCATGACCTGTATCGACTGAATAATACAAGTTCGTTATGTAATCATCTTCTGGGAGCTTATCAATCGCTTGGAAGTTATCCATGTTATAAACATTGGTTCCTAGTCCCACAACTTCGCCTAAGTACATCCAACGGTAATAATCAAAGTCATTGCTTTTTACCGTGTTAATTTCGTCAATATAATCTTGTGACAAGATGTTGGGAAGCGTAACGTCCTCATAAGTTGAATGATCAACGTACCAGTTCGACATCCCCTCTCGTTGTGTAACCCACTCATTAATCCATTCGTAGGGGTTTTTAGGCGGATTGTAACTGTAATACGTTACAACATGAGCGCCTGGTGGTAGTTGCTTACGGGTAAATGATGCACGGACAGTATCAACTTCTTGCCAGGAGTCAAATTCTGCTAATTCTTCAAACCATAAATAGCGAACATAACCCTTAGCGATCATCATTGACTTTAATTTCTGCGGATCATCAACCCCGCTAAAATAAAAAGCCGTTCCGTTACGTTTATCAACGATTCGATATGGAGATTTTTTGAATTCAAAAAGGCTATCCACATGCAGCATATAAATAGCCCATTTAATTTGCTCATAAACGGATAGCTCAATAGTATTAGCAACCTTACGCATAATTAATACATTAGCATATTCATCTTTTAAGAAGTCCATTACTAGCTGCAGACTAATTACAGATGATTTAGTAGAACCACGACCGCCTTTAAAAACTTTATTAAGGGATGAGGAATACAAAATATTAGCAAAGTGAGGACATATCATTGTGTTAGGATCAACTACTATCGTTTGCATTCTCTTCACCTTTCTTCAATGGCAAAAACTTAATCATTAAGCCATCATTTGCATTCTCACTTACATTCAGCCTATCAAGCAATACCTGCATAGCTTTCTGTTTATCATACATTTCAATAACAGGCTCGCCTTTGTCAATCCGGATACTTTTGATGTTCGATGTATCAATCATGCTGCTATCTTTTAGTTCTATGACGTTTTCATAATAGAAGGCTTGTTTACCTGTTTCCGGGTCAATTTTAGGTACATAACGAAAACGCCCACCAGCGTCTTCATATGGTCCCTTTTTGTCCCGGATTTTGGAAAATTCTAAATGTTTTACAGTTCTAAATGACAATACATCAGCAATATCACTAGTTGCTTGTTGCAAATAGCCTTTTAATATGTCGTTAGCAGTTACATACAAGTCTTTTGATTGTTGCTTTTTGAGTGCAGAAAGATATTTCTTAATGCAAGCATTAGCAAGCAAACGAGGTCCATTAGTATGAGCTGTGGTGTAATTGCCACCATAGGCTTGCTGATAAGCCCAGGTGGCGTTGTACCGTTGCAAATAGTACAAGCAGAAAGCTTTCTGCCGGTCATTTAATTCATCACTATCAGGTAAATCAGGAACCGGTAAAGAGGGTGCAACTTTTTCTTTTGTGTGCACACTTTTCTGTTTAGGGTGCACCCTTTTAGTGGCTTTGGGTGCTCCTCTTGACCAACCATTGCGCTTTTTCCACGATTTAACAGTATTAATTGATACTTCATACTTAGCAGCTATATCTTTATATTTCATTCCGGCTAAGTAGTCTTTCTCAGCCTTCTCTTGCTTTGTCATGGCATATCACCACACCACCTTTCATTCTTGGTCTCCGTTGCAGTAGAGGCGCTTGACTCGTAAGAGGCAAGCGCCTCCTTGGGGTCGGCTTACTTCTTGACCTCAATTAAAATAAGTAATAAGATTAGTAAAGTAAAGTTTAGTGAATTCATGGGAATCACCTCCTCACAATTTACTTGGGAGGTGATTCCCATTTTTTGTTGCTTAGCCGACCCCAAATAGTTTTACGGGGATGCTTATGTATTAAAGCAAAATAAATACCATTAACGAAACTTTTCAGAATTTTTATTTTTTCAAACAAAAAAGCCAGCTATTAAGCTGACCAAATCCATTGATATGTAAGTGTTTATGATAGATTTTTTACTGCCAAGCGCTACTGTGAAACGCTTATAATTATTGATATAACAGCATTTTTAACTTGTGGAACATTTCTTGACATTTCTATTGAAATACCTTACTATACTCTTGTACAGAAAAAAAGCAATCACGTTTTCGGCTTTACGTAATTGCTTTCCCACTATTTGTTGGTTTTACATTGCTGTGCATTCTGTGTGTGTCTTGCTATTGCAAGGCTTTTTTATTTTTAAAGGTTAACGTCGTAGAACAATGGCACATGCCACAGTCGCTACGGTTGCAACCATACTTGTGAAAAGTGCAAAGTAAAGTAAATGAATTACCTTAATCTGCACAGACTTTGGATAATCTTTCAAATTTTCCAAAATCTTTGGTAGGAATCTCATACCTACATATGTTTTGCCTTTCTCAAAGCTAGAGGCACTCTCAAAATTTACAAGCGTCTGCATTTTTGCATCCCCTCCTGTGCTGGTGAAGTCGTAACAATAAACGTCTGCACAGTAAGAGGTATAACCAACGTCATTTAGTATACCATTTAAAAGCGTAACATTGTATTCAAATTCGCTTTTATTTGCAAAATCAGCCTTTTTAAGCCACTTTCACTCCATATTAGTGTAAGTGGCTTAAATTATATTTAAATGGCTTAGAAAAGCTGTTAGAGCATTTTAAACATTGGTTAATAAAAAAGTCCCCAATATATGGAGACTTTACCTCAAGGCTTATTTTCGTTGATAGTTGCTACCGTATTGAGCCTTGAAATGCAGATAGAAGGATTTGAACCTCCACTGATGGGCTATTGCCTCCCATCAGCCACCAGTATCCGCATAAAAGACTAGTACTTGGAATATTTCTTAGTTTTTTGAGAAGATTCATACGTACATCCATCGCAAAAGTACTTCATTGTTAAATTTATCACTGGTAAGTAGATAAGCACTAGTCTTAAATATAAATAGCTATTTACTGAGAAGTCTACCGTTTCCATAAGTAGGTTCTCTATGTGAATTATGGTCCCTGCCACCATCTGCCAGCTTGCGAGAAACTCGTCTTCTTGCTTTTCACACGACTTTTAACAAGCCAAGTTGCGGTACACATGTGAGTATACGTACCAAAACAATTTATTTTCCGTGGGGTTGTCGTTATTTTTTCGACAATACAATAATACATCCCCAATGTTCCTATTTTGTTCCCGAAACGTTCCTATTTTAGTCCTAATTTGTTCCCGTTTTGTTCCTGTTTTGTTCCCGCTTTTTCATCATCATCGTTATTAAACTTAAGAAATAAGGGGAGAATCTCTAAATTACAGTTCATTTCCATTGAAATCCGATCACATGCCTCAGCAAATTCTAAACGAGCAATTTTATCAGCCTCACTATAGGATGTATGGCCCAAGTGGTGATTGATGTGTAACTTTGTTTCAGCAACCGTTAACTGCTTGACGTAGTGCCAAGTAAGAATATCTTGACTTCCAAGGCTACAAGCGCTAATTGCTTTCTCAACAGCTCGCTTTGCTCTGGCACATTCACCATAATAAATCATCATTTTTTCAGAGCCGTTTCCTTTTCTTGAACCCCGAATACCAGTAACATCCCCAGCCTGTGCTTTAATTCCATCCATCCAAGCATTACGACAGATTTTCGGATATTGTTCTTCTTTGATAAAGAAGTTACGCACATTTTTTATAGTTGCCTTTTCATTTAGATCTGGAACTAACCCCACGATATTTCGCTCCCCTATGATATAATTATTTTGTTTGAATAATATCTAAGAGGCGCTCTCGCAGTAGAGCGTCTTTTTTACGCTTTTTAACGCAATTTAACGCTTTTAATCGATAATGTGGTACAAGTCGCCGACTAGCCTAACAGGTTGATTATTGCGCATTGCTAATCTTGCTTGTGTTGTTAGCATCAATCCACCCTCTCGTAAGTCCGTTCAAATGTGTCCTGGTTGATAGCCCAATGCTCGCCATCCACGCCAGTAGCGATATAATCGCCAGTATTAAGCTTCATATTCCCTTCTTTTGTCGGAAGTAAGAAATAAGAAGCGTCACCCCATGATGTTGGTCCAACAATATGCACCTTGTACCTAGCTATCTGCTTAGTTGACCCATCGAACTGTTCAGCTTCAATTGGAACTATCTTTCTGTATTTGTGTAGCATTAGTTCAATAACATCTCCTCTGCATAATCTTCTGGTTCAACTGGCCCATTAATAGCTAAATCATGATCTGTAACTGGCGACATATAGCCGTCTTGCTCTTGTTCGTAATAATCAAGCACAATGTTCTTAGCACGTTGTTTGCTTTGAGCTATAACGAAATGATCTTCGCCATCGTATTCTGGGTTAAGCATTATAACTTCGTAAATGTGCATTGTTATTCCTCCAATATTCTTCTAGCAATCTAAGCACTCTTCTAACGCTATCTATTACATCTCTATTGTCAGTAGCTGAAATACGATAATATGCAATTGAACCATTCGGCCTAGCAAAGCTAAATAAGTATTCTTTCATTAGTCTTCCTCCTCATTTAGTGACCGCCCACATATAGGGCAATAACAAATCACATGTCCTGAATAAGTTTCCTCATCGAAATCAAACGACATCAAATAGCACATTGCACTGCCCTTCATACCAGTTAAACAATAAACCTGTGATCCATCTTCCCAGTCGTCATAAAAAGGCCATGCTAGGAGAGTGTCAGCCAACTCTTCATCACTATACCCAGCTTTTTCTTTGAGAATTTTAAGTATTCTGTCACCGCCCAGATCTTCTAATTCTTCTTGTGTGGCCTCGTGACAGTACAGGCAATCCTTTTGCATTTCAGTTAATTTCATTAGCTTTATCCTTCTTCAATTTATAGTTACCGTATAAAACTGCCTGCATAATCATGAGTGGTCCCCACATATAATGCATATCTAACCAATGCTTAAACTCCTCAGACGGCTCGAACATAGCTTTGTCACCAATTGGGTTAGCGTCATAGTCTTCTTTATCACATTCGCCCATGATTAGTTGGAACACCCCATAAATAGTCCATCCTAAGTCGGCAGCTTCTTCTGAATTAAATGCTTCTAACCGTTCGTAGACGCATTTATCAAACTTAATCAACGGAGGAACAATCTTATCCTTTTCAATTTTGAAACCGTAAACGCTCTTAAAATCATTAATATTGTTATCGAGCATTTCATGGGACTCTTCTTGGCTGTACGTTTTAATTTCACTCATTTTTAATAAACACACTCCATTTCGTCTTACTTTTCATATCCCCTAGAATTGGTTGCTGACCAAACGCTTTAAAAACTTCTTTGATTGGTATTTGATCTTCATTCCACTTAAAAATCATTGTTCCAGTTGGTTTAAGTATTCGCATTATTTCCTTAAAAGCCTTATGGAATTCGTTTGGCCACCCCATTAAATCAATGGTTCCGTATTTCTTTGCTAACCATGAAGTTTTGCCAGCTCGGACCAAGTGTGGCGGGTCAAATACAATCAAATCGAATGTTTCATCATCAAATGGAATATTCTTCCAATCAGCTTGAATATCTGGATTAATTTCAACCTTTCGCTCAGTACCACGATCCATCGCTGTATAGACAGCTTTACGAATATCCATGTAGGTTGTATGTGGTTCTTGCTTGTCGTACCAGAACATGCGAGAGCCGCAGCACACATCAAGAATTTTCATTCGCATTCTCACCTCTTTTGGTCTCGATTGCCAGGCAAGGTTGTCTCTAAATTGTGGAACGTTGGATGTTCAAACTCTTGGTACATTGAAGTAATCCCACGAGCAACCTCATCTTCACCTAGCAAGTCAAGGTAGAAATTAAGTCTCTGCGTCAACTCGTCCGATTTTCTGATGAGGTTGGCAAACTCAGAAACGACTTGATGGCTAGTCAGTCTGCCTGTTTCTCTTGCTAATCGTTGTTTCATTCGCTGTCCACCCTTTCATATCCCCAATCAATGTGATCAAATGCTGTTTCTCGTGCTGTCTCTTCTAAATCATCATCAGAAATATTATCAGGGACTTCGATAATTTCATCTTCATTAAAGGACGCATTGTTGGGTGATTGAATCCATACTCTAATTTTCATTAGCATATTTCTCCAATCGTGGTGCGAGCCATTCGTACGCCTGCATAGGCGAATCAAAGCTGGCATTCAATTCTTCAATCCAATCTTCTGCTTTGGGTGGATAGACATAAGTTGACCATGTTACTAAAGGAACATCGCCAAATCGATTAATTATTTGACTTGGTATTGGTAAACCAGTTACTTTTTCGTTCCACCAATAGCCGTTGTCAATCTGGTCAATTTGCTCTAACTCAATTTTCCATCCTTGCTTAACTAATTTTTGAAAAATTTTAAATCGTATTTCTAGGGACTGATTTAACCAATTAAATAGTTCCATCATTCTCTTCCTCCTCTCTTTCATTGCGCTTCTCTGCTGCCACCGTTAAGTTCATCAATTGCAACGCTGGGTCTACTCCCTGCTCTTTACATAACACGGTAATTGCTTGGTATAGAACTCCCATAATCTCTTTAGGCTCAAACCCTAGCGCATAGAAGCCAGCTAGGCATTTATCTTTATTAACTTTTAGAACAATGGTTTCTCCATGCTTATTCATCTCATCACTTCCTACATCTGTTGGATAATATGCACTAATCCCAAGATTACGAACATCAGAGCGATTGGATAAAGAAGAAGATGTTCATGTAGTGGCTTTTTCATCGGCCAAAGGGTTACTTCTCCAAATAGCAAAACAAAGAGCATCCCCGAAAGTACACATGTTTGAAATCCGAGATTAAAATAATCTTGTTTGTCCATTAGCTTTACCTTACAATGCACGGCGTTGAAGCTTAATAAATGGCAATTTACCCATTACATCAATTGTCTCATCATAGGTGAATGCCTTAGCTTCTGAACGTTCCTGTGTGACTGAAAAGTTAATATTTACACCTTGGTATTGAGTATTAACTCCAGGGACCTCTTTTAGGTAACGTGGGGATGTTGCATAGTTGCCACCAACTTCTAGGCAATACATTGGCTTATCCCGTTCATCTAATTCGGTTAAGGAATACTCCATCACAACCTTAGCAATCCTTTTTTGAACCGACTTAGATAATTTAGGACGGCCATACATCTGAAACCGGCCTACTCTTGTTTGACTTACTCTTGCTACTTCGTAATAGTCAATCATTACCATCAGTGCGTTTTCAATCTTACTTTGTTTCAAATTCAAGCCAAATTCAGCCATTTTGTTTCTAAATTCTGATGTTTCCATTTTCTTATTTCTCCTCGCTCAATATTTATTCGCCTAATTTATAAACTGGAATAAGAGGCTTATTGCCTACTGGTGCCACTACCCTGCCATTATGAACATCATCGTCATGTTGAACGGCTTCGAGACTAGTAAGTCCCTGCTGCTTATAACGATTAAGAATTGTACGCAGGTATGCAAAAGATGGTCGATCAGCATTGTCAGACATCGAATCAATCGCAAATGCTACCACGTCGCCACCAAGTTCATTCACGAACGCTTTTAATTCGTTTTGTGATTTTGGGGATGCGAGCTTTTTATAATATGAATTAAGAGTAGTACTAGTAGTAGTATTTAAATTATCTTTACTCTTACTTAACTTAACTCTATCCTTACCTAACCTAACCTGTGGATCCATTTCGGTTCCATTCTGGTTCCAATTTGGTTCCATGGTACTAATTCCTTGTCCCCGTTGAAGTTGGGGATTTTCTTCAAAAAAATTACTGTTATTTTTGGAACCATTTTGGATACATTCTGGTTCCACCTTGTCTCCACTTTGGATCCGTTTTGGTTCCATTTCGGTTCCAACTTGGTTCCGTTCTGTCTCCAAGTCGGATACAAATTGGTACCGTTTATTCTTATCAAGACCAATTAATTTTCGATCATCTGTGTAGATTGTTGGAGTATAACGATCTTTTTTTACATAGTTAGATACTAACCAATCCTTAATAACAACCACACCATCATCAAAGACAATCAAGTAATCTTTTTCAACTAATGCTTTAAGATCGTCCTCACTAGCGCCAATCATGCGTTTAATTGACTTAGGATTACCCACAAATCCATCATCGTCAGCATTCATTCCCAAATGGAAATAAAGTGACTGAGCCGTCATCCCCATATCTAGGAATTTATCTGTCTCTGTTACCTTTTGACTAAACATTCTGCGTTGTGCCATTATTAATCCCCCTAATTGTTTTGGTAAAACTCATTGACTTGTTTTTCAAAGTCTTGATACTCACTTAGCCGGCTAATGTGATAGCCAATATCCTGGGCTATCTTCATTTGATGGCTATGAGACTCAACGTGCTTAAACTTATCGCATAAATTGCTAATAAAAATGGCTTGGCCAATTACATCATTGGCTAAGCTCTCAACTTTTTCTGCTGTGTCATTATCTGGCATATGGTATAATCTCCTTATAAAATCTTCTTCCCAAAGATTTTTTATTTGCCATCGGTGCTCCTATCACCGGTGGCTTTTTTATTGCAATCCCAGAGCATTAATGAATAAAGGAACAGCAGTACTACTGCTCCATCATATTCATTAATCCCTGCGCAATAGGCAATCCAAGCACCCATTAGCATCGCTACGATCCTAGAGTTAACAATCTTTGTCATTTGATCACCTCCTTCTTTGATACTTTGCCGTACTTAATCAAATTCTCAAAGTAACGAACCTGTTCCCAGACATAATCATCAGTAGGTCGTCCCCCACTGAGAAAATGCCATCCTAAGCGATAAAGCACGTCTTGAATATATTCAATTGGAAAATCATATTCAGTCATTAGAGTACAAAGACGTTTAGTGCCATCTTCCATGATCTTCACCTCCTAGTGTTTCTTGCGGTATTTTTCTTTTAGTAATTGATCGCCTCTAATAACATGGCAAACAGTACAAGCAAGAAAAATTACAATAATTACCACCCAGGGCATTGCTAGTCCTAACATCCCCTCACCTCCTTCGATTACGTCCTAGCAAGTTGTCCCAATGCTTCTTCGTTCTCCATTTGAGGAATTCTTGATAACGGTTCTCATCAATTAAGCCGTATTTTGACTTGTCGTAGATGATTGCGTCACGATAATCAGATTTAAAGCATTCGTCCATTCTCGCATTAAATGTACTGTCTGAATAGCCATAATCGGCCATGATCTCTTCTTTTGTTTTCCAGCCGTTGGCCATCATGTTAATCAGCTCCTTTCTTTTGCTATACTTAACTCATCCTCTAATGAAAATAAGTTTCCGACAGTAATTTATGAAACTGAACTTACTTATGATGGATTAGCAGACATCACTTATGATCTGTCTCATTTGCCTTCTTCAAAGTAATTAGTTCGATAGGCAAGTCAACGTCTATCTCATCCGGTATAAGCTCAACAGTAAGCTTTGGTTTAGATCCAGCTTTCATATTCAAATTTAATCCGGTAACTCCATGGCCAAGCTTTTGACCATTAAGATAAACATCGCATTCATACGAATAGCCGTTAGTTTCATAACTGGTTATTCGTTTTTTTATTTGAAGTTTTATTGGTTTCATTTGATCATCCCCTCGTTGCTGTCGTTCGTTTTGCTATAATCACCTAGAAAGGTGGTGATTTTTTATGCAAACTGTTCGTAAAGAACGAATTATTTTGAAAAAACTTATAAAATACTCCAATAAAAAGCAGGACACCATTAGTTTTGAAGCCCTAAATATTAAAGATGATTTCTATCCAAAAGAATTGGAGAAAAAACGCCTTGTTAATATTGTTGGCACTGGTCACGAAGACGATTACGGACATTTTGAACACTACAATCATCTTCGCCTCACCGAGCAAGGTAAACATTATTTTGAAAAACGATTTGAAATTAACAAAGAACTCATGCTTAAAAGTTTTTGGTTACCTATTGGAGTTGCCTTTGTCACTAGTCTTTTGACTAACGGAGTATTATACGGAATAAAATTGTTGTTAAAATAGCTATTACTGCACTTACAGAAATTGATGTTACCCATCCAAAAGCTGATTCGTTCATTCGTTTCAGCTTTTTCTTTTCCTCTTCATTCATTTGATCATCCCCCTACATATTCAAGACACGGTAAATCTTCTTGCGAATTTCAATTGCTTTGGGTGAATTGTCGCCTTTAATAGCTCGATTAACTTGTTGACGATTAATGTTTAGCAAACGGGATAATTCGGCTTGCGTCATGTCACGTTCAAGAAGCTTCATTTTGATGTTACGTTCAACATCTGCTGTTGCCTTTTCAAGTTCATTTTCTACTGGCATAGGTGCTTTTCTCCTCTCTTATTTTGTTTATCAACTTGTTGCCAACTATTAGCACATGTGCTAATATGATGTTAAAAAATAAAGCAACAAACGTTATTATCCTTAGCTTTTTTGCCTGTTGCTTAACTTGTTGACAACTATATTATTACGCACATGTGCTAAATATGCAAGGATAAATTACGCACTTTTGCTAATTGATTTTAAAAAAAGAAAAGAGAATACTTGCTATGACAACATTTGAGCGTATTAAGGAACTTGCGAAAAAGCGTGGATATACATTATCTGCACTTAATGATAAAGCTGGTTTAGGAACTAATTCAATTTACCATTGGAAAAACAAAACTCCTAGTACACAGTCTTTAAATAAAGTTGCTAAAGTGTTAGGAGTGTCAGCTGACTATCTACTAGGTGAAACCGAAAAGAAAAAGACTGCTGACCTTGCAGACAAAGATACTGTCTTTACATTTGAAGGGAGGGAAATTCCACCAGAAGATCTAGAATACATGAAACGTTTATTGCGTGGTGATGATGAATGATATATCAACAAACAGAAGAAGCTTGCGATTATTTGCTAGAAAAAGCTAAAGAATATCATATTGATGTTAAGTGGAAACATTTTTCGCCTACCACCCCTCCAGGTAGCAGTTATGAATACAGACGTGTAGTAATGAATCTTGATTGGCATAGACCCGAAGAACTAATTTTTCAATTAGCGCACGAGATTGCCCATGTTATTCACGGTGACATTGGAGATGTGGTCTTTTATCATGCAAGCTTTACAGGAAAAGAATCAGTTGAATATAAAGCGAACGTTGGGGCCGTTGAATTATTAGTTCCCTTTTATTGCCAGGGAACTGAATTTCAATGTGTCAACAGCGCTAATTTTATGCAATCTTTTCATGTGCCTCACTACCTTTCTGATGTAGTAAGGGACAAAATTTGGGAATGTTATGTGAAATAATGAATTTATGACCAAATACTGAAGTCATTAAAAGCTGAAATTTATATTAAGGAGGCTTTTTCAAATTATGAAAAAAGCTATTTATAAAGGAATGGTATTAGTCGCTGCTATTTCCTTTACTGGTATTGTTACTGTCGCTACTTCACCTGCTTCAAAGGTCGAAGCCAGTTCTTCTGCTTTATCAAAAACATATAAAGTAGGCAAGACTGCTACATACAAAGGGGTTTCACTTAAAGTTAACAGTGTGAAATATGTAGAGCCTGGAGAATATGACTCTATCGATTCTGGAAAGCACTATATTGTTGCTAATGTAACCATTACTAATAAGAGTCGGAAGAGTTATGACTACAATCCATTTGACTTCAAGCTAAATGTTAATGGTAATAACACCGATTTTGATGCTTCACCTGATGATGTTGAAGATTTATTAGACAGTGGAACGTTAGATAAGGGTTCATCTGTAACTGGTAATTTAGCCGGCGAAATTAAGCAAGGCGCTAAAAATCCTAAGCTAAAAATGCAAGTGAACGTTCTAGATGATTCCAAGAATATTACGTTCAGCTTAAAATAGGGGGATCTTTCATGAAATTAAAAATTAACTTTTGGAATGCTATTTTAGCAATTTTTAATTGTTTTTTATTCTCAGCATCCTGGTTTGTTATTTTTGCAACTTCATTCGATGATGCGTTTAACGACAATAATAATACCGGTTCCGTAGCAACATTTTTCTATGCAATGGCATGGATTGGGGTAGTGCTTAGCATTGTAGCTATATGGAAATCAAAAAAAGCTAAGATTTCTATTGTTGGCCCGGTATTATGTTTAGTTGGTAATTTTGCTTTTGGATTATCTGCTGTATTCGCTCTTCCATCAATCGTTGTATTAGTTATTGGCGCAGTTTTTAGTTTTAAACAAAAACCAGTTCAAGCAGAAACAAGCCAAACAATTAAATAAATAATTTAAACCGGTCGAAATCGACCGGTTTAAAAAGGCACTATAGCGAACATATGTACGAAAACAAAGGAGGTATGTATAGATGTGGGTAGAAAAACGGATCGTTAACGGTAAGAGCCGATATAAATTTATTGAGCGTTATCGTAGCGAATTAACCGGTAAATATCGCAAGGTCTCTGTTACTTATAGTAAAAATAACGCTAGTGTTCGTAAAGAAGCGACCTTTACCCTCCAACAATTGATCGACAAGAAATTAAGAGATGAACGAAGCTCAACATCAAACATAACACTTGAAGACTTGTCTAAAAAGTTTCTCAATCTTTATGAACAACAAGTAGCATATACAACCTATTATTCTGCTAAAAGAGGATTAAAGCGATTTTGCAATGACATGGGTAATAATGTTTTAGCTAAAAAGATAACTACTCAAATGCTTAATAAATATCTTGATGAGCGCTTGTATAATGAAGATAAGCATTTAAGCAACGCTGGAATTCAACTTGTTAAAAAGCATATATCTTTAATGTTTAAATATGCTGTCAAATATGGCTATCTTGCTGATGATCCAGTTAAAAATGTTGAAATTGCTTGGCGAAGTGAAACCAAAGAAAAACGTGAAAAGATCGAAAATAAATACTTTACTGATGATGAGTACAAGGCAATCATGACAGATTGTGACCAACGAAATCGTCAAGATATGAAAGACATCTTTGAGTGGTTGTTCCTAACCGGCATGCGTTTCAGTGAAGCAGCTGCTCTTCAAATCAAAAATATTCAAATTGAAGATGGTAACTATGTAGCCAAAGTAACTGGCTCAATGTTTATTTATCGTAAAAAAGATGTTCCTGAAGGTGAAAAAAGGTATACAAAAAGCGATAGCGCTAAAACCATCGCTGGTAACCGAACTATTATCCTTCCCGACCAAGCAGTTAAAATTTACGAGAGAAATAAGGCTGGCAAGGATGCAGACGACTTTTTATTCATAAATAGTATAAGTGGATTCCCTATGAGAGAAACGGCTGCTAATCGCTTTTTAAAGCGTGTAGCAGAGAGGCAAAAAATAGATAAAAAATTTACTACTCATATGTTTAGACACACTCACGTTAGCAAATTAGCTGAGGTGGGAATACCATTATATGTAATTCAGAAACGTGTTGGGCACTCAAATAGCAAGATAACCGAGCAAGTTTATTTACACGTTACGAAGAAAGTTCAAGACAATTTAATTGAAAAATTGAACCAACTTGCCCCCTCAGTGCCCCCTAAAGATGATGATAAAAATGATTAGCCCTTGTCTCCCCTAGAGCATCAAGGGCTTTTAATTATTTGGATATAACCATGCACCAAAAGCACCCGCCGGCAAATATCGCTGTGTCTAAACTCATATATATCAATCCTTTCCTTGATTCATCAACGTTTATAGACGTTATGTTTTTTGACTAAATACCGAGATTTAATGAGAAATATCGAGAAACCTAGAATATTTTTTCCCATGGGAAAATCATTCAATTCACAAAGTTTTTCTAAATTATTACTTAAATATAATCCAACATATCAATTTAGATTAACTTATTGATGATGTTTTAATTGTCTCGGTACCAATCTAGTTTCTTTTTGTGCTTCTGCTATATTTTTTGCATTCTGTCTAAGTATATCTATTCGTTTTTCTAAAGTTGCAATAACATAGTCTGCAACTAAGACTTCAAACGGCACTAAATTACCTGTTTCCCTAGATGCGGCTAATGCATTCATGTATTCATTTCGTGATTTCTTATCTGGCATAATACTAATTACAGGGTAACCTGCTTCTGCTAAGGCAAAATTCATTAATAATCTTGCTGTTCGACCATTGCCATCAACAAAGGGATGAATAGAAACAAACTTCTGATGTAAATCAGCAGCATACTGAACTGGATGCAATTGATCAACTACTCTATTTGCCCATTCTACTAATTCTTGCATTTTAAATGATATTTCAGTTGGTGTTGTATATGGACGATCTTCTTGTCCATTTGGCCAAACGTTAATTACTCGGTAAGCACCAGCTTGGCTACGTTCATCAGTATTTTTTAACATTACCAAACGATTCAAATCTCTAATAGTAATTGTTGTTAAAGGCTGCTTTTGACTTGCTAAATCCATCATATAATCATAAGCTTCATTCAAATCTACCGCAGCCATTGTATCTTTTAATGAAGCACCATGAACTGTCATTCCTGTATTCAAAATAGATGCGGTTTCGTACCGATTAAGTGTACTACCCTCAATAGCATTTGATGACCAAACATGCTCAATTCTGACATCTTTTTCAAGTAACTCTACTTGTTTTTTTGATAAGGGTCTATATTGATTCATTTTGTGATGAAGGCTTGTTAATAAGTTAAGCTTATCTTTTAAATTGGTATCCATACTCATCGCCTCACTTCTTTATAATCATTTCGAAAAAGAGGTTTTAGTTTTATCTTTATTGTGTCTCCTATATCTCATTCATTAATCTTTTTCTTAGCTCATCTAGCGGAACTTAAAAAATCAAATTTTTAATTAAATCAGAATTTGCATCTATTATATTAATCTTACTTTATTTTTGAAAAAATTTTAATAATTTATATCAACTTATAAGTTTCAATAAGGAATTGTAAATGAGCCGAATTTGTTAAAGCTCGTGTGAGGCTCGTCACTAAAAATTTGGATATACAAATGGATATTTATCTCTAAATTTTCTTTAATCAGATTTTCTACAGAACTATATAATTCTCTCAGTTATCGAAAAAGCATGAAATCCATGCATTAAAAGATCAATTGGATTTGCATATACATGATGAAACAATCTAAATTTACAATGTTACCGTGCACCTTGCCTAAAAATCTTTTTTAGCAAATCACCATAATTATATAAAAGATCTCAGTATTTAGAAAATATTTTTAGTATTTGATTCCCGTATCTAGGAAGGACATTATAATATGATTTTTCTTTTAATTCTAATTTGAATCTCTTTCCCATAAAGTTAACGCGTCCTATAATAAATAGCTCTATTGAAAGGAGAGCAAAAGCAACAACACTTAAATTCATTTATGCAATAGCAATTAATTAAAATAGAATAATGAGGCTTTTAAGCATGGTTGTATATTATTATCTCCTTACCTGAAATTTATATTTCTATTATCTTTTGATCTAGTCCTAGGTAATTAAGTGTAACTATTTTACTAGACCGCCTTAATAATTTCTTTACTAGCCCAATATTATAATTACTTTGCACATATCCCCTGTACGCTCCAGTCTTACGTATTGTATGTGTTCCTACATGTTAATTTATAAAAATAACCTAGTGATCTGTTGTGTACCACTAGGTTATATAATTTATATATCTAATATTTTTGCTTTTTTCTTAATAAATTCTTCTTCTGTCAAAATTCCTTCTTCAACCAATAATTTTAAATCTCGTAGTTCATCGATTAAGGACTCTTTATTTGGTTCACTTCTATTTACCATAAAGTTTTTCTTCAAAAATAGTACTTGAGAATTATTCATTATGAAATCTAATCGAATTTCCTTATTTTTCTCATCCTTAAAGAATAGTAAGGCAGCAGATGGTATTTCCCTTTGTGTTGCCATTTGTGTATTAGTTGTTGTAGAAGTGGCATCAATCTTTCTTCCCATCGAAGCACCAACCATTGCTCCCGCAGGACCAGCCAGAAGCCCACCAACAATAGCCGAACCAGCTCTCCCGTTCATATTTCCTTCTGTATGAATTATTGTGTTAACGTCATAATCAGTCACATATTTAGGCTGATAATCTATGTTAGTTAGGTACCACTTACTATTATCCTTTGCATCAGAAAAATAGAACCAATCACTTTGTTCATTTGTTTTGTACATTAGATAACCACGAGGTAGTTTGTTTGCATTAAGTGATGGTTGAAACTCTTTTCTCCCAGGAAAGAAGAACCACATATTTAATCGTTTTATTTTATGCTTCTCTAATTCGCTTTGAAGATACTTTAATTGATCTTGTTTGAATCCATCCAGGAATTTAGGATGGATTTTATGATCTGCTGTTATCAAAAGGAAATGACGATTATTCGATAGTGTTTCATCCATTACATAGCAAAGGCTATGCAAATTATCAAAATATCTATCTTTATCCAAATACATTCTATCTCCTTTTATGGCAACAAACCCGAATTTATCACCAATAAAACTATCAAAAGATTGTTTGAAGTTTTCTAGTTCTTTTTGTTCTTTTTGAGCTAACTCAGCTTCTTTTTCGGCTTTGATACGCTCTCTATCTTTTTCTAATTGTAACTTCTGTTGGGTTTCTTCGTCCTGCTTCTTAAATCTATAACCGATGACTCCAGCCAAAAAGAAAATTAAAATTATTGGGGCCATTATTACTCCTCCGATTAATGTAAAATAACCATTCAATTATAACAGATGAGAAGCATACGTATTGTGAATATAAATAAAAAATTTCCCTTAGGGAAGTGAACCTCATAATTATTAGACAAGGTTCCAACCGTTGTGACAAACTTCACATAGCAGTGATTTTTGTTGACACTTTTTCTTTATAAATTCTGGTTATTCACAAGATTATCTCTTCTTTAGATAAATCAAATTTTCCCATGAAATAACATAAAGTATTTAGCAACGTATTATTAATATAGTGCCATTCTCAATATATCTATTCAACCATATATCAAAAACACCTGTCAGTAAATATTGCTCACATATCAACTCAACTTTTTCTTTTTTCAATGCTTGTAATTAGGATGTCTGGATTGCTTTTATTTTATCAAGAAAATCAAAAATTTTGCCTCCTTCATGCCCTCTCACTTCTATTTAAGAGATCACGCTCATAATTGCATTTTTTATAGACTGAACTATAATATTAGTAACAGTTATTTTACGTTTGTTAATAACTGTTATTGTTGAAGCGTTTCAGAAAAAGAGGCGAAGTTATTATGGCACTTAGTAAGCAAGAACGTAAGGAAATGGCTCGTAAAGCTATGGAAAAGCGTGGCAGCAAGAAGCCAGATGGTTCTGGTTTTGCAAAGATTGATGCTGACGCCAAGAAACTGAGCGAATAACTCTTTTGAAGCAATTCACTTATATATTAAAGAGACAGGGATGCGTTAACACCACTGTCTCTTTTCTTTTAGGCCTTATTTTGTTCTTTTTCACAAAATTCTGCGAGACGATCCATTCCCACTTTAATTTGATCCATCTCAGTTGCGTAACTAAAACGAAGGTAGCCTTCTCCACCCTTACCAAAGTTTGATCCAGCCGTTACAGCAACCTTGGCTTCATTGGCAAGTTGATAAATTAGCTTATTATCATCCTGATTGAGGAATGACGGAATCTTAGCAAAAATATAAAATGCGCCCATTGGTTGACTACATTCAAATCCCATCTCTGTAAGCCGTTTATACATATAGTCACGCCGTTTGATATATTGGGCGTCCATTTCCTTTGTTGCCTCGTCTCCGGCCTTTAAAGCGGCTTCTGCAGCGTCCTGGACAAATGTTGCAATATCCGTTACAGCAAATGCATGGACTTTAAATAGCAAATCAGTTACTTTAGCTGGTGCACAGAGGTATCCAATCCGCCACCCAGTCATTGCATAGGACTTCGAAAAACCATTAGCCAAAATTGTCTGATCTGGAATAACCTTAGCCATGCTTGAGTATTCACCATCATAGTTTAATTCACTATAAATTTCATCACAGATTGCAAAGATTGGCTTGTCCTTAATCAAGACAGCTAATTCATTCATTTCCGCTTGAGTATAGGCAATTCCAGTCGGGTTGGAAGGATTGACGAAAATAACTCCTTTTACTCGATCACCATATTTATCTAGGTACTGTTTAAGAAGAGCCGGTGTTAATTTAAAACCAGTCTTGGAAGTATCTATTTCTACTGGCGTCCCTCCAGCAATCATTACATCAGGCGTATAGATTGAAAAAGTAGGCGTTGGAACTAAAATCACATCGCCAGGATTAGTAATCGCAGTAATTGCAACAGAAATCCCTTCTGTTACGCCGTTTGTAACAAGAATCTCCGTTGCAGGATTATACTGAAGACCATATTTATTAGCTAACGTATCGGCAATTGCTTGACGTAATCCCATTGTTCCACGTTGGGGAGCATAGTGTGTCCGATTGTTTTCAATGCTCTCAATTCCGGCCTTTTTAATATATTCTGGTGTATCAAAATCAGGTTCACCAATTGTAAACTTAATAATTCCTGGAATTTTTGAAACGTATTGGGAAAAATCAAATACTTTCAACGTTGGAACATCATTTAAGATCTTCCGCATGTGTTTACTCATTTCAACCATTTTACTTAAGATCCCCTTTTTACTAACTACATATTTTAATTATATGACAGTTTAAAAGAAAAAGCATTATAAGTGGGAATTAACTTTCTAGACAAGGCGGTGGGCTAAGGATAGAACGGTGATTAGCACGGCACGGGCTGATTATCGTTCGGACTTAGCCTCGAGCCTTGTAGTTACGACGCGAAGCTAGCCTACGAGGATTTCCACGATATCGTAACAATATTCGTATAAAAAACGAGGCTGTTGAAAAAACCAAAGTTTTTTCTCAGCCTCATGCTTAACTTGATAAAATTAGTTTTCAAATGCTTTGATCATCCGGTCAAGCAATTCAATATCTGTATCACGAGAATAAATATCCATAATCTCATAGATTTGTGGTGCAGAAGTTGAACCAGTAAAGGCAAGGTTTAATGGGAAGTATAAACCACGACCCTTAATACCAGTGTCCTTACCCACTTCCTTAATAGCTTGACTGTAATCAAGGTCATCGCCATCGTTTTCAAGTTTAGCCTTTAAGCCCTTAAGAACAGCTAAAACATCTTCATTAGCGAAATCTTCGTTGTCCTTAAGCAAATCATAGTTGAATGATTGGTCAAGAACCGTGTAGTAGGACCATGCATATTGAATAACTTCAAGAAGCTTATTAACATCCCGTTGGTGAACTTTAATTGTCTTCTTAAGCAATTCAGTCAATTGATCTTCTGGGATACTTTGAAGGCGTTTAGCCTCTTCAGTTTCGCCTTCTTTAATTAGTTCCATTGTCCGATCAGTTAATTCATCGATTGACATACTCTTAATGTATTGAGCATTCATCCAATCAAGTTTCTTTTGATCAAAGTATGCTGGTGCCTTTGACATCCGCTTTGGATCGTAAACCTTAATTAACTCTTCTTTAGAGTAAATTTCACGTTCGCCAACTGGAGACCAGCCTAGGAATGCAATAAAGTTAAAGATTGCTTCATGAAGGTAACCATGCTTCTTGTATTCACTAATGAATTGAAGGGTATCTTTATCACGCTTACTTAACTTCTTCCGAGTCTTTGGATTAAAGATCAATGGAATGTGACAGAAAGTTGGGTGATCCCAGCCTAATGCTTCATAAATAGCAATTTGCTTTGGCGTATTTGAAATGTGATCAGCACCACGTAAAACATGGGTAATGTCCATGGTGTGGTCATCAACTACGACAGCAAAGTTGTATGTTGGCATTCCATCACTCTTTTCAATGATGAAGTCACCACCAAGGTTGTCAGAGTTAAATGAAACATGACCACGTGCAATATCGTCCCATTCATAATCATGGTCTTTAGGGAAGTGGAAACGAATAGTTGGCTTTAAGCCCTTTGCTTCAGCTGCCTTTTGTTCTTCTTCACTCTTACCATACCAACGACCATCATAATGAGGCGGTTCATTGTTAGCTTTTTGCCGTTCACGCATCTCAGCTAATTCTTCCTCTGTTGAGTAATCCTTGTATGCAATTCCCTTGTCTAACAATTCTTGAATGTATTTGTGGTAAATACCTTCTTTGCTCCGTTCACTTTGACGGTAAGGAGCATACTTTGGATTTGGCTTATTTGGACCTTCATCCCAGTCAATTCCTAACCAGTGAAGGTTTTCACGTTGGCTAGCTTCACCATCTTCAACGTTCCGCTTGGTATCGGTATCTTCAATCCGTAATACCATCGTTCCATCGAAGTGACGTGCAAATAAATAATTAAATAATGCTGATTGAGCATTTCCGATATGTAAGAAACCTGTTGGACTAGGTGCATACCGAACTCTGACCTTTTGATCCATGATCTAAGACTCTCCTTTAGTAACTAATTGAAATATAATTTCAATTTAAAATTGGTTGCTAGATCAACTAGCAGTCCTTAAAAACGTACTACACATATTATAATAACACGCTTTTATTGCAACAAATATAATTGTATATGAAACAACATATTTGTCAATTAACTAGTTGGTTTCGCATGAAAAACACTTAGCAAGGGATCATGCATAAGTGTTTTTCATTGCTTATTAACTTATTGGTATTAATTAGTATTGTTTCATATAATGTTGACGTTCCCAGTCAGAAACATGTTGACGATAGGAAGCATATTCACGGGTTTTGGCTTCCATAAAGCTGTTATAGAGATGTTCACCCATTGAACCCTTGATAACCTCATCGTTAGCCAAAGACTTTAATGCGTTGTGTAAAGTATCTGGTAAATCACGAATATCTTTTTCAGCTCGTTCTGCTTTCGTCATCGTATAGATATTTTCATCAACATTATGAATTGGTGGTAAGTTATTGCGTAAGCCATCTAAACCAGCTTCAAGAACAGCAGCGATTGCAAGATATGGGTTAGCCGATGGATCTGCTGACCGTAACTCAAGCCGTGTTCCCATTCCACGATCACTTGGAATTCGCACAAGTGGTGACCGGTTAGAAGTTGACCACGCAACATAAACCGGTGCTTCATAACCTGGAACTAACCGCTTATAAGAGTTGACAATTGGGTTGCAAATTGCAGTGTAGCTTCGTGCATGCTTCATCAAACCGCCCAAGAAATGGTAAGCAGTTGCGGAAAGCTTATCTTTATCGTTTTCATCAAAGAAGGCGTTAGTACCATCTTGACTAAACAATGACATGTTGAGGTGCATTCCTGAACCGTTAATACCAGAAAGCGGCTTAGGCATAAAGGTGGCGTGGAAACCATACTTCTTAGCAATTGTTTTAACAACGAACTTAAATGTTTGAATGTTGTCAGCAGCTTCTAAAGCATCTGAGTACTTAAAGTCTACTTCATGTTGACCAGGGGCAACTTCATGGTGAGCTGCTTCAACATCGAAGCCCATCTTTTCGAGAGCTAAGACGATATCACGGCGGCAGTCTTCACCAGGATCTGCTGGTTCCATATCAAAGTAATTTTCCTTATCGTTAAGATTGGTAGTTGGGTTACCCTTTTCATCAGTTTTAAAGAGGAAGAATTCTGGTTCAGGTCCAATATTAAAGTCTTTGAAGCCCATCTTCCGCATATCTTCAAGAACCCGCTTTAAGTTGTTACGTGGGTCACCTTCAAATGGAGTACCATCAGTCTTATAAACACTGCAGATTACCCGCGCAACCTTCCCGTGTTCAGCACCCCAAGGGAATGTAAGCCAAGTGGACATATCTGGGTAAAGATACATGTCACTTTCTTCAATCCGAACAAATCCATCAATTGAAGAACCGTCAAACATAATTTTATTATCCATCAATTTATCTAACTGGCTAACCGGTAGATCAACGCTCTTAATCGTTCCTAATAAGTCAGTAAACATTACTCGTAAGAAATGAATATCTTCATCCTTTACCATTTGGCGAACTTCATCTTTTGTAAATACGTGTTTACCCATAAAATTTCATTCCCTTTCATACAATCTCTACAGAAATAGATGACCATACCAATCTATCTAACATCTGCTTCTCTCCTTAACACTGTGACTTAGAATAACAATAGACAGGGCATAAGTCAATTCTATTTAAGAGCTTTATTTTAATTAAAAAAATCTTTCCTTCCGTACTTCATTTTTTTAACCAATCATTTATAAACTGCTTAATTTGATTAATATCATCGGGATAACGCAAAATATCAAACCAGTGAGTATCAGCCTTATTTCTAAACCACGTCAACTGCCGTTTAGCATAATGGCGAGAATCCTGCTTAATTTTTTCAACCGCCTCGGCAAGGCTAATTTCGCCACGAAAATAAGGAAATAATTCATGGTACCCAATTCCCTTACCTGCTGGCAGATCTTCGCCTCCTTGATCAAACAACCATTTTGCTTCTTCTAACAAGCCATTTTGAATCATCAAGTCCACTCGCTTATTAATCCGGTCATATAAAACAGGGCGATCAGTAGTCAGGCCAATTAAAAGAAAATCATTTGTTGCTTTGAACTGGGGCTGCTTAGAAAACAATTGACCTGTTTTTTGGATTACCTCTAAAGCACGAATAACCCGGCGAGTATTAGACTTGGGGATCCGGGCGCTGGCCACTGGGTCTAACTTGTTCAATTGTTTCCAAACATACTCGGCTCCCTTTTCTTCGGCAATTTTTTTCCAATGGTTACGAATTTCAAGCGTTTGTTGATCAAACTGGTCACTCCCTAATGCTAGGTTATCAGTTAAGGTTTGAAGATAAAATCCAGTTCCACCTGCAATAATCGGCAAATGATTACGCTGAGTTATTTCGTCTATTTTTTGGTCCGCGAGTTGCTTAAAACGGGCTGCGGAAAAACGCTCTTCAATATTGCAGATATCAATGAGATGGTGTGGCACATCCCCCATTTCTTCGGGAGTAACTTTTGCCGTCCCAATATCAAGGCGGCGATAAACCTGCATCGAATCACCAGAAATTACTTCTCCATCAAATTCATGTGCCAACTTTATCGATAGCGCAGTTTTTCCTACAGCGGTTGGACCGACAATCGCAATTACTTTATTCATCTTAACTCTCCAATTTTTATAAATTTTATGCTAAAACTTATCCTTCTCACTGGTAAAACGCCATTAATTCTTGCATAATGGAGGTAACCTATAAATTCGAGGAGGTTTTATGTTATGAAACAATTAGCAAAAGGTATTTTAGTTGGTAGTTTGGCAACAGTTGCTGCTATTGCTAGCGGGGTTCTTACTTTCCATAAAACTGTCATTAAGCCAGCGGAAGAAGAAGAAGAGAAGTTTGATCAAAACCGTCGAGCTGCTATCCGTAAGGGCCGCTCAGCACACCAACTTTAATTTCATTTAAGATTCAAAAATAAGGAGTGGGAACTAGCGTTGCGGCGATGCAAAACTAGTTCCACGTTATCTTGCTATTGTTCGTGAAAACAGTTGAGGCTGGGAGAAAACTTAGTTTTCTCCCAGCCTCTTTCTATTGGTTAAGTTTTCAAGAGGCTAAATTCCAAACATTAGCAAATGATTGTTTAGAATCCTCAACCATCCTGATAAAAAGCATACAAAATACTTTTTTAATACTTGGACTTCTTAGTCTTACCGTCCCACGCACGATAACCATCCTTTAAGATGTAAAGGTGATTATACCCATGCTTACCTAAAAATGCAGCGGCCTGAGTACTTAATGTCATGCCTTCATCATATAAGTAAACTGGCAAGTCCTTCCGCAATTCGCCATATTGTTGACGAAGATATGGATAAGGCAAGTTACGTGCACCAAGAATATGACCTTGTTTAAAGTCATTTTCTTGTCGCAAGTCAATAACCTGTGCTTTTCGCATTCCTTGCTTAAAGTCATCTTGACTAAGGACAGTTGCATATCTCTTTCGACGGTAAGTCTGAAATGCCCAGCTAAAAATCCATACTAACAAGATGATTATAATGACTGCATTAAGAATCATCAAGCCAGAGCTAACTCCAAGTACCACGATCATTTCCCCTTACAAATTAATCTGCATTTACAAACTGACGAGCTAATGAAGCAGCACCGATAACACCAGCATCATTACCTAATTCAGCTAACTTCAATTGAGTTGAAGTCCGAACTGTTGGGAAGGCAAATTTTTCAAAGTTTTGCTTTACCCGCTTCAAAAGGAATTCACCAGCTGCGGAAACTCCACCACCGATAACAAGGTATTCAGGGTTCAATGCGTTACTTAAGTTGGCAGTTGCTAAACCGAGGTAGAAGCAAACTTCATCAACAACAGTATTAGCAAGGTAGTCGTTTTCCTTAGCAAGGTCAAAAACAATCTTGGCTGTAATTTCGTCACCGTTATCAATCATTGCCTTCAAACGACTGTTACCTTCATATTCTTCCGCCTTATCTTGAGCGATATGAACAATTCCAGTAGCGGATGCATATTGTTCAAGACATCCATGGTTTCCACAAGTACAAAGGTATCCATCTGGCTTAACAATCATGTGACCAACTTCACCACCGGCACCAACGACACCGTGGATAAGCTTACCATTGGAGATAAGTCCACCACCAACACCGGTACCTAAAGTAATAAATGCAACATCGTCACCTTCATTACCAGCACCCTTCCAACGTTCACCAAGTGCAGCAACGTTAGCATCGTTATCAAGAGCAAATTGCATTCCAGTGCCTTGTTCAATCTCTTCTTTAACATTTTGAGTTGTCTTCCAGTTTAAGTTGTAGGCACCAATAACAGTTCCCTTTTCACGGTCAATTGTTCCGGGAGTTCCCATTCCGATTCCAATAAATTGATCGCGAGACATTTTGTATAAATCAAGGTGGTGATTAATTGAGTTAATGATGTCTGGCACAATGTGTGAACCATCATCCAAAATGTTAGTCCGTAAAGACCACTTTTGTTGAATCTCACCGTTCTCCGTTAAAATTGCAAACTTGATAGTAGTACCACCAAGGTCAACACCAATTAATTTCTTAGCCATAATGATTCCTTTCCTGGGTAAGGTTTAATACAGTTTACCCCTTTTAATTCTCGTTTGTTCTTCACGATGTTCTTTACGCAAGACAATCTTTGCTTTTGTATAAGTTGAGTTATCTACAACTCCTGATTGATAGAGGTTATCAAGCTCAATGGCCATTAACTCAATGTCATACAGTCGTTTACCCACATATACAAACACGTTGAATTCCTTTAATAATTGCTGAACATCGTATAATGTGCGGTAGTTTCTTGAGGCGATTGCCATAAATTATCACTTCAATTCTAAAGTCAAAATTACCAAACTTACCGTTAATACAGCTCCACTTAAAAACCGTTTCAGGCAGGCAACAGTTCCTAACATAGGAGCACCAACAATAAATGCAATGAAAAAGCCACCAAATAAACCGCCAACGTGTCCTACCAAGTCAACTCCTGATAGGAAAAAATCCATCACAATATTGATAATAACAAATAACAAAAAAGTACGACTTAAGACGCGAACAATAACATTATGATGAAAACAAACACCCAACATTAAAAACGCGCCAAACAATCCAAAAATAGCAGTACTAGCACCAGCTGAAATTGTCGATGGCATGAAGACCGCGCTAGTAAGATTACCAAAAAATGCGCTGACAAAGTATATAACTAACATTCGCCAATGACCGAAAAACTCTTCAATATAACGACCGATATATAGGAGAGTAACACTATTGACTACTAAGTGTGATAAACCAACGTGAAGGAACACAGGTGATACTAAACGCCACCATTCACCTTCCCTAATTAAGGGCGTACTACGAGCACCCATGTTAAGGAGAGTTACTGTATTAGTTGAACCACCTGCATAAGCTAACCAGCAATAAACTAATACCTGAAAAATTATTAAGGTAAGCGTCACAGGCGCCAATCTTAGTCCCTGTGTCCGCATCTTTTATATCCCCGGTAAGTACAACACTTTATCTATCCGCTGATCGAATTCTTCTGGTTCCCATTCGTTTTCTTCAGCTAGTTGCGTTGTTAATGCCATTGAAATTTTAGGACCCTTATAGTTCTTTAGGTAACGATCATAATAACCGCCACCAAAACCCAACCTGTTACCAGATGCGGTAAAGGCTACTCCAGGAACAACCATCAAATCAATCTCATCTGGAGAATAAACTTGGCCATCATGTGGCTCTAAAATACCAAAAGACGTCTCGTCGAAATCGGTATCTTCATTTAATTCAACAAATTCCATTTGACGATGTGGCAACGTCCGCGGAACAACAATCTGTTGGCCCTTATGACGCGCATGAAGAATAATAGGTGCAGTATCAATTTCAAAAGATTGACTTAAAGTAACCGCAATTACCTTAGCCCTTGTCCATTCCGGTTGATCATATAGCAAAGATGCTAATTTTCTCTCTTCGTAAAGACGGGTGTTTAAATCTAATTGTTGAAGGCGCGCAATATATGCTTGTCGTAACTCTTTCTTTGAATAAGCCATTATGTTATGACCGCTCCTTTATAGTGAAGTAACAAACGGTATCAGATTTTATTATCACCGCTTAACGGAATTTATGCAAGCGTTTTTTTATAAAAATAAATAAAAAGAGCCGGTCTCCCAGCTCCTTTATATGGTCATTACTTAGTTTCCCGATGTAATGTAACCTTTTGTTCCCGTGGACAGTACTTGTTTAATTCAAGACGATCTGGGTTATGACGACGGTTCTTGCTAGTTAAGTAAGTCCGTTCGTGGCATGAAGTACATTCAAGTGTAATGTTGACACGCATTATTTTGACCTCCAAACTATTTCTTTTATTTAACGTGGTTATTTATCGTAACCCTAACTCGTACAACTATATCATTTATTCTTCTATTTGGCTAGTAATTTATCAAAGTTTGTTAAGGAAATTTCCTTGACAGTTTAATTAGTCACCGAAACCCTTGGGACTCTGAACAGTCTTCCAGTAGGCTTCAAAAATTTGTTTTGCCATTGTAAGGTTGGCACCACCATCGGAATTTGAAGCTCCTGGAATAGCCAAAGCAACTACGACTTGCGGATTATCAGATGGCGCAAATCCAGCAAAACTTAAAGTAGTTGTTGAGTGCGACTTGTAGTAGGTTTCAGCAGTCCCTGTCTTACCAGATACTGATGGTTTAACAGATGCCAACGCTTTACCAGTAACATAACGGTTAGACCCATGAACCACTTGATAAAGCCCTTGTTTAACGACATCAAAGTCAGCTTTAGAAGCCGGAATGGTTAATTGAACTTGTGGTTTTGTTGTGTATTCAACGGCACCAAGTTGACCATTGGCTTTCGTACCACGGATTTCTTTAACAATGTATGGTCGCATCCGGTTACCACCGTTAGCAATGGTAGACATATATTGGGCAAGTTGAATCAAAGTATAACCATCATAGTTACCATATGACAAGTCAAGTGCCGAACCGATATGCTGTTGGTCAGCAGGTCCTGTATAACCGCTTGTTTCGCCAGGTAAGTCGATTCCAGTTTTAACTCCTAGTCCAAACATGTTGAAGTAACCCCGCGCTTTAGCAAAAATACTTGGTTTCATTGTAATTTGCGCGTTTGGTGTATATTTCATCCCTGCTTCTTTCATGAGTAATTGCATCATATAAGAGTTAGAAGAAACTTCGAGCGCTGTTGCTGCATTAATTGCCATATTTGCTGATCCACCATGGTTAAACCATGATCCCTTAGACGAAGTTCCGGCAAGCTTAATCGGCATATCGGTTAAGGTATTATTTGTTGGCGTAATTACACCATCCATTAATGCCCCCATAACCATCGCCGGCTTTACAACTGAACCCATCGTAATTGGGTGATTGATAGCACCAATTTCATCAGGAGTTTCTTTACCTGTTGCTGGATCACGATCAATTCCAGCCATCGCATAAATTGCACCGGTATTGGGATTCATTACTACTGCATATACCCCAGTGGAGTACTGGTTTCCGGCAGCTGAGTAATTATTTTTCAAAATCGATTGAACTTGCTTTTGGAACTTTGAATTAATCGTTAGTACAAGGTTATCACCCTTTTTACCTGGGTACTTAGTCTTTTCTTTAGTTACATCATTTCCGTTAGTAGTAACTTCAGTTTGTGACTTCGAACCGGCTAAAGTTGATTGGAACTGCTTTTCAAGATAACTTTGCCCAACGCTATCATTTCGAGAATATCCTTGAGCAAGTAGTGAATTAACTTCATCACTTGGTAAACCAGTAGTTGAGACAGTTCCTGTTAACGATTGAATATCTGTACCTTGTGGGTAATTACGAGTCCAAGACGTTCCAATCTTTACCCCTGGCATTTCATTCAGGTGTTCCCCAACTGCTGCAAGCTCTTTAGCACTAACACCCGTTTCTTTAATATAAGTTGTTGAAAGGGAATATGCTCCACTCATTGCTGCATAAATTCGGGCATTATTCTTTTGCTGATCTGTAAGCTCCCATGAATCAGGATGCTTACTCAAATATTCGAGAGCTTTATCATATTTAGTATCTTCAGAATCTGCATCTGAAGTCTTGACATGTTTCAAAACACTCTTAAGCCGCTCTTTATCAGCAAGGTAATAATCCTCTTCATTTCGATCAGTTAAGCGCGAATTTTTATTAGAAACAGACACATATTTTCCTAAACGATTAGCAATCTGATAGAGCTGATCAGTAGTTACATTGGCCCCTTTAGTATAGGTAATGGCTTGATGAGTTTGATTACCAACAAGAACGTTACCTTGTGAATCATAAATCATCCCCCGTTGTACATTATTCGTCTGCGTTGTTGTATCTGATCGCTTTACTTCCGCTTTAAATGATGTTCCTTGTAGAACTTGAAGATAAAACAGGCGAATAGTTAACGCTAATAATAAGATACCAACAATCCATAATAGCATGTTCAGCCGGAATGGAATAATTGACTGCGCATTTTGACGCTTTTTGGTACGTGAACCAAATAAGTTCATTATTCGATCAAAGAATTTCACGGTTTTATAATTCTCCTTCATCGTAGTGAATCTATTTTAACAAAAATTACCTGCTTTAACAGATAGTTACCACTACTAACGTGAAAATAATACTCTTTATTTTATAAGAAATGAAGAATTTATTCCAATGATTTAATGAAATTTAATGAACAATAGTAATGAATATCATTTTAAAAAAGGATATGATAATGTGGATGTGTCTATTTAATTGAGAGAAGGAGAATTTTGCTGTGTTTTTATATCAACATCATCGTTTATATCGACGCAAAATTTTGATTGCAAGTTTCCTGTTACCAGTTATTTTGATGGCTTGCTATTTTGCATACCGTCAAATGACTCCCTTTGGTAAAAGCAGTTTATTAACCGTTGATCTCGGTCAACAATATGTCGATTTTTTCAGTTACCTTAGAAATACTATTCTCCACCATCCTAGCAGTTTCTTTTATTCGTTTAGCAAAGGACTGGGTGGTGAAATGTTTGGAACTAATGCATATTACTTGCTAAGTCCATTAAACTTAATTTTGTTATTCTTCCCCGCCCAGCATCTTGCAAGTGGGATAACCATCGTTACACTTGTTCGATATGGCCTGGCAGGATTGAGTTTTGCTTGGCTAATGCAAAAGACTGAGCTACAACAGGGGTGGCGAATTTTAGCATTCAGCACTGTTTATTCAATGAATGGCTGGATGATTGCCAACCAATTAAATATGATTTGGCAAGATGCTTTAATACTTTTGCCGTTAATTATTTGGGGACTCCTCAAACTTATTTATCAAAATCGTGTTGGCACTTATATCTCTTGGCTAGCCGTAATGCTGATTGATAATTATTATATGGGCTGGATGATTGCCATCTTTACTTTTCTATTTTTCCTCTGGCAAACACCAGCGTTGGCATCATGGCGACAACGGGGAGTAATCTTTCTCCGATATCTCGGCAGTTCGCTGCTTGCGGCGGGTATTTCAGCAGTCATTTTATTGCCAACTTTCTATGCCTTATTGCAAAGTAAAGGAACGTACACTGAAACCAGGATTCACAGCCGCGTTGAGTACTTTGCTCCTAAAATGCTTGGAAAACTTGTCCCTGGATCATTTAATTTTAATCAAATGCCAAGTGGTCAACCCAACATTTATATTGGAATGCTATTAATGCTCGGCGCTTGTCTCTACTTTTTCAATAATCGCTTTGACCTTCATCGTCGTTTGATTGGGGCAGCCATTTCTATTTTCTTTATTTTCTCATTCTGTTATGAGCCATTAGATCTTTTATGGCACGCTGGGCAGTTTCCAGTTTGGTACCCTTATCGTTTTTCCTACCTCTTCTCTTTCTGGTGCATCTATCTTGCTGCTAAAGTGCTTCAACCTGATTTCAAAATAAAAAAGCGCAGTGCACTTATCCTGACGTTGCTTATTATCGCAATTTACTGGTATGTTGGGACACTTAACTTATCGTATATTAATAGCAGTCAACGGAATATCGGCTTATGCTTTGCGCTGATCGCTGTTAGTTGTCTTTGTATTCCCCGCACAAATTCACCGCGCTTATACGATGCACTACTTGTTCTCCTTGCTGTCTGTGATATTTCTATGAGTGGGTACACGGCGCTTAATAAGATCTCTTACGTTTCACAGCCTGAATTTGGCAACTACACACTCGCTCTTGATAAAAGTATAGAAAAACTAAAGAAACATGATCCAGGCTTCTACCGCGTTGCAAAAACTTTTATGCGAACAAAGGATGATCCCTTCCAAGCAGACTTTAATTCTGGTGACCATTTTGGTTCGACCTTAGAGCCGCCAATTCCAGCCTTCATGGGTGCTATTGGGCAACCAGACGGGGATGGTTTTGTTACTTATACAAATGGAACCCAAGTGGGTGATGCGCTTCTGGGTTACAAATATACCATGGATGCCCGGAATACTTCAGCTGGGCAGGCATTACCCCTATCAGGTTTCCGTCCTGATTGGTATAGTTACCCATTAGTAGGTTCAACTTCAGCAGTCAATCTCCGTGAGAATCCACATGCGCTTCCGATTGCGTTTGGAGCTAATGCCGCCATCCTTCACCTTCAACGGACAACAATGGATCCTTTAAACTATCAGTCACAAATTTTTCAAACGCTTGCCGGTCGACCAACACTTCATTCATTATTTGCCGTTCAAAACTTTAATTCCGTCAAATTCAATAATGTTCAAAGTGCTAAGCAAATTACTGGTACAATCTTTAGAAAGCAAAACCTGCTTAAACCAGCATCGGTTCAGCTAGAATTTATTCCGCCAACCAACGATTCTTACTACTTAACACTCGGACCAAACGTTGAGGATAATGCCACAATCACAATGAATAACAAAAAATTCACCCAATATGACACCTTCCGTAATACAGTAGTAATCAACGTTGCCCATGATCAAAAAGGGCAAAAAATCCTTGTCAATTTGCAACTAAAGAAAGCAACACTTTGGATGCAAAATGTTAGTATCTATCAACTAAAACAACGATCGTTTATGGCAAGTTTAAAGACACTCCAAGAATCTCCCTTAAAGATTAGTTCATACCGTAGTAATCGGATCGTTGGCACAGTCAATCTCCAGCGTAATCAGCGCGTGTTGATGACCACTATTCCTGCTGCTAAGGGTTGGCATGTTAAGGTAGATGGTAATTCTACTACTCCACAGACCGTGCTTAATACGTTTATGGCCATTCCAATGAGTCCCGGAAAGCATCAGGTTGAATTTTATTACCGGCCACCATTCCTCATTCTTGGACTTATAATTACAATTATAAGCCTAGGTTTAACTGGTTGGTGGGTTAAGAAAGAACATCAAATAAAGACAATGTTTGATTAACAGTAAAGCTCTTTAGCATACTACCATTGGATAGTGCATGCTAAAGAGCTTTTTACTATATAAAAAATTAATGCTGAGATGCTCCAGTCGAGGCATCAGACTTATTATCTGAATGATCATCAGCGTCATTAACAAATCCAGCGACGTCAGGCGTATCGCCATCTTCATGTTGAAAATGAAAAACCGGTCCATCGGCTTGCGGATCATAGTCAACAGTAGTTATAAGATCCTTAAAGAACCATTCATCTAGCGAATCAATGTGATAGTTAATACCATCTTTCTTAACCTCTAAAATTGGGTCAACTGGTTTATCTTCACGAGTAAATCCTTGCGAAAATCCATGATGGACTTCGGTTTGGCCATAAGTTTTACCGTAAAACTTTATTCCATTCCCTGGTTCTAATCCCATTTCATCACGAAACCAGCGACTTGCAGCATCAGTAATAATTAATTTCATTTTGTTTCCCTCCAGCGTATAGTGGCATCGCTTTCATCCACCTTACTATAGCATAGTAGAAAAATAATACCAATAAGAAAAGCGAGGGGACTGTGAGATAATTCAAGGTACTTTCATAAAAACAAATAGCGCAGTACAACAATGGCCTCCAACGCTCGGTAAACCTGAACATTGAAGGCCTATTATTGCTTGCAGGGGGTTCCAAAGGCTAGCTTCGCGTCGAAAAACGAAGCCACAAGTACCTTCTGTCTCGCTCCCTCTTTGCTTAAATTATTTTAATTAATCAACCTTGATAATCTTTAACTTGATTGTCCCGTTAGGAACGTCAACTTCGACAACTTCACCGACTTTGTGTCCTAAGAGGCCCTTTGCCATTGGGGATTCATTAGAAATCTTACCGTTGAATGGATCAGATTCTGATTCACCAACAATTTGGTATTCTTCTGGTTCTTCATCTGGCAATTCTTGAATAGTAATTGTCCGTCCCATGGATACTTCATCCTTATCGACATCTTCATTATCGATAATTTCAGCATATTGAAGCATGTTTTCAATTTGGGCAATCCGGCTTTCAACCATTGCCTGTTCATCTTTTGCTGATTCATATTCTGAGTTTTCAGATAAATCACCATAACTACGAGCAATCTTTATCCGCTTAATAACTTCTGGTCGACGCTTCAAGCGGTATTCTTCAAGTTCATCTTCAAGCTTTTTCTTCCCTTCAAGGGTCATTGGAAAAGTTTTTTCTTCAGCCATTATAAACACTCCTCATAATTTATCCAGTGCAACATTACCATTTCTACTTCAGCTTGTAAATACCTATTGTAATTCCGTATGTCCACGTTTTACTAAAATATCACGGATCTTTGTAGACAATAGGTCGATTGCAACTTGGTTTTCGCCACCTTCTGGCACGATAATGTCAGCGTAGCGTTTAGTTGGTTCAACAAATTGATGATACATTGGTTTAACCGTAGCTAAGTATTGCGTAATAATGGAATCAAGAGACCGTCCACGCTCTACCATGTCACGTTGAATCCGGCGAATAATCCGAATATCATCATCTGTATCAACGTAAACCTTAATATCCATTAAATCACGTAAACGCTCATCATCAAGAATTAAGATTCCTTCTAAAATAATGACATCAGTTGGTTCTACGTGAACGGTTTTGTCTGAACGTGTATATTGTGCATAGTCGTATACCGGCATCTCAATAGCCTTATTACTCCGCAAGTCCGTTAATTGCTTAATTAAAAAATCTGTATCAAACGCAAGTGGATGATCATAATTTACTGCTTTACGTTCACCCATTGTCATATCTGCCTGATCATTATAGTAAGTATCTTGGTTAATAATCTGAATCGCTTGCCCATGCAATTGGTCATAGATTTTATTGCTTACCGTTGTTTTTCCACTACCGGAACCACCTGTAACACCAATAACTACTGGACGCTTATTCTGTTGAATACTCATCAATTTGTCTCCCTCATAAAACTTTCTAATCTGAAATAGTATATAGCACTCTTTTGTGATGCGCAAGATAATTACTAATTTAAATTATTAAAGATGAGGCAAAAAGAAAATATTAATGCATCACAACATAGTAATTTCCGGGGAAGTATTGTTGGGCAGTAATTTTAACTGTTTCATTTTCATTTGGTGCTTGAATAATCCGACCATCCCCAAGTGAAATGGCGACGTGGTACGGAGCATCATCAGAACCGTAGAAAACAAGGGCCCCATATGGCGCGTTTAAAACATTATCGTGAATATGTGGTCCTAAAGCTTGTTGTTCATACGTCGTCCGTTGTGGGATACCGTAACAATATTGAACCAACCCAGAACAATCAAATCCACCTGGTTTATTACCACCCCAAACATAAGGAGTTCCTAAGTAAGACATTGCCTTGTTAACAGAATCTTGTAGACTTTGACTGTTCTTGTTGGTTGGATCTTTTTTCTCAGTATTATTAGCAGGTGTCTCATTTTTATCTTTGGTTGGAATTGTCAACTTTTGTCCTGCAAAAATCAACTCTTTATTTTGCAGGTGATTAGCGGCAGCAATGTCATCCGCACTAACATTATACTTTTGCGCAATCCCGTTTAAATTATCGCCAGCGTTGACTGTAACAGTTGTATCAGCTTTTGCAGTTACAGTACCCATTGCCATTGCGCCAGCTACCCCTAATGATGATGCAAGAATTTTCTTTGTTGTTGATTTCATTATTTCGTTTATCCCTCTTTATATTAAATATCATTATTTCATTATCAAACTATTAACAAAATAGCAGAAAATTTTCAGCGCTTCAACCACTAATTATTTCTTTAGTGGTTAGCCCTATAATATAAATACGTAAAAAATAATTATTTGCACTAAAAAAAGGCCGAAAAATTCCAGCCTTTTAAATTTTAACGAATTTCTGCATCAACCTTATCTTGCAAGTAAGCAGTAACTTTATCAAAGGCCGCGTTTACTTGGTCTTCAGTCAACGTTCCTTTATCATCTTGATAAGTTAAGGTGTAAGCTAATGACTTCTTACCGGCAGGAAGGTGAGAACCAGCATAAACATCAAATAGGTGAATATCTTTAAGGTAAGCTCCTCCTTTTTGCTTAATGGCCTCTACAATTGTTGCATTTTCAACATCCGTATCAACCAAGAGGGCAATATCGCGAGTGATTGAAGGATACTTACTAATAGGTGTATATTCATTTTCAATTTTCGGTGCAGCCAGTAATAATTCTAGATTTAATTCAAATACATATGTTTCTGGAATCTTATATTCCTTAGCAGTTTGGGGATGAACTTGCCCAATGAAACCAACTAATTGGTCATCAACCATAATATCAGCTGTTCGTCCTGGATGCATTTCTGGACGATCACTAGTTGGAACATAAGCAACCTTACCAGCAATTCCCATATTCTTAAGGTAACGTTCAACGATCCCCTTTAGTTGGAAGAAATCAATCGGTTGATCCTTCTTATTCCAGCTATTAGCTACCATTTGGCCGGTGACCGCAGCTGCAAGGTGTTCTTGTTCTACTGGACGTTCATTCCCCATTGGCAAGAATACCCGGCCTTCTTCATATAGTGCTACGTTATCAACATTCCGCGCCACGTTATAGGCAACGTCATTAAGCAAGCCGCTAATGATATTCATTCGGGTAGCTACATGGTCAGAACTCATTGGGAAGTCGAGCTTCATTGGTTCAGCAAGTGGCTTAATTTGGAACTGTTTAGCCTTCTCAACAGTTGTTAAGGAATAGCTAATTGCTTGAGTTAAGCCCATTCCTTCGAGGTCATGACGACTTGCCCGAATAAACCGTTGCCGTGGAGTAAGTCCTCCCCGGTTACGCGTCATCGTTGGTAAAGTAGATGGTAAATTATCATAACCGTAAATCCGCGCAATTTCTTCATAAAGATCAGCTGCAAGGCTAATATCCCACCGTCGTGCTGGGGCAATCACTGTTAATTGATCACCATCAACAGTGTAAGCAAATGCCAAGCGATCAAAAATATCAGTAACTTGTTCCATGGTTAAGGAAGTTCCCAGAACATGATTAATCTTCGCCAGGGATAGTTTGATTGGGGTATCAACTGCTGGCGCTTCACTACCAGTAACAATTCCTGCTGTAATCGTTCCCCCAGCAAGCTCCTTAATCATTTCAGCTGCTTCATTCAATGCGGTTTCAACGGTTGCTGGATTGATTCCGCGTTCAAACCGCATTGAGGATTCACTATGAAGATCTAAGCGCCGTGCTTGCTTCCGGACCATTACTGGATCAAAAATGGCTGCTTCAAGGGCAACAGTTGTCGTATCATCACTTACTGCAGTTCCTTCTCCACCCATCGTTCCCGCAAGAGCAACTGGCTGGTCATCGACAGTTACAACAATATCATTTGCTTTTAAGGTTTGTTCATCCCCGTCTAACGTAACAAACTTTTCACCTTCATTAGCGTGGCGAACCCCAAACTTTTTACCAGATAATTGGTCATAATCATAGCTGTGGAGTGGTTGACCATATTTAAGGAGAATATAATTAGTTACATCCACGACATTATTTACAGGACGAATACCACTGTTCCAGAGGCGAATTTGCAGCCATAGTGGACTTTCGGCAATTTTAACACCTTTAATTACCCGTAATTTATAAGTTGGCGCAATCTTTGTATCATTAATTTCCGCCTGAAGAAGATCCGCTGTCTTTTCAGTCCCTTCTTCTTTAATTGCAACTTCTTTAAAACGCGACTTTAACCCGTAAAAGGCTGCGATATCATTAACATTTCCATAAATACTAAGCATATCTCCACGGTTAGGAGTTACGTCTGTATCGATGATCGTATCGTCCATTCCTAAGTACTTAAATACAGAATCACCATTTTTAGCATCATCTGGTAAGAAGTAGATCCCATCTTCGTAATCTTTAGGCGCAATCTTGTCGCTAAAGCCAATTTCTTGAAGGGCACAAAGCATTCCATTTGATTCAACACCACGAATCTTACCACGCTTAATTTTTTGGTTATCGGCAATTCGCGCACCGTGAAGGGCAACGATTACCTTTTTACCTTCTTGAACATTAGGAGCACCACAAACAATTTGAATCGGTTCTTCTTCGCCAACATCAACTTGACAAACATGAAGGTGGTCTGAGTCAGGGTGATTTTCACATTTTACTACTTTCCCAACAACGATCTTTTTTAATCCGTCGCTCAGCGAGTAAACGTCATTAATGTCAACAGAGGTACGAGCAATCTTTTCAGCTAAATCTTGAGGGGCAACATCTAAATCAAGGTATTCTTGAAGCCATTGATATGATACTTTCATTTCACATTATCCTTTCTGGTCAAATTGGTTAAGGAAGCGGACATCATTTTGGTAGAAGTTACGGATATCATCAACACCGTACTTCAGCATGGCAAAACGATCTGGTCCAAGTCCAAAGGCAAAACCGCCATATTCTTCTGGATCAACACCCGACATCTTAAGCACATTTGGATGAACCATTCCAGCACCAAGAACTTCAATCCAACCAGTTTGTTTACAAATTGCACAACCCTTACCAAGGCAGTTGAAACAAGTAATATCTGCTTCAACGGATGGTTCAGTAAATGGAAAGTAACTTGGCCGTAAGCGAACCTTTAACTTGTCACCAAAAAGATTTTGAGCAACTGCCTCAAGAGTTCCCTTCAAATCAGCCATGGTAATATTTTTACCAACAACCATCCCTTCAATTTGGTGGAATTGGTGACTGTGAGTCGCATCATCAGTATCACGCCGGTAAACCTTACCTGGTGAAATCATCTTTAGTGGACCTTGACTAAAATCATGTTTTTCGAGCATCCGCGCTTGCATTGGTGACGTTTGTGTCCGCATCAAAACAGACGGCGTAACATAAAATGTATCTTGCATGTCACGAGCTGGGTGATCCTTTGGCAAGTTAAGCTTTTCAAAGTTATAAACTTCTTGTTCAACTTCATCCCCAACTGCTACTTCATACCCCATTGATACAAACAAGTCCACAACTTGGTCAATGATTTGTTGAATAACATGAGGTTGCCCTTGTGCTACTGGTGTTCCAGGAAGAGTAACATCAATTGTTTGAGCTGCTAACTTAGCATTCATGGCAGCTTGTTCTAGCTCAGCACGCTTTTCTTCAATCGCAGCTGATAATTCATCCCGCACCTTGTTAGCAAATTGCCCTACTTTTGGCCGTTCTTCAGCACTAAGCTCACGCATGCCCCGAAGAACTGAAGTAATAGGTCCCTTCTTTCCCAGCATCTTTACGCGGATTTCATTAATTCGCTTTAAATCGTCTGATTGTTTAATATCTTGCAATCCTTCTTCACGAAGTTCGGCTAATTTCTCTCTTAGTCCCATATTTTCACTCCTTAATTCAAAAAAGCCTCATCCCAATATAGGGACGAGGCTTCGCGGTACCACCCTAGTTTGTAGGAACAAATCCTACACACTCAAATAATCAATAACGGTGATTGGCCGGAATACCATTACGTATCAGCTCCGAAAGTGAAATTCGCCTTAGATCACTGATTGCAATTCTCAGCTTATGGTTGCAACTCTCTAACAGGATCGTCTAGCTACTAGCTCTCATCATCGCTTTTAATTCAATTACATATTCTAGACAATCATCTGTAAGGCGTCAAGCGTTATTTTAAATCCACTTGTCACTCCATGCATGAACAGCTTCCATGACTGGGCGCAATTCTTGACCACGCTCAGTCAAAGAATAATCTACCCGACTAGAACCTTCGTAAGTGTTACGAATAACAATTTGTTCATCTTCGAGTTCTTTTAATCGTTCACATAAGACTCGATCGCTGCACTTTGCAATGCTACTGGCAATATCCTTAAATCGCATGTTGCCATTTTTAAGTAGCACTTCAATGATTAATCCATTCCATTTCTTTCCCAAGATCATAAACGTACGTGTAAATTTTGGACAAAGTTTACAGTCTTCATCAAGCGCCTTTTCTGCTACTAATTGTTCCATAATTTAACTCTCCTTCTCCTCTACCAAGTTGTTCGCATCCGACGTTTCTTAATCTTTCGACGCATCTTTGCACGTAGCGGGCCAAAGAATTCATGCTCTGCTTCAAAATCATCAACTAGCGATACAATTAAACTCTCCGGGTAGCGCGGCACTGCCAACGTTGCGCCAAACATATGCTTAAGGATAATATCCTTTTCTTTTTTATTTAACGGGGTTAGCTTTTCAGCATTGCGTAATGCAACTCGGGGATGAATAAATGCATGGGTTCCTAAATTAAACTTAGTCGTCCGCCAATCATAATAAAAGAGATCATGCAAGAGACCTGCCCGTGCAGTACTGCGATAATCAAGATGCATTTTTTTAGCAATTTTGTAGCTATCATACGAAACCGCAATAGAATGTTGCAGGCGGGTAGAGTGATGATGCTGAGTATAGTTCGCTAGCTTTTGGACAGCTGGCTGGGCTAAAAGATCGGCAACAATTGAAACATACTCTTTATCGGCGCGCCATTCATTTTTTGATTTCATGTAATACCCCTTTTCTATATTATTGCAATTATCATACACGATTTTAACGAGAAAATAAATTAATTTAAGCTAGATTTTGATTAAGCTGAAACATTAAGATTCCTGCAGAAATAGCCACATTAAGCGATTCCGCTTCACCACGCATCGGAATATAGAGATTATCAGTTGTCTGTGAAAGAAGATCACCGCTCATCCCCTGGCCTTCATTGCCCATGATTAAAGCAAAAGTATCACCAGGATCAACAGTCCGGAAGTTCTTGGCTTGAGGATTCAGTTGTGTTCCATACACCGGAGCATTGATTGATTTAAAATCATCAATCCACTTTCTTAAGTCACCCTCAAACATTTGAAGATGGAATTGGCTTCCTTGCATTGAACGAACAACTTTGGGACCAAATAAGTCTGCTGAGCGTTGTCCAACTACTACTCCAGTAAACCCAGCGGCATCCGCTGTTCGCACCATTGTCCCCACATTTCCTGGGTCTTGAACGCGGTCGAGGAAAAGCCATGCCCCATGCAATGGTCCTGCCGGTAAACGATGAGAATCTGGTAAAGCAACAACCGCAGCAATCCCTTGAGGCGTTACCGTATCAGTAATATGCTTCATGATCTCTTCAGTAACTTCATAGGTTGCATTAGCCATTCCTTCAAGTTCTGGATGGGCAGCTAATTGTTCAGCTGTTCCTACTACTTCTAAGAGCTCGATTCCTGCTTTGGATGCTTCTTGAACTAAGTGCCAGCCATCTAACAGGTAAGTACCAGTCTGGCGCCGTGCTTTTTTGGTTTGCAGCTTTTTCCAATCTTTAACGTGCTGATTATGAATTGATGTTAATTGTTCCATATATTTTGCATACTCCTTCTTGTTAATTAAATTATACCATGTTCCTGTTGTACAATTGTTATTAACTAATAATAAGTTTTCATTAAGGAGTTTTAATTATGGTTAATTATCATCTTACCATTACTGGACGCGTTCAAGGCGTTGGTTTCCGCTGGAGCGTCTATCAGTTGGCACAGCAAGCAGGAATAGAAGGAATCGTTATGAATAAGCAAGACGGGAGTGTTTATTGCGAATTGCAGGGGCCCAGTGAGATTGTTAAACAATTAATCTCTAAAATTAAAGCTGGACCCACCCCCTATGCTCGAATTAATAAGGTTAAAATCAGCAAGGGAACTCTTCAACACTACCATCATTCATTTCAAATCACGCATTAGTTCGCGATTAGCGGTAGAATTCAATTCCTGAATAGAGTAAAATACGTACTATTAACGTAATTAATATACAAAGAAATAAGGGAGTTTGATTCATTAATATGAAACGAAAACGAATAACAATCGCTGGTGGTCTCTTTACCCTCTTGTTACTTCTTAGCGGATGTGTACGGACTACCAAGAGCGGTCGGCCATACGGGTTTGTCTATGATTATATGGCTAAACCAATGCAGCATTTGATGGAATGGTTAGCCAGCCACATGGGCAATAACTACGGTTGGGCAATTATTGTCATTGTGGTAGTCGTGCGAACAATTCTTTTACCAGTGATGTTCTCACAAATGAAAAAATCAACCATTATGCAAGAAAAGATGTCCAAAGTTCAACCATTGATTAAAGAGCTAACAGAAAAACAAAAAGCGGCTAAGACCCCTGAAGAACAGGCTGCCGTTAGTCAACAAATGATGGCTCTTTACCGGGATAACAATATTAGCTTAACTGGCGGAATCGGCTGTCTTCCATTGTTAATTCAGTTACCAATTTTTGCCGCCTTATATGCTGCTATCCGTTATTCTCCAGACCTTTACCACGCAACTTTCTTTGGAATTCCACTTGGTAAACCAAGCATTATCTTAGCGGTCTTATCTTTTATCGCCTATGCTGCCCAGAGTTATCTTGGGCTTGTCGGTGTTCCTGAAGCCCAGAAGAAGCAAATGAAAGCTGCTATTTGGATGAGTCCTTTCATGACCTTCTTTATCTCCATCACTTCTTCTGCCGGATTAGGTCTTTACTTCTTCATCGGTGGACTATTTGCTATCTTACAAACTTTGATGGTTAATGCCTACCGTCCGCGGATTCGTCGCCAAATTGAAGAAGAAAGCAAGAAAAATCCAATTAAAATGCCTAAAGCACCAGTAATTAACACCCCTAGTTCTTCAACTAAAACGACTGATGCAATTAACCAATTACGTAAAGGCGATGCCAAGCCAAGCGATCAAGTAAACCATAATCGTCAACGCAATGCTGGTAAACAGCAACATCATAAAAAATAATTATCAAAAAGCTGGGAGAAAGCAAAAGTTTTTTCTCAGCTTTGTTTTTTCGGAGGAATATACATGATTAAACCAATTATTAAAGACCAACAATTACTTGCAAAAAAAGCACACCTCACTACTAAAGCTGATTTGCCCCTTGCAAACGATCTTAGCGATACGCTTAATGCTCACCAAGCTGAATGTGTTGGAATGGCTGCCAATATGATAGGCGTAAACAAGAATGCAATTATTGCACGAATCGGGCCCTTTAATGTCGTAATGTTTAATCCGCAAATCGTCGCTAAAAGTCACCCTTATCAAACTACAGAAGGATGTCTTTCGTTAAGCGGAACGCGTCCTACTAAACGGTATAAGCAGATTACTGTTAAGTTTCGTAATCAGAGCTGGCAAATACAAACATTAGAACTCACAGATTTTGCTGCTGAGATTGTCCAACATGAAATTGACCATTGTAATGGAATTATAATATAAGCAATGAGAATATTTGCTAAAATATCAATAAATGAAATAAGGAAAGTAGAATCGCCGGGTTCTGCAACAAATTAATTTATGCTTCTCAAACAGGCGTCCAACAGGGAGGATGGGAGCAAGTTTTGTGGAGGTTTTAATATGGATTCACCAATGTCAATTACGAAAGAAGTACAGCATTATGTTATTCGTAATGTTGTCGCCACCCTCGGGATGTCAATGTATGTTATTATTGACACCCTTTTTATTTCAATCGCGGCGGGGGCTTTAGGCTTAACCACGCTTAACCTGGTACTGCCCCTATTCAACGTTTTCAACGGCACTGGGTTATTACTGGGAGTCGGTGGTGCCACAATCTTTTCGTTAAATAAGGTTATGCATCCTGAGAGAATAAAATCATTATTTAGTCAACTGATGATTTTTGCTTTTTCTTTCGGTCTTATCCTAGCAATCTTATTAAACATTTTTGCGACTCCAGTAGTTAATTTTCTTGGGGCAGATGATGCAACTCGTCAGATGGCAATCGTTTATTTACGAATAATTTCATGGAGTGGACCTCTCTATATGGTTAACTACATTGCCATTAATTTCATTCGTAATGATGGTAATCCTACGTTAACCATGAAGGCTACCTTAACCGAAACATTATCTGTTATCCTCATCGACTGGTTTTTTATCTTTGGAATGGGTCTTAAATTAGAAGGAGCAGCATTGGCGGTATTATTCTCGCCAGCAATTAGCTTGGTGGTTTTAAGTTTTCATCGAAAGTTTGCCGGACGACAATTAGAATGGCACTGGGTTGTCCCTCACCTAAGAAACATTTGGCGTTCAGCACGCTTAGGAGTTGCTTCAGCATTAAACGAATTAAGTACTGGTGTTAGTATCTATTTCTTTAACCATGTTTTCTTGCAACTAGCCAATAACTATGCTGTTGCCGCATATGGCGTTATTTCCAACATTGCCATCGTTGTGCTAGCAATTGCTAATGGGGTAGCGCTCGGTGTTCAACCGCTTGCTAGTCGGGAATTTGGTAAACACGAATATAAGAATGTATCAATGACGTTAAAAAATGGGATGATCATTACCCTCTTTCTGGCAACAATCAGCTTTATTATCCTGATTACCTTTAAGCATCCCATTATTGAAGTTTTTAATACTTCTCATTCTAGCCAACTCCTCTCCTATGCTAGTGTTGGTCTTCCAATTTACTTTACAAGTGTATTCTTCAGTGCGTTAAATCTATTATTTATTCTTTTCTTAACAGCAATAGGATCAGCGCAGGCGTCATTTTCTTTATCAATTCTTCGTGGTTATATTATTCTTCTCCCCGCGATCTTTATTCTGGCAAAAGTTGCCGGAATCAACGGGGTCTGGGCAGCAGTTCCCTTTACTGAATTTGTTATTACTTGCATCGGTGGAATTATCATCTACCAGCGACTTAAAAAATTGAATAAAGAGTAAGTGGAAAATCTTCTCGTTAAGGCTCACATAAATAAAGAGACTATTGAAAAATTTTTTGATTTTTTCAATAGTCTCTTTTATCTACTTTGTAATCTTCTTTGATGCGTGATGGTAGAAAATCCAGGCCACAATTCCAAAGAAAACTGGACCAAATGCCGTCCAGAATGCAGTTTGAAAATCATGCTCAATAATCGGTTGGATACATGTAAAGATGATTCCTAGGCAAACAATTATTTCAACAAAGATAACTAATACATTTGTCCAGAAATGGTTCTTAAATACCACAAAATCATGTGGAATATCCTTCTTTTGAAAGAATGGGAATGCACCAACAAGGAAGATATAAGGGGCACAGGTTGAAACATTAACCATATCTGTCAAGATTTGGTAAAAACCAGCTGCTGCTGAACCGCCGAATGCAACTAAGAAAATAATACACGAAACAAAAATTGCCTGAATCCACATTGCATATGCCGGCATCCCATGTTTGTTCAGGGTCACAATTTTTTTAGGCCATAACTCAGGATTAGCTCCCATGATAAAGGACTTAATCGGGGAGTAAACTAATAGGAACATCGCTCCTAACATCCCCATCAAGCCAGCTAACGCAATCATTCGCGTAAAGAGAACACCAAGAAAAATATTAGTAGCATGACTTAACCCTAGCGAAACACCTAGTTGGTATCCTAATTGGTTAAAGACAACATAAGTAACATTACCCAAGTTAACACTTGATTTTGCAATAACATGATTGTAGTTAACGCTAAAGCCAGTCATTAAAATCATTAGCACATAACTGCCAATCGTTAAGAGCGAACCAATAACTAAGCCTCTTGGAAATGTCTTCGCCGGATTTTTCATACTATCAGTAACTCCACCAAGATTTTCCATTCCACCATATGCAAAGATTGCGTAAACAACGAATGAAATAATCGCAATTGGCGTCTTAAAAGCAGGATTGGGCGATTCGATAAAACTGCTAATACCATGAATAGGCTGGGCAGTAACTCCCTTGTTAGCAATAATCGTCACTAAACTTGCAATAATGAAAATTGCATTCATTCCAATCATAAACGCTCCACCAAACGAGCTGATTTTCGTAATCCCATTAATCCCCTGGGAACTCAGCAAGGTTACAAGTAAGACAAAAAGAATTGCTAAAATACCAATTAACTGATTAGAATTAAAAATCCAAAAGTGCCATTGTTGAGTAGTATCATGGCCAAATAATAGTGCAGACAATGTTATCCAAAGTCGAGAAGCACTGGATACTAGCCACAGAACCCAACTCGCTAACCAAATAAAGGTTCCGATAAAGGCCAGCCGTTCTCCTATCGAACCAGCTAACCATGAATAGATTCCACCTTTTGCGTCCTTAAATGCCGAACCATATTCAGCCATCATCAAACAACAGGGGAAGAAAAAACAAACTCCAGCAAGGATGTACCAAAACATCCCCGCATACGCCATTTGATCATAAGCTATCGAAACATTACCAAATCCATATATTGTCGAAATAATCATTAACACCAATGTTGGCGTTGTGATTAATTTGTTCTGCTCTTTCGCAGCCACTCCTATTCAACTCCTCAATAAAAATTCTCATATTTAGTATCCGTTTTCATTATACCCCCCTTGGTTGAAAACATCGCTTATTTTATCGGCCATTGAGCGAACAATTAAATAAAAATATTTTGTAATAAAAAAGTGAGGATAGAAGCAAAAGTTTCTTAGCGATCATCCTGCTTCTATTCTCACATCTTAAATATTTATTTTTTTGTCTCTGGATCTTCAATAATGGGTAAGATGATTCTAAACAATGATCCAGCACCGACTGAACTCTCTAGGGTAATTGAACCATGGTAACCTTCAATTAGGCGCTTGGCAATTGAAAGACCCAATCCATTACCGCCCTTTTTACGACTACGAGCCTTATCTACTCGATAGAAGCGATCAAAGACCCGTTTTACATTTTCCGGTGAGATCCCTTCACCAAAGTCTTGAATACCAATTTCAACGGTATTCATCCCTCGTGAAAGAATAATATGGATCTCTTTATGGTCGTCAGTAGAATATTTGACTGCATTGTCACATAAAATTACAAGGACCTGTTCAAGATGATCGCGATAAATATCAACCATAATTGGTTCTTTCAGATCATCATCCAAACGGAAAGTAAAGTCTGGATATAGCATCTTAAAGTTATTGTAGACTTGATGAACCACATCATTAACAATCGTATGCTGGTTGCGGAAATTGATCTCTACTTGCTCTGCTCGGCTCAAATCAAGCATTTCTTGAACCAGGTTTTTCATCCGGCGCGTCTCAATTAACGTTGCTTTTATTGAATCATCCAACACTTTCGGATCATCCTTGCCCCATCGTTGAAGCATCTCTAAGTGTCCTTGAATAATCGCAACCGGCGTCCGTAATTCATGACTAACATCACTGACAAATTGTGACTGCTGATCGATATACCGTTGCATCCGATCAAGCATTTCATTAAACATTGTTATCAATTCTGCTAGTTCGTCGTTACGATTGGTAGTTGGTACCCGGACATCTTTAGTAGGATCTGCACTAATCTCCTTAACCGTATCATGAATTCCATCTAATGGTCGAAGGAGAAAGAGGGAAAGAAAGTATCCCAACAGACCACTCGCAATCACAACCAGACAGAGAGCCAAGATACATACTAATGCCAACTGATGATAACTTTGCATATAAGCATCAAGGTTATTTTCAACTTGTAAGTACCCAATCAACTGCCGATTATTCTGACCATAAATTGGCATCTGTCCGACCAACACATCATGATCAGGCCCAGCAGCAATATGAATATTGCGATTAGTCGTAAACTGTGGCTTTTTAATATAACGACCAGTACTCAAAATATTCTTTCCATCAGGATTATAAATGTTAATAACCAAGTGTCCATCACTTAATTCCTTAATTACCGGTCGTTTATATTCCTCTCCAGAAATAATATTCGACCGGTTTCTGTCTGGATCAATAAGGTGGCTAACATTCTTTTTGGTTAAGGGCTTATCAATAGTACTTAATTGTCTACTAATATTGGTCATCCCTTGATTCAATAATTGTCTTTCTTGATGAAATAAATTTTGCGTAAACGCGCTAAACAGTGCCATCGCAATGATACAAAAGATGATTAATGACCCTAATGCCGTTCCAGCTGCCCACTTAATTTTTAGTGAAACAAACCGTCTTTCATCTTTTTGCTTCATAATTGATCATTCCTAGGAGCGAATCACATATCCAGTACCACGAACCGTTTGGATGTAGCTCTTTTCACCAGGACGGTCGATCTTATTCCGCAAGTACCGAATATAAACATCAACAACATTGGTTTCAACCTTGGAATCATAGCCCCATACCTTACTCAAAAGGTCTTTCCGTGACATAACAACATTGATATTTTCCATTAAGATCAATAGTAATTCGTATTCCCGCTTTGTAAGGTTAATTACTTCATCGCCGCGACGAACAACCCGATTCTCTTTTTCAATGGTAAGGTCCTTGTAATTGACCGTTGTTTGATGTTCCTTATTATTTCCATCTTCAATACTGATTCGCCGCAATAACGCCCGCACCCGTGCAAGAAGCTCTTCAATAGCAAACGGCTTAACAATATAATCATCTGCCCCGTGATCTAATCCAGAAACACGGTCAATAACAGAATCACGAGCAGTCATGATAATAATCGGTGTATCTTTTAATTCACGAACCCGCCGTGCAACTTCAATCCCATTTAACTCTGGGAGCATTAAATCTAGCAAAATCACGTCAAAGTCTTGGTTTAAAGCTGCTTCTAATCCGGCGCGACCATCAAGTTCAACATCTGTATCGTAGCCTTCATGCTTTAATTCAAGTTCTACAAAATTTGCTAAATTTTCCTCATCCTCAATAATTAAAATTCGACTCATTAATAACTCACCTACTATAATAATCTTTGTTACTTGTTATACGTATTAATAAAACACAATAATTTTATCACAATTTTTTAATAAACCCCAGTATTCTCTAAACTAAAAATCTCGATTTATCAAGGAATTAGATTATATCATTTTTTACTTATAAATTCTTAGAAAATTTTAAAATAAAAAAACTATCCTAGGTCCGGCGCCTAAAGGATAGCTTTTATATTAATTAGTTGTTAGTGTTAACAACTTGCTTGCCGTCGTAGTAACCACAACTTGGGCATACCATGTGGGACTTGCGAAGTTCACCACAGTTTGGGCAAGGAGTAAGGCCAGGTACATTTAACTTGATGTGACCCCGACGCATACGCTTCTTAGTCTTTGAAGTCTTCCGTGCTGGAACAGCCATGTTTGACACCTCCTAAGAAATTAGAATTATCCACAAATGGTTTTTAACCGTCCGCTATTTTTTGTTATCTTGATCAGGAAAAAGGTTTTGCAACTTAGCGAGACGTGGATCAACTTTATCATCTTTCTGCTGCTGGGCCTTGTAGTCATCTTCAGAGATAACACTCCAGCCTTTTCCATTTGGCATTGGTTTGCCAGATTTTTCTTCGGCAGAAAGGACCCGTAGTGGTACCTGTTCAACGATATTTTCCGCTAATGCAGTATCAAAATCAATTGAATCACCCTTTTTAATAAGGAAAACAACCTCATCTTCATCCTCATAGCGAGCAAAATGTGAACGATCATCGATATACGTCTCCGAGAACGTAAAATCGAGTGGTAATTGAACGGGTGTTAACGAGCGACTAGATGGAACGGTTAACGTCGTCGTAACATGAGCGCTAATCGTTGCATCACCATCGTCATAAGTAACGTAACCATCAACTTTAACTGGTTGAACAGCTAAAATAATATCTGGAAACAGCTTCGTTAATGATGCGTTCAGATCAAAAGTACTTTGAATATGAAGTGGTTCATCTTGGTAACGATGTAATTCAGCTAACGACCATTTCAACGTACTAACCTCCTAATGCAACATGTGCAATTATACTAGTCCCCTTATACGTTGTCAATGTTTTTTCCTTGACAACCTTTTAAGAGAACCAAATCTACTTAGAATATTTTACCAAACTTTATCAAAGACGTTAATTAATAATTATCGGCGGGTGCTTCAAATCCTGCTCAATTGGTGTAAATAGTTGATATAGCTTCCCTGCACGGTAATCAAGGTTAAGCAACTGATCGCGCATTTCCTGATCTACTTTTGTAATCAGCGGTAAATTAACCTGCTTTTTCACCTGATGAAGGTATTCACGTCCTTGTTTATTAAAGGCTAAGACATGAAGATAAGGGTGTTTACTATGTTCATCTACTTCCTCTTGAGTAATCTGTAAGATAGTGTATAAATAAACCCGCAATAAGTGGGCATAGGTATACCGTTTAGTCTTGGTGAATTTCATAAATGAATTAAAGTCAAGACTCCGCTGGGCAGCCTCTTTCATCCGGTATTCTAGTCCCTCTGCCATTAAGTAAGTCGACTGAAGGGTTGAAACAGGTGCTTGGATGAGCTGATTCCGCAACAAAGGATAAAGTTCTGTCCATGAGGGAATACTCTTTATTGTCGTCAATATCTCTCCCATCACCTGTGGAACAGCTTGCCGGTAATCGCCCTTTTCACTGATTGCCTGGCGGATTGCACTCGCACTCGCAATCTTGCCTTTAATTTGCTGGTCATGATAGTTACTCCCCTGTCGCTTGATAGGCAGCAATTCAAAATGATACCCCTGATTAATTTTTGCTTTAGTATAAGCAAAAGCTAAAATATCATTAGGATTAATGAGTGTGACACCAGTTTGTTCCTTCAACTGTTGGTTAAATTGGGTAGCATAAGTTGCATTATACTTATTAAAACTTTCCTGGTTAAAGGCTTCTTCAGCTTTCACTAAACGTGCGAAATCCCATTCTGGATGCTCGCTCCCAAAAACAATCGAATCAACGCTAAGAGCATTTAAGAGACTCAGCGCTCCTTCTGCAAATCGGTGTGCTGGTTGGACGGCGTAAAAAACGGGCAATTCAATTACAAGATCAACACCGTTCATCACTGCCGTCCTGGCCCGTGACCACTTATCAACAATTGTCGGTTCACCACGCTGAGTAAAATTACCGCTCATTACCGCGACCGTTACATCCGCCCCGGAAATTTTTTTCGCTTGCTGAAGGTGGTAGCGATGCCCATTGTGAAATGGATTATATTCAACAACCATCCCTACTGCTTTCATGTGAACTCTCCTTATTTATGACACTTAAAGAACCATCGTGTTGGATTTTCTTCTTTAATAGAAGTTGAGAAATTTGATCCTACTTCAACGGAACTAAAGCCGGCTTTAGACAACATCTGCTTTAACAAGGGTAATTCATAAGCACGCTCATAATGGGTTTCTCCAACACGATTATAGCGTCCATCATTATCTCGAGTGAAAAAAGCTAATTCGTGAATCACACCATGATCAACCTCATCGTCTTTAAAAGACTGCCACATGAATGCCCGTTGATGATCTTCATCTTCATAGTTGAACATATACCCCGGATAAACGACATCAGTTTGATAAGGAGAAATGACATCAAATAAAAAGACACCGTTATCTTTCAAGTGCTCAGCAATTTCATTGAAGGTCTTTTGAACGGCCGCTGCTCCATCTAAATAGCAAAAAGAGTCCGCATAACAAGTGATCGCATCATACTGCGGTAAAGCACTGAGGTCCTGCATATCAGCTTGCAAGAGATGTAGATTAACCCCTGCTTCCGCCGCATGTTGATCGGCAATACTAAGCATCTCAGCAGAAAAATCAGCAACTGTTACGTCAAATCCACGAGCAGCCAGCATTACTCCCAATCGTCCACTACCGCCAGCTAAATCTAAAATGTTCTTAGTATCCGCAGGAAGGTTTTTAATTGTGAATTCTTCCCACTTCTGATACATTTCAGGATCAAAAAGCTGGTCATATAACTGGGCAAAACTTTGATAAATCATTAATCATTAATCCAGTCGTTAATATTGACAATGGGTGCGTCGGCCCATAATTTTTCAAGGTTATAGAATTGACGAGTTTCTTCACGGAAAACATGAACAACCACATCACCAAGGTCAACCAATACCCATTGAGCATGGTTTTTACCTTCAACGCTACCAATCTTGACATTTTCTTCATGTGCTTTTTCAACAATGGCATTCGTGATCGCCTGGACTTGACGATCTGAGCCTCCCGTCATAATAACGAAATAATCAGCCATTGGACTAATCTCATCAACTTTAAGGGCGACGATATCTTCTGCGCGCCGACCATCGGCAGCCTTGACAACCATTTCTAATAATTGTTTACTATCCATTAATCTATCTCTCCTTCATATTGCGGAACCCATGCATTATAGGTATCTATTGTTTTTGGATATACCGGCTTTCCATTTTCAATCAAATAAGCCAGCGTATGTTTTGTTTGGTAAGCAACCCCTGCTTGAAGGTTCGCCGCTGTAATTACTCGTGCCTTTTTTACGCCGGCAAAGTCCCGACCCGGCTCAATATAATCAGCCATGTAAATAACCTGCTCGAGTTTTGTCATTACTGGCGCCCCAGTAGTATGGTGGCGAACCGCATTTAGGATATCTTCATCCCAAATCTCTAATTCATCCTTGATTAGCTCTGCACCAACTACTCCATGCCAAATTGCATTACCATAATCTAAGAGCAGTGGATTAAGCCCTTTTTTCTTAATCTCGGCAATAAAATCTTTGTCAGGACGCTGTTTGGCATAATCATGACACAGGCCTGCAATACTAGCTTTTTCAACATCAACCCCGTATTGCTCAGCTAACTTAATCGCTGTCTCTTCCACACGTAACACATGCTGAAATCGTTTGTCCTTTAACGCCTTTTTGAGACGGTCGATAAGTTCAGACCGTGTCATTGGAATATAACTTTTATTATAAACTAATTTTTCATTCACGATATAATTGATGCTCCTCAATAAACTTGCTTACGGCATCTCGGACCATATACTTGATTGATTGACCATGTTGCACCCGTTGTCGAATATCGGTTGAACTAAAATCAACTGTTGGGACATCTACCCAAATCACTGGATATTGTGTCTCATTCTTCGCTCTTTGACGATGGACGCCGACAAAATGAAAATGTGGCAAACGAATTAAATCATTGATCCGGTACCACTTGTCAAGATAATCGACCATATCCCCACCAATAATAAAGTAATAATCCACATCAGGGTGCTTATCTAACAAATACTTAATAGTATCGTAAGTATAGCTGACTCCTCCCCGCTCTAATTCGGCATGCTCAATCCCTAAAAAAGGGTTATCATCAACTGCTAATTCGAGCATCTGTAACCGCAAGTGCGGATCAAGCGAATCTTTATGATCAACATGGGGAGGTTTAGCATCCGGTAAAAAGTCAACCCGATCAAGACAAAGGGCATGACCAACCTGATCCGCCATAAATAGGTGAGCATTGTGAATAGGATTAAATGTTCCCCCATAGAGGCCAATTCGCTTACGGGGTCTACTAACCTTAGTCTCCGGTTGTGCCTGGGTTTGCACCTTGTCTACTACACTACAGCTTTGCAAAACCGTCACTCCTACTTTTACTTAGATTTCAGCTACTCGTGATGACAATTCACGGGCATCCTTATTTGCTGAAACCTTAAATAAAACTAATACCCGACCAATAACTTGAACTACTTGAATAGAAGTTTTTTCTTCAATTAATTCACGAACTTCATCAGTTGTCACATCTGAGTTTTGCAAAATGCTAACCTTAATTAATTCTCGACGGTCGAGTGCGCCATCTAATTGAGCAAGCCAATTGTCAGTCAGACCATCTTTACCCACAGAAAATAGTGGTTGAAGGTGGTTCGCTTGTGCTCGTAAAAATCGTTTTTGTTTTCCTCTTAATTGCATAAGTCTTTCCTTTCAAATATTAATTAAATCATTGCGCGCCGTACTAGAGCCCCAACGCCTTTCGGAACCCATGCAGCAACAGTTGTTTTTGCAGGAACGGTAATCCACCCTAGACCCTCAAAGACGATATCGCTCTTTTCGGTAATGTGGAATTCATAACGTTCTAATGGTGGGAACTCATCCTTTTCATCGCTAGTCGGTGGGGTAAGCAAATCTCCTAAGTGTTTAGCATAGAAATTATCAGCATTGCTTAACTTTGTACGGTGAATTGGTAAATTATTATCAAAGTAAGCAACCATTCCCGCACGTTCACCATGAAGATAATCAAACCGCGCAACGCCGCCTAAGAATAATGTCTGACCATCATTTAATTGGTAAGTCTTTGGTTTAATCTCTTTTTGGGGCGCCACAATCTTCAAGTCTTTTGGCGATAAAACATGGGCCATTTGTTCTTGATGGATAATTCCAGGAGTATCAACTAAAACATGCCCATCATCAAGCGGAATTTCAATCTTATCAAGAGTCGTTCCTGGGAAGCGTGAAGTAGTGATCAATTCTTTTACTCCCGTTCGTTGCTTGATAATTTGGTTTATTAACGTTGATTTTCCAACATTGGTAACACCTACAACATAAACGTCTCGATTGTGCCGGTATTTTTCAATCACATCAAGTAAGTGGTCAATTTGATGGTTCTTTTTAGCTGAAACAAGAACCGTATCAATTGGACGCAATCCGGCAATATTTGCCTGTTGACGAATCCAGTCAGTTAACTTTGGCCGCCGTAGAGAACGTGGCAGCAAGTCTTCCTTATTTCCAACTAATAGTACGGGATTATCACCAACAAAACGATGTAAGCCCGGAATTAGACTTCCATTAAAGTCAAAAACATCAACAACATACACAATTAAAGCATTGGCATCCCGAATCTGATTTAATAAGCGCAGAAAATCATCATCCGTTAATGACACTGGAGCAATTTCATTGTAGTGTCGCAAACGGAAACAACGTTGACAATATAATTCTCCCGTTTCCTTTCCCTTCTCAAGGGCTGACTTAGGCGTATAACCCAAGTCATTAGGATCTTCCGTTTGGATAATACTTCCACAACCTATACAACGTAATTCTTCAGTTTGTTGTTCTTGTTCAGTCATTCAAATCCTCCTGCCATTTTAAATCTGGATATTTTTTGTTTAGGCTCTTCCAAACACGGCGTTCAAAGAAGCGATTAATACGGGTATCCCACTTATCCGTATTTAATAGCGGACGTACTAAAATGCTGCGAATACCCGCTTGGTTAGCCGCAGCAACATCAGTCAATAACTGGTCACCAACCATAACCACTTCATCTTTTGCTAAATTAAGTTTTTTTCGTGCACGATCAATCCCAAAACTTAAAGGCTTTAATGATCGCGAAACGAATGGAAGATCAAGGCTATTAACAGCTTTCCCAACTCGTTCCTTACTATTATTAGAAATAACAATTAGCGGAATATGGGCTTCCCGTAAAGAATCCATCCATTCCTTTAATTCTGGAGTTCCATCTGGATTGTTCCAAGCAATCAAGGTATTATCCAGGTCACTAAAAACAGCTCGCACTCCCTGCGCTTTTAATTGGGCAGGAGAAACAGAATATATTGTATTAACCATCCATGTTGGTTTAAATATCTCTAACAAAGTTGCACCTCATCAAATTTAATATTTCAATCGGTTAACCCGATTAAATGTTCTAGTATTTAATTATATCGTGTGCTTTACTTGGAAAGCAACTAATAAAAAAGGCCGCTTATCATGCATACGCATCATAAGCGACCGAAGATTATTTAGGCTTAGTTAAGAGCTTTCTTAGCTTCGTCAACGAGTGCCTTGAATGCATCTGCATCGTTAACAGCTAAATCAGCTAACATTTTACGGTTAATGTCAATGTTAGCAACCTTTAAGCCGTGCATTAACTTGCTGTAACTAATGTCGTTCATACGTGCAGCAGCGTTAATCCGAGCAATCCAAAGTTCACGGAACTTACGCTTGTTGACCTTACGATCACGGAAAGCGTAAGTGTAACTCTTCATTACTTGGTCTTTAGCAGTCTTGAAAAGACGGTGCTTTGAACCACGGTAACCCTTTGCTAACTTCATAATGCGCTTGCGACGTGCACGCGTAACAGTTCCACCTTTAACTCGCATGTTGAAATCCTCCTACGTATATTAAATAGTTATTTTTGTGAAGTTTACTTAAATGGTAATAACTTCTTGTAACGCTTTACGTTGGTCTTGTCCATCATGCTCAAACCACGTAATTGACGACGTTGCTTCTTAGTCTTACCGTGGAAACGGTGACTAGTGAATGAGTTTCCACTCTTGAATCCACCATTAGCTGTACGCTTGAAACGCTTGGCAGCAGCACGGTTACTCTTCATCTTTGGCATAACTAATTCCTACCTTCTTAAATTAATTCTTTGCTTTATCAGCAGCCGGAGCAAGAGTTAAGAAAATACTCCGCCCTTCCATCTTCGGACGTTGAACAACAGTAGCGATGTCTGAAGTTTCTTCAGCCATTCGTTCAATCATGTCACGACCGATATCCTTATGGGTAATAGCACGACCACGGAAACGTAATGAAATCCGCACCTTATCGCCCTTTTCAATGAACTTACGAACACGCTTTAACTTAACATTAAAGTCATTAGTATCAATTGATGGACTAAGGCGAATTTCCTTAACCGTTATCGTCTTTTGCTTCTTACGAGCTTCACGCTCTTTCTTTTGCATCTCGAAACGGTACTTCCCATAATCCATAATGCGGGCAACAGCTGGGCGTGCCTTTGGCGCAACTAATACTAGGTCTAAATTAGCTTCTTCAGCTAACTGTAGAGCTTCACGCTTAGACTTAATGCCCAATTGTTCACCATCTTGACCGATTAACCGCACTTCCCGTGCACGAATACCGTTATTGACAATCATATCTTGTGCTATGGCAACGCACCTCCAATTTTTTTAGCGAAAGATCAAGCAAAAAAGCGAGGTACAAAAGTACCCCGCTTCATAACAACGACCTTATCCTAGTGGCCGATTATCATTCATCTCGTCAGCCCGGCGATCGATATCACCTAGGCGAGAAGCGGGTGCTTCTGCTTTTTCTTTCAACGTTTATTAGCTTACTAAATTCAAAGTTTAATGTCAAGAACTTTATCCCTTATCCCGCAAATTCTTTCCTTCCATTTCAATCTCACGTGATAAGTACTTGATTCTTTCCATAATTCGGGCCGCTTTGAGGGGTTCATTATCGCCTTGCGCATTGATAGCAAGGTGGTTATTTTGCAACTCATCCATTGAAAAATTAGAACTAAAGAAGGTTGGTAATTCTTCTTGCATCCGATATTCTAAGATCACTCCTAAAATATCATCTCTTACCCACGTTGTCATTGCACCAGCCCCAATATCATCAAGCATTAAAATCGGTGCCCGTTTAATAGCATCTAATTTTTCGCCAGTATTGTTTTGCTTGATCGAATTCCGCATTTCAACAGCAAAACTAGGGAAATGAACCATCGTTGTTGCAATTCCTTTACTCTTAGCGAGTTCATTAGCAATTGCTCCAAGGAGATATGTTTTTCCGACTCCAAATTTCCCATATAGGTAAAGCCCTGGTTGAAACTTATCTTTTTGATAATTATCTGTAAAATCCATGGCTGCTTGAATTGCCTTTGTTCGCGTATCAGTCTGGGTATCTTCATTTAAATAATAATCATCATATGACGCATTTTTAATGAACTTAGGCATATTAATCGAATTAACTAGCCGTTGAATATAGCGTTGGCGCTGTCGTTTTAATAACTGTTTAGTTGGAACGTAGGTTACGTCAATTTGTCCTGCACTGATAACCAATTGTGGAGAATATCCTGGGGCAACAGTTGGCACGCCTTTTTCAATTAATTGCTTTTCATGAAAAAACTCATAAAGCTTTGATTGCCCCCGTTTAATCGCTTCTTTACTAAGACGATCACGATTTTCGTTTAAGAAGGCTTGAACATCTTTATCCATATAAACTTGCTTCATCGTTTGTTGGATATTGTTTGCGATATTTTGACCGCGCATTAACTCTTGTAAAGTTTTGTTTAGTGACTGCATGCTGCCACCTCCTTTAGTTGCTACTTCTTCTTGCGATTAGCGATCCGTTCACGCAGTTTGGCAATTTCTTGTGAGGAAGCTTTTTTCATCAGCTCACTCGTATCTTTCTTGCTCCATGCTGGCATCGGTTCCTTAATCGTTTTGCGCCACTTATTTTTCTTTGACGTCTTTGCTTCCTTTTTCTTTTCTTGCGACTGCTTGTTAAAAGTTTTTAGTTGGACAATGGCTTGCTCTCCATTAATTATGCCATGTTGGAGCCAGTTATTGGCAATTGCATCGACAAAATTAGCGGTCAAAGTAGAATTTCCTCGGTCACTAATCACATACCAAGTTAAGATATTAATGGCATCTTGGGTAAGTTTTTCTTGCGCTACTAAACCTGTCAGAATATGACGTTCACCTGAAGTTACATAGCCACCTGTCTGCCCTTTAAGGACCTGCAGAAATTCGACTGGAGAGTAATCCTTAGCTGTCGCCAATAATTTCTGGTCTTTACTGGTCAGTTCACTATTTTCATTTGTCACCGGTGCTTCTTTTTCCGCTACTTTTGTCGTTGAGGAATAAACGATATTATAAGCAGATGCAACAATTTGCTTAAATTTTTTTGGATTGAAATGATTAGTTTTTAGATCAATCGACCGCAAAACCAATGTCTTCATCGTTGGCGCATCAATCCCATATAATTGATGTTCTAATAATATTAAGTCCCGATTATTTTCAAGGTCTGCACTGACAATTGGCTGATTAGCGAGTAAGTGAATTAGGGTTGACCAATCAAAGTCATCATTCATCCCCTTAGTTAACTGAGGTTGCTTTTCTACCGGTGATTGTTTTCGTGCCGTTAAAATTGCTTGTGGTGTTGCAGTAATTGACTGCGAATTAATATGAAACTCTTCAAAAAAGTTGTGACTCACATTAGTTAATGAAGTGTTAGAAGAAGCAAGCTTGTATTGCCGACTTTGCTTAATCAAACGTTCAAATGCTTCTTCTCCTACTTCTTCTAAAAGTAAAATACTCAGCAAATTATCAGCTAAAATTTTTTCTGGAGTAAGGGTCGGCTGCAATTCATAAACATATACGTCCCCGATCTCATCGTGCTGGAAATAAGTTTGAACTAAACCAACTGCCTCCAAACGATGAAGAGCCTCCAGCACTTGTTGACCCCCAGCATTTACCTGAGCTAACAGGTCACTTTGCAAGGTCCGGTTGGCAATCGTAGGATTAGGCAGCAGACGCGCTTTTAACGCATAAAAAAAGCTAAACGCAACTGGTCCTAAAATCGGCTGATAAAATGTTGCAAAAGTTTGGTCATTAAAACTAATAAATGCAGTGCTAGCCGTAACAACATAACCGGCTTGCGGATCAAAAGCTGCTGCAGTCATTTTACAGCCCTCCTAAGTTATTTTTTATGCTCTGCCTTCATCATGGTTTCAAGTTCACTCATAAAGGCATCAACGTCCTTAAATTGGCGGTAAACACTTGCAAAGCGAATATAGGCAATCTCATCGACGCCCTTTAATTCGTTCATCACAAATTTACCAATAATTTGACTGGAGACTTCGCTTTCACCAATGCTCCGGATTTGTTTTTCCACTTTATCTGCAATCTTGGTCAACCGCTCCATACTAACCGGGCGTTTTTCTGCCGAACGGACAATTCCATTGAGGATCTTTTGGCGACTGAATTCTTGGCGCGTACCATCTTTTTTAATTACTAGTAGTGGCGTTTCCTCGTACCGTTCAAAGGTTGTAAAACGAAAGCCACAATGAATGCACTCACGACGACGACGAATAAAGCTTCCGTCTTCGCTTGGCCGACTGTCGACAACCCGTGATCCATTTTTGTGACAATGTGGACAGCGCAATGTGTCCCCCTCCTTTATAGTATAAGTACTTTATTTTACCACATTTCACTCTGCTTTTAGCTGATTTATTAGGGCTACGACTTGTTTTTGCAGGGCAGCCTGGTCACCATTATTATTTATTTTAAAATCCGCCCGCGATTCTTTCTCTGATAATGGCATTTGGGCAGCAATTCGCACTTGAGCTTCCTTTTTAGAACAGTGATCGCGAGCCATTAACCGCTTAAGCTGAGTTTGTGGATCAGTATAAACAACTACAACATAATCACAATCTTCATCATAGTGTTGCTCTAATAATAATGGTGCATCTAATACCACGAATGGAATTTTCTGCTTTTTCAAAGTATCAACTTGCGCAAAGATGGCATCATAAATTAATGGCTGAAGAATCTCATTGAGTTTTTTCAGCGCTTCTTTATCATTAAAGACAATTTTAGCCAGAACGGGTCGATTGAGCTTACCCGTCGGCAAAAGTACTTTAGGGCCAAATACTTTGACAATCCTCGTTAACCCAACCGAGCCTGGTGTCTGGACTTGTCGCGCTACTTGGTCAGCATCAATCACCGGAATTCCAGTCTGGCGCAAAATGTTGCTTACCGTTGTCTTTCCAGTGGCGATTCCACCTGTTAATCCAACTATTTTTGTCATTTCCTATTCCTTCAATACTTGACAGTGTGGACAAAAGGTCGTTCCACGTTCAGCAACCTTAATTTTCACCATTTTCGTGCCACAACGCGGACATTCATCTCCCGCATGACCATAAGCTTTTAAACGATCTTGAAAAGCGCCGGCATCACCAAATGCATTTGTAAAACTATGAACAGTGGTTCCCTTATACTTAATCGCTGTCGCTAATTCTTTGATAATATTTTCTCGTAATTCAGCAATCTGGTTAGCTGTTAAAGTATTGGCTGGTTGCTCTGGATTTATCCCTGTCATCCATAGCACCTCATCAACGTAAATATTACCCAAACCGGCAACATGACGCTGATTGAGCAAGAATGGCTTAATCTTTCCCCGACTCTTTTTTAATTCAGCTGTAAAGTATGGCAAGGTGAAGGCGTCTTTTGTCGGTTCAGGGCCAATCGTCTTCAATCCGCCGACATTCATCTCATCTCCGGTTTTTACCAATGTCATCCGGCCAAACTTACGAGTGTCTTGATAACATAATTCCGTGCCATCCGTAAATTCAAAGACAACATGAGTATGCTTATCAATTGGTCCGCCAATTGGTTGGTTGTAATATTTTCCTTCCATGCGAAGGTGTGAAATCATTGTCAAATCATTAGTAAAACGGAAAAGAAGGTATTTCCCTCGCCGATCAACATTTTCAATCGTTTGTCCAATCAACGCCTGCCGAAAATCTTCAACATCATTGGTAATCGTTTTACCATAATAAACATCGATCGCATTAATTTTACGCTTAACAGCAATCTTCAGCAAACCGCGGCGAACAGTTTCAACTTCTGGTAATTCAGGCATTTAATTCCTCCGATCTATTTTTTAAGGTCATACCAGGTATCCCCATACTTACTATCTACTTTAAGCGGCACATCCAGCTTAACGGCCGAATCCATTACTTTTGGCACTAATTCCGATAGAATGGGGATTTCTTCCTTTGGGGCCTCAAAGACTAATTCATCATGAATCTGCAAGAGCATTTTTGCCTTTAGATGTCGTTTTTCAAGCTCATCTTGCATCCGGATCATCGCAATCTTAATAATATCAGCAGCGCTCCCTTGAATTGGAGTATTCATTGCAGTGCGCTCTGCAAACGATCGCTTGCTGAAACTTTTGGCATGAATGTCTGGTAAGTAACGACGTCGGTGAGTAATCGTCTCAACATAACCATTCTCTTTAGCAAACGCAATCGTATCATCGATGTATTTCTTTACGCCCGGGAATTCGTGGAAGTAATTTTGAATAAATTCATGAGCTTCTGCACGGCTAACATGAATCCGTTGTGCCAGTCCATAATCACTAATCCCATAAACAATCCCGAAATTAACCGCTTTTGCCCGACGCCGCATATTACGGTCAATCTCAGCATCTGGAGCCAAATGGAAAATCCGGCGAGCTGTACTGGCGTGAATATCTTCACCATTCTTAAAGTCTTCCTGAAGGTTTTTGTCACCAGTGATATGGGCAAGAACTCGTAATTCAACTTGCGAATAATCTGAAGAGAAGATTTGCCAGCCTTCCTGACTAGGAACAAACGCCTTCCTAATCAAGCGTCCTTCCGGCAACCGTACTGGAATATTTTGCAGATTAGGATCAACAGAGGACAAGCGACCAGTTTGCGTTAATGTCTGTAAGTAGCGCGTATGGATCTTCTGGTCATTTGAATGGATAACTTTCAGCAAACCAGTGATGTAGGTAGATTGAAGCTTAGCAATTTGCCGATATTCCAAAATTTGCTCAACAATCGGTGCCTTATCAGCCAACTTTTCAAGCACATCAACTGCAGTGGAATAACCGGTCTTGGTCTTTTTGATCACTGGTAATTTCAATTTTTCAAAAAGAATATGGCCTAGTTGCTTAGTGGAGTTAATGTTAAATTCCTCGCCAGCTTCTTGATAGATCTGACTTTCAATTTCTGATAGCCGTTCAGTTAACTTACTGCCCATATCTTTCAAAGTTTGTGCATCGACATGAACACCCGCGATTTCCATTTTTGCAAGAACCCGGGTTAGTGGTAATTCAATATCAGTATATAATGGCGTTTGCTTATTTTCGTCTAATTTGGCAAAAAGATCCTTGCGCAGGTGTTCAATTGCCCGCGCCTTCGTAGCCAGGTGACTAAAGAAGGTCTTGTCATCATCAGGCACAGCACGCTTAGCACCTTTACCGTAAACTTCCTCATCTGTTCGGACATCATCGTAACCGTGTTCCTGAGCTACTTGTCCCAGGTCGTTACTATTGTCATTAGTATTTAGAAGGTAAGATGCTAAAAGCAGATCAAAATTAATATTTTCAAGCGGAATACCGAGGCGATGAAGGCCAACGATTTGTGCCTTGGCATTAAAGACATTCTTCTTAACATTATCACTCTGGAGTAAATCTTTGAGGGGCGCTTCTTTAAGCAGATCCACATCTCGACTTGTAAACCAGTGCTCTTCATTGCCGAGCACAAACCCAGCGAATGGTGACGTGTGATAGTTTTCTTCTGGCATTTCAAGGTAAAAACTTACTTCACCCGTTAATTGTCCTAGTTCATCTAAGTTATCTTTAGTTAAAACTGTGTAGTCAATTGGAGCAATCTCAGCTTCGTCTTCGTCTCCAGCCCCATCGATATTCATCTTTTTCAAGAAAGATTTAAAACCCATCTCTTTGTAAAATTTAATCAAGTCATCCGTTTGTGGGCCTTGGTATTGCAAATCATCTAAGCCAATCTTAATCGGGGCATCCTGGAGAATTGTTGCTAATGTCTTACATTGTCGAGCAACCTCTTCATCCTCAATCAAATGTTCTTTCATCTTACTCTTTTTAAGGTCATCGATATGATCATAAAGTTCTTCAACTGAACCAAATTGTTTTACAAGCTTGATTGCAGTCTTTTCCCCAATTTTAGTTACACCAGGATAATTATCGGAAGAATCACCCATCAGTGCCTTCATATCAATTATTTGGCGCGGCGTAATCCCTAATTTTTCTTCGACATGTGCCGGAGTGTAATGCTCCGTATCAGTAACTCCCTTGTGAGTAACGGCAACAGTCGTATTCTCACTTGCTAACTGGGTAAGGTCTCGATCCCCTGTTACGATCAACGTCTTGTAGCCAGCATCATCCGCCTGCTTAGCCAAAGTACCGATAATATCGTCAGCTTCATAGTTAGCTAATTCATAACTATGTAATCCAGAGTCTTTGATTAATTCGCGAACATAAGGGATTTGCTCGGTCAATTCATTAGGAGTCTTGTTTCGACCACCCTTGTAATCATCATACATTTTCGTCCGGAAGGTTACCTTTCCTGCATCAAAGGCTACTAAAGCCGCATCCGGTTTAAAGCTTTGCAACACATGATCAAGCATCAACTTAAAGCCATAAATTGCAGCTGTATGCAAGCCATCCTTATTTGTAAACTTGTCCATTTGATTATGCATGGCAAAAAATGCCCGGAAAACAATACTATTTCCGTCAATTAACAATAATTGTTTTGTCATTTAATTCCCGCCCTTCTATCGCTAATAGTAATTGTACCAGAGAATATAGCAATGGTTTAGTTTCTTGACCAAAGATTTAAGTTATAATTAAAATGAAAAATCATTAGATGTGAGATGAAATTCATGGATAAACTCATTAACTATCAAAAGCCAGCAGAAGCACGGCTCTTTGCCCTCCTCCTCACTTTCAGCGGTGGCTTCATCGATGCTTTTACATATATCAAATGTGGGCGCACAATGGCAGCGGCCCAAACTGGCAACATTATTTTTCTAAGTGCCGCTTTAGCAAACCATAATTTTCTTGGCGTCGTTGATCGGCTTGGCTCATTGATCGCATTTATTCTTGGATTAGCAATGGTCAGCATCCTGCACGCTCATTTAAGAACTGATTATTGGCGAGTAGTTTGTCTATTGCCGATTTTATTAGTAGGAGCAATTATCGGTTTTCTCCCGGATAGTTTTCCTGATTATCTGATGGTACCAGCTGTTTCATTTGGTCTTGCAATGCAAAGTGCCGCTTTTAGTAAAATCGAAGGGCTTGGTTATAACAGTGTCTTTACAAGCGGCAGTGTCAAAAAAGCTGCTGTTGCCTGGAGCGAATATTATTTTCATCACGATCGTTCACAACGATCAGCTGCCTTTAGTTATTTAATGATCGTGACCTGCTTTACGCTCGGCGCGGTCATTTCCGCTCAGTTGCTTCCCTTTTTCCGAATGAGAACCATCTGGATTGCCACCCTTTTGATCCTCGTAACTGATTGTTCTTATTACTTAACTAAAAAGAAAAATGTTAATAAGTAGTTTTTAAAATAGTAAAGGCTGAATGAGATTTAATCCCTTTCAGCCTTTTTACTAATTGCGGTCACTCATTCCAAAAATTTGAAGAAGTGAGATAAAGAGGTTTATAAAGTCTAAGTACAATTGAAGGGCACCTAGCACAGCTAAACCATTTGTTGATACTTCGCCACCATAGTTAATATAGATTTGCTTCATCTTTTGTGCATCCCAAGCTGTCAAGACAGTAAAGATAATAACAGCGATAAAGGAGAAGATATAAGCAATGGCAGGACTTTGTAAGAACATGTTGATAAGGTAAGCAATCATTAAAGCAATCAAAGCAGCCATCGCGTGAGCACCAAACTTGCTTAAGTCGCGCTTAGTAATTGTCCCATACAAAGCCATCGTAACAAAAACAGCCGCGGATGATACGAAAGCTGAGGCAATGCTTGCCCCCGAATAGACACCAGCAATAATCGCAAATTCGACACCATAGATTATTGCCGTTAGCATTAGCATAATAAATGCCCCAACTGGGTTCCGGGTAGCACTAAAGCTTACCCCCATCGACAAAGCAATAGGTAGCAATAAAATAATCCAAACCATTCCAGGGTGAGCACCAAAGAAACCGAAAACAGCACTCCGGAATACCCCCATGGTCAAGTAAGCACTGAATGCAGAAACAAGAACTGCCAGTGTCATGTTTCCATACATTCGGGTTAAGAAACTATTCAAACCAGCTGCGTCAGTGACAACCCGACGCCCTGGCTCTTGAGAAAAGTTATTCATCAAGACTCCCTCTTTCTATTTAATTTGACTTTATTTGACTAATTATAAAAATGGTAGCAGAGGCCACCATTTCATTCAAGTAAATCTTTAATTATTTTAACAATTCTTTGTACTTTTCTTCGTACTTCTCAACGTCACCGGCACCCATGAAAACAACTACCGCATTATGGTATTGCAAAAGCTTGTCCATGGTATCCATGTCAATACCTTCACTACCTTCAATCCGTTGCTCCAAATCAACACTAGAAATATTTCCAGCATTTTCACGAATTGAACCAAAGATTGGAGTAACAAAAGTCTTATCTGCTCGGCTAAGTGATTCTGCAAAACCATCAATGTAAGCGGCCAACCGTGAATATGTGTGAGGTTGGAAAACAGCGATAACTTCACGATCTGGGTACTTTTGCCGTGCCGCATCAATTGTTGCTTTAATTTCGCTTGGATGGTGAGCATAGTCATCAATAATGGTTGTATCCGCAATGTCAGTCTCGCTGAAACGACGCTTTACCCCACTAAAGTTGGCTAATTCCTGTTGAATCTCATCCATGTTCATGTGTTCTATGTATGCAACCGCTAGCACGGCTAAGCTATTAAGCACACTGTGTTCACCGTATAAGTGGATGGTGAATGTGCCAAGCTTTTGGTCGCGGAAGTAAGCATCATACGTTGATCCTTCTGGTGTGCGTTGAATATTTTCTGCCCGGAAATCATCATCTGGATTAGTTCCATAGTAGTAAACCGGAACATCAACATTTAAGTCACGAAGACTAGGATCGTCTCCCCAAGCAAAAATTGCCCGTTGAACCTGCTTACCGTACGTTTCAAATGAATCACGGACATCTGCCAAATCGTTGAAGTAATCAGGGTGATCAAAGTCAACGTTTGTCATAATTGCATAGTCTGGGTGGTAGGCAAGGAAGTGATCACGATATTCATCGGCTTCAAAAACAAAGAAGCGTGCGTCCGCATTTCCTTTACCTACCCCATCACCGATCAAGTAGCTAGTTGGTTCAACCGCTGCTAGTACGTGTGATAACAATGCAGTCGTACTGGTCTTACCATGTGCTCCGGCAATCCCAATACTAGTATGATTCTTAACCTCATTTTCAACAGCCTCAGGGTAACTTAAAATTTTAAGGCCTAATTCATGTGCTCGTTTAATCTCTGGGTGATCATCATCAAAAGCATTTCCTTGGACAACAATCATCCCCGGTTTCAAATTGGCTGGATCAAATGGCAAAATTTTAATTCCCGCCGCTAACAATGGCGCTTGTGTAAATGTTTCCTTTTCAATATCTGAACCTAGTACTTGGTGTCCTTTGTCATGAAGGATACGTGCTAAAGAGGCCATTCCGGTCCCTTTAATACCAACAAAGTAATATGTATTTTGTTCCATCAATCCAATTCCTTTCAACAATTCAATTTAAAATAAATGCGAGGGGTAGATCAGTAACTATGATCCATCCCTCACTAAATAATAAAGCATTATAAAATTTTGGCAATAGTAATCAGCTGTTTTTTGTTAGTTTTCTGGACGAGATATTTTTCACAAAATAATGTACAATATTAAGTACAACAAGAAGTAAGGATGTGATTATCATGCCAATTGCTACTACTCAAAGTGACTTCAGAAAACATATCAAGGATTACCTTGATCGAGTTAATGAAGACGAGCAAACTGTCTTAGTTGCCCGTTCAAATCAACGAACAGCTGCCATCATCTCCCAAAACCAATTGAATGCATTGCTTGATGCTGTAAATGCTAAGGAAGATTCATTAGATTATGCTATTGCAAGAGATAAATTAATTGATATGCACATTATTCCAGATGACCCTATTATTGAATCCAATAACGATTACTGGAATCAATTCAAGAACAGTGAGGAAAAGTAGGTCATGTCTTATTACTCTTTTCGGCCACGCAAAACATTTAATGCTGACTTAGCACGCCTTGGTAAATTAGACCCATCAATTATTGATGATATCCATGAGGCCATTGATATTTTACTCAATGGCGATGCTCTCCCCAAAGAATATAGGGATCACCACTTGCAAAGAAAATATGCTGGTTACAGAGAATTTCATGTCAGGGATACTCCCAAAGGCGCAAAACCTACGAAAACCAATGATGTTCTAGTAATCTATAAGATTGACCACCAAGATCTTGTATTAGTTGCTGTACGAGCAGGTTCTCACAATAATCTTTTTAATAAGTCATATCGAAAAAACAAATAAGTTTTCGCAATTCAAAGATAAACATCACAATCACAGTACAATAATGGCCTCTAGGATTCGTTAAAGTTGAACCCTAGAGGCCATTATTGCTTGCAGAGGCTTGCGCCGCTCCCATAAAGAATCACTTATCGCTTTTTTGTTAGTTTTCTGGGTAGAACGTATCAGCCTTGGCAAAATCAACTGGTTCACCGACTTTTTGCCAATCATCAGGAATAATGAACAAGCCCTTTTCGTCTGGAGCGTTCTTAATCCGTAGTTCACGGAAACCACAGAGCATTCCGTCACTATCGACACCCATCAATTGCCCCGGCCAAATGATCTTACCGTCTGGCATCATCGCACCAGGACGAGCAACTACGACTTTAATACCTTCCGCAACATTAGGAGATCCGCACACGATCTGGACAGTCTTATCATTAGCAATCCGCGTTTGCGTTACCTTTAAGTGGTCAGACTTAGGATGGTCAGTGATCTTTTCAACGTAACCAACCACAAACTTAGGATCTTCGTCAGCCGTTAAGAGCTTATCAAAGCCTGCTTCTTGTAACTTTGCATTTAATTTTTCAACTTGAGCTGCATCTAAAAATACTTGCCCGTTTTCACTTGTTAATTCTGGTAAGATCTTGCTGGCGTTCATAAAGTTATAGCCAAGTAATGCACCATCTTTTTCAGCAGTGATCTGAGCTACATCATCAGCAATCTTAGTAATTTGGTCATCCGCATCTGGAGCGGTAATAACGACTAAAATGTCGCCTAATTCATTGGGATTGTAACTTGAAATTAACATCAAATATTCCTCTCTCTAATATAATCTACCATTTTATATTATTACATAAAAAGAAGGCTATGAAAATCTAATTTAAAACTAAAGAAGGCTGAATAATTCAGTCCCTTTATTTTCACAACCTTCTTATTTTACTTCAAATTGTTTAAAAAATCTTCAACTTGTTGCTTAGTTTTACGGTCTTTATTGACAAATCGACCAATTTCTTTACCATTATCATATACAATGAAGCTTGGAATTCCAAATACATTTAGTTCAGCAGCGAGGTCGATGTTTTCATCGCGATCAACTTCATAGAAAGTATAATCACTGAAGTCTTGTTCGATCTCAGGCATTGCCGGCTTAATAAAACGGCAATCTGGGCACCAACCAGCTGTAAAGAAAAGGACGACCTTGCCATTGCCAATAGTTTCGATTAATTGATCTTCTTTTAATTGTGGTAATCTTTCCATAATCCTCATCCCTATATCATTTTAGCAATATTATACCACGCTTCTTATCTATTGTAAGTAATCTACTTGCAAGGACTAGATATTTGGATTTTAATAATTAAAAATGATAGAATAAATAAGAAGTTAAGAACGGATTAAATTTAAATAGTGAAGGAAGCAATCATATGAATGCAAACAATAACTCCCTCAACCCCTGGCTGATTCCAGTCACATTAGGTGCATCTGGAATCGCCGGTTTTATCGCTGGTAAACTTTTTGGTAATCGTCACATATCTGCTGAGCAAATCTTAAAATTAGTCAAAAATGATTTTGCAAGTGAAGGTTCTTTAACTGGTAGCTGGATCAATGATAAAGCAGTACCTTTCCAACGATTTGCGGTTAAAACCCATGCTTATGAAGGTGGCGTTTCTCGTCTAGAAGATGGCGAAGAAGTAGATTACGAGTTTATTGCTGATGCATATACTGGTAGTCTGTTAGAGTTAAAACGGATTGAGAATAACTAAAGTAAAGGCTGGGGACAAATTTCCCAGCTTTTTTAATTAAAGGAGGATATCATGAATCTTAATGACGCAATTCAAGAATGTTGGAGCAAAATTGACGAAGGACAGGTGGCAACCTATATTCCCGCTTTAGCAAAAGTTGACCCTTATCAACTTGGTGTTTACCTTTTCGACGTCACAAATGATAAAAAAGTAGAAGCAGGAGCATCGCAAGTTCGGTTTGCTATCGAAAGCGTCTCAAAAGTAATTACCCTCCTCTACGCAATTGAACGTTTAGGCTTGTCTGCCGTTGAAGAGCAAGTCGGAACACGCCAAACCGGTTTCCCGTTCGACACAATCCTTAACATGGAAATTACTAAGGAGACCCATCCTCTCAATGCTTTTATTAATAGTGGCGCCATCCTCATCAGTTCATTAATTGAAGAACAAGATGGGCTTTCTCCCTTTGACCAAATCATTGAATTTAGTCGTAAAATCTGTAATGATCCCGATATCACCCTCAATGAAGAAATTTACCAATCGGAGTTGCGAACTGGGGATATGAATCGGTCGTTAGCTTACTATCTCAAGGCCAAAGAAGTCCTTACTAATGACGTAACCCTTAGTCTTGATACCTATTTTAAGCAGTGCTCAATGATGGTCACTTGCCAAAGTCTAGCTAATCTCGGTGCTGTCCTCGCCAATGACGGGATTGCTCCTTGGAATAATGAACGAATCATTTCAAGTGAGGCCGCTACATATACAAAATCGGTCATGATGACGACTGGCCTCTATAACGAATCGGGAACTTATTCTGTTAAAATCGGTGTCCCCACTAAGAGCGGTGTCGGTGGCGGTTTAGTTTCTGCGGCCCCCAATCATTACGGGATCGGAATTTTCAGTCCGGCACTCGACCATGCTGGTAATAGTGTTGCTGGCCTAGCACTCCTGGAACTCATTAGTAAAAAATTAAAGCTTGATATTTTTAGGTACTAGCTACAAATGTTTGCCTTCTTAGGAGGATCTACTTAATTAAATTTAACGTTCAAGCCAGTTTCGTTAATTTACTATTCTAATTAGATATTCAAGCACATCCCAAGAATATTTTTAGTATAATTAAGGTAATTGATGCATGCGCTTTCACCAACTAGGAGGTTTATCATGATGTATCCAGTAACAATCGGTCATTCAGAAGTTAAAGTAAATCCCCTCGGTCTCGGAACAAATGCTGTTGGCGGTTATAATCTCTTTCCGGATTTAGATGATCAAGCCGGCATTGATCTCGTTAAGACTGCTTTAAATCACGGAATTAATTTATTAGATACTGCCTATGTCTATGGCTTAGGTCATTCCGAAGAACTGGTCGGGCAAGCCATTCAAGATTATGATCGGCATAAAATCATCATTGCAACAAAGGGCGCTCATGATTTTTCAACGGGTAAAGAAGTTATTAATAACAACCCTGATTTTATTACTGAGCAAGTCAATGACAGTTTAAAACGGTTGCAAACCGACTATATTGATATTTACTATCTGCACTTCCCTGATCATGATACCCCGAAAGCAGAGGCAGTCGGTGCTCTTCAGAAATTACGGGAAGAAGGAAAGATTCGGGCAATCGGAGTTTCCAACTTCAGTCTTGCTCAAATCAAAGAGGCAAATGCGGATGGTTACGTTGACATTGTAGAAGATGAATTCAGCCTTCTTCATCAAGACCATCTAACAGAAGGAATGCTCGACTACCTGAATGAAAACAACATCAGCTTTGTCCCATACTTCCCACTAGCTTCTGGGCTATTGACTGGAAAGTATACCACTGATGCAACATTCCCCGCTGATGATATCCGTAGCCAAATTGCGGATTTTAAAGAGCCACGTTACAGCACAATTTTACATGCGGTTAATCTCGTCCGTCCAATTGCCGATAGCCATCATGCTACGATTGCCCAAATAATCCTAGCATGGTACCTGCAAAATCCACTGATTACTGCAGTGATTCCAGGAGCTAAAAATGCCCGGCAAGTACTTTCTAATGCACAAGCAATGAAAATTGAACTTTCGACTGACGAATATCAAACAATTGAACACATATTTAGTCAATTTAAACAAATTAAGAGTGGTAAATCATTAAAAGATCCAGATTGAGGGATAAAACCACCAAATCATTTGAAAAGGAATTTATCATGAATTTTTTCATCACTAGCCGCCAAGATTTACAAACTTCGGCCATCGAACTTGCCCAAGTCAAGCGGCTGCGAATTTTTGATCATCTGAATGCACCTGCAACCATTGTCACGATGCTGTATAACTTCGACCATCAAACCGTTGAAGAAAAACTTAAAGTTAAAGGCCGCGTCCTTAACATCTACCAGTATTATCAACAACTTCCTTACCACGCTGATCCTACAGTTGATCAATCCATTATCAAGCAGGCATTAGCTGTCCCCGCCTGCCAAGTTAAGGACAATTGTGCCCTGCGAAATGGTAAAGTGCGGGTTCGCGTAAACACTCGCAACGGACGATTATACTATATCGACTATCTCGACCAGTATGGCTTTACCAATCGGCGAGACTTTTACGATCAGGGATGGCGGACCTATACTGAGTATTTTGAAGACAAAGGACGGCTGATTGCTCGTCAGTATTACGATCATAATGGGCAAGTAAAGATAATCTATCATTATCGTGGTGGCGAAGGTAATGTCCCCATTCTCACCCTTATTCAGCTAATGGATCAAGGACAAGAATGGCAATTTGATGATGAAATTGAATTTCGGGCGCACTTTTTAGATGAGCTTGTTGGAGATGATCCGCAAACAATCCTCATCAGTGATCGCTCTAACATCGCCTTAAAGGCATTTACGCTAATGAAAAAGCCGGCCAGACGGTACCAAGTATTCCACTCGGCCTTTACTGATGACGGTCAAAGCAACGGCCCCCTTTCGGCAATCTACCAGCCAATTGCAACAATGCTCGCAAAAGGACAGCTAAATGGCCTGATCTCTGCCACGCAACGGGAAGCGCAAGACGCAACTAACCGTTTCCAAACGAACCAGAGCTACGGTATTCCCGTGACTTATTTAGATGAAGAACTGACAAAAGAAGTTCCTGTTAGCCAACGCCAAATAGGAAAGTTTATTGCTGTTGCGCGACTTTCTAAAATCAAACAACTTGACCATATTATCAATGCGATTGTTCGTCTTCACCAAGACTTTCCGCAAGTTACCCTCGATATTTATGGTTATAGCGATAGTTGGAATAAAAACCAAACCGCTAATGCGCTCAAGTCATTAGTGAAGGGAAATAAAGCCGAGAGCTACATTAATTTTGTCGGCTATTGTAATGACCTCAGCGCTGCTTATGAACATGCTCAAGCCGAAATTTTAACAAGCTATTATGAAGGTTTTGCAATGGCAGTTCTAGAAGCACAGGGTCATGGTTGCCCAGTTGTTAGCTATGACATCAACTATGGTCCAGCGGATATAATCGATGACCAGCAGAGCGGTAAACTGATTCCGCCGAATGATCAAGAAGCCCTCTATCAGCAATTAAGAAAATTATTAGAAGAGCCTGCCCTCGCAAAAAAGTACGCCCATTATGCACAAAAAGCGGCACAAAAATACCGCTTCGATCATGTCGCTAAAAAGTGGCAAAAGTTAATTAGTAATAAAGAAAAGGAGTAATCCTCACAGCCAAAATAGCTGAGGGTTACTCCTTTTTAGTAGGAAATTAATCTTTCCGTTTCTTATTTACTTTTGTTAAACCAAGTGCTGAGAGAAGACCAGCAAAACCGAGACCAATTAAGCTTGATGACTTTTGATTACCAGTTTGTGGCAATTGTTGAGTACCTTGCTTAGTAGTTGGTTGTGTTGATGAAGATTTAGTAGGTTCGACGATAGAAGTTTCGCCCTTCTTGGTAGTGACCTGGGTAGTCATTGGTTGTGGTTCTTCATTCTTTTGTTCACCAGGTAATTGTGTGTTTGATTCAATTGCTGGTTGTTCAGTCGGCTGACTCGTCGGTTGCTCGCTCGGCCGTTCTGTTGGTTGAACGGTCGACTGAGTCGTCGGTTGTTCGGTTGGTTGGACAGTTGGCTGAACTGTTGGTTGACTCGTCGGTTGCTCAGTCGGTTGAACTGTTGGCTGAGCGGTTGGTTGACTCGTCGGCTGCTCAGTCGGCTGACTTGTTGGCTGTTCAGTCGGTTGACTCGTCGGCTGTTCGCTCGGTTGAACGGTTGGTTGACTCGTCGGTTGCTCAGTCGGTTGAACTGTTGGCTGAGCGGTCGGCTGACTCGTCGGTTGTTCTGTTGGTTGCTCAGTTGGCTGTTCAGTCGGTTGAGCGGTTGGTTGCTCACTTGGTTGACTCGTCGGTTGCTCAGTCGGTTGAACTGTTGGCTGAGCGGTCGGCTGACTCGTCGGTTGTTCTGTTGGTTGCTCAGTTGGCTGACTCGTCGGTTGTTCTGTTGGCTGGGCAGTCGGCTGACTTGTTGGCTGAGCGGTTGGTTGACTCGTTGGCTGTTCAGTCGGTTGAGCGGTTGGTTGTTCACTCGGCTGACTTGTCGGTTGTGCTGGAGTAGCCCGATATGTGACGGTAATTGTTCCTAAATTAGGATTATCCTTATCTGGATCAATTGTCCGGGCATTAACTGCCTTGATGTCAACTTCATCATAGCCAACTTCGCCAGGTGTCTTAGAAATAACTTCACCAAAAGTGGCATCTTTGGCTGTCCATGGATCAGTTTCAAGAATCGTTACCTTACCATCTTTATCGGTAGTTGAGAAAATGTTTCTAGTAAAGGTGGTAGTTTGCTTGTAAGTGTTCTTACCATCTGGAGACCCGTTAACACTTTCAAAGTGAACACCGCCATCTTTAGTTCCACGGTAGACAACAGTTCTAGTGAAGGTCTTTGTTTCCACTTTAACATCAACTTTTGGCAAGTCATGATCTTCGTCCGGACCACTTTCACCCTTGTTCTTTTCATAAACTAATACAAGATCTTCAGGATTATCTGAAGTTGGCTTCAAAGTGATCTCGTTAGCTGTACCACTAATCCAGTGCCAAGTACCAACCATATCATCAGAAGTTGCGTACTTGTCGCCCTTGTTTAAGGTAATGTACTGACGACGAACACCATCCATAGTTTGAGTTTCATGGTTCCATTCAATCTTGCCAGCTTTGGTAGTTGCAACTTGAACGTTCTTACCATTAGCATCCTTGATAGTTTCTGGAGTAGTGGTTTGACCAGTTACAACGTCATAAGCAATCGTACCGTTGAATTCAGTCTTTTGATCGGTTTGACCCATTAAAGTTTGACCGTCAGTTGTATTAGCCTTGTAGAAGATAGTCCGGTGGAATTCTTTATGTAAATCACTTGGGTCTACAATTGGATTGCCCTCTGGATTTTTTGGCACTTCATCAACTGGAGTGTTTGGCGTAATGGTCTTCACTGCGTGCTTCAAGTATACGTATTGATCTTGGACGCCATGGGTTAAAGTTTGCTTACCGAGTAAATCACCCTTGGCATTATCAGATAAACCAACTAAAACATAGCCAGCTTTTTCGTAATCTGCTGGACTCCATAACTTGCTGGTTGCATCTGGAGTATCGCCAACAAAGATACGTTTGCCTTCACCAACGTTTTGTACTAAACGATCAGTAAGTTCATGACCGTCAGTTGGAGCATAAGTAGTCTTATCTTCAACGCCATTAACATCAATGTAGTGAATGTTGTATTGAGCTTTTTGCTTGTAGACCAAGTAACCATCAGCAATCTTATTAGGAGTATCGCTCTTCCAAGTGTCGCTAGTTGGATCGCCATAAGATACTTCACCGTTCTTGTCACTTGAAACTAAGTACCATTCGCCTCCATCAGTTCCACGCTTTGCAGCTTCGGCAGCATCTAAGGTAATAGTTTCTGGAGTTGTAATGGCAGCAAAGTTCTTATTATCTGTTGTCAAGCCAGTACTCTTGTCAGCATTTACAGTCCAAGTAATTGCAGGAACCGGATCAGTATTAGCGGTATCTACAATCCAATCGCCATTTGCATCTTGTTTTGCATTTACGCGGTTGCCTGTTACAGCATCCGTATAGTAAGTACTGCTAGTTAAAGTTACATTTTGTGTAGTATCGTCTTGTAACTGCTTGCCATCCTTAGTATTAGCTACATAGTGAATGGTACGAGTAGCAGTCTTAGTATCAGTATGTGCGACAGCACGGTGAACCAACTTAACTACACGCTTTTTATGTTGCAAATTGCGGTTATTATCATAGACATCTTCAAGTTCATAAGTTAAATCATCTGGATCACTTGAAACTAACGCATAACCATTATCAGTGTAAGCTTTCAAGACATCAGCATAGTTTAAAGATTTACTTGACTTTAAAGTACCTGATGGATCAACGTTAATAGCATTGGTATCATAAGTGTTGTCCTGAGCTTGATAACTATAAGTTTCATACTTTTGGTTTTTATTATTTTTCTTATCCTTTGGGGTAGTGTGTGGCTTGCCAGGGATGTATTCACTGTTTAAATCTACCCGCAATTGTTTACTTGCAGTAAAGTTAGACAAGATAGATGCATTTGCGTCTCCGTTAGTTACATCTTCAAATGTGATATCTACCGGTTGATCGTGATAGTAGTAAATAGTAGTTGTAGCCGGGTTATCAACGTGTTCAATGCTATCTCCTGTTCCTTTATTAAAACTTCCGAGATTAGTGGAATAGGTATCTGGATCATTAATATCCTCACTACCCGTATCCGGCACATCGGGATCAAAAGTATGCCAATTATCTATCTGTTTTACTGGTTCGCCTTCAAATAAAACAGTACCACTTGGTTGCACCTTGGTGGCACTCCCATAATTGTTTAAATTGCCATCTTTATCGGTAATTAAGCCTAAAGCCAAATCAACATATCGGCCATAAATAGTATCATAGATTACTTTATTTTGATCTTTAGTTGTTTTTAAATCATCAGGCACAAGTCGTGTTTCAAAGCTATTAGTATCACTAATTTTTGTAGATGGGCCAGTTGTTGATGGTAAATTACTAAATTGAGGAACCCGTGAATTGTCAATCAAATGTGTAAGAGAAGTTTGAGTGCTATTATATTTCCCATCATTATAATACCCGTTCTTAGTGATCGAATCTGCAGCAGTAGCATTCTTATCATTTTGATTATAATAATACTTAAATTCAACAGTTCGCTTCAACTCGGTCCAGTGATAGACATTCACAACCGAAAGTTGGTGATTAACATAGATATTATAAGTCTTACCGTCTTCAATCGGATCATCTAGATTAATAACTTGTTCATCTTGATCGGCTAATTTATAACCGGCCAATGCAAAATTAGCCTTCTTATAATCAAACCATTTATTATAATCATCAACTAGTTTAACACTTTGATCTTTAGTATATGTCGCTGTTGTCTCATCTCGGAAATGATATCCGCCTAAATCACCATCCGTAAAATCCCCATAAATCACAGGTGAGACTCCAATTGCAGTAGGAAGACCATCTTTATCAGGAACAATTGCAGTACCTTGGTCTTTATAAGCTAATTGCTTTTGGGTATCCGCATCAATTTGCGCCTGAATTGCATCTTTAATTGATAAGCCATCTGTAAATTTTCCAGTGTAGGGGAATGCTACTCCATTACCTTTATTTACATCAGGTGTCTTTGGATCATTAGCTTTATAATCATAAATATTAAGAATTGCCGTAACTTGTTTGGTAGGTTCAGCAGCTTTAGATTCTTTAAGAGCAGAAGCCACTACTGGTTGTGCAGACTGAAGATTCAAAGTAGTAGTTTCTTTAGAATCTTGAGCACTCTTATTAGTAGTTGCAGTTACGTTATTAGATTGATCTTTTTGAACTTGATTACTTTCTTGAGTTGAAGCAATTTTATCTTCAGTAGAATCTTTTGAAGTTTGAGTATCATCTACATTGCTTTCAGAAGTCTTATTTGCTTCAAAATTCACATTATCTTGAGCAGTATGATTGCTTGTAGTTACTTGCTTGTCTTGATTATCTGCATCGCTTGCATTAATAGTCGCAATGCTATTGTCATTTACATTACTATCGGCGTGTGCTACGGTACCCCCGACCATAAATGTCGTTCCTAATAAGACCGACGCAACACCAACACTGAGTTTGCGTAAACCAAATCGTTGCCGTTGTCGTTCCATTTTGCGTACATATTCTTGTGCATTATTTTTAGACATTCAATATCCCCCCATATATTTGTACGTCATAACTTATAATTTATTTTTCGAAAACATTCTAGCACATATTTATCGAATCATAAACACAAAATTATCATTCTATTTATGGCGGAATCACTTTTAAATATACTTTTTCACTTGAGATTGCTATAAAGAAATCGATTTCTCACCCCAGCAAAAAAATACTAGTCAGCAAGTATTCGTCTACTTACTGACTAGTATTTTACTTAAAATTAGCAATTAGCTTATAGATTGGTTGGCCTTTCGCCGCAAATTTTTGCTCATATTCTGTCTCAATGTTATGTTCATTTTCTTCGCTGTGGTGCAGGTCTAACCAGACACCATCAAAGATCATCCCATAGTTATTCATGCTTTCCAAGGAGAATTCAAAGAGACCCATGTTATCAGTCTTCAATTCAATTGCCCCTTGATCTTGGAGGATCTGCTGATAGGTTGCTAAGAAGGTCTTGTAGGTCAACCGCCGTTTAGCATGGCGTTTCTTCGGCCATGGATCAGAGAAGTTAAGGTACATCTTTGCAACTTCCCCATCTTCAAAGTATTCTTGCAAGTCTTCCCCATCCCCACAAATTAATTGCAAGTTTGGCAAGTCTTCCTCGAGCGCTTTTTTAAGGGCGATTGCCGCAACGGTCCGCTGAATCTCCAGACCGATAAAGTTGATTTCTGGATGAGCCTTCGCCATGCCAATGATAAATTGCCCTTTTCCCATCCCCACTTCTAAGTGAAGGGGTTGTTCTTTGGCAAACCGTGATTGCCACTTACCCTTAAATTGAGTAGCATCATCAATCATTAGTTCGGGATGGGCAGCAATTAATGGATCAGCCCACTTTTTATGTTTAACACGCATAAATTAAAATCCTCATTTCATTAGTTTTTTGACTCTGACGTTGAAGTAGAAGCGACTTAATAAGACCACTTCCACTGCCGCAATAATAAGATTAATTACCATCTGGCCGACATTCAACTGCCAACCGATACTAGCAAGAGCGATCAGTAGTGCTTCAAGCGCCGTCACCTTGGCTAATAGCTGCTTGAAGTCTACCTGTTGCTGGCTAGCAGGGATCGGATAGATATGGGTAAAGACATTCGATTCATACTGGTCATAGAGTGGCATCAGCTGGGTCGCGATCAGGTAAATAAAGAGCACGACCACCACGGTACTCAGCCAACCTGCTGGCAGTAAGAAGACAATCAACATTCCTAGCAGGGTCAACCGACTGACAATCCCGCTCACTTCGGTACTCCGGACAAATGCGCGGGCGTATAAGTAAGACCATGGTTGACCATCCTTGCTTAACCAGCGGATCAGGCCATCTGCCCACTTTCGCCGTTTAGTATTTCCTTGAACACTTGGCACATCAGTAAAGAGGTTAAAGAAACGGTAGACACTGTACATCCGGTCTTGTTCCGCCTTGACGGCAATCCGCCAATTAACAGCGAGATCACGATAGTAGACAATTACTGCTAAGTACAAAAGCACCGCCACAACAAGACCGACATAGGGATTAACGAGCCACATTGCGATTGAAGCGAGCAGCGGGTTTACCCAGTATTCTAGCCGAGTTCGCCACTGTTGATTACCCCAGCGCAAACTCAATGATTTACGAGCTACATGCATCCAATCGGCCTTATTAACAATGGCAACTAAAAAGATCGTCACAATCTCGGCACTGCTGAGCTTTTCTGTCGTTAACGCAAACGGCAAGGCAATAAAGGCACCGACCACCGTCATTATCTCCGCTAAGATTAAGCTATACCAGGTTGCCTGGTTAAGGTAACGATGGATTCCTTCAACTTGCGGCAAGAGAAAAATCGGGTCTGGCTTTTTGATCAGCGTTGCAAGGCGACCAATTTGGGCGATGACAGTAAACCAGCCGATCAAGATCAACCGGGTCCACCATTCATGCGGTCCCAAGGTTGGCAGCCATTGAGAATACCCATACGCTAAGGCTCCGAACAGGAAAAACAAGGCGATGACAAAGTGGTCATTGAAGACTAGTCGCCAGTAACGCAAGAGAAGCATGAAGTGTTGACTACGACGCTTGCTAAATAACTTATTCATCACGATCACCCTTTGCAAGATGTAAGTAAATCTCATCTAAGGATTCACCAGCATGATCACCAGCGGCTCGTAATTCTTCTAAGGTTCCATGTGCCCGGACCTTTCCATCTGCCAATAAGACAAAGCGATCACAGTAACGTTGCGCTGTATCAAGGACGTGGGTCGACATTAAAACCGCGACCCCCTCCTTTTTCTTTTGCTCGATCAGGTCTAACAAATCATGAACAGCCAAGGGATCCAGCCCATAAAATGGTTCATCAATGATCAATAGCTTGGCCTTCGTCATAAAGGCGCAGCAGATCATTACCTTTTGCTTCATCCCTTTAGAAAAGTTAGCGGGGAACCAATCGAGTTTATTATCTAGCCGAAAAAGTTTTAGTAGCTTTGTCGCCCGTTGCCAAGCCTGGTCATGATCGAGTTCATAGGCCATGATTGTCAAATCAATGTGTTCACGAAGCGTTAATTCATCGTAAAGAATGGGCGTTTCGGGAACATAGGCGATCTGCTTTTTATACTCTTCTGGCTTGGTTTGGATAGTAAGACCGTTAATCTTAATTGATCCCGAAAATGGTCGCAATAAGCCGATAACGTGATTTAGCGTTGTTGACTTTCCGGCACCGTTTAGACCGATCAGACCAACTAGCTCGCCTGGTTGCACATCAAAACTGACATCCTTTAGTACAGGAATCTGTGAATATCCACCAACAAGTTTATTTATCTCTAAAGCCATTATTCATCCCTTCTTATTGATTGCTTAGTCATATCTTTTTATTATATCATAGGTTATTTCTTCTACTAAATCATGCAAGAGCACGAATTTTTCGGTATACTTAGAATAAGTTTAATCTTCAAAAGGAGCGATTAATATGGACGATAATTGTATTTTCTGCAAAATCATTAACGGTGAGATTCCTAGCTACACAGTCTATGAAGATGATGTCGTAAAGGCTTTCCTTGATATTTCACAAGGGACACCTGGTCACACCCTGGTCATCCCGAAGAAACATGTTCCCGATTTATTTGCCTACGATGCTGAGCTCGCTGCCCAAGTATTTGCTCGTATTCCAAAGATTGCGCGGGCAGTGAAGGCTTCTAACCCAGCCATTAAGGGAATGAACGTGGTTAACAACAATGGTGAGGTTGCTTACCAATCAGTCTTCCACTCCCACTTCCACTTGATTCCTCGGTACACTAGTGATGATGATTTTAAGATGATTTTTAAGGACAATTCTGGTAACTACAACGATGAAAAGTACAAAAAAATCCAACAATCAATCATCGATCAAATGAAAGAAGACTAGTTATGCAACGGCTAAAAGAAATTCAAGAAGAATTCAAACGGCTCAGCACCGAAGTTTCACAGTTGAAGAACAGCATCGATGAACTACAAGCTGCCATCCCAGGTGTGCAAAAGTTTATTAACGATGTTGAACGTGATGTTAAGAAGTGGAAGTTTAAGACTGAACCCCGGCTGAACCGTATTCAGATTATTCTGGATGTGCTCAAGATTGATTCAGATGAAAAGAAGAAGTAAAAAATAAGGAAGTGGAAAATAACCTTCTCGACAAGGCGGTTGGCTAAGCTAGAACGATGGTTAGCACGGCACGGGCTGATTATCGTTCGTACTTAGACTCGAGCCTTGTGGCGACGCGAAGCTAGTGCCACGTTATCTTACTATTATTCGGTAAATGAGTAGAGGATGAGAAAAAACTTTTGTTTTTTCTCATCCTCTTATTTTTATACCCTATTTTACTTGTTTGAGCTAGCACTACTGCTGTTATTGCTGGAGCTGCTTGCAGTTGCGTTTGAGTTAAGGTAATCATCAAGAATATTCTTAACATCGTTTTCCTTGATTGAAACGTTACCCTTCTTCAAGACATTTGAAACAACCTTCCGCATAAAGTTTTGGTTGTTCATGTTTTCTTGAACAATTTGGTTCTTCAAGTCATTGATGTGTTGACTCTTCTTACCCTTAGCTGGGTGTTCGATCATGTAAATTACTTGGTAACCGTCATCAGTCTTGACTGGAGTCGTAGTATATTCACCAGTCTTCAACTTAAAGGCAGCCTTCTTGTAAGCGGAGTCAAGTTGGTTGTCAGTATTATCAAAGGCTGGAAGCTTACCACCGTTGTTCTTAGTTTGACTATCAGTTGACTTGGACTTTGCAAGCTTCTTGAAAGTCTTGTACTTGTTGCTGGAGTCATTTAATTGGTTAATGATATCTTCAGCATCGGACTTACTACCAACAAGGATCGTCGCGGTTTGAACTTTAGGTTGGTACTTGGTCCATTGCTTATTGATCTGCTTAGTAGTGATGTGGGAGTAGTGACGAGCAGCGGCAGTCAAGAGTAAGTTTGACCGAATTTGTTGCTTCAATGACTTTTCAGTTAAGTTTTGACTTTGAAGGTAAGCATTAAAGTCTGAACCGTACTCACTCTTGTAGGTATTGTATTGCGCATTAACTTGCTTATCACTGACTTCTTTACCGTATTGCTTCTCCAAGACCTTATCTAAGATCATTTGTTGAAGCACTTGCTTACCAGCACTGGTTTGCTTCATGCTGCTGTAGTATTCACTCTCAGTGATTTTACCACCGCTAGTAGTAGCGACTGCTTTATTTCCACAGGCAGCAAGCGGCATCATCAATGCGGCTCCTGCAATGATAGCAATTAACTTTTTGGATTTCATGTAAGAAACACATCCTTAAACAAAATATTTTTTCGATAACTTCACTCATCCAATATACCACACTTATTTTTTCGTGCCAGTCTCCTAAATAAATGTTTATACCATCTTCATAATTTATTCACGTTTTAATGCTTGCAAGTCGAGAATTTTAACGTCAAGGTCCTTAATTCGGTCATCAGCTGTAAAATAGATAACTTGATTCTTCTCAGCAATTTTTTCTAGCAAGGCCAGCATTCGTTGTCGACGAACGTTATCAAAATTAACAAACCCATCATCAATAATCACCGGGAAATTAGCTTGGTCACTCATCACGGTGACAAAGCCAAGGCGGAGAGCAATATATAATTGTTCAGCCGTTCCCTGCGACAATTCTTCCACTAAAAAGACTTCTTGATCCTTTCGCACCACCTTGACCCCATCTGCCGTTAAGTCGATCTGGGAATAGCGGTGATCAGTAAGCAAGGCAAAATATTGCTCCGCCTGACGAATGATTGCAGGGTAACGATCAGATGAAGCTCCTGCAAGGGCCTTATTAACCCACTGAATCGCCAATTGGTACCTTAACCATTCTTGTACTTCACGCCAAATCTTAGCGGCTAGGTTGGCCCGTTCTTGTTCCAGATTGCTGAGGGTTCCATCTTTAACTAAGCTATCAATTTCAACTTTATCTTTTTGAATCTCCTCGTGGGTACGAGAGATTGTTCGGGTGAGCTGATCAAGCTGGTGTCGAGACTTCGATAAAGCCGTTATTAGCTCATCTCTACTTGCGTATGCGGCAAGGGCTTGGCGGTCTTCTGCGGTCAATTGTTGTCCATAGGCATCTGATGCTAAGGCTTGTGATTGTGCTGCAGAGCGATTTGCTAAGTACTGGGTAAACTGATTATCATCATGGACCCCAGCTTGCTGGTAAATCGCCATTTTTTGCTGGTGAATTTTATTGTAGTCTTGATTGATTCGGGCTAAATTGTTAGCAATCGTTGCTTTTTCCCGGGTATTCGCTTGAATATCCTGGCGAGCTTGTTGCCCTTGTTCCAGCAAATCATCTAATTTAGTCCTAACAACCGCCAGCGTTAGATTTTGCAAAGCTGGTGGCAGTTGTTGGTTAAAGGTAGCGAGTCGGTGTTCATATCTTTGCTGATCTTGTTTGGCAGTTTGGAGCTGGGCAACTAATTCGGCAGTTCGTTGTAAATCTCCCTGCATTAATAGCCATTGATCAGGCGGAAAATCCTGTAAGCCGTGTTTTTGACCAAACGCCATGATCGCTTGGGAATCTGTCGTTGCTGGAGCAGGAGCAGAATTTCCCTGGCGTTGATAATAAAGATACATAACTGTCGCAAAGGCCATAATTGCTCCGATAGCGGTAATAAAAGTCGCATTCGCTAACAACCCGACGATAAAAAGGACAAAGCCGCCGACAATTCCGATCATTGCGGCCCGAGAAGGATCTCCTGTTGACTGGCTAGCATTTGCCCGAGAAAGCGGTTGGACATTAAGAAGCCGAACAAGTTCTGTTTTTTCTTGGGGAGCTAGTGGCGTTGGCAAGGGCTGATGGTAGCGAGTTTTAATTGTAGTTAATTCCTGCTGCCACTGCTTAACTTGCGTTTGTTGACGGTGCTGCAAAGCCTCTTCTGCTTGTAATTCAACCGCTTGCTCCTTAAGACGTTGAATTTCCTGGATACTTTGTGGCGAATGCTTAGTTGCTTGTGGAGCCTGATGGTCAATAGTTGTCAACCGCTCTTGATAGGCTTGTTGTTGGCGATGAAGTTCTTTTTCTCTCACTTGTAGTTCTTGAGCCGTCGTAACTTGCTGATCAGTTAAATAATCAGCAAGCGACCGAGTTTGGTGGCTACTTTGCCATTCGTGGTAAACCGGCCACAACTGCTGTAAATGCTCCAGTTTTTGCAAAAGCGGCTGGTGGTTCGTCAGGTCTGCCTGTGCTTGACGCAATTTTTCTTCATTTGTTCGCAAATTCGTCTGCAGCTCCTGATAACGGTGAAATTTACCACGCGCTTGATCAATTTTATCCGTCAAATCCGCGTATTGATGAAGGTCTTGATTAAGCGGCCATTTCCGTCCGCGGGGTTTATAGAGATGGTCAGCGTGTTTCTGGTACTGACTGATCAACTGGTCCCACTGTGCACTACCAACTGCCCCTAGTTGCTGCAGATGTTGCTGCCACTCATCCCGATTAAGTTCATCCACAGCCGTTAAGTCTCGTTGACCAAAACTAAAAAGGGCTTGATAGAGTGACCGATCCATCGGGCCAAGCAGTTGCTTTAATTCTTGCTCACCACCTTGCCGTCCTTGTGAATCAGTCACACTAACCTTACCGCCATTTCGCCCGCGTTGCCGTTTAATCAAGTAATCATGACCATTAATCTCAACTAATAAACTTCCCCCATAACTAGAAGTAGTTTTCGGAATATACTGGGCAAACCGGTTTTTTCCCCGCCCATCCACAAAGCCAAATAAAATACTAACAAGGAAGGCCATCAGAGTTGTCTTCCCGGCTTCATTAGGGCCATAAATTATTTGGGGATCAGCTGTGAAGTCAAAATCTTGATCATGCCATTTGCCAAAGCCATCGATATGAACTTTCTTTATTTCCATATGCTAATCCTCCCGCCGCAATAATTGAGTTGTTGCTTGCTTCAGTTGTTGAAGATCAAGGCTTGTCAACTTAGCTGCTAAATCAGCATCCCGTGCTAAGCTTTTCGTTAATTCTGCAATATTAGCAAGCGTAAATACTTCTTGGGCAGCTTGTTGCCAATACTGTTCATCTAGATCAGTCATTGATGGCAATGCGTTTTGCTGGTGGAGCAAGAGGTTATAGACCCACCATTTACCATTATCGGCATTTTGGTCTTGGAGGTGTTCAAGGACATCCCCATTTGCAAGCAGGTGTCGAATCGTTGGTGAAAGTTGCTCAACGTTAGCAATCGTAAGCTTTACCAGTTGGAATGGTACTTTTTTAAGTTTGTTATCAATTGCTTGCGACAGGGATTGCTCCACTTCAGCAAGACTACTAGTTGATAAAGCATTGACGGTTAGACTTGTCCATTCAATTTCCGCAACTGGTTTAAATTGCGGCACAAGTTTATTGCCCTGACTTTCCACTAAATAGTAGCCATGCTGTCCGGCCTCATTTTTATGTCGTCCCTGTGGATTACCACTGTAAATAATTGGTGGCTTCTCATTCAAAGTTTGGTGCTTGTGAATATGGCCAAGTGCCCAATAATCATAATTTTTAGCGATTAATTCATCGATCGTAAACGGAGCATAATGGTTATCTTGACTTTGCCGGACTGCTCCGTGAAGCATCCCAATGTGCCAGGTTTCATTTCGTTTTGGTGGATATTTCTTCACTTGATCTTCTTTAATCCATCGTTGATCATAACTAAAGCCTGAGACAGCAACAGTGTTATGATTTGCCAAAGTAAGGGTGGTAGTCGTTACCCGATTGCTAAAAACATGAACATTTGCTGGAAGCTCTCCCGTATCTTGGACAATTTGATAATCATGGTTACCATAAAGTAGATAAACTGGGATGTGGGCTTGATTAAGTCGTTCACATTGCTTAATGAAAAAATCAGTAGCGGCAATACTTTGCTGATCACGGTCATAAATATCCCCGCTAATTAAAATAAAATCGACTTTTAAGTCAATCGCATCATCAACAATCTTTTGAAAAGCAGCAAACGTCGATGAGTGGACGCGTTCCCGTAATGACTTGGGCATCGACGTCAATCCTAAAAAGGGACTATCAAGGTGTAAATCGGCTGTATGAATAAATCTCATAATTTTCCTCTTAATAATAAAGGAGCTGAGAAAAATTTTGCTTTCTCCCAGCCCCTTACTTGGATCGTAATAAATTAATTATTCTTGTCCTGGCATCTTTGGCATTACTTCACTGTAAAGCTCTTGAATTGGACTTGTAATTGTCTTATTCAATTGTTGAAGCATACTATCAATTTGCCGTTCTTGGTTCATCAAGTCTTGAACAACCTTCTTGCCGCTTACTTCCTTGGCAAGGTTTTGGATGTTTTTAATTTCATCATCAGTTGGTTGTTGACCAGTCATTTGTTTATGTTGAGCATCCGCTTGTGCTTGTTGGAACTTCTTGAAGGTGTCAAAAGTATCACTGTCAGCCTTTAATGCTTCAAAAGCCTTTTGTAATCCTTGATATTCTTGAGTTTCGCGCAATTGGCGACTAAGTTCATTTGCAGTATCATAAATATTTACAACCATGTAAAAGTCTCCTTTATCTCGTTCTTAGATTAATTGTATCATATTATCCTAGAAAAGCGATCGAACATTACTCCACCATTGACTCGCCTTATTACCAAAGTTATTTACTGATTGGTTAAAGTTATTTACAAAGTCACCCCCATCTTTGAGGAATGATCCCCAACCTTTAGAGGAACCCTTTGTCTTTTCATTTGCCCGTGTTTGAGCATCTTTAACCGTGAATTTGGTTCCAGCAGTATTTGGCAAAATCGCACTCATTTCATTCTTATAAAGGTAGTTAATGCTCCGTTCAGAAATATCGTTTAAGGTATGGTTTTGATTTGTATCATCATAACCTTCCCACGTTGCAACCACTACATCTGGCGTATAACCCACGATCCACTTATCACGATCATTGGAATCATCGCCTTTTACTCCTGAGTTTGTGGTCCCAGTTTTACCAGCAAGCGTATATCCACTTGGTTTAGCCGTTTCACCAGTTCCATGATCAAATACGCCGATCAGCATACTAGTCATTTCTTTGGCTGTCTTACCAGAAATGATCCGCTTATTCTTGCTACCATCATTTTTGGCAATCACCTTTCCAGAGGCATCTTCAATCTTGGTAATGTAGTGCGGGGATGGCATTAACCCATCATTGGCAAAGACTGCATAAGCACGAGCCATTTGTTGCGGTGATACTCCACGGGTCATTCCACCGAGGGCTAACGCAAGGTTCTTATCACCCTTTTCAACTGGCAAGCCAAACTTCTTTGCCATGTCATAACCACGATTGACACCAATTTTATTTAATAACCAGACTGCCGGAGCATTAAGACTCTCATAAAGAGCCTTATACATCGGCACCGTCCCGCTATAAGTATCATCGTAATTCTTTGGTGTGTAATTATTAGTTCCATACGATTGTTTCTTATCTTGAAGCGTTGAGTCATAGAAATACCCATGCTCTAGGGCCGGCGTGTATACTACAATTGGCTTAATTGTCGACCCGGGCTGACGACGCATCTGAGTAGAGCGGTTAAATCCCCGGAAGACATGTTTCCCACGTCCACCAACGACCGCGGTAATTCCCCCATTTTTCGGATTCATCGCAATCGAGGCTGATTGAACCATTGTGCCATCGGCTGAGTTCTGCGGGAAGTTATCGTCATCATCATAAGTTTGCTGCATTGACCGCTGTTGATCTTGATCAAGAGTAGTATAAATCCGATAACCATTATTCATAATATCTTTTTCCGAAATATGATAACGGCTTTCTGCTTCGGCAATAACTGCATCAAAGAAGTACGGGTACTTATAACTATCATTGGGCACGTAGCCGTTGGTGATATTCAACGGTGTCTGCTTATACTGATCTGCTGCACTTTGACTCAACTTATGATTTTCAACCATCAGCTGAAGAACCATATTCCGTCGTTGCTTCGTCGCTGTTGGATGTTCGACTGGGTCGTATATCCCTGGTGAGGTCAGCATTCCAGCCAGGGTAGCTGCTTGGGGTACCGTTAACTGACTGGCATTTTCATTGAAGTAACGCTTTGCCGCATCTTGAACTCCCCATACCCCATGACCAAAGTAGGCATTATTGAGATACATTGTTAAAATCTCATTTTTGCTGTATTGGTTTTCTACCTCAACCGCAATAAAAATTTCCCGGGCCTTTCGGGAGAAGGTCTGTTGTTGCGTCAAAAAGGCATTCTTAACCAGTTGTTGTGTTAAAGTACTACCGCCACCAGAGATATAATCACGGTGAAGAAGTTTATTTTTCACTAGTAAGAAGCCAGCCCGACCTAACCCTTTAACTGAAAAGCCGTGTTCATGATAGAAGTTCCGGTCTTCAGTCGAGAGGACCGCATTAGGAACATTTGAAGAAATATCTTTCAATTCCACATAAGTTCCTTTTTGAGCATATAGACTCCCGGCCGATTGATTGCTACGATCATAAATCATTGTTGGCCGTTGCAACCGATTCTTAAGATTTTTAACATCTGCAGTTTTAGCAACAAACGTCAAATGGATACTGGTAATTAAGAAAATTCCTAGAAAAATAACAATGATCCATCGCGTTAATTGATAACGATGCCAGAACTTTTTCAGCATCGCAACAAAGAGCTGCCAATAGTGTTTAAACCAAACTCGGAATGACGCCCAAGTCTTTTTTAACCACTTCATGATTCGCTCTTTCAAATCTGAATTAGATTGTGGTTCACGATTCATTAACAAATCTCCATTTTCATTTCAAAAAGCTGACAATTATTTTATCACATTTTGGTAAATGGTAAGCTATTTTCTCCGCCAGCTTTACCAGAAATTAAAAATGAAGAGGTAGTGAGTGGGAATTAACCGTCTCGACAAGGCGGTGGGCTAAGGATAGAACGGTGATTAGCACGGCACGGGCTGATTATCGTTCGGACTTAGCCTCGAGCCTTGTGGTTAATTTCCACGATATCTTAAATAAATTTCGTATAAATAAAGAGGCTGTTGAAAAAACGAAGTTTTTTCTCAGCCTCTCCCTCTTCTATTTTCACAAATAATACAAGATAAAATGGAACTAGCTTCGCGTCACCACAAGGCTGTTCTCCACTCGCTTTTTATTTACATCTCATCTGGTGCCTTGATATCAAGTAAGTCAAGGGCAGATTTGAGCACATCACTAACTGCTTGAGTAAGAGCTAACCGTGCTGGTTGAGCTTCATCCTTATCAAGGATCCGAGTGTGAGCGTAGTATTGGTTAAATTTCTTAGCCAATTCAAGGGCATACTTAGCAATTACTGATGGATCGTAGTTTAAGGCGGCCCGCTTGATTGCTTCGCTGTATTGGCCAAGGAAGCTGATTAATTCCCAAGCTTCAGCACCGGCCCTTGTCAAGTCAACATTGCTAAAGTCCCGGATGCCACCCTTACGTAAGATACTCTCAGCACGAGCACGAGCATATTGAACATAAGGGCCAGTTTCCCCTTCAAACTTAACAACATCTTCAAGCTTGAAGTTAACGGCATTCCGACGGTAGTTCTTTAAATCATGGAAAATAACGGCACCAACACCGACTTCTTTAGCAACTTCATCAGCATTTTCAAGGTCAGGGTTCTTTTCGGCAATTTGCTTCCGCGCTAAATCAATCGAATCATTCAGTACGTCTTCAAGGGAAACAACATTACCCTTCCGCGTAGACATCTTCTTACCGTTTAAGTTCATTAAACCAAAGGAGATGTGTTCAATTTGATCCCACCAGTTGAAGTCCATTTCCTTTAAGGCCGCACGTAATTGCTTAAAGTAAGTTTCTTGTTCAGCACCAACAACGTAAAGGGACTTAGCATGACCATACATCCGCTTCCGGAAAAGTGCAGTTGCCAAGTCACGAGTGATGTACGTTGTCGTTCCATTACTCTTGATGATTAGTAATGGTGGTAAGTTATATTCATCAAGATCAACAATTTCTGCACCACGACTAGGCTTCAATAAGTTCTTGTCCCGTAACAATTGGATAGGTTCTTCCATCTTTTGAGCAGAGAAAGCTTCCCCATTAAATGAGTCGAAGTTAACATCTAGCATCTTGTAAACACGTTGGAACCGTTCAAGAGAAACTTCACGGAACCAGTGCCAAAGCCGCCATGCTTCTTCGTCACCATGTTCAAGCTTAGCAAACCAGTTACGACCTGCTTCAGTGTATTCTGGATGTTCGTCAGCTTCATTATTGATCCGCACATAGTACTTAAGCAAAGTATTAATTGGATCTTTCTTAACTTCTGCTTCGTCTCCCCACATCTCATAAGCAGCCATTAACTTACCAAATTGAGTACCCCAATCCCCAAGGTAATCAATCCGAATTAAGTTGTAGTTAACTTTTTCAAGAATCCGGGCAACAGCTTCACCAATCATAGTTGAACGAAGGTGACCCATTCCCATAGGCTTAGCAATGTTTGGTGAGGAATAATCAATCGTAACATTAGCTTCGTGACCAAGGTCAACCTCCCCATAATGTTCAGGATCTGCTAAGATAGTTTGCAAAATCTTAGCACCAACTTGGGCTTTATCGAGGAAGAAGTTGATATATGGACCAGCAACTACTACCTTTTCAAAACCGTCTTGGTCAACCTTTTCAACTAATTCACTTGCAATCATTTGCGGTGCTTTATGTAAGGTCTTAGCTAAAAAGAATGTTGGGAAGGCATAATCCCCATTACTAGAATCTTTTGGCCGTTCAATCTTAGCTTCAATTTCCTTAACATCCATCTCTGGCAATGCTTGTGCCAATGCAGCTGCAACTTGTTGCTTATCGCTCATATATATTCCTCCTTATACTTATAAAAAACGCCCCTAATAAGCATTATGCTTACTAGAGACGAGATTTACCCGCGGTACCACTCTAATTGAATTAGAATTCCACTCATTCATTGATTTAATTGAAATATCTGAGGCACGCCTTCACAAATTAAAAAGCCCCTAACTCTCATCAACAAAGGGTCGCTGTAGATTTTAAAATGCTACTACTCCTCAAATCCTATTTTCATACTCAATCATTATAACAAATTTCGATTTAAAAACAAGAACCAATCTATGAGGAGTGGGTTATTGCTTTTCTCTTACTTATTATATGTTACAATTATTATCATTAAATAATAATGAAAGGTTGATGAGTTATTTATGACAAACCCTACAATTCAAGCTGTCACAATTGCAGGTCATGATTCAGACGGGAGTGCTGGAATGCCCGCTGACCTTCATGCCTTTTTTGCAGATGGAGTATACGGTCACGGTATTTTAACCGCCGCTGTTTCCGGCAATTCTTACGGGATCACCTCTTCTCAAGTAATGCCTCAAGAATTTATTGCCGAACAGTTTAAGGTATTAAGTGAAGATTTTGACATCAAAGCCGCCAAAACTGGAATGCTTGCTAATGACGATGTAATTAATGTCGTTGCTGATAACTATTCGCCTGAACATTTTGGCCCGTTAGTTGTTGACCCTGTGATTATTACTAAGCACGGTGCAATGTTGCTTGAACAATCTGCCTATGAACTGTTTCGTGAACGAATTATTCCCCTTGCAACTGTCATTACCCCCAATTTCTATGAAGCACAAAAATTAACAGGGATTGAAATGACCACAGATGAAGAACGGGTTAAAGCAGCTCATCATCTTCAAGCCTTAGGGGCAAAAAACGTGGTGATTAAGGGCGCACATAATGATGATAGCCAAACAACTGTTGATGACTTTGTTCTTCTTGAAGACGGCGATAGCTTCTGGCTCAAAAAACCTTTTGTTAAGACTGATCGGTTGAATGGAACCGGCGATAGCTTCTCCGCAATCATTGCTGCCGAGCTTGCGAAGGGAAATAATGTTAAAATAGCAGTAACAAAGGCTAAAGATGCCGTTTACGCAGCAATCGCAAATCCATTAACGGTTGGTCATAAATTTGGTCCAATCAATCATTGGGATGCGCAAAAGGAGCTGCATTAGGAGGAATTTTTGATGCTTGATACGTATAGGCATAAAGTTGTATTAATAGGTGACGGTGCTGTCGGTTCATCATTTGCCTTTTCATTATTGCAGTCAACAAATGAAGTTGATGAATTGGTACTGGTAGATCGAACAAGGTCAAAAGCAGTTGGGGATGCGGCTGATCTTGCTGATATTACACCCCTGACAAACCCAGTAAAGATTTATGCGGGAACTTATGAAGATACCGCTGATGCTGACGTGGTTGTTATTACAGCTGGGATTCCCCGTAAATCTGGTGAAACACGTTTAGACCTAGTTAATAAAAACACTACGATTCTTAAGTCAATTATTGAACCAATTGTCAAAAGTGGGTTCACTGGCGTTTTCGTCATCTCAAGCAATCCCGTTGATATCCTTACAACAATTGCGCAACGAATCAGCGGTTTTCCTAAAGAACGCGTTATTGGAACCGGAACTTCTCTTGATTCAATGCGGCTACGGGTCCTCTTGAGTAAGAAATTACACCTATCAGTCAATGTCATTGATGCCCTAATGCTTGGTGAACATGGTGATACTTCTTTTGCGGCTTTTAATGAAATTACAGTTGGCGGAAAAGCCCTCAACACAATTACTGCCCTTTCAAATACTGATAAAAGCGAAATTGAAAAAGCAGTTCACGAAGCTGGCAGTCAAATAATTGCCAATAAAGGAGCTACTTTCTACGGAATCGCTAAATGCCTATCATATATTACACGGGCAATCATCGAAAACCGGAACCTTGTCCTGCCCATTTCGGCTCCACTTGATGGACAGTACGGAATTAATGATCTGTACTTAGGAACTCCTGCAATCATTAATAGTCAAGGAATCAGTCAGGTCGTTGAATATCCGTTAACGTCAGATGAAGTTAAAAAGATGCAACAGTCTGCTGAAGCAATGCATCAAGTTTTAGCGAAGATTGAAATCATAACCACCCGTCAAACGGGTGGTTTGCACATCGGCTATAAGCCGATAATAAAAGCCGGCGTCTCAAGGCGCTGGCTTTCGCTTTGCTCAAGCCAAAATGCTCTGACTACTTTGCCACCGCTTTAAGCGGTGTTTGTACTACTTCACTTACCCTTAAAAGGGTCCGAATATTCCACACTTGTTAGCTTATCCATTGCTATATCATGTTTCTCTTGATCTCGGATATACTTCTTTATCGTGGATTCATTCAATCCAACTGTACTTACGTAGTAGCCTTCAGCCCAAAAATGTCGGTTCCCATATTTGTATTTTAAGTTTGCATGTCGATCAAACATCATTAATGCACTTTTCCCTTTTAAGTATCCCATAAACTGCGATACACTTAGCTTCGGCGGAATACTTACTAACAAGTGCACATGATCTGGCATCATATGACC
>NZ_JAJGTZ010000031.1 GCF_020784725.1 Limosilactobacillus reuteri
TGAGGCACTTTCACTTTGACTAAGTGAAGTTGAGGCACTTTCACTTTGGCTCAACGACGTTGATGCACTCTCACTTTGGCTAAGTGATGTCGAAGCACTTTCGCTCTGACTCAATGAGGTTGACGCACTTTCGCTTTGACTAAGTGATGTCGATGCACTCTCACTTTGGCTCAACGACGTTGATGCACTTTCACTTTGACTCAACGATGTCGAAGCACTTTCGCTCTGGCTAAGTGACGTTGACGCACTTTCACTTTGACTAAGTGATGTCGATGCACTCTCACTTTGGCTCAACGACGTTGATGCACTTTCACTTTGACTCAACGATGTCGAAGTACTTTCGCTCTGGCTGAGTGACGTTGACGCACTTTCACTCTGGCTAAGTGAAGTTGAGGCACTTTCACTTTGACTCAACGATGTCGAAGTACTTTCGCTCTGGCTGAGTGAAGTTGAGGCACTTTCGCTTTGACTAAGTGAGGTTGAGGCACTTTCGCTTTGGCTCAACGAGGTTGACGCACTCTCACTTTGACTCAACGAGGTTGAGGCACTTTCGCTTTGACTAAGTGAGGTTGAGGCACTTTCACTCTGGCTGAGTGACGTTGAGGCACTTTCACTTTGACTAAGTGAGGTCGAGGCACTCTCACTCTGACTCAACGAGGTTGACGTACTTTCGCTCTGACTTAAGGATGTCGAGGCACTCTCACTTTGACTAAGTGACGTTGATGCACTTTCACTTTGGCTCAACGAGGTTGATGCACTTTCACTTTGACTCAATGAGGTCGAGGCACTTTCACTTTGGCTCAACGACGTTGATGCACTCTCACTTTGACTCAACGAGGTTGAGGCACTTTCGCTTTGACTAAGTGACGTTGAGGCACTTTCACTTTGGCTCAACGACGTTGATGCACTCTCGCTTTGGCTAAGTGAGGTTGATGCGCTTTCACTTTGACTAAGCGAGGTCGAGGCACTTTCACTTTGACTCAATGAGGTCGAGGCACTTTCGCTCTGACTTAAGGATGTCGAGGCACTTTCGCTTTGACTAAGTGACGTTGAGGCACTTTCACTCTGGCTGAGTGAAGTTGAGGCACTTTCACTTTGACTCAACGATGTCGAGGCACTTTCGCTCTGACTTAAGGATGTCGAGGCACTTTCACTTTGACTCAATGAGGTCGAGGCACTTTCGCTTTGACTCAGTGAGGTTGAGGCACTTTCACTCTGGCTGAGTGAAGTTGAGGCACTTTCACTTTGACTAAGTGAGGTCGAGGCACTCTCACTCTGACTCAACGAGGTTGACGTACTTTCGCTCTGACTTAAGGATGTCGAGGCACTTTCGCTTTGACTTAAGGATGTCGAGGCACTCTCACTTTGACTAAGTGAAGTTGAGGCACTTTCACTTTGACTCAATGAGGTCGAGGCACTCTCACTTTGACTGAGTGACGTTGAGGCACTTTCACTTTGGCTCAACGAGGTTGACGCACTTTCGCTCTGACTTAAGGATGTCGAAGCACTCTCACTTTGGCTGAGTGAAGTTGATGCACTTTCACTTTGACTCAATGAGGTCGAGGCACTCTCACTCTGACTCAATGAGGTTGATGCGCTTTCACTTTGACTAAGCGAGGTCGAGGCACTTTCACTTTGGCTCAACGACGTTGATGCACTCTCACTTTGACTCAACGAGGTTGACGCACTTTCGCTCTGACTCAGTGACGTTGAGGCACTTTCACTTTGGCTCAACGACGTTGATGCACTCTCACTTTGGCTCAACGACGTTGAGGCACTCTCGCTTTGGCTAAGTGAGGTTGATGCGCTTTCACTTTGACTAAGCGAGGTCGAGGCACTTTCACTTTGGCTCAACGACGTTGATGCACTCTCACTTTGACTCAACGAGGTTGAGGCACTTTCACTTTGACTAAGTGAAGTTGAGGCACTTTCACTTTGGCTCAACGACGTTGATGCAC
>NZ_JAJGTZ010000032.1 GCF_020784725.1 Limosilactobacillus reuteri
GACTTCGCAAATGTTTTGCTTCAAATCACATCGTGATTGAAGACCCTACACATTTGATTCGTCGAAACTTTGTTCAGTTTTCAAAGGTCTACCCGTTGACTAATCAAGCAGCCAATCACCATATTTATTATAACATGTATCAGATCAGCTTGTCAAGAAGAAATTTTAATTATTTTTGAATTTCTTTTGATTGATAACTCAATCAGCAACTTTATTAATATATCATGTCATCAATCAGATGTCAACAATTATTTTTAACTTTTTTGTCAAACAATCTCAACAGCACTTAACTGTTTTGACAACGATAATTACTATACATGGGTTTTCATTCCCCGTCAACTGTTTTTTCTAAAAAATTAAAAAGTATTTTCAAGATCATATAAACAGTTAAAAACTTCAATAGCAACTAGGTCAATATCATCAAAGCGAAAACGCTCATAAGGACGATAGCGAACAAAGATAAATTCTTCCCTACTATGGATATAAGTTACGTCACATAATGGAATACCAAATTTTTCAAATGTCCGTTTCTGTCGATCTCTTGAATCATCGTTTTGCATTGCAATCAAACGTCTGATAATCACTAATAATTCTGATTCTTTCACAGTAATAGTCCTCCTTCATACAAATAAAGGATCGTGTCTTCACACAATCCTTTTTCTATCTTTTTACTTTATCAGGTTTTACAAATACAGCTACAATTCCGGCGAACATTCCGAAGTAATATGTAAGGAGTCGCCATAAGATCATTGCTAAAACCAATTTTGTATTTGAGTGAATAAAACTTGCAAAGAGAACGGAAAAACTATATTCAGCTCCCCCTGCCCCTCCTGGAATTGGGAAAAGCGAAATAATCATAAAAATTAAAACGTGCAAGCTGAGCACCATCACAAAATTAACATGGTCAATTCCAAGCGCAAGCATAATAAAATATGGGATTGCATAGTAAAAGAATAATTGAAAAATAGTTACTAAGCAAACCTTAAGCAACTTCTTATAATCTTGCTTCATTCGGAGACTCTCTTGATAAAAAGTATCCACTTTTTCATTTAAGACAACTTTCATGTGCTCATATCGATCGGCCTTCATAAAAATGGCAGCTGGTTTGATAACGAGATTCATTAGTTTTTTAGTAAAACTATACCAGTACATCACCATTAGCAAGCCGACAATTACTGCTAAGTGAATTAAAAAGCCAAATATCACCAGTAAGGAAAGAGCATGGAGTTTCTCCGCAATAAAATGAAAGCCAATTAACAAACTAATTAAGAAGTTAACAACAATCATTGCCTGAAATACAACAAACTTCATTAATAGAACTGAACTTGCTAATCCCCCATCAACACCTGATTGAATCATTGCCACTAATTGCGCTGGTTGTCCCCCTGTTGAGAATGGAGTAATTCCATTAAATAGTTGTTCAATTAATGGTAATCGTAATGCATCCTTCCAGGTAAAACCATCGTGACGATCATTCATAAAAATCTTTACGACAACCGCTTCTAAGCCTAAATATAAACAAATACAGCCAAGTGCAACGAGCATCCATCCCCAATTAATGGCAGAAACATCTTGTAACAATAGGTGGATGTTTGAGTTACGTAATGAGTAGCCGAGAATTCCAATTCCAATAATTAGCATTATGCTTAACACTAACCAATTGCGCCTGCTCACTAAGCCTCCCCCTTTCGCGCTTGCTCCTGATAAAACTTAGTCCAAACAGCTGCTAAATGTTCTTTTGAGTACTCCTTAGCAGCTCGCTGGGCTTGAGTTTGCCAATGTGCCAGTCGTGCAGGATCATTGCGTAATAATGTCAACTTCATTTGCATCTCATTGACATCTTTAGCTGGCTCGTAATCCCCTTCAATAATAGAATGATAAAGGTCAAGATCGCGCAACATTACTGGTATCCCACAACTAAAGGCCTCCAAGACAGACATTGGAAATAGTTCATTATATGAAGGTAAAAGAAATAGGTCGGCAAGATTATTCAGCTCAGCAATCTTATCCCGCGAAACAATTCCTGTAAAATGTAAATTAGCTGGTGGATTATCTACTACCTTTTTTAATTCACTATAGCCATCTGTTAAACGACCAAAAGAAAATCCGCCAGCCCAAAAAAACTCAACGTCTGGATTTTGTCGAGCAAGGCGAATAAAGTCGGGGACCCCTTTTCGTTCTTGAACCTGGCCGCTTCCTAATACCACAAACTTATCGGCAGCAATCCCATATTTTTTTCGAAGAGCACTCCGGTTAACAGCTGAATATGGATGGAAACGATCGTTATCAACAAAGTTAGGGATATAGGTAATCTTTTTTTCAGGAATCCCATATGCTACTAACTGCTTGATAAAAGATGGATTCACAACTACTAACTGATCCATTCGTTTATAAAAGGCAATAATATAATGATAAAAAAGCCCGCGAAACGGTTGCGGGATTGTCAGGCTTCCTTCTAACGTCTCAGGAAGAAAATGCACATAGCCAATCTTTCGGCCCCGCTTTTTTGAAAAAGTTGACAGGTAAAAAAGAGGGTCGATTGTGTGATAATGACTGATCTGACTCTTCCCATAACGGTTGATTTCAATTTCAAATTTGTCACTGCACTGGTTGCGCAACAAGTTAATTAATTCAAGATAGGCGCTTCCTACTCCTTGTCCCGCAACCTTATCTGCAGATGAAAACATTGTTATTTTAATCATCATTAGCTCCTTGGGCGGTGAAAAAGACGATGCGATTTTTCAGCTTGATTAAGTTCATCATGGACGGCCATATCGTTTTGACAATCTTGGTAGAACTTAACAACCTTTTCAACAAAGACTTCTGCTGAAATTTCATGTAGCTTCTGTTGCCGTCTCTCCCTTGATTCTGAGTTTTTTGGTTGGTTAAGGTAAAACAGGACACCATTAACCAAGTCAGCCCGCTTTTGAAAACTAATGCCAATCGCTGAATCGTCAATCAATTGGTCAGTATATTCACTACGCATAACCACAATTGGCAAATCTGAGGCAAGGGCTTCATCATAAGTCAATCCTTGTGATTCAGAATCGGAGGCGGAAACAAAAACATCTGCCATTTGGTAATAATGGTAAACTTCATCATTTGATATCTCACCAGCAAAACTAATATTGTCATTAAGCTGCATTTCACGAACCTGACGCTCCAGAGTATGTTTTGCAGGCCCATCCCCAACGATAAGCAATTGTGCATTAGGCTTTTTTGCAAGAATATCTGGCATTGCTTCTATCAATGAGTGGATATTCTTTTCATACGCTAAGCGACTAAGAGAAAGCAAAACTGGTGTCTCTTCACGATAGCCTAACGTTGCCCTTAAATTAGCAATTTCTTCTGCTGAATCTCGTTTACTATATACCCGTAAATTAATCCCAGTCGGAATAACACGAATTGGCGATTCAACATGATAACTGGTTAAAGTATCCAAAACACGGTCGCTTGGAGCAATAATTCCAGAAATATTTTTTAAATAAAGATGCGCAAGCCGAGCAACATCATTCGGCTTAAGAATATGCCCATTCGCAATATAGTGGAGATAATCCTGATACATCGTATGGTAAGTATGGAGACAGGGAATATGCAAATGCTTGGCAACTGTCTTTCCCATAACTCCAAGCGCAAATTCAGTTTGATTATGAACTATATCTAATTGGAACTTTTTAGCAAGCTTAATGGCTCGAAATACGCCACGCACCGCAATTCGACGATCAGAAAACGAAACAAAAGGAATGCTTGCAAAGCGGTATATCCCATTTTCAACATCATCATGTTTAGCCTTAGGATCAGTTGTCGTAAAAATATATACATGATGTCCCTGAGCAATCAATTCATCACGAAGCGTCTTAATCGAAGTCGCCACGCCACTCACCTGAGGGAAATATGTATCTGTAAAAATACCAATATTCAACCTAACTGCTCCTTTTTCATCATAAGTTTTCTAGATAATAATTAGTCATAACTGCTATTATACTAAAGCATTCACTGAACCGCAAAACAGATTTAAGAATATTCTAAATCTTCCTCCTAATAGTAACAAGACTCGGGAAGCCTGATTAAGATTTCTTTACAAAATCTTTTAATAGTGAGAATAAAAAATAACCCTCTTGACGTAGTAAATAATCAAGAAAGTTATATTCATTTATTAAAGTTTTACCTGCGGAACATACTTTTCCACTAATTTTTGGACCGCTGCGGCAGTTTCAGCATGAATCGCTCGGTGAACTAATGGTTGTAATTTGCGCGTGTTCAACTGGTTAATTAAAGAACGAACACGTAAAATCTGACTACTGCTCATTGAAAATTCATCAAGCCCCATTGCCATTAATAGAGGAACCGCATAAGGATTATTAGCCATCTCTCCACACATTCCGACCCACTTACCTTCAGCATGCGCAGCTTCAATCACTTGCCGCACCATCCGTAAAACCGCCGGATGAAGTTCTTGATATAGGTATGCTACTTGCTGATTTCCGCGATCAACAGCGAATAGATACTGAACAAGATCATTACTGCCAATGCTAAAAAAATCAACATACTTTGCAAAATGTTCAGCCATAACCGCAACTGCCGGAATCTCTAACATCATGCCGACTTCAATGTTTTTAGCAACTTGAATACCTGCTTGCTCAAGCTTTTCTTTTTCATCGTCAAGAATTGCGCGCGCCGCTTGAAACTCTTCAATTGTTGCAATCATCGGAAACATAATGGCTAACCGCCCATAAACAGATGCACGAAGAAGGGCGCGCAACTGGGGACGTAATATTTCCGGGCGTGCCAACCCAATCCGAATAGCACGAAAACCTAAGTAAGGATTGTCCTCATGAGGAAGAGCAACCATCCCCAGCTTTTTATCGCCGCCAATATCAAGCGTTCGCGCGACTACCCGTTGTCCGTTCATTACCGAAACAAATCTTTTATAAGCATTAAATTGCTGCTCTTCAGTTGGCAATTCATCCTTGCTCATATAGAGAAATTCTGTTCTTAAAAGGCCAATCCCCTCGGCGCCATCCTCTTGAGCATCAATAACGTCAGCAAATGTTCCGACATTAGCCCCCACTTCAAATCGACGTCCATCAGCACTCACAGTTTGCTTATCTTTTAACGCACCCCACTTTTGCTGCTCCTGGATAAATTTACCAGCTAACAAACGATAATGCTCAACCTCTTCATTCGTTGGATTAACAATCACTTTGCCATGAATCCCATCAACAATCAGCAAGTCGCCATCATGAATAATCGTAGTAGCATTCTTGACGCCAACGACAGCTGGTAACGAAAGCGTCTTACTCATAATTGTAAAGTGAGAAGTGCGTCCACCATTAGTTGTAACAATCCCTGCAACATATCGCTTATCAAACTGGGCAGTATCAGTAGGTGTAATATTATTAGCAACAAAGATCGCGCGGTGGTCTAAAATTCCTGGGTCTGGTAAAGAAACATTCAATAGGTGACTCAAGACTCGTTTGGTCACATCACGCAAGGCGGTTGCCCGCGCATATAAATATTCATTATCATTCTTGCGTTCAAAAATACTTAAATAATAATCTTCAACACGTTTAACAGCCCACTCTGCAGTATCATGATGGCTATTAATACGGTCAATAATCTTCTTTTGTAAAGTCGGATCATCTAAAATCGCAATTTGGGTATCAATAATCGTCACTGCCCGTTGACCTAGCAACTCATGGGCACGCTGAGACAAATGCTGAAGTTCAGCCTTGCTTAACGCAAAAGAATCATGAAGCCGGGCGACCTCATGATTCTCATCAGCTGTATGCTGTTTTTTTATAGATAGATCTGACTCTACTAACAGGTGTGCCGGAGCAATCGTAATACCACTACTAGCAGCAAGTCCGGTTAGTAGTATAGACATTAGTCAGTCAATCCTTCTTTCTTCATAGTTTCAGCAACGGTGTCCAAAGCTTCTTTTTCATCGTCACCATTGGCAGTAATAGTAACCTTAGCGTTTTGACCAACACCAAGGGACATTACACCCATGATTGACTTCAAGTTTACACTCTTACCTTCGTATGAAAGAGTAATATCAGATGAAAACTTTGAAGCAGCTTGTACCAAAATAGTAGCTGGACGAGCATGAATACCAGTTTCTGAAGTAATTGTAAATTCACGTTTTTCCATATTAATCAGTCTCCTTCGAGCAGATATAATTAATTTATTATCAGTAGCTTTACCACTGATACACCTCGATAATTACATTTTAGCAATTGTAAGCGTTAAATACAAGGCTACATCTTGCGATTTATCGCTCTCTTAATTGATAAATAATTTTACCGCCTCGCTGCGCTTCGCCTTCAATTTGCGAACGGTATGCATACGAGTGAAAAATCGGTTGAAATTTCTGAAAATTCTCGGGAGTAATTACAAAACGATCAATCTTTTTATTTCGCAAATCATCCAATAATTGTTCAAAATTTTCTTCTGCCATTCAATCACCTCAACATAAAATTCTATCTTCTCATTATACACGAAATCCCGATCATCCTTCTATTTTAGCATTCATAGCTAAAGAGTGCTAAAATCAAAGTGAGCTGTTTTCGGCATTTCTAAGTAATTAGTTATGTTGGAAAAGGTTACTCTTTACTTAAAGAAAATATTTAAGTTTTATGGCTTGCTTTGCGATAAAAAGTAAGTATAATATTAATCAATGGTCAAGAAAGGTCAAACGCTTTCTTGATAAAACTATTTTAGGAGGTATTAAATTCAGATGCAATGTCAATACTGTCATCAAAATCCAGCTACGATTCATCTTCAAATGAATTTTAATGGACAACGGATTCAAATAGACCTCTGCCAAAATTGTTATCAAAAATTACAAAATCTACAAACAGATATGATGAATGGAGGTAACGGAATGAATAATTTCGGTTTTGGAAGCCTCGAAGACTTCATGAACGCAATGAACAATATGCAAAGTCAAGCGGCCGGTGCTAATGGTCAAAACATGAACAGCCAATCCCAACGGCAAGGTGGCGGCCGGAATGGAAAGGGAATCCTTGGTCAATATGGGATCAACCTTACTGATCTTGCCCGCCAAGGTAAAATTGACCCAGTCATCGGGCGCGACAATGAAATTAAACGAGTGATTGAAATTTTAAACCGCCGGACTAAGAATAACCCGGTCCTAATTGGTGAAGCGGGGGTTGGTAAGACTGCCGTTGTTGAAGGCTTAGCTCAAGCAATCGTTAGCGGCCAAGTTCCCGAAAAGCTTGCTAACAAGGAAATTATCCGACTCGATGTTGTTTCTTTAGTTCAAGGTACTGGAATTCGGGGGCAATTTGAAAAGCGGATGCAACAATTGATGGAAGAAGTTCGCAAGAATAAGAACATTATTCTCTTTATTGATGAAATCCACGAAATCATGGGTGCGGGAAATGCTGAAGGCGGGATGGACGCTGGAAATATTCTTAAACCAGCTCTCGCCCGTGGTGACTTCCAATTAGTTGGTGCTACTACCCTTAATGAATACCGAAAAATCGAAAAGGATGCAGCTCTTGCACGGCGGTTCCAACCAGTTGAAGTTGATGAACCATCAGTTGAAGAAACAATTCGCATCTTAAACGGGATCAAAAATCGTTATCAAGATTACCATCACGTTAAATACACAGATGACGCAATTGTAGCAGCTGCTAAACTCTCTGACCGCTACATTCAAGATCGTTACTTGCCCGATAAAGCTATCGACTTACTCGATGAAGCAGGATCAAAGAAGAACTTAACACTTAAAAATGTAGATCCAAACGCAATCGAAAATGAAATCCACACAGCTGAAGCACACAAGCAACAAGCAGCTGATAACCAAGACTATGAAAAAGCAGCTTTCTACCGCGATCAGGTTGCTAAGCTTGAAAAGGCAAAGAAGGAAGCTGAAGAAAACCATACTGAAGATTCTGCAACCGTTACTGTTAAGGATATGCAGAGCATCGTTGAAGAACGGACAAATATTCCAGTTGGTGACCTGCAAAAACAAGAAGAAAATCAACTTCGCGACCTTGATAAGAAGCTTGATGAACACGTTATTGGTCAAACCCAAGCAGTGGATAAGGTTGCCCGTGCCATTCGTCGTAATCGAATCGGATTGAACAAGTCTGGTCGCCCAATTGGTAGTTTCCTCTTTGTGGGTCCTACCGGGGTTGGTAAGACTGAAACCGCTAAGCAACTTGCCCTCCAATTGTTTGGTTCTAAGGATGCCATGATTCGGTTCGATATGTCTGAATACATGGACAAGACCTCTACTTCTAAATTAATCGGGGCTGCTCCTGGTTATGTTGGTTACGAAGAAGCTGGACAGTTGACTGAACAAGTACGGCGGCACCCTTATAGCTTGATCTTACTTGATGAAGTTGAAAAGGCGCATCCAGATGTTATGCACATGTTCTTACAAATTCTGGATGATGGTCGTTTAACTGATTCTCAAGGACGCACTGTTAGCTTCAAGGATACAATCATTATCATGACATCTAATGCCGGAACTGGTGATTCAGAAGCAAGTGTTGGTTTCGGTGCTGAGTCTAATGGTAGTACTCATTCCATCATTGACAAGTTGACAAACTACTTCAAGCCAGAATTCTTAAACCGGTTTGATGACATCGTTCAATTCAATGCCCTTTCCAAGGACGACTTGATGAAGATTGTTAACTTAATGATTGATGATGTTAATAACATGCTTGCTGATAAGAACTTGCATATCGAAGTCACTAACAATGTTGAAGAAAAATTAGTTGATATGGGCTTTGATCCAAAGATGGGTGCTCGTCCTCTTCGCCGAGTAATCCAAGAACAAATCGAAGACCGGATTGCTGATTACGTTCTTGATCACAGTGACGCTCATAAATTAGTTGCTAAACTTGATGATAGTGGTGACATTGTTGTCGAAGAAACTAAAGAAGTACCAACAATTGCTTAAAAATAACTAAGTATAAAAAACGAGGCTGAATTTTTCAACCTCGTTTTTTATATTACGCTCAATTTACTTCCAAACGACGGCGGACCTCCAATACCGGAAGAGCAACCATTGGAACAATAATAATCGCCAATATCAATTCAGCAAGCCCATTAGTCGCCATGACTGTTTCTAAAGCAATTAATAAATGATTAACATTTACCCCATAAGTTTGCGCAACTGCTGGAGTACGATAAAATAGATAAATAAAGCCTAATACCAAGCCAGTATTAGTAAGAGTCCCTACTATTGCAGCACTTACCGCGGCGATATATTTTGCTTTGACCAAACAACACATAAGAATAAAAGTATATCCTGCTAAAATCCCAATCATAATGCGAGGAACCACGGAAACAAGCGGGTTAACAAAAACTAAGGGAGCAAGCGGACTACTTGGTGCCACAAATGCCCGCACCCAAGTCAGGAGCCCCCAAATACCACCAATAATTGCGCCATCAACGGGACCCAACACAATTGCCGCAATAATGACTGTTACATGAAGGGTCGTAATACTAAGCGGCCCCAGCGGAATGTTGCCAAAAAATGGGACAAAATCTTGTAAGAGAATAATTGCGATAAAGATTGCTAATGTCGTATTATGCCTAATTTGTTGGTGCCGTGTTTTTGCCATTTTTCTTCTCCTAAATAAATTTGAATAGGCTTATTGTAATAAAAAAATCACCTATTCGCAATTCTCAAGAGAAATATGGTCGTTCCTTATCGTGTCAACTACTAAAAAGCGCTATAATAATAGAGAATTAAGGTTACGGAGTGTTAATAATGATTGACAAATTTAAAACAGGAAATCCTATCTGGGTTTACTATAATGATATTGATTCAGGAGCAAACCTTACCGTTCCGCAATTACTACGCGGATTTATCGGTCAAGAATACCAAATTGAACAAAAACAATTTCCTAATTACCGCTATGTAAAGACTGAAGGTGAAACTAAGGGAACATTCGATATGCGGCAACGAATTGTACACCTTTTTTATCGAAAACAGAATTGGGGAGAGGTCCAATCAATTGAAATGTATCTCCACCTCGATGCCCCGACACAAGTATTTGATACAGCTGGTGGAATGCCAGTCGGTGCCCCGCTTCCTGCTGATATTACAGTTAAATCCTTCCACCGAGTTGCGACTAAGAATGGTCAGTTTTGGTATGAAATTGGCGCTGATCAATGGATTAAGTATGATCAAATGCACGTTGTTGACAATCCATTCAACCAGGATATACGGAAAGAAAAGTCAAAACTCATTAATAATTTAACGGTAATTCCCTTGAAGAATGTTCAAGCCAAAGTTGATTATCTCCATAATAAGTCAATCAATGTTTATGATGCGCCTTATGGAAATAAAGTGGCAGAAATTCCAAATGGGGAAACAATTACCCTAATTGGAAAATTAAACGATAATGATGAGATTACCTGGTACCAAGTAGGTCGCAAGAAATATATTACTAGCAACTACATTCAAATTGAATATCCAGAAGATGATGAATAAAAAAGCGAGAGGCTGGGAGAAAACTTTTGTTTTCTCTCAGCCTCAACTGCTTTTATGAACAATAGTAAGATAACGTGGAACTAGCTTTGCGTCGCCACAAGGCTGGAGTTTAATTCTCACTCACTTCTATTAATCCCGCCGTAATTGAATTTTATTATTAAAGAAACGCGCTAAAGCATAAACGATGATTAAGTAAATAACCAAGATTACCCAACCAGTAACGTTTGAGATTATGATTGACTTAAAGACACCACTAGCAGAAAGCGCTGGGATTAAGCCAACCAGTGAATAAGCTAACATCATCAATAATACTAGGCAAGCTATCGGAAGCCCAATTCCTACAATCCATTTCCACCGACGATTTAATAAGGCAAAACCATTACCAATTGCCATCATCGTTAAAGAAAGACTGAAATACGATAAAAGACTATGCCAAGTAGAAGTAAAGTCAAACGGTGCATACCTCAAGTCCACCAGTTGTGCGATAAACCAAACTACTAATGTCATTAGGAAAAGAGACAAAATCCGCCCTTGCCATAGTGCTTTACGAGAAATACCATTTTGAATTGCCCATTTAAAGTCAGTATAAGGAGTTACAAGGAAAATCGCCATCAAAAGCACGTTTAAGATTGATGAAGCAATGCTTGGGAGGGCATGGAGACTAACCAAAAAAGACTCAAGGTTGTGTGAAATGATTAATCCAAGCAGGTAGATTATTAATGCTATTCCTAGCCCCCACCCTAAGGCAATTCCTGTAGCATGACCCGCTTGTTGAAACATAGTTGAAATAACGAGGTTCCTCTTTTGATTTTCCATTAGTATTCTCCCCCATTCGTTAAGTAAATGAATAAATGTTGCAAATCATAATGACCAATCTTAACTTGATCAGGAATCACACGCTGTTCATCTAAATGATCAAGTAAGTAGGCAGTCTTAATATTCCCCATCATCTCTGTTTTAAGAACTTTTAAACCTGCCGTATACTCATCAACCATTTTTTCTGGACCACTAATCGCATAAGCCTTGGCTAATAAACCATCTGTACCTTCATTAATAATGATGCGGTGTTGATCCATGATGAGGACATGTTCGACTAATTGTTGAATTTCTTCAATCAAGTGGGTTGATAAGACAAAAGTTCGTGGTCGTTCTTGATAAGTCTTAACTAATTCTTTATAGAAGCTATCACGATGATTAGCATCTAAACCTAAAATCGGTTCATCTAATAAAACGTAATCGGCATTGACTGCTAAAGCGACGATTAGCTTGGAGGCTGTCCGTTGCCCCGTCGATAAGTTAGTAATTTTCATCCGGTCATTCAAGCCAAAAACCTTTAGGAGACGCTTTGCTAGGTCATAGTCAAAGTTATTATAAGCGGCATCAGCCAAGTCAAAGGTTTGACTTATCTTCATGTGACGCGGATAAAGATTAACTTCACTCATCAAAAAGATCTTGCTGAGGAGGTCATCATTGTTATTAACGTCTTCATTACCAATTTTTACTTCTCCGCTCGTTGGAAAAATCCGGTTGCTCATAATATTAAGAAGAGTCGTCTTCCCTGCCCCATTCCGGCCAAGGAGCCCATAAATTTTAGCAGGCTCTAGAGTAAATGAAATATTATCCAATACTGTTTGACGTCGATACTTTTTGATAATGTTTTTAACCATTAATTGATCCATCGTTCTCACCTCGTTCGATTAAGTCTAATAAATGCTGCTTGGTAATCCCGAGCTTACCCGCTTCAACTAACAAACTCTTTACATAGTCGTTATAAAAACTTTCTTTACGTTGTTCCATAATTTTTTGTTGTGCACCTTTTTTTACAAACATCCCTAGTCCACGTCGCTTTTCTAAGAGGTCTTTATTAACTAAAATATTCATCCCCTTAAGAACTGTTGCAGGATTGATATGCAATTGCTGAGAAAGCTGGGTCGTTGATGGTACCTGCGAACCTTCATCAAAGCCCCCAGAGAAAATCATCTCTTCAAGCTGGTCAGCAATTTGCTGATAAAGCGGCGTCGAATCATTAAAGTCGAAATTCATAAGTGCACCTCCTTCTTGTTTAACACTCCATTACTTATGTAACTAAGTATATATGTAAAGGAGAGATTTAGCAAGAGGGTAAAAGAAAAAACTTCCTGCTCGGCTGAGGAGGAAGTTTTTTAGGGAAGTCATTAAATCTAAACAACCAGATAAAAATGTTTTAAATACGATTCCTAATTGCCCATGCTGGATCAATCCATTCACCATGTCCAGTCGCTTGGTTTGGATCAGTCCAACTTGGTACAAATGAATTTTTAAGGTCAACACCATAATTTGGACTAGTATTGATTCCCAAATGAAGATGATCCTTGTCACGGTAGCCAATTACTTGGCCCGCGTAAACAATATCGTTTGGTTTTACAGTAATCTTATTCCGGTTACTAAATGCTTCTTGATAGACATAAAGGAAGCGACCATCCCAAATCGTTGTAAACCACCACATTGTTTGCCCGTTATTATCACGAACCGTATTAACATCTAATACGCGACCACCATGAACGGCATGAACAGCTGAACCAGGGTGGTCCTGGGTCCCAAAGTCTAAGCCATCATGGTAGCCATTCTTGCGAATATTGCTGGTATAGCCAAATTTTTGCCCCTGATAATGCCAACCTTCGCCAGACTGTGGGAACGGCCAACTCCATCCATCGTTTTGTGGAAGCGCACGGGCAATTCCATCATTTCCAAAGTTATAGCAATGACCATCGACCCAGTTTATTCCGGTATACATTTGACCATGCAATTGATCATTGTATACCCATAAATCATCTGGATCTGGTTGGCATTCATAGCCATCAGAGAAATAATAACGGTTCCCATTAATTGTTCGCCACCCAGTTGCTAATTGACCATTTACTGGATCATAATAAACGGCCCCACCATTAAGACTCTGGAAGCCATCATTAATGTCAATTTGTGGAGACCAGAAATCTAGATAATTACCATTGCCATTTGCATCATCCGTATAACGATGAATAACTTTAATTCCCCGATGATTCATTGCTGCGCTAACAGGTAAAGTTGCAGCAAAAGCCGACTTATTGTTATTAAGCCATGACGTATTCGAACTATTTAGGTTTGAGTTTGTATTATCTAATTTGACTCGATAGAACTCATGACCATCAAGGCCAACAACAATTAAATATTGATAAGGTCGGCTATTTTCACCGATTGCTTCATGCCATCCCTTAATATTAATACTATTGCCGTCCAAGCTAACATTAGCATTTCCCATATTTGTGGAGTAATTACCACTAAATTGATCAGTTACTCCCTGGTTAAGATATGGGTTGCCATCAGTAGCTGCTGAAAAACGTAATAAGATTTGAAGATTACCGTTAACTAGTTTATTGAGTTGATCTGTACTTAACTTAATATCCGTACTGAAACCACTCTTTGCGCTCCCATACATTGTTAGGTATACTCGTCCAACATCGGGACGACCAGTTAAGGATAACTTTTGACGGGTAATTTCTTTTCCATTAAATAAAACAATAAGGTAAGGATTCTGCTGAACTAAACTATTATCGCTTGCCATCCATCCCTGAACATGCAATCCTTGATCAGTCATCTTTACTTGGTCAACGTAAGATGCTGTTTGGTTTAAAGTAACTGGTGATGACCAAAAATCAATATGTTGACCGTCATTACCGTTACCATTTGGATCTGCTGAGTATCGACTAACGACTGAATATTGATGACCTGGTTGGAGTGAATTCAAATTAAAGGTTACATTAAAGCCTGCATTTTCGGCATTTAAGACGTGTGGATAGACTTTAGCAACATCTGGGCGAGTAGTCCCATTAATTTTCATTGATGCCACTTGCCGATTAGCTGTTCGATCAAAAATGATAATAAATCGGTTGCTGGCAACGTTAGATAAATCACTAGCATGCCAGCCTGCAACGGTTAACTGACCAGGTTCACTAATATTAAAACTGTCAAGCCAGCCCTCATTTACTCGGTTAACTGGTGCAATTCTTCGTGGTGCAAACCATTCAGTAACGTAAGATCCTTCTCCATTAGTAGCATTACTATACCGGCTTAAAATCTGATATTGATGGTTAGGATCAAGATTAGCAACATTAAAGACTGCTTTAAAGCCAGAACTATCTGCATTCATTATGTTTGGATAAACGCGGGCAACATCTGGACGCGCTACTTTCTTAACTTCTTGGCGACTAATTTCATGGCTGGCAGTTTGATCAAACAAAATTAAGAAGTGATGATCACGATTAATCGAACCATTAGTGGCATGCCAGCCTGCGACAGATAACTCACCATTTTGAACCTGAAATTGGTCTAAATTACCATAGTTGCTTTTATCAATTGTAATTGGTTGTGACCACCAGTCCGTGTGTTGTCCCTCACCAGTTTGCATATTGCTATAACGGCTAACAACTTGGATAGAATCATTTTCATCATGCATATTTTTAGTATTTAACTTAATATTTGAGTCGTAGCCAGAGTTAGCAGCATTATATACATTGTGAACCTTTGCAACATCTGGACGAGCAACATTATTTATTACTTTGCTTCGTCCTAATTCTTTATTTGTTGTATTATCGTAAGCAATTACAAATCGATTCTGTTCATCAAGGGACTGGTTAGTTGCTTGCCAACCAGTGACTTGAAGTTGGTTATCATTAAATTTAGCCTGATCAAGATAACCATAATTACCATTATCTTGATGATCATAGGTTTGATCATTAGTTGGGTTATTAATCTTTTGAACTTGGCCAGTTGATTGCGGCTGTTGAGTATCAGCAAGCACGTTCCCACTAAATACTACGCCAGTTGAGATCGCAATTGTAGTTATTGTCGCAACAATCCATTTTTTACCACTTTTATATAACTTAAAATGTCTTTTATTTTCCATTTTAATCTCCCAATTTATTATTAAACAATAAAAGGGTTAGAAATGTTCCCCAACACTTTAACCCTTTTTAAATCTTAAGCAAATACCCGTCTGATACCTGCAATTACATTACGTTGACCATTAATAATTGGTTGAACCATTACTCTTGGTGGCCAGCTTTCAATTACTTGGTTATTACCGAGGTAAATCGCAACGTGCCAAATAGTATGGGTTCCTGGTTGATAGTAGAAGACAAGATCCCCACGTTGCCGATCATTATATGAAACATTCATAAAGTGCGGATCAGCAAAGAGGTTTCGAGAATTCCATTCGTTGCCAGGGAAGCCATGATAGATGGAACTGCATGAAGTTGGATTAATTCCACCAGCATATAGAGCTTGCATTACTAACCCAGAACAATCAACACCGTAAGCTGGAGATGAAGAACATCCTGCAAGCCATGGTTTACCCATGTATTGATATGCCTGACGAATCATTGCTTCAATATGATCTTGACGTGAAGCACCAGCACCTGCTCCAAGTGGGGCTATGTAGCTATCAATACTTGTCCACTGATCAGCAGGCAAGCCTAATGCAACCCAGGTGTTATAGTCAACCCAACCAGTTGCTGGTAAGCCATGAGCCCGTTGAACACTCATTACCCGGTAAGCATCAGCAGTAGTGTAAGTGTTATGTTGATAACCAGTCCCAATTCGATCCTTAACTAGTTGCGTCTTGATTCCTTCATAACCAGGGCCGATGTTATGACCAACGGGGCCACTTGGTTGGATTTGACTATAGTTAATTTGGTACATCCATGAAGGATTTTGGTAAAGATTTAAATATTGATTAGTAAGCCATACTTGCGAATAGTTTTCTTCACCATTATCTGCGTTACTATAACGACTGACTAATTGCATAGCATCGTGAGCATATTGACCATCAATATTAAAGTCAACTGTAAATCGAGCATTATTTGCGCCTAAGATATTACCATAAACGTTATTAATATCTGGACTGGCAACATTAGTTACTTCTTTTCGAGCGATTTCACGCCCCTTACTTAAATCCCATAAGATTACAAAGTGATGAGAGTTAATCATCGATGCATCATCAGCGTGCCAACCAGAAGCAGAAATAGTTGTGCCATTTTGAGTAAAGTGATCTAACCATGCCTGATTATTATTTAAGTTCACATTATTGTTATACCAATAATCAATATGGTTTCCTTCACCATTCTTGGCATCATCAGTATAACGACTGACAAGAACAAATTGGTGACCAACCATTGCTGGAGTGATGTCGAACGTTGTACTGTAGCGTGATTGACCAGCATTTTGAATGTTACCATATCCATTTTGGGCAACATCAGCACTAGCAGTTACTTTCACATTTTCACGAGCAACTTCACGATTTGCAGTCTTGTCAAATAGAATAAGATAATGGTTCTTTAAGAGGGCGGAAGCATCAGCTGCATGCCAACCTCTTACTACTACTTGTTTATTTACACCATTAACGTGGAATTGGTCAAGGTAACCAGCTTGATTTGTATATACGTCTACTGCTTGATTATACCAATAGTCGGAATGATTCCCTTCACCATTCTTGGCATCATCAGTATAGCGACTAACGAGAACAAGTTGATGACCGACCATTGCTGGAGTGATATCAAAGGAAGCTGCAAAACGTGCTTGATCAGCATTATTAACATCAGCAAAGCCATTTTGGGCAACATCTGCACTTGCTATTGTCTTAACAGCTTGGCGAGCAACTTCATGATTTGCAGTCTTATCAAACAAGATTAGGTAATGGTTAGTTAATACAGTAGATTGATCATTAGCATGCCAACCACTAACAACCACTTTGTTAGACTTATTATCAATTCTAAATTGATCGAGGTAACCAGCATTTTTGTCTTTACCTAATTTAAGAGAATTATTAAACCAGTAATCTGAACGATTTCCTTCACCATTCTTGGCATCAGAGCTGTAACGACTAACAATCGTTAATTCATCGCCTAACATTGCTGGGGTGATGGTAAAGTTAGCACTGAAACGGGAATAATCCGCATTAACAATTTCATTAAAGCCGTTTCGTGCTACATCCGCACTTGCCAAGGTCTTAACAGCTTGACGGGTGATTTCCCTATTCTTAGTTTTATCAAAAAGAATCAAGAAATGGTTGGGCTTGTTGACAGACTGGTCATCAGCATGCCAGCCAGAAACTTCAATATTGTTACCATTAACTTTGAAGTTATCTAAATAGGCAGCCTTAGTTTGAATCGCAGGATACCAAAAATCGGCACCACCGTTTATTTCACCGTTGGCATCATTAGTATAACGTGAAACGAAGCGGACCGAAGAAGTATTATTTAGACGATCTACTGGAATCGAAGCTTTAAAACCACCATTTTCAGAAATCGGAGCTTTAGGGTAAACCTTTTGAACATCTGGACGACTAACTGTCTCTACTTTTCCACGATATAATTCTTGATTATTATCACCATTTAAAGCAATTAAGTAATGGTTCATTCCTGGTTGATATTGATTTGTAGCATGCCAACCACTAATATCGATTGCGTTAGTGGTGGCAGTATCAGCAGTTACTGTATCGATATAACCAGCATTTACTGGCGTTTTATAATCAACATTTGTCTGTTGATCGGCCTTTTCAGATGAATTATCTTTCACCTGATCGCCAGAATTACTATTGTTATTCCCAGCATTAACTTGTCCATTTTGTGGTGAAGATGTCAAAGTAGTAGTTGGAGCTGTTTGTGTTGCAACATCAGCGTGAACATTTGTACTAGCTAATGAAACTCCAGTAGCAACTGCTACAAGTGTAATCATCATTGTGCACCAGTTTTTTCCTGCTTTAAAAAGCTTGTAATGGCACTTTTCCTGCATATATATTACCTGGCTTTCTACTAAAAATAGTTTACTAAACACGTTAATTAAATCACAGGTTTAATGATTTTTAAATAGTTTTTCATTTTTTCTTCACAATTTTCAGGCAAGAAAATAAAGCAATTATGAAGGCCAAAAACTTCATAACTACTTTATTAATTATTATAACTTCGCCGTTAACTTCACATCTGGATACTTTTGCTTAAACCAGTTTTCGGCAAATTGATTTTCAAATAAGAATAGTGGCTGATCATGGATATCCTTGACTAAGATGTTTCGTGATGACGACATCTTTTCATCTAATTGGTCTGGATCAATCCACCGGGCAGTCTTAGTTCCCATTGGTTCCATGACAACTTCTGAATTATATTCATTTTGCATCCGGAACTTGAATACTTCAAATTGAAGTTGACCAACTGCACCGAGAATATAATCACCAGTAGAATAACTCCGGTAAAGCTGGACAGCCCCTTCTTGAACTAATTGATTGATTCCCTTGTGGAAGGACTTTTGTTTCATCACATTCTTAGCAGAAACCCGGACAAATAGTTCCGGCGTAAATTGTGGTAACTTTTCAAATTGAATATCTTTTTTACCATTGTAAATAGAATCACCGATTTGGAAGTTCCCAGTGTCGTACAAACCGATAATATCACCGGCAACAGCTGTCTCAACATTTTCACGGGTATCGGCCATAAATTCAGTCACATTTGATAACCGCATTGGTTTTTTAGTCCGTGATAATGTAACATCCATCCCCCGATCAAATTCACCGGAACAAATCCGGACAAAAGCAATTCGATCACGGTGACGAGGATTCATGTTAGCCTGGATCTTAAAAACAAAACCAGAAAATTCGGGATCAAGGGGCTTAACAACATCACCATCCTCAGTTTTGTGGTCACTTGGTGCAGGTGCAAACTGTAAGTAGGTCTCCAAGAAAGTCTGGACCCCAAAATTAGTTAAAGCAGATCCAAAGAAGACTGGTGTTTGGTCCCCTTTGGCAATCTTTTCTTGATCGAGTTCATTACCAGCAACTTCAACCAGTTCCATGCCGTCCATTGCATCTTGCCATTCACCATCACCAGCTAATGGGTTATCGCCCTTAACATTACCGTCTTCATCTAATGGTAAGTATGGATTATTTTCATCAGCCGGGTGAGTCAAGGCAACACGATGGTTAAAGCGGTCATAGATTCCCTTAAACTGGTGACCCGAACCGATTGGCCAGTTGATTGGGTAAGTCTCAATTCCTAATACGTCCTCAACTTCATTTAAAAGGTCTAATGGTTCGCGGGCATCTCGGTCAAACTTATTCATAAAAGTAAAGATCGGAATTCCCCGCATCTTACAAATTTGGAACAACTTCTTAGTCTGCGGCTCGATCCCCTTCGCACTATCAATAACCATCACAGCGGAGTCCACCGCCATTAATGTCCGATAAGTATCTTCAGAGAAATCTTCGTGCCCTGGAGTATCCAAAATATTGATTCGCTTACCTTGAAAATCAAACTGCATAACAGATGAAGTAACAGAGATCCCCCGTTTCTTTTCAATCTCCATCCAGTCCGACTTGGCAAAGTTACCGGTCTTCCGTGCTTTAACGGTTCCGGCTTCACGAACTACTCCCCCAAAAAGCAAGAGTTGTTCAGTAATCGTTGTTTTCCCGGCATCCGGGTGAGAAATAATGGCAAACGTACGCCGTTTATTAACTGCTTCAGCAAGTTCTTTTGGTGACATTAAATTTTTCCTTTCCTTATTTTATTCTCGTGAAATATCTCTACTATATTATTACAATTTTTTATGAAAGTCTATTCTTAGAAAAAGTTACGGAAAGTTTAAAGTATTGAGATATATTTGAACTTAGGATTAATTTTCTGCTATATTAATAAGGTTAGAACTTATTTTATTGAGGTACTTAGTATATGGATAATAACAATAATAATGAATCGCGGGAACATTATCGTAAACGGATGGAAGAACGAATCCAACGTGACGTTAATGAACGTAAGCGTCGAAAACGCGAGGAAGCACACAACAGACGAGAAGAACGTTGGCGACAAGAAGAGCAGGCGTTACCCGATTATCAACCACCAAAAAAGCATCACTACCGAACGCCAAATTGGGTGCGCGCTTTAATCGGGTTACTAATTTGTCTAGTAGTGGCTGGCGGATTTTACGAATATCATAAAGTGCATTCAGTTGCCAAAGGGGTGTTTGGCGCTGGTGATGGAAAGATTAGTAAAAAGTTACAAAAAGGTGAACCAGTTTCCGTCCTAGCCATGGGAACAGATGTCGGAGCTTTAGATCGTGGTAACAAGGGTGGTAATACCGACTCTTTGGAACTATTTACTATCAATCCGAAAAAAGAAACAATCACCATGACCAGTATTCCCCGTGATATCCTAGTACGGGTTGAAACTAGTGATGGCCCTGATTACGTTAAAATCAACGCCGCCTATTCAATCAATGGACCAAAGCAAACTGTAAAGCAAGTATCAGAATTACTTGATGTTCCGATTGATTACTATGCAGTTATTAACATGGGGGTTCTCAAAAAAGTTGTTAATTCCGTTGGCGGGGTCGAGGTCGATAATCCATTTGCCTTTGACTATGAAGGCCACCACTTCAAGAAAGGTAAACAACACCTTAATGGATCAAATGCGTTGAAGTATTCCCGGATGCGGTATGATGATCCAAATAATGATTACGGTCGTCAAAAACGACAACAACAAATTCTAAAGAGCGTTATTAATAAGTTCAAGGCTTCAGGTTCAATTGGTGCAGCTAACAAGATTTTAGACGCTGTTGGTGATGGAGTTAAGACCAATATCCCAATTGATGACATCGCTACACTTTACGGTAACTACCACGGTGCAATGAACAATGTTAAGACTTATCACTTCCAAGGGCAAAACGCAACGATTGAAGGAGTTTCATTCCAGATTGCTAGTCCTAAAGAAATTAACCGGGTTTCAAAACTGGTACGAGCTCAGCTTGGCTTAAAAGCTAAGAACGTTATTAACCACGAAACGAAGATGTACAAATCACAACCGCACTATAATGGTTACAATGAGACTGACTTCATCCTCCCGGGGGGTGCCAGTTACAATGATCCTGGTAGTGGTAATGGAAGTGATGAAGTTATTGGAAGCTCTAGTTCATCACGACGGAGTGAAAATGAGACTGAATCATCTTCTTCCACCTACACAACTGAGAATAATGAAAGTTATAGTGAATCTCAAGCAGTTCCGGCAACTGGAAATCAAACCCAGACTGCTCCTACCCAGCATCATTATTCTATCCCTCAATATCACACTTATAATGGCTATCATTCAACTTATACTCACCCAACATATGGTAACCATTATGGATATACACATCGGTATTATTAATAAAAAAGCATTTTCGCGAGTTTAGACGAAAATGCTTTTTTATTATTCATTTTGAGTTTTATCACCAGGATGTTCAATTCGATAAATATCAAAGAAGTATTCACAAACAGTCTTGATAACGGCATAGAACGGAATGCATAAGATCATTCCTCCGATTCCGGCAATATGCCCCGCAGCAAGTAACAACATAATAATTGTTAATGGGTGAATCTGAAGCGTCTTTCCGATGATATTAGGGTAAACAATATTTCCATCAACTTGTTGAACAACGATCACCACCACAATTACCCAAATAATCTTATTTGGTGCCATCGTTAAAGCAACAAATAATGCTGGAGCAATCCCAATATAAGGTCCGATATATGGAATGATATTAGTTAAACCAGCAACAATTCCGAGAACAATTGCCAGCGGCTGGCCAATAATAACGTAACCAATTGAGGTAAATACACCGACAAATAAACATTCAATCATTTGCCCAGAAATATAGGAAGATAGAGTTGAATTCATTTTGCCAAGCAGGTCATTCACTTCTTTTGCATGGTGGGGAGAAAGCCATTTTTGAATACTTGGAATAAGTTTAGAACCATCCTTAAGCATATAAAATAGCATTACCGGAACAGTAATTGTTACCACTGTCACGTTTGTCAGCATACCAATGATATCTCCGACCCGCGTTGATAGGCCCTGCAAAACTTTTTGCGCATATCCAGCTAGTTGGTGATCAAACTGCCGGTAATATGCATTTAGATCCACGTTTCGCAAGAATGAATGCTCAATTGTATCATTAATAAGGTGTTGAATTCCTGTGACCGTCTGTGGCATGTTACGTACTAATGTTGAAATTTCTTTTACAACTGGTGGAATTAACATGGCAATTCCACCAATAACAATCACAATCAATAAAAGTACGATTAATAAGCTAGCAATCCCACGATTCATATGAAAACGCCCAATTTTGATCTTCATAAAAAGTTTTAAGACTGGGTTTAGCATATAATATAGGAATCCAGAGATAATCAATGGAACAAAAACTACTGATATAAACGTTAAAAACGGCTGAAAAATAAACTGAATTTTTGTACACATCCAGATTAGAGTTGCCACTGTTAGTAATAGCAATGGCCAAAATAGCCAATGATAAAATTTTTGCTTAGACATAGTTACTCCTTAATAAAAAACCTTCTAAAATTGTACCTCAATTCTAGAAGGTTTTGTTTAAAGATTTGAAATTAAAGATGAGAATATTCGTATTTAACTAGTTCAAAGAAATCCTTCATTGTATATGAAGTGCCAAAGTAACGAGATGCGCGATTAGCCCAATAGCCATCTGGATCAGTGTGATCAGTCTTTCCATTAGCAATGTATTGAGTAACATTGTGGTGAGACCATAATGTTCCAGTTCCGTTTGCTTGAGCTAAACTAGGTACCATTCCATATTCATTCATCTTATATGCAGTGTAGTAAGCTGCGTTTACAAGTTCTCGGGCAAAATTATTAGCACCATAAACCTCAACTTGTTCAAACTGAACTGCTCGTCCATTAGCTGGATATGCAGCACCCCAAGCTTCATGATCTGTAGGAGAAATTTCAATAATTTGATCTCCATCTACAAATGCGTGAACAAAGGCACTATTGTAATGTGCTTTTTCATAGTTAATCTCGCCCCAAATACTATCATTAGGGTTAGCAGTTTCATGGACAACAACCATGTTTGGTTTCCCATCTTCTGTTTCACTATATACATCAGTAGTATCAGCTGGAATTACATGATTTACAGTAATATTCGCATGGTTAATGTGATTATTTAAAATATAGCGATTAATTCCATTTTCATTTAAATTGAATTGCAAATTTACTAGAACAGGATTTGATGATAAATCTATAAAATTACCATTTCCATCTTTATCATCAGTTAACCGATGAATAAAACGAACTAAGTGCCCTTGCATTTTAGTTGGAATGTTCATTGTTACTTGGAAGCCTGACTTATTTGCTCCTTCAATATAAGGATAAACATTTTGAACATCATTTCGTCCAAGGTCCTTATCTGTAATCTCTTGGCGGTAAAGTTCTTGACCATTATTATCAAGAACGATCAACCATTCATATGGTTTATTACCCGCTTGCGTACTTGCATGCCAGCCACTCAAACTAACCTGACTAGCTGTTACGTGAATATTATCAAAATTACCAGCATTCGTTGGATAATCTTGACTATACTGATCGCTGTAATTTTGGTTAGCATCATCACCAGCAAACCGCATAATTACTTTAAGGGTGCCGTTTGCCTTAGCTGGATCCACCTTAAATTCACCGTTAAAGCCACTCTTTTGCGAGTTGTAAATGCTTGGATAAACTTTAGCTACATCAGGACGGTCAGTTAGTTCGACCTTCGTCCTAGCAATTTCTTGACCATCATTCAATAAAATAAGGTAAGCATTAGGCTTGTTAATTGATTGATCGCTGACCATCCAGCCTTTCACATTGTAGCCATTATCAGTCTTGGTAAAGCTATCAACATAAGAAGCTTGTTGATCCAACGTTACAGGATTAAACCAATAATCAGTAGTCTTACTTTGACCATTATCCCCATTACCACCATCTAACGTCGAGTAACGACTAACAAGACTATAGCTATGACCTGGGGTAAGATTTACTGTACCAAAATTAGCATTAAAGCCAGATTGCCCAGCTGTTGCTACTGTAGGATAAGCCTTTGCCACATCGGGACGGGCACCATTAGTTACCTTAATAGACTTAACTTGCGTCTTATTTGTATTATCAAATAGGATCAAGTAGTGACTATTTTCAACTTGAGAATAATCCGTTGCGTGCCAGCCACTAACGATTAATTGACCGTTACTAAGATTAAATGAATCAAGACTCCCTTGATTACTAGTGTTAGCTGGCGCAAACTTCTTAGGGGCATACCAGTAACTAACATAGTTTCCTTCACCATTAGCAGCATCGCTATAGCGACTGATAATTTGCAGTTCATGGTTTAAGTCAATGCCAGCCAGTGAAAAGGCTGTATTAAAACCAGAATCTTTGGCATTAATCACTTGGGAGTAAGCTTTCGCTACATCAGGACGGACCGTAGGTTCTACTTTTACCCGAGTAATTTCATGACCAGCGGTGCGGTCATATAAAATCACATAGTGATTAGCTTTCCCTAATGCCTTATTAGTCGCATTCCAACCAGAAACTTGAAGCTGATTATCTTTAACACCAAAATTATCAAGATAAGCATAATTTCCCTTATCAAGATTAATTGGTTGCGACCAATTATCAACATGATTCCCTTCACCATTAGCGGCATCACTATAGCGACTAACAATGTGAATCTGGTCATCAACACTCTTAACCTTACTCCAGTCCAGATTATTCATCGTTGCTTGGTAACCGGAATCCTTAGCGTTAACCACATCCGGATAAGCCTTGGCAACATCAGGACGCGCTACATTTTCGGTTACCGATGTACGACCTAATTCGGTATTAGTAGTACTATCATAAGCCACTAAATAACGATT
>NZ_JAJGTZ010000033.1 GCF_020784725.1 Limosilactobacillus reuteri
AAAGTGAGAGTGCATCAACGTCGTTGAGCCAAAGTGAAAGTGCCTCAACTTCACTTAGTCAAAGTGAAAGTGCCTCAACCTCGTTGAGTCAAAGTGAGAGTGCATCAACGTCGTTGAGTCAAAGTGAAAGTGCCTCAACTTCACTTAGCCAGAGTGAAAGTGCGTCAACGTCACTCAGCCAGAGCGAAAGTACTTCGACATCGTTGAGTCAACGTGAAAGTGCTTCGACATCATTGAGTCAAAGTGAAAGTGCCTCAACTTCACTGAGTCAGAGTGAGAGTGCTTCGACATCCTTAAGTCAAAGCGAGAGTGCCTCAACTTCACTCAGCCAAAGTGAGAGTGCATCAACGTCACTTAGTCAGAGTGAAAGTGTTTCGACATCGTTGAGCCAGAGTGAGAGTGCCTCAACGTCGTTGAGGCAAAGCGAAAGTGCTTCGACATCATTGAGTCAGAGTGAAAGTGCCTCAACGTCGTTGAGTCAACGTGAAAGTGCCTCGACATCACTTAGTCAGAGTGAAAGTACTTCGACATCGTTGAGTCAAAGTGAAAGTGCTTCGACATCACTTAGCCAAAGTGAGAGTGCATCAACGTCGTTGAGTCAAAGTGAAAGTGCCTCAACTTCACTGAGTCAGAGTGAGAGTGCGTCAACTTCACTCAGCCAGAGTGAAAGTGCCTCAACGTCGTTGAGTCAACGTGAAAGTGCTTCGACATCACTTAGCCAAAGTGAAAGTGCCTCAACTTCACTCAGCCAGAGCGAGAGTGCCTCAACGTTGTTGAGTCAGAGCGAAAGTGCCTCGACATCATTGAGTCAAAGTGCAAGTGTGTCAACGTCGTTGAGTCAGGGTGCAAGCACATCAGCATCGGTAAGTGCAAGTGCGTCAACGTCGTTAAGTCAAAGTGAGAGTGCCTCCACTTCAGTAAGTGCAAGTGGTTCTATTTCCATTAGTAGTAGTGGATCTATTTCTTTAAATGCTAGTGACAGTACTTCTATGAGTAGTTCTTCATCTAATGTATTAGAATCTATTAGCGGTAGTCTCTCACCAGTAACGCCATTCCTTGACAATAGTGGATTTACTTCGATGTCAACAATTGGTTCTGGAAATGGTTCAATTTCGTTGAGCTTGAGTATAACTAACAATGCAAATACTTCTAAGCTTGAAAATGCAAGTGTTTCTGGAACTGATAAGCACATGACTGTTGACTTAACTGCTCAAAACTCTGTCGAAAACGGCAATGCGAATAAGCCAAGTCAGCAAAACAAGCGGCTTCCACAGACTGGTAATGCTAGTCAAACAACGGCTGAATTACTTGGTTTGATGTCATTAGAAGCAGTCTTACTCTTGCTGATTGCTAAGAAGAAAAAGAATAGTGAAGATAAATAATTTAATTGTCTGAGCTAAAACTAAAAACAGCTCCTAAGTTGGAATATCCGGATATCTTTCAACTGGTATGGTTGACTAAAAATACTTCCTACGAAAATGTAGGGGGTATTTTTTTACGAAAAAATACAATCGGTTCTTCAAAGAGGGAAATTTTTAATTGGCAAAACCATAACAAGTTCGTTTTAGAGTTTTTATTTTGTGATTGATGCCTTCTAAAGGACCATTAGAGTATTCAAACTTAGCGCTATTTAAGACATGTTTTCTGTTTTGACGAAGGGTTTGAATAGCTGTATCATTTCTGTATTGGTAGTCTAAGATGGTTGACTCTAATAATTCACTATTGCGTTCGTTTAGGGCTTTCGTGATATCTTTGTAAGTTTGGTATACTTCAGCAAACTTAGAAAATTTACTAGTAATTAGATCAACAGCATTTTGGCTTGAGCAAAGCGAAAGCCAGCGCTTTGAGACGCTGGCTATGATTTCAGCAATTAGCTGCCTGGATAGTCTTTTACGAGCTAAAAGCATGATTTGATTTTTGAGGTCATTGGATAGGGCTTGATTTTCTTTGGTTAAATTAGTAATAGCACCAAAAGTAGTATGACATGATTTACATTTATAACGTTGTTTACGAAGATCTCATTCATACCTTCTTCCGTTTAACCTAGCTAGTCGTACATAGGGGTTGCGAAAGTCATCCTTATTAACTGGGGAAAAACACAGTTCCGGCAACGATTAATCGGATAAGAAAGAGTAGCTGTTATTAGCGTTATATCCTCTTTCACAGGATCATCGTTGTGTTCAGCTTCTTCAACAGAAATAATTTTAATTCCAAGAATATTTAGAATAGAATCATTATGGGCCATTTGCTTAACCTTTTTTCATGATTTTTGTGGTGAATTGATTGTATAACGAGGGGACAGCAAATGTCTCTTTTTTTGTATACACTTTCTGGCATGGAATCTCCATCCATACCAGAAAGTGTATACCTAGATAAATTGATATTTATGAAGATTATCAAATGATTATGTGAGAAAAAGCAGAGGCTTAAAAAATTAATAAATTTTTTATTGAAATAAAAGTTGAAATTCGTTTATTTTGAGAAGAAGTGGGTGTACAATCAATGGTGAAAAATACTAACAATTGTTTATAGGTAGATAATTTATAGAGGTGGTTTATCTATGGCGAAAAACAATAAAAAACAAGAAGATAAGAGTAAGGTAAAATTATATAAAACCAAACATGGTTGGTTTAGTTCCTTGACACGTTTCTTTAAAATGTTATCATTTCGAAGAAAACAGGAAGTTAAACCAACAAACTTTCAGGATTTAGATTCTTTAAAAAATGCTAATGTTTCGGATGCAAAGGATGCCTATAAAAAGGGAGCTGCAACTGTTGCAACATTGCTTGGGATCGGGGCAACAGGCGCAGCTAACCCGACAGAAGCACATGCGGCAACGACGACAGTTGACCAAAGCTCTCAAGTAATTGGTTCTGGCTCAACGTCTACTTCGACATCGGGTAGTACATCGACTAGTCAATCCAATACTTCCACGAGTACATCAACGGCTAGTACTTCAAGCGTCAACTCTGGTTCAACATCTACTAGTACTTCAATATCAGGGAGTAGTACATCAACTAGCAAATCGAATGGCTCGACCAGTATATCGACTGCTAGTACATCAACCAGTCAGTCAAACGCTTCTATAAGTGAGTCAACAACAAGTAATTCTGTTAGCTCTTCAACCGCATCTTCTACAGGTGCACAATCAGTTTCAACGGGAATGAATGAATCGCTTACTAGTGATAATACTTCCCTGTCTCTGGAGAATGGCATTGAGCCTGTTGCTAATGAAGCTTCTAATAATACTGCATTTTCTGCAAATCAAAGTCTTTCATTACGGACAACGACTGAGAATATTACTAATGGGACGATTGCACTATTTAATTCTAGCTTTATTCAAACCACTGAAGAAAATACAGCTGAAGTAAGTAATGGCACTGAATTTCAAAATGCCCTTAATAATTCAAACATCAGCGTTATTCGGCTAACAGCTGACATTGATTTAGGTCAGTCTGGAATGGGTGATCTCGAAATTCCACCTCGTGATCTTACTATTGATGGGGGAAACCATTCTCTTAATTTAGGCAATAACTGTATTTGGCTAAACGCTTCCACGGGTATGAAGACCACGACAACGGTTAAATCCCTTAATCTTTATACCGCTAATGAGCGTGGTGGCTTTGCCCTTACTGATTCAGGAGCTGAGACGCTAATCTATGATAATGTCCATGCTACTGGTGGGGCTGCCGTTTTCGCAGATACTTATTCTTCTAGCGGTTATTTAAAGATCTTTGAAATTCAAGGTCATACAACAATTGATGGAGTCAGCTCATACCAATATAATGGCAATACTTATTCAACCAGTTCTGCTGATTTTGTTGGGTACAGCACCTTAATTTATGGTGGAAATAACTTGGTTATTGATGATAATGCCAGTTTAGTTATTAATAACAGTATGTCTCCATATGACGTTGCAATGTTAGCCAATAATGGAGAGCATGCGGTAATAGTTGGTGAAAATGCGACATTAACAATTAATAATACTTATAGCTATTCCGGGGGCCAAATTTGGAATAATGTTGGTAATATTGCCCTAACTAATCAAGAAGGTAAGTTTATTGCTGGCGTAAATTCGCATATCAACTTGCACACTAGTGGAACGAATGTTTACTTTGCTGATGGCTGTGATAATAACACTGTTAACTTTGAACAAGGGACTAATACCACATTTTCTGGTAACCGTAACTTCTACTTTGGTGGCTCCGATAATACTATTAATATTAATGATCCAGCTCATGTGATTTTAAATACAACAACTGGTACTACTTATTCTTCAAATTCTACAAATGTTACGATAAACGCTAATGATACTAACGTGATTGTAACAAATGATAGAACAACAATAGAATCGAATTACTTTGCAAATAATCAAAGTACTGTTAATGGTACCAGTTATACAATTGGCGCCACTACTGGTGAACAAAATAGTGGAAATGCACCAGTTCAAATGGTAATGGCAGATATTAATCAGAATGGAACCACCAGAGTTGAATATACCAGTGGTTCAGAACATTCAGAAAGTATATCTCATTCGGTAAGTGCATCAGAAAGTACTTCTACATCAATTAAAGACAGCATTTCAAATAGTACAAGTCGATCAGTATCAACATCGCTCAGTCAAAGTGAGAGTGTATCAACGTCACTTAGCCAGAGTGCCTCAAGCTCGCTTAGTCAGAGTGAGAGCGCCTCGACATCCTTAAGTCAAAGCGAAAGTGCCTCGACCTCACTCAGTCAGAGCGAGAGTGCATCAACCTCATTGAGTCAAAGTGAAAGCGCATCGACCTCACTTAGCCAAAGCGAAAGTGCTTCGACATCCTTAAGTCAAAGCGAAAGTGCGTCAACCTCATTGAGTCAGAGTGAGAGTGCTTCGACATCGTTAAGTCAAAGTGAGAGTGCATCAACGTCACTGAGTCAGAGCGAAAGTGCCTCAACATCGTTGAGCCAAAGTGAAAGTGCATCAACATCATTGAGTCAAAGTGAAAGTGCCTCAACTTCACTCAGCCAGAGCGAAAGTGCGTCAACCTCATTGAGTCAGAGTGAGAGTGCCTCAACCTCATTGAGTCAAAGTGAAAGTGCGTCAACATCATTGAGTCAAAGTGAAAGTGCGTCAACCTCATTGAGTCAAAGTGAAAGTGCGTCAACCTCATTGAGTCAGAGTGAAAGTGCATCAACTTCACTCAGCCAAAGTGAGAGTGCATCAACGTCACTGAGTCAGAGCGAAAGTGCATCAACGTCGTTGAGTCAAAGTGAGAGTGCATCAACATCGTTGAGCCAAAGTGAAAGTGCCTCGACCTCGCTTAGTCAAAGCGAGAGTGCCTCAACATCGTTGAGCCAAAGTGAAAGTGCGTCAACTTCACTCAGCCAAAGCGAAAGTGCGTCAACTTCACTCAGCCAAAGCGAAAGTGCGTCAACTTCACTCAGCCAAAGTGAAAGTGCGTCAACTTCACTTAGTCAAAGTGAAAGTGCCTCAACCTCATTGAGTCAGAGTGAAAGTGCCTCAACTTCGCTCAGCCAAAGTGAGAGTGCATCAACGTCACTGAGTCAGAGCGAAAGTGCCTCGACATCGTTAAGTCAAAGTGAGAGTGCATCAACGTCACTTAGTCAAAGTGAAAGTGCCTCAACATCGTTGAGCCAAAGTGAAAGTGCATCAACTTCACTCAGTCAAAGTGAAAGTACTTCGACATCCTTAAGTCAAAGCGAAAGTGCCTCGACCTCACTTAGTCAAAGTGAAAGTGCATCAACTTCACTCAGCCAGAGCGAAAGTACTTCGACCTCGTTGAGTCAAAGTGAAAGTGCCTCGACCTCACTTAGCCAAAGCGAGAGTGCCTCAACTTCACTCAGTCAGAGTGAAAGTGCGTCAACGTCACTTAGCCAAAGTGAGAGTGCATCAACTTCACTCAGCCAAAGCGAAAGTGCCTCGACATCACTGAGTCAAAGTGAAAGTGCCTCGACCTCGTTGAGTCAAAGTGAAAGTGCCTCAACGTCACTTAGTCAGAGTGAAAGTGCTTCGACATCCTTAAGTCAAAGTGAGAGTGCATCAACTTCACTCAGCCAGAGCGAAAGTACTTCGACCTCGTTGAGTCAAAGTGAAAGCGCCTCGACCTCACTTAGCCAAAGCGAAAGTGCCTCAACCTCATTGAGTCAGAGTGAGAGTGCCTCAACTTCACTCAGTCAAAGTGAAAGTACTTCGACATCATTGAGTCAAAGTGAGAGTGCCTCGACCTCGCTTAGCCAAAGTGAAAGTGCTTCGACATCGTTGAGCCAAAGTGAGAGTACTTCGACATCCTTAAGTCAGAGCGAAAGTACTTCGACATCGTTGAGTCAACGTGAAAGCGCCTCGACCTCACTTAGCCAAAGCGAGAGTGCATCAACATCGTTGAGCCAAAGTGAAAGTGCATCAACTTCACTCAGTCAGAGTGAAAGTGCATCAACGTCGCTTAGTCAAAGCGAGAGTGCCTCGACCTCGTTGAGTCAAAGTGAAAGTGCTTCGACCTCGTTGAGTCAAAGTGAGAGTGCTTCGACATCCTTAAGTCAAAGCGAAAGTGCCTCGACCTCACTCAGTCAGAGCGAGAGTGCCTCAACCTCATTGAGTCAGAGTGAGAGTGCCTCAACCTCATTGAGTCAGAGTGAGAGTGCCTCAACTTCACTCAGCCAGAGCGAAAGTACTTCGACATCATTGAGCCAAAGTGAAAGTGCCTCGACATCACTTAGCCAAAGTGAAAGTGCCTCAACCTCATTGAGTCAGAGTGAGAGTGCATCAACATCGTTGAGCCAAAGTGAAAGTGCCTCGACATCACTTAGCCAAAGTGAAAGTGCCTCAACTTCACTCAGTCAAAGTGAAAGTACTTCGACATCATTGAGTCAAAGTGAGAGTGCCTCGACCTCGCTTAGCCAAAGTGAGAGTGCTTCGACATCCTTAAGTCAGAGCGAAAGTACTTCGACCTCGTTGAGTCAAAGTGAAAGCGCCTCGACCTCACTCAGTCAGAGCGAGAGTGCATCAACATCGTTGAGCCAAAGTGAAAGTGCATCAACTTCACTCAGTCAGAGTGAAAGTGCATCAACGTCGCTTAGTCAAAGCGAGAGTGCCTCGACCTCACTCAGTCAGAGCGAGAGTGCATCAACATCACTTAGCCAAAGTGAAAGTGCATCAACGTCGTTGAGTCAAAGTGAAAGTGCGTCAACGTCACTTAGTCAGAGTGAAAGTGCATCAACATCACTTAGTCAGAGTGAAAGTGCATCAACATCACTTAGCCAAAGTGAAAGCGCATCAACCTCACTCAGCCAAAGCGAAAGTGCCTCGACCTCACTGAGTCAGAGTGAGAGTGCCTCGACATCACTTAGCCAAAGTGAAAGTGCGTCAACGTCGTTGAGTCAAAGTGAAAGTGCGTCAACCTCATTGAGTCAGAGTGAGAGTGCATCAACCTCGTTGAGCCAAAGTGAAAGTGCCTCAACCTCGTTGAGTCAAAGTGAGAGTGCATCAACTTCACTGAGTCAGAGTGAAAGTGCATCAACGTCACTCAGCCAAAGTGAGAGTGCTTCTACATCCTTAAGTCAGAGTGAAAGTGCATCAACGTCGCTTAGTCAAAGCGAGAGTGCCTCGACATCGTTGAGCCAAAGTGAAAGTGCATCAACTTCACTCAGTCAAAGTGAGAGTGCCTCAACCTCATTGAGTCAGAGTGAGAGTGCGTCAACGTCGTTGAGTCAAAGCGAAAGTGCCTCAACCTCATTGAGTCAGAGTGAGAGTGCATCAACTTCGCTTAGCCAAAGTGAAAGTGCTTCGACATCGTTGAGCCAAAGTGAGAGTGCTTCGACATCCTTAAGTCAGAGCGAAAGTACTTCGACCTCGTTGAGTCAAAGTGAAAGCGCCTCGACCTCACTCAGTCAGAGTGAAAGTGCATCAACGTCACTCAGCCAAAGTGAGAGTGCTTCTACATCCTTAAGTCAGAGTGAAAGTGCATCAACGTCGCTTAGTCAAAGCGAGAGTGCCTCGACCTCGTTGAGTCAAAGTGAAAGTGCTTCGACCTCGTTGAGTCAAAGTAAGAGTGCTTCGACATCCTTAAGTCAAAGCGAAAGTGCCTCGACCTCACTCAGTCAGAGCGAGAGTGCCTCAACCTCATTGAGTCAGAGTGAGAGTGCCTCAACTTCACTCAGCCAGAGCGAAAGTACTTCGACATCATTGAGCCAAAGTGAAAGTGCGTCAACGTCGTTGAGTCAAAGTGAAAGTGCGTCAACCTCATTGAGTCAGAGTGAGAGTGCCTCAACGTCGTTGAGCCAAAGTGAAAGTGCATCAACCTCGTTGAGTCAAAGTGAGAGTGCATCAACTTCACTGAGTCAGAGTGAAAGCGCATCAACGTCGTTGAGCCAAAGTGAAAGTGCATCAACGTCACTCAGTCAAAGCGAAAGTGCCTCAACCTCATTGAGTCAGAGTGAAAGTGCATCAACGTCACTCAGCCAAAGTGAGAGTGCTTCTACATCCTTAAGTCAAAGCGAAAGTGCATCAACATCGTTGAGTCAAAGTGAGAGTGCCTCGACATCACTTAGCCAAAGTGAAAGTACTTCAACTTCACTCAGTCAAAGCACCTCGGCTTCATTAAGCACCAGCGAATCAGTTTCCGCTTCAATCAGTGGCTCAACTAGTGATTCGGCAGTAAACCCACACCCAGATAACCCGTCTGAGTCAATTAGCGATTCAGTATCAATGTCGATTAGTACGAGTGAATCGATTTCAGTAAGCTCAAGTACATCCGCTTCGACAAGTGCTAGTCTTTCACCTTCAACAAGTGGAAGCACCTCGATTAATCCTAGTGAAAGTACTTCAACTTCAATTAGTAATTCTTCATCGATAAATGGATCAGAATCTACTAGCGGTAGTCAATCGCCAGTAACACCATTCCCAGATAACAGTGGCTCTGGTTCAATGTCGACGAATGGGTCTGGAAACGGCTCAGCTTCATTGAGTTTGAGTATTACTAACAGTACGAATGCTTCCGGTCTTGAAAATACAAATGCATCTGTTGCTGATAAGCACACAACTGTTGACTTAACTGCCCAAAACTCAGTTGAAAACAGTAATGTAAATAAGACCAGTCAGCAAAACAAGAAGCTTCCACAAACTGGTAATGCTAGTCAAACAACGGCTGAATTGCTTGGCCTGATGTCATTAGAAGCAGTCTTACTCTTGTTAATGGCGAAGAAGAAAAAGCACAACGAAGATAAATAATTAGGTGCACACAAAAAGCAGCCCCTAAGCTGGAAATTCCAACTTAGGAGCTGCTTCTTTTTTGTCTTACAGATTCTCATCCGTATTAAAATTTAATTCACAATAATCAGTCATCTTCGTAATTAGTTCAAGGCTTAATTTCTTGTAGGCATTCAATGTATCGGTGGCATAACCGTCACTTTGCCGCGTTAAGAAGGTTGCTCGTGCTTCTCCTTTGAGGCTTGGGAGGCGACGATCAGTTTCGGCAATCATCTTAATGGCCGCGGCGTTTCGTTCCTTTTGTACGTCTCGTAATAATGGAAGAAAATCGTGCAGGTGGCTGTCAACTAGCACACTGGCATGCTTGAAAATCCAGTAAGCAGAGTTGAGCTGGGCCGGCAGCTTCCCACGCTTGTAAGGAGCTGGCGTATCAGTAATACCGTTGAAGAATGGCACATAGGTACTTTCGGCAGCGACCCCCATTGCTAACCAGTGAATATTGGCACCCGGCCGGTTCATCTGTAAAATATGTGACTCTTGGGTCTTTGCTAAACTAATTGGCCGATACTTATGAGCGTGTTCACCGTGACCAAGGGGATCGAATTCAGTTCCCTCATAATGGTTACTGAGATAGTTTTGGGCATCAAAAATCGATAACTTATGATCCGGTTTCATGATAAATGGCAATTCGGTTGATTCTGGTGTCTCATCCGTTGCTTGCTGGGGGCTAAACATTTGGTGACCAACCCATACCCGCGGTTCAGAATAAATCGCGTCTGACCGATCAGCAGTCCCAAAGATCTTGCGGAAGTTAAAACTCGCTGGATCTGGGTTCAAGTCGTGCTTCTCAACGAATTCTTGAATTCCCGGATGGAACATAAAATTATTCGGATCATTAAAGTCGATTTCTTGAATTGCCAGTTGGTTGGCAACCACCGCATATGCATCATCTGGAATCCGTTGCGCAACCCAGTAGTGACCTGCACCGGTTTCAAAGTACCAAGCCTCGTCATTGTCAGCGAAAAGTACCCCGTTCGTTTCACCGGTTCCATACTTCGCAATCAAGTTACCGAGACGTTGAACTCCTTCACGTGCCGTCTTAACATATGGCAGAACCACAGTGATCATCGCTTCTTCATTTAACCCATTTTCAACAAGCGGATCATAACCCAAGACGAGAGGATTAGAATAAGCACTTTCAGTTGCACTCATTGCCACATCATATTCATTAATCCCGTCTTCTTCAAATAAACCATCTTTATCTGTCCATTCAGGAGTAGCCGTATACCGAGCGCTTTCTTCTGGCAAGTCCAGCTCTAAACGGGTATCCTTAGAGATGAAGTGGCTAGGCATTTCCCCACGCTGGTGAACAACCATGTGCTTAGGCCATGCAGCTTTAGCATCTTCATTTCGACCGATCATGATCGTGCCGTCGATACTAGCGTCCTTTCCAATTAATATACTTGTACATGCAGTTAATTTATTCCCCATAGATAATAAATTCTCCTTTTGTGTAATATATTAATTGTACCGCGAACCATGATTTAAGTCGATTTAGTTAGAATATTTTAATTTCAAGTTAAGAAGTATATAATATTGCTGTATAAAATAGGAAAGGAGAAAGAAATATGCAACAATTATCACTGTTAATCGTTATGTTAGCGGCGTTAATTATTCCTATTATTATGGCGCGGTTTAAAGTTTCTTCAATTCCGACCGCCATTGCTGAAATTATTACGGGAATTATCCTTGGGAAAAGTTTTTTAAATATCGTTAACCCCAATTGGACATTGAATTTCTTATCATCGTTGGGGGTTATTATGTTGATGTTTTTGTCCGGGATGGAGATTAATTTTGACCTGTTCCGGAAAACACCCGGAAAAAAGCGTGATAGTAAATCGCCCGTAATTATGGCTTCACAGGCATTTGGCCTCATTGTTATTTCTTCATTTGTGTTTGCTTTAATTATTAGCCGTTTGCACTTATTTAGCGATATTTTGTTAGCGACAATTATTTTTTCAACCATCGCGCTCGGCGTTGTTATCGCAACATTAAAGGAAAAGGATATTTTACAAAAGCCAGTGGGACAGACCCTATTATTGACAGCGGTACTAGGAGAAGTGGTCCCGATGCTCGCATTGACCTTCTATGCATCTATTAATGGGGGCAATGCCAAGCGATTAGGCTTAATTGTTTTTCTTTTCTTGGCAGCCTTTTTCCTCTTGAGGCGTTTTAAGCAACCGTTTATTTGGTTTAATAAAATTTCCAAATCAACCACTCAACTTGATATTCGGTTAGCTTTCTTCTTGATATTTACCTTAGTAACAATTGCCGAAACGGTGGGGGCAGAAAATATCCTGGGGGCCTTCTTAGCTGGGATGGTCATGAAACTACTTGAACCAAGTGAAGCAACTGAAGACCGTTTAAACTCAATTGGTTATGGTTTTCTGATCCCGTTCTTCTTTATCATGACAGGTGACCGCCTTGACTTGAAGAATTTATTTGCTAACCACCAAGCGCTAGCCCTCATTCCGATTTTGGTCATCGGCTTTTTACTTGCTAAATTGCCAACCATGTTCATTTATCGGCGGCGTTTTAAGCCTCGCAATTCATTTGCCGGCAGCTTTTTAGTAGCGACAACGATTACCTTGGTATTACCAACCTTGCAAGTTGCGCGAAATTTGCATGCAATTACTAGTGCGCAATCTGATGCCTTTACATTGGCCGCAGTAATTGTCTGTATCATTGCGCCAATCGTCTTTAATTCAATGTATAAGCTTGAAAAATCCGATTTGATCAAGCAAAAAGTTAATTTTATGGGGACCAATACCTTAACTGTTCCGATCTCTCAGCAATTATATAAGAATTGGTATGACGTGCGGATGGTTACAGATAATGAAAATAACTTCAAGACATATAATAGTCAGGTAAAGCATTTAGAATATCTGCCTACCCTTGATGCGGAGGCTCTGGAGCAAGGAGGATACTTTGATTGTGATATTGTTGTTGTTGGGTTCTTAAATGATCATAAGTCAGCGCGTTTAGCTCAGATCGCCAAAGAACATGGAGTAAAACGGGTTATTGCCAGCCAAAACAATCCGCGGTTGGACCCGAAAGATATTAGTATGCTCCGTGAAAAAGGGATTGAAATCTTTAATAGTTTCAATGTTCAAAGCAGTGTCTTGCGGGCGTTGATTGAGTCACCATTGATCTTGCGGATGCTGACCGATACCGAAGCTGGACTATATGAAGCAACCGTTCTTAATTCACGTTATACTGGGCGTGAACTGCATACATTGCCATTTGTTAATGACATTACGATTAGTCGGATCTTCCGGAATCACAAGCCAATCGACCCGCATGGTGATACGATTATCGAGTATGGTGATCATATCCTCTTTACTGGGGACCGGAAAGCAGCTGAAAGAGTTCGCGAGGCTTTACGCGGCGTTAATTAAAATATTTTTCGTCAATGTAATTGCCGGAAAAGCGCTCTTATGGTAAGATTTTAAATGAATTTAGAAGGAGGCACGGATTATGCCATTAGTTCATATTGACTTAATTGAAGGCCGGACCGATGAGCAATTAAAAGCTCTCGTAAAGGATGTTACAGCAGCAATTTCAAAGAATGCCAATGTTCCTGCCGAACGGGTGCATATCGTGTTGAATGAGATGCGCAAAGACCGCTATAGTGTAGCTGGTAAGATGGTCAGCGACAAGTAACAACAAGAGAGTCATCGGGGGAGGCAGTTCAGTCTTTGCACGGTGGCTTTTTTGTATGATCTAAAATCCATCAAGTTTCTACCTATATAATAGGAAGAAACTGCTCGCAAGTAGTAGCGAAAGGATGAATATAATTGAGTGAACAACAATATATCATGGCGATTGACCAAGGAACGACGAGCTCACGGGCGATTATTTTTGACCATGACGGAAATAAGGTTGCGATCAGTCAACAGGAATTTCCCCAATATTTCCCACAACCAGGGTGGGTCGAACACGATCCTCTGGAGATTTGGGATAGTGTCCAGTCGGTGATTTCAAACGTAATGATTAAGTCCCAGATCAAGCCCTATAAGATTGCGGCGATTGGGATTACTAACCAACGGGAAACAACGGTTATTTGGGATCGGCATACTGGTAAGCCGATTTATAACGCAATTGTCTGGCAATCGAAGCAAACAAGCGATATTGCCGAACAATTGATTAAAGATGGTTATAAGGACATGATCCACCAGAAGACTGGCTTGGTGATTGATTCGTATTTCGCGGCTACCAAGATCAAGTGGATCCTTGACCATGTCCCTGGTGCCCGGGAAAAAGCGGCGAAGGGAGACTTGATGTTCGGGACCATTGATACTTGGTTACTATGGAATTTATCGGGACGGCGCGTTCATGCAACGGACGTGACCAATGCCAGCCGGACGATGCTTTTTAATATCCATACCCTCGATTGGGATCAAGATATCCTCGACTTGCTTGATATTCCGCAGTCGATCCTACCAGAAGTAAAGCCAAGTTCAGCCATTTACGGTTATACTGGGGATTACCACTTCTATGGGGTGCAGATTCCGATTGCCGGGATTGCAGGTGACCAACAAGCAGCCCTCTTTGGTCAAGCAGCCTATGATAAAGGTTCAATCAAGAACACCTATGGGACCGGAGCCTTCATCGTCATGAATACGGGACTAAAACCCACACTTTCGGATAACGGCTTGTTGACGACGATTGCGTACGGCCTGGACGGGCAAACCCATTACGCGCTTGAAGGAAGTATCTTTGTGGCCGGGTCTGCCGTCCAATGGTTGCGGGATGGCCTCAAAATGTTTAATAAGGCAAGCGAGTCCGAACAAATGGCTGTCGATGCCAAGACAACTGGCGGCGTTTATGTTGTCCCAGCTTTTACGGGATTGGGAGCACCGTACTGGGATCAAGAAGTGCGAGGAGCAATGTTTGGCCTTACCCGCGGAACTGAACGAGGGCACATCATTCGTGCAACCTTGGAAGCTATTGCCTACCAGACCAAAGATGTTGTCGATACGATGGTCAAGGACACCCAATTACCACTAATAGCACTAACCGTTAATGGGGGCGCTTCACGGAATAACTTCATGATGCAGTTCCAGGCCGATATCCTCCAAACACCAATCAAGCGGGCAGCAATGGAAGAAACAACCGCGCTGGGAGCAGCCTTCCTTGCTGGATTAGCCGTTGATTTCTGGCAAGATCAGGATGAGTTACGGAAACTATCACGAATTGGCGACCAGTTTGATCCGCAGATGGATTCGCAAAAGGCAGCTGACTTGTATCGGGGATGGCAACGGGCCATTGCAGCTGCACAGTTTTATGGGAAAGATTAACTAAAACCACCGATCACCATTCAACAAACTAATATAAAAGGAAAATGAGAGAAATGAAAATGAAAACACCGGTTCAGATGACTGATGATTTGGCGCACTTTATTAAGGAAACCCGGGAAGACACGGCTTTCCCTCATGAATCACTCTATGTTGATTTGTTAGAACAGTGGAAAGTGTTAAGTCGTTACCAACTAGAATACGCTGATAAGGAAAGCAAACGCCTCTACAATGCGTACTGGAACTCCATGTCACACTGGTATAAGATTTTTGACAAAGAACGGGAACATTTATTAGAACCAACCGCTTTGCCAAGTGAGGAGTTAATGGACTTTTACTCGGGGCTGATTGAAGATCTCATGGATCATGTTCTTAGTCTGGTACCACCATCGCCCCATTCGACGATTATTAAACTAACTGACTTCCGCGTCTTATTGAGTAATGAGTTACAAAAGATTACTCAACTCGACCTCGGAATTCAAGGCCCAATTGACTTTGCGATGATCATGGATTATTGGAAGATGTTGGGTGAAAGTTTTGACCGCGAAAAGATCAAGTAAGAGAATAGAAAAAACAGGTCTGGAGCAATCCAGACCTGTTTTTTAATTAATCCATTTTTGCAAGTAGTCAATCAATACTTTCGCGTCTTCTTTTGTCAGTGCAAAAGTATTATCATGGCTGATATTATCAAAATCAATATTTGACACCAGCATTTGCAGCTCAGGTTCGTCAGCGTTCTGATAAATACTAAGTTCATTAACGCACTCATCATCACGATCTTCGCCATCATATTTAATATGAAGCCACTTAGCTTGCTGATCAATTTCATGTTTTTCCACATTCTCACCTCAAAACTCTCCTTTCATTTTAGCACGAAGCTGGTGGGCACGGGTAATTACTCCGCGCCGCCATTGCGAAACGGCTGCCCGGCTGACACCATACTCATCCGCAATCTGTCGGTCACTTAAATGGTGGTTGAGTTTGGCGATCAAATACCGTTGTTGAATGTGGGGACAGTGATGATAGAGGTAGTTAAGAAAGTCACTATTTTCTAGATGGGCAAATGGCGCGGTCGCTGAATGGTCGACCATTATATTGTCAAAGTCATGATCATCTTCTTCGTTATCGAGGGTGTAATTAAAAAGAAAACACTCAAGTTGTTGCCGGCGTAACCGATCCAGTAACCGCCAGCGCATTCGTTGGTAAGCAAAGCACATTAAGTCCCGTTCGTTTTCGACCTCATCTTTCTCCTGTAAAAAGTCAGCGTAGGCCTGAGCAAAGATAATCGAAGCATCTTGGACAAAATCATCATAGTCATCTCGGCGTGGTGAGATCCCGAGACTCTTCAATACTCCATGGACAATCGTGATCCGCTTATCACTCATCAGAAAAGTTAAACCGTCAGAAATTTTTTGGTAATTCATTGTTGAGAACATCCTTTGTAAATATTCTCAAGAGCTCTTGAGTACCGTTAACTTACCAAAAAATCTATTGTCTTAGCGAACGATAAAATAGCGTAAAAGTGTTCTAAAAAGACGTTGACAGGGCGGATTTATCCCAGTATCTTAATATTCAAGTTAAAAGTGAATCGTTTTACAGCGAATTTTCACTTTTTTAAGACTTGTTTGGAGGGAGATAATTGTGGTTCGTAAAATTATTGATATGAGCATGCTAGATAAACTACAAATTGATGGGGAGGTTGCAAACTATCTAGTTCAGTGGGATAACACTTTGTTGCTAACGGCTTACGATCAAAATCGGACGTTTGTTTTAACCGCGGATGGGGAACAGTTGCTTATTCGGGAGCAGTTGAAAGATGTTCTTAGTCGTTTTGCACAGGCAAATCTAATTTATGAGTATGAAATGGAAGTGCATTTCGCCAAGGTTGGTTGCCAAACACGGGGGTATGTGGCCGGTCACCAGCGGTTAGTGCCAACTTGTGGATCATCAAATGCCCAGGTTATTTATTACATGGTCCATTTGATGGAAAGTGCTAGTGAGTTAGAGAGTGATAAGAGAGTAGAAATGATCATGAATGGACGAGAAGGAGACAAATATCATGTTCAAATTGCTACCTCTGAGCGCACTTTTCGGCGAATTGTAAGTGCCGCTGATGAAGTTGCTAATGACCAGCTTTCCCTCTTTGAATACTGGATGTATCGCCTTGGAAAGATGAAAAGGGAGATCTTCGAACGAACCTATTTTGGTGATTATTGCGTTTACACGAAGCTTCGTAAGCTGGCACTCAATCTTTCTATCCAAACAGTTTTACATATTCTAAATAAGGCTCATAAGAAGGTATACGGTGAAGAAACGCCAGCTGAACTTGTTAAAGAAGTGAAGCGGGTGATAAATAAATTTTGATGGAGAAATTATCATAAAAATGCACAATCAATAAACATTAGTCCATTAGCTTGTTATAATAGGTGGTGAAGAGGAGTAGCTATAAGTAATAGAATGGAGCATTTTTTATGACTGAAAAGAAAGATGAGTGTGGCGTAAAATACACACTAGATGTTTTAGAAGATCGATGGCAACCACGGATTATCTTTTGGTTAGGCTTTCGGCCATTTACCGTTGAGGAATTACATCAATTGCTACCAGATTTAACAGATGTTGCTCTTAAAGAGGAAATAACATCCTTGCAGAACTTGCGAATTGTTAATCCAGTTCTTGATGAAGAAAATAAGTATTCATTGACCGATGATGGTAATGACTTGCGTAACATGATCTTAACCATGAGTGTCTGGGGTCGGCAGCAAATGGATGACTCTGCTAACCGGGTTTCCACGCAGATTGTTGAGCCGGAAAAAGATGCCAGTATGTCAGAGCTGATAAAGTATAACGAACAATTGAATAAGTATATGTAATTAGAAGGGTGCCTAAGAAAAATTTCTTGGGCACTTTTTATTAGGCAAAATAGCAAAATTTGAAGTTTGTAACTAAATTGAAATAAACAGGTGGTTAACAATCGGCATTCGCTATTGGCCCGCTAAAAGGCTGATATAATCACAAGGAGAGCGATAAGGGATTTAATGATTTGTCAAAAGTGTGAAAAAGTTATGAAATTCTTCCTTGACTATCGATGGTACATTCTTAATAATGGATTAAGTAATTATAAAATTTGATTGGCTGACAACTGATAGTGAAAAAGCTCGCAACTTGTTATTTACCATTGTTAGTGTAGGTTTCCAGTAATGTAACTTGTTGCACTAGTGGACTTTTTTAGGTTGAAGCTGTCAGTCACGGTATGGGAGAAATTTTTTATGTCAGACGAAAATAATCGACCCTTGAATAATGATGATGATGCTATGCAACGACAACAACATCATCACCACAGACATCATCGGCGTCACCGGGGATGGAAAATCTTCTGGTCAGTCGTTGGTGTTTTAGTATTGATTGCGTTGTTTTTTGCGGGAATGGCATGGCATAATCTGAAGTCAACGACCGATGATATGTATAGTAGCGCAGGTGCTACCAAGTCCCGAGATGCACAAAAGGTGCTTGATCAAAAGAAGCCCGTTTCAATCCTCCTATTAGGAACTGATACCGGGGCGCTTGGTCGAGATTATAAGGGTCGGACGGATACGATCATGGTAATGACCTTGAATCCAAAGACGAAGACGACCACGATTGTTAGTCTTCCCCGGGATATGAAGGTTAACTTACCGGGTTATCCGCAATATTCACCAGCAAAGATCAATGCTGCTTATACTTATGGGGGAGTCAAGGAATCAATTAATACGATTCAAGACCACTTCGATATTCCAATTGACTACTATGTGTTAGTTAACATGGGTGGTTTGGAAAAGGCAATCAACCAAGTCGGTGGGGTTGATGTAAAGTCACCATTGACGTTTGATTATGAAGGCTATCACTTTGAAAAGGATGAGACCTACCATATGAACGGAAAAAAGGCCCTTCAATTCAGTCGGATGCGGTATGATGATCCAGACGGTGACTATGGTCGGCAACAACGGCAACGGTTAGTAATCACTGCTTTGCTTAAGAAGTCCGTTTCATATAAGATGGTCCTTAACCGGTCATTCTTACGGTCAGTATCTGATAACTCACAAACCGATTTGACCTTCAATGATATGATGCGGTTAGCGCAAAGCTATCGTGATACGAACGAACACATCGCTCAAGATCATGCGCAAGGGCGAGGGCAAAATGAAGACGGTCAAGCCTTTGAAGTGGTGCCAACGAGCGAGCAACAACGGATCACTAATTTATTACAAAATAGTCTAAAAAATTAATACATGAGGAGTAGAAGTCGTGAATAGTTCACAACAAACAGCGAATAATACAATTGATTTGCATCGGTTAATGATGCTCTGTCGTAAACATATTAAGATGTTAATTATCTGGACATTACTAGCCGGAGTGCTGGGATATGTCGTCGCACAGTTCGTCGTGGTACCAAAGTATACCGCAACGACAGAAATCTTGGTTAACCAAAAGCATGAAAATAACGATAATGGTCAGGCCTATAATAATCAGCAAGCGGATATCCAAATGATTAATACCTACAAGGATATCATTACTAACCAAGTGATTCTGAGTAAGGCAAGTAAGCAACTTAAGAATCCAGTTCGTGTTATTAAACCTGCACAAAAAGCAGTTTATCGGACTAATGCGGATGGTACACGGAAGTTGATCAAGGAAGCCCAACCGGCAGTCGTTGAACGTGGTGGTAAAAGCTATAACCTTTCAACTAATGAATTGAAGAAGGCTATCAGTGTGCAAACTCAACAAAATTCACAGGTCTTCTCCCTCCAAGTTAAAACCGATGATCCACAAGAATCGGCAGTAGTTGCTAATACCGTTGCTAATGTCTTCAAGCAACAAATCAAGAAGATCATGAGTGTGAACAACGTAACAATAGTTTCACGGGCAAGTATGCCAGACGAACCATCATTCCCTAATAAGAAGTTATTCGCCTTGGCTGGAGCGGTCTTAGGTTTGATTCTCAGTTTCTTATACATCCTGCTCGGCGACTTAATGGATACCAGTGTGCATGATGATGATTACCTCACGAATGAACTAGGCTTAACTAATCTTGGCCATGTGAACCATATTGAGATGAGTCGAGACTTTAAAGTTAATAATCAAGAAAGTCGGCGCCAAAATAACGGTAATCGACGGGTTTAAGGAGGAGAGAATATGTCATTATTTCATCGAACACAACAACAATCAACAGATACCATGGATAATGGGGCCAAATTGATTACTGTTGCTCACCCGAAGAGCCCAATTTCTGAACAGTTCCGGACGATTCGGACCAACATTAACTTCATGGCGATCGATAAGCCGATCAAGACTTTAGCGATGACCTCAGCTAACGTGAGTGAAGGTAAGTCTACCGTAACGGATAACGTTGCCGTAGTATGGGCACAAACAGGACAAAGAGTATTATTAATTGATTCGGATTTACGGCGCCCAACCCTTCACGCCACTTTTAACAAGAGTAATCAACACGGGTTAACGACGATCCTAACTAGCGGTACTAATTCCGTTGATTTACGCGAAATTATTCAACCAAGTGGCGTTGATAACCTTGATATCTTAACAGCCGGTCCCATTCCACCTAATCCAGCAGAACTTTTGAATTCACAACGGATGAAAACGTTACTGGATACGGTTAAAGGCATTTACGATATGGTCATTGTGGATGTGCCACCAATGTTAGAAGTTACCGATACGCAAATCCTTTCACGTCACCTGGATGCAGTTGTTTTAGTTGTGAAACAAGGACAAACTCAGAAGTTAGCCGTTAAGCGGGCCGTTGAATTATTGAACTTAGCACATGCTAATTTACTGGGTTACGTAATGAATGATGTTAATGCCGATGGCGATGCTGCTTATGGTTATGGATATGGTTACGGCTACGGTTACGGAGAGGATAATAAATAAAAAATAATGGGGGGTGAAATTATTGGAAAGCAAAGTTGCTTTACTAAATCGAGATAAAATAAAATCACGTTTTATTTATCATGGTATCAAGCGGGTATTTGACCTTTTGGCAGCTACTTGTGGAATTATAATCTTGAGTCCCTTAATGCTTATTATTGCGCTTTTAATAAAATCTGAAGATCACGGACCGGTTTTTTATAAGCAAAAGCGGATTGGACAAAATGGTAAAGCATTTGAGATGTATAAATTTCGTTCCATGTTTGTGAATGCTGATCAAATGTTAGCTGAGCTTAAAGAACAGAATGATGTTGAAGGACCAATGTTTAAAATGAAAGATGACCCACGGATAACGCAAATTGGTCATTTTATCCGTAAACATAGTTTAGATGAATTACCGCAATTTTTAAATGTAATTAAAGGTAATATGAGTTTGGTTGGTCCACGACCACCATTACCTTCCGAAGTTGCTGAATACAGTGATTATGATAAACAGCGATTATATGTGATTCCTGGTTGTACTGGTTTGTGGCAGGCAACTGAAAGAAATGAAGTAGGATTTAATGAAATGGTTCAGTTAGATATTCAATATATTCAAAAAGCTAGTTTTATTTTTGATTTATGGATCATTTGGAAAACTGTAGTAGTAATGTTTAAACCTAATGAATCATATTAACTAAAATGGTAATGAAGTTTAGATTCATTACCATTTATTTTTAGAGGTGATAATTATGAAAGTTTGTTTGGTAGGATCAAGCGGTGGACACTTAACGCATTTATATATGTTAAAACCGTTCTGGGAAAATAAAAAAAGGTTTTGGGTGACTTTTGATAAAGAAGACGCTCAGAGTAAATTGAAAAAAGAGAAAAAATACTTCTGTTATTATCCTACAAATAGAAATCTTAAGAATCTAATCAGAAATACTTTTTTAGCTATTAAGGTCTTAAAAAAAGAGAAGCCTGATTTGATAATTTCTAGTGGAGCAGCAGTTGCAGTGCCGTTTTTTTATATTGGTAAATTAATGGGTGCTAAATTAGTTTATATAGAGGTTTTTGATAGATATAATAAACCAACATTGACAGGACGACTAGTTTATCCTATTGTTGATAAATTTATAGTTCAGTGGGACGAAGAAAAGAAAGTATATCCTAAGGCAATTAATTTGGGCAGTATATTTTAAGAGGTATTTATAAATGATTTTTGTTACAGTTGGAACTCATGAGCAATCTTTTAATAGGCTTTTAGAAGAAATTGACAAGCTAGTTGAAAAATCTTTTATTGAAGAGAAGGTAGTTGTACAGACAGGATATAGCAGCTATATACCAAAAAATTGTGAATATCACAAATTTCTTTCGCTACATGAAATGGAACAAAAGCTAAAAGAAGCGAGAATAGTTATAACACATGGAGGACCTGCTAGTTTTATAGCATCATTGCAAATTGGAAAGATTCCGATTGTGGTTCCTCGACAAGAAAAATATGGTGAACACATAAATAATCACCAAGTAGAGTTCGTGAAATTAATAGATGAAAAGATGAATAATATTATTCCAGTTTATGATATTTGCACACTAAAAGACAAAATATTGAATTATGATAAAATTTCAAATTCTGATATTAATACGATTAAGTCAAATAATGCTCAATTTATTAAGAAATTTGAAGAGATAGTAGATAGTCTTTTTGCTTAACAATTGGGGGATTAATTTTGAAAAAAATAAAAGAATACATAAAAGAAAAAAAAGATAGTGGAGCTATGCCAAGGTTAGGTGAATTAATACATTCTATTGAAAATTACTCCTATATATCTTTTGACATTTTTGATACTTTATTAAAGAGAAATGTAAGAAATCCTGCAGATATTTTCAGCTTGATTCAAATTAAAATTGGTGATTTAGAAGATAACTTTAAGGAAAAGCGAATAGAAGCAGAAAAAAGGGCACGTGAAAAAAATAATAATGAGATTACTTTAAAAGAGATTTATGACAATTATGATGCAACAGAACCGGTAAAAGAAAAGTTAAAAATAGCAGAGTTGAGCACTGAAAAGGCATGCTTAATTGCTAATCCATATATGCTTGAATTCTTTAATTATTGTAAAGCACATAAAAATGTTTACATTATATCGGATATGTATTTACCAAAATCATTTATAGAGAATGTTCTAAAGCAAAATGGAATTACGGGTTATAAGAAACTATATGTTTCTTGTGAAGAAGGAAAAACTAAAAGTAATGGATCACTATTTGATTTATATATAAAGCAAGAAGCAATTAATCCTCAAGAAGCAATTCATATTGGGGATTCATGGAAATCCGATTATAGAGAGCCAAAAAGAAAGGGTTTATCAGCACTGCATATTCCTCGTATCGTAAAAGACGATTCTGATGTTTTTAAAGGTACACAAATTAACCTTAATTATCTTAATGCATCAATCAATAATAGAACAAAAGTAAATGCAGATCCTTATTTTAGATTTGGATATCAAAAATTTGGGCCATTTTTGTGGGGATACGCTAAATGGATTCATGATATGCTGAAAAAAGCGAATATTAAGAAAGTGTACTTTTTTTCAAGAGATGGTTTTATTATGATGAAAGCCTTTAATTTGCTTTATAAAAAAGAAGATATAGAAGTACACTATTTGGAAGTTTCGAGACGAAGTTTGAGAGTTCCAATTTTACATTTCAATCATAGTTTTGAAACTATTATGGGAATGGTTTCACCATCGAAAATGATTTCATTAGTTTCAATCTTTGACTGTGTTGGGTTGGACATAAATAATTATAATGATCTTTTAAAAAAATATGGTTTCAATAAAAATGAATTTTTTGATAGAAAAACAATTCTTAATAATTCAGCTTTACGTAAACTATATGATGATCTTTCTCAAGATATAGAGAATAAATCTAATGAAGAATATACAGAACTAGTTAAGTATTTAAGGCAAGAAAATGTAAAAGGAAAATTTGGGATTGTTGATATTGGCTGGTCTGGTGGAATGCAAAGATTTCTTACAGAAACATTGGATCAATTAAAAATTACCAATGATATATATGGGTATTATATTGGTGTTGCAAATTACTATATTAGAAATGTAAAAGTAATTCCTAACTTAAACTTGAATGGCTATCTATTTGATTTTAAAAATAATAAGAATGCTAAAGATAAAAGAAGTAGTTTTGTTGGTTTGTTTGAAACCCTTTTTCTGGAACAAGCTGGTTCTGTAAAAAATTATGCAATGGAAAATGATAAAGTAGTTGCTAAGAGAGAAAACTATGAATACGTTATAGATGGTAAAGAGACGAGAGAACTTAGGTCGGTACGTCAAGTTCAAAAAGGAGCATTACAATTTGTAGAAGATGCAAAACATGACGAAATTTTAAATCTTTTGCTTAATTATAGTGCTGACGAGTTATTTGAAGGATTACGAAATACAGGGCAAAATCCTAAGAAAGAAGATATAGAACTCTTTAGCGAATTTCGCTTCTTTGATGAGGGAAAAACAGGAAGGTTAGCAAATCCTAGAAAATTAATTTACTATGTATTCAATCCCCAAGAATTCAAGAGAGATTTTTTGTTATCTCGTTGGAAAACTGGATTTATGAAAAAAATGTTAAAACTTAATCTGCCATATCAGCAATTATATTTATGGTTATTACAATTTAAATAAGGATGTTTTTTATGAAAAAAAGAATATTAGTAATTGGGTTAACTGAACGAATGGGTGGAGTAGAAACATTTATTTATAATACAACAAAATTTTCTAACCAAAATAAATACGAATATGATTTTCTTGTTCACGGAACAGACCATACAGTTTTTCAAAATGAAATAACTGAATTTTATAATGGGAAAAATCACTTTTACTTTATTCCTAGTTTTAAGAAGAGCCCTATTCAAGCAATAAAGGCGTTATTTTCATTTTATAAAAAAAACGGTAATAAGTATGACTTTGTCCATTTAGAAACGGGAGCAGCCTCAGAAGTTGTTTATGTTTTTCCTTTCTGCCTTTTTAACCGATTTAAATTAATTTCTCATAGCCATAATGGAGGAGGTTATTCTCCAGTCATTAATTCTTTATTTAGACCAATAATTAACTTAAGTTCTTCCATTCGTTTGGCATGTTCTGCAGAGGCTTCCAATTGGTTATTTGGTTCAAACAATATTGATAAAGTTAAAATTATTAATAATGGTATAGACACAAATCGTTTCAAGTTTAATGCAGTAGCCAGAAAAAGGATAAGGGATCAATACCATATTAATGAAAATACCTTTGTCATTGGACATATTGGTCGATTTTCCGAACAGAAAAATCATAAATTTATTATCGAAATTTTTTCAGAAATAAAAAAGGTAAGGCCAAATTCAAAGTTAATGTTAATAGGTGTTGGAGAGTTACAACCTTCTATAAAGAAATTAGTGAAGTCATTAAAATTAAATACAGATGTTATTTTTTGTAATCTGAAGTCAAATACTCAAGACTACTATAGCACATTTGATGTGTTTTTAATGCCGTCTCTTTATGAAGGATTACCAGTTGTCGGAATTGAGGCTCAGTCTGAAGGTTTGCCTTGTTTTTTCTCTTCTAAGATTTCAAATTTAATAAAAATAACTGATAATGCTAATATCCTTCTTTTAACTGATAGTGCAGAAAAATGGGCTAGTGAGATTGTATTATCATCTGCTTCAATAGAAAATCGAAAGGATTACGCAGGAATAGTTAAGGAAAAGGGCTTTTCTATTGAGTCAACCGTAAGAGAACTAGAAAAAACTTATGAAGCATAAATTTGAAAAAATACGAGTAAGTAGCATTCCAAAAATAGATGTATGAAAAAATCTAAACTTGATTTTAAGAGTTAGGTAACTTGAAAACTTTGGCCTTGGGTAAAACATACGGTCTCCTTAAGCACAAATACTTGTTTAAGCAAGATGTGACAAACTGCGATAAGTAAATGACAAGCGATTGTAATAGTTGACTTTTTGTTGGTCACTACATTCCTTCAATATAAAAGTATTTATTACTATAATATTCAAAATTCTTTTTGGAAGGAACGATAGTATGGATAAGGCTAACTAAAAGAGGCTTGATATTAACCAACCTTAGTGATTTTAGTTGAATGCTTCTTATTAGCTTGCTCGTCATTATAAAGGAAAGAGTAGTCAGAAATTCTTGATGTGATTTAGATTGTTTGACAGAAAGTCACAGCACAAAAGTGTGCTTGTAATTAAGTTACACCTTATTAGTTAGGTATAATCTTGTCTTTCATTGAACTAATAAAAATTTCTTTCATACTATACTAGTAATCCGTAAGTTAGACTAAGTTAAGCAGTTTTAATAACAATGTTTTGATAGTAAGAATTAAAGTATAAGGTTTATGTGGTAACGAAATAAGTCATGGGATTGCCGAATTTTTAGCAGTAAAATAAAATCGTTGGTTATTAAATTATGTTTGAAGAGATTATCAATTTATTTAGCGTTCTTCTTGAAAAGTTTTGAATGAGTTACGCAAGTATTATAAAACCTTTCAAAGACACTAAAAGTAGAAATTTAGTATTTACCGGTTGATTCCAAGTATACATTGAAACAGGAATAAAGCTCTAACTACTTTTGAATGAACTGGAGTTCTTTAGTGAAAGTAGAAAAGCGATAACGTGAGTAACATTGTAACAACCATCAGTAGTTGCAATAATAGCTACCACAAAAGTTTTGTGAACGTTAATTCCACAGCAATTAGGTTTATTAGCCTCCTTGAGAACCGAGAAGAGTCGATAAGTGGGACCACGAAGCCTTAAGTTTATACGTTCAAAATTGCAATTAATTGAGATTGAAAAGCTGGGCTACGCATAATTATTCAAGGCTACGAGATGAAGTCATGTATTTAAGCCCTTCTCAATGTTAAGTTTACGAAAAACTCCCGACAAGATGTCACTTTCATAATGGACTTGTGTCTTGAGCAGCTAGCGAAAGGAATGTTTATAAAATGGATAAAATAAGTATTGTGGTGCCGGTTTATAATGTAAAACAATATTTAAAAAGATGCGTAAGGAGTATTGAAAACCAAACTTATAGAAACTTAGAAATTATTTTAGTAGATGATGGATCTACAGATGGAAGTAGCGAAATTTGTGATAGTTTTACCGATAAGAGAATCAAAGTCATTCATAAGCCTAATGAAGGATTAGGACTATCCCGTAACGTTGGAATTAAAGAAGCAACTGGGAAGTATATTACTTTTGTAGATAGTGATGATTACATTGATAAAACTATGATATCTAATCTTTATAGTGAGATGATTAAAAATCATGCTGATACCTGTATCGGAGGATTTAAAAGAGTTTTTAAAAATAAAATAATTTCATATGCGAATCCTTTAGCAGGAAAAACGTTTGAGTATCCGCAAATTGTAAAAGAAGTACTTGCAAAAATGATGGGAAAAGCAAGTAGCATTGATGATCATATAGAAATGTCAGTTTGGAAAGTTTTATTTACACTTTCCGTCATTAAGAAAAGCAATATAAAATTCCCATCAGAAAGAGAATTTATAAGTGAGGATATTATTTTTGATACAGAGTATTATACAAAATGTAAAAAAGTTTGTATGAGTTCTGATACAGGTTACAACTATTGTGACAATAATGACTCATTAACTACTAGCTATAATCCTAACAGATTTGAATTACAGGTGAAATTATTTAAGGAATTACAAAAAAGAACAATTGAATTATCAATATATCCTTTTGTGGAGCAAAGGCTATATAATATGTTAATTGCTAATTCCAGATACTGTATCAAATTAGAACAAAAATTCTTACATATAAGAAAGGATACCTTGAAAAGAATTCTATTTATATGCTCGAATAGCACCCTACAGTATGCTTTGATTAGGTATAAGGTTAATGAGAAAAAAAGCTCAAAACTAATTAATAAATTAATAAAAAAGCGACGTGTTACGTCACTTTACTATATTATGTGGATAAAAAACACGTTTAATATTTAAAGGGTGGTGAGGGCATTTGCTAATAACTAAAGAGAAATTACCTGCTATGTTATTTTTTATTGTATCCGAAATTATGTACAGTTTTGAATTGACATATCTAAAACTACCAAGTGCTTTTTATAATGTATTACTATGTGTAACATTTATTCTTTTCGTTGTGTCTTTTCTTCAATCACAGTGGGACATGAGTAAATTAATTAAAGTAGGAATTATGTTATTGATTGGACTTGGAGTATATCTTTCATCAAAGGAATCATTGTATCTAATGCTTTTATTCTCAGCTATAGTAATGAATAATTTATCGTATAAAGAAGCTGTAAAAACTATATTTGTTACGCGATTAGTTATGACTTTATTAATTATTCTTTTTTCAATAGTGGGAATTATACCTTTAAATAAGATGGTAGTATCAAAAGGTATTTTTGGGTCAGCACTAGGATATGGATTAGGTTATATTCATCCTAATAATTTAGCTCAGGCTATTTTTGTATTGTGCAGTTTATATTTGTGCATAAACTATGACTCAATAAAAAAAAGAAAACTTGTAGTTATATTATTAATAGATGCTATTAGTTATGAAGTAACAAAATCAAAAACATCATGTATAATTTTACTAATTATTTGCATGTTATTGTTTTTAAATAACGACTTTACTAGTAAGATTATAAAAAAATTTACAATGCCTTACTTATCAATAGTGATCGGTCTTTCAATTTTTGGCCCAATGCTCTACACATTCTCAACTGGTAAGTTACAATCTATTGTATATTCATTAAATGGTTACTTAAATGGAAGATTTGTAAATGCAAGTAATATGTTCATAAGCTTTCCTATAACATTATTTGGGAAAATTATAAACTTAGATTATCTTCAAAGAATGTATGGATACAATGTTATCGACAATGGATATGTTTTTTTACTATTTGATTATGGGATTATCGGATTTTTATTAATTGTTTTTTTATATTTTTACTCTATCAGAAAATTAATACAAAAGAATCTAAATGTTTTTGTATTAATAATTGTCGGTTTTCTTTCTCTTGGAATGATGGAAAATGTAATTAGAGCAATGTTTATGAACTTTACAATGATATTCTGGTATGAATTTATTAATTCACAAAGAAATAACATGTTTGAGGAAAAATTATGAAAAAAAATATGATATATAAAGATAATAACTTTTTTAATGAGATACCTTTAAAAAGAAGAATCAAGCTCCATATAGTTAATGATCATTGGGTAGTAATAAAAAGATATTTTATTTTATTAAGAAAAGCTGAGTATTATAATCAAAAAAAAACGTTTATAAACAGAATAATGTCTTTATGGTTTACAAGAAGAAAAAATAGACTAGGAATAAAATTAGGTTTTTATATTCCTATAAATACTACAGATCCAGGTATCACTGTATGGCATAACGGAACAGTAGTAATAAATGGAGATGCACATATAGGTACCGGATGTATTTTTCATGGTAATAATTGTATTGGTAATAATGGTAAAGATTTAAAAGCACCAATTATAGGTAATAATGTTGAACTAGGAGTAGGTGCTTCTATTATTGGTGGAGTGAAAATAGCTAATAATGTTAAAATTGGAGCTGGAGCTGTAGTTCTATCTTCTTGTGAGGAAGAAGGAGTAACTTTAGTAGGGATTCCTGCTAGAAAAATTGGTGGTGAGAAAAAATGATTCCTAGAAAAATTCATTTCATTTGGTTAGGCGGAGGAAATTTAGATAAACAATCTTTAATATGCATTAATTCTGCAAAAAGAATTTTATCTAATTATCAAATAATTATCTGGACAGAGAAAAAGCTTGATCTTGAAAAGATTGCAAATGAGAATAGATTTTTAAGAGAATGCCTAAAAAGGAAACTTTGGGCATTTGTTTCAGACTATTTGAGATTATACGTACTTTACCATTATGGGGGAATATATTTAGATACGGATGTGCAAATTATAAAACCATTTAATAAAGAGATGCTTTCTAAAAGCTTTTTTGCAGGTCTTGAAGATAGAGATTTTGTAGGTACTGGAATAATAGGAGCGGAAAAAAATAGTCAAATAATTCAAAGACTCTTAGAATTTTATGAAAAAGAAATATGGAAAGTAAATTATTTCAACAATCCAATTATATTTAAGCATGTGTTAAAACAGATTAATAAATCAGAATATAATGCTAAAATATATTCTCAAGAATATTTCTCGCCATATGCACCAAGAAAAAATAACCTTTTTGTTAAAGTCACAAATAATACAACTACGATTCATTGGTATAATGCTAATTGGGGTATGAGTAGAAAAGGATATGTTTTTCTACAAACAAAACATTACAATAATTTTTTTATAAAAGAATTACAAATTTTAAAAAAGAATGTTGGATATTATAGGAAAAAATTTTTTAAGGGGGATACTGTGTGAAAAAATATATATATTTGATAAAAAATATGGGCCTATTAACGATAAGTAGTTTTGGATCGAAACTACTTAGTTTTTTTCTTGTGCCATTATATACAAGTATATTAACCACCAAGGACTATGGTATTTATGATGTCTTTAATACCACGATTATGCTATTAATACCAATATTAACTTCTGGAATGTTGGAAGCAGTACTTCGTTTTCCTCTAACTGATAAAAAAAATAAAAATGAAATATATCTTATAGGAGCCAAGCACTTGCTTCGAGGTTTTATCATTCTTGTATTAATTTATTTAGTTAATTATTTTTTTTCGGTTAGTATTATCCTAAAACAATATGGAATATTATTCTTGGCTATGTATTTTACTGCTGCAGCATCTCAATTATTGCAAAATTATGCACGAGGAATCGAAATGGTCGCAGCGCTAGCAATTTCAGGAATTATAGGAGCAGTTACTGTAATAGCTTTGAACATTTGGTTTCTTATATTCCTTAAGTGGGGATTAGTAGGATATTTCCTTGCTAATATAGTCGGAATGCTTTTAACGACAATTTATTTACTTTTTGCGCTTAGCGTATGGAAAATTAATCCCTTTAAGAAAATTACAAATAAAAAGCTTGAAAAGTCTATGATAGACTACGCCATTCCCACTATAGCTAATTCGATTAGTTGGTGGGTAAATAATGCAGCAGATAGATATATAATTATTGGACTATTTGGGTTAGCAACTAATGGTATTTATTCTGTAAGTTATAAAATTCCTTCTATTATGACAGTATTTCAGAATATATTTAATCAAGCTTGGTCTATTTCAGCTGTTCAAGAATTTGATCCGAATGATAGCAAAGGATTTTACAAAAATATTTATAGGATGACTAATTTTTTTATGGTTATAGTATGTTCTGGCTTGATTTTAACTACAAAGATTTTTGCTAAGATTTTGTATCAAGGTCAGTTTTATACTGCTTGGAAATATGTGCCTTTTTTATTAATATCTGTACTTTTCGGATCACTAGTTGGGGTTCTAAGCGGGGTTTTTGTTGCTGTAAAAGATAGTAAAAGATTGGGCGTAAGTACGGTAATCGGTGCTTTTATAAATATTGTCAGTGGTGTACTATTATCACTGATATTTGGACCAATCGGAGCAGCACTAGGAACTACACTTTCATATGTAGTTGTTTGGATAATAAGGTTAATTGATATTAGAAAGTATATGCATTTATCTATTAATTTATGTCGTGATATTTGTACTTATATATTACTTTTTATTCAAGCATTATGTATTTTATTTACTAAAAGTACAATGACAACATATTTACTACAGACTATTTTTTTCTTTATAATTCTTATTACTAATTATGAAGAAGTTAGAACCCTTCTTAAGAAAATCAAGCATTAATTACTAATATAAGATCTACTTTTGCAATAAGTTATCCTATTATTCTAGGTGTATTCTTCAGATTGACAGAAATTCAACTATGTTTAAGCGTTATAAAGTAGTTTGGTCAGTTGATAATCCTTTAGCATTTCATGATACAAGTAATACAAAATTTAGGTCAAAAAGTCAGAAAATATTTAGCGTAAAGCTATAATTTATTTGGTGAGAACTAATTCCTCTCTTATGATCATAACAATTTATTAGAATATGGAAAACTAAAAAGGAAAGGAGTTAATATTATTAATACGCCTTAATCATGGCTAGGCTAGATCTCCTATAATGAGACCGTAATCAGTAAGGGGATTTTTATTTATGACAAAAAAATTCAAGATTTGCATGGTATTATACTTGATTATTTGTTAAAATATTTAAGCAACATAATTAAACTTCATTGAATTAGTGTCGATAAAGGGCACTTTTTTTCTTCTTAACACTAATGTTGTAATATGTGTGTCAACCTGTATCTATTACAGGTTTTTCTTTTACAACTACTATAAACAAGTGAAAACTATCATATATTAACATTGTAGCTAAATAATTGCATCGAGCAGTATCCTATATGGATAGGACTTTTTGTTTAATAGCAAATAAAGTAGATTAATTTTTTGTGTAGATAAAATATTTGAATTATTATGGAAATATTTAAGAATATTATTGCTACGGGAGGAGCCGGTTTTATCGGTTCCAACTTTGTTCACTATGTTGTTAACCACCACCCAGAAGTTGAACACATTACGGTTTTAGATAAACTGACTTATGCTGGTAATCCCGCTAATCTTGATGGCTTGCCAAAGGATAAAGTTGAACTCGTAGTCGGGGATATTTGTGATAAAGACTTAGTTGATAAGTTGGTAAGTCAAGCTGATGCCGTTGTTCATTACGCGGCAGAAAGTCACAATGATAATTCCTTGATTGATCCCGCCCCGTTCATCCAAACTAATATTGTGGGCACTTCAGTTTTAATCAATGCTTGTCGCAAGTATGACGTCCGTTACCACCATATTTCAACGGATGAAGTCTATGGAGATTTACCATTACGAGAAGATTTACCCGGTCATGGTGAAGGAAAAGGCGAAAAGTTTACTCCCGAATCACCATACCGGCCATCAAGTCCTTACTCTTCATCGAAGGCTAGCTCTGACTTGTTAGTGCGAGCCTGGGTTCGGTCGTTTGGCTTACGGGCGACGATTTCCAATTGTTCCAATAATTATGGCCCTTACCAACACATTGAAAAGTTCATTCCCCGTCAGATTACTAATATCTTAAGTGGCATTCGTCCCAAGCTTTATGGATCCGGTAAGAATATCCGCGACTGGATTCACACCAATGATCATTCGCGCGCCGTTTGGGATATTTTGACCAAGGGGAAGATTGGTGAGACTTACCTTATCGGGGCCGATGGTGAAAAGAACAATAAGGAAGTCCTCGAAATGATCTTAGAGTTAATGGGCCAACCTAAAGACGCTTATGACCATGTTAAGGATCGTCCCGGCCACGATTTACGTTATGCCATTGATGCCACGAAGCTCCGGACTGAACTTGGTTGGGAGCCCGAGTTCACTGACTTCAAGACTGGTTTACAACACACGATTGATTGGTATACGGAACACCAAGATTGGTGGAAAGATGAAAAAGCCGCGGTTGAAGCAAAATATGCGAAAAATGGTCAATAAGAAATAAAAAGAGTCGTGTTATTCCCGAATTTAAGGAATGCACGACTCTTATTTTAAAGGACAACAGAAGATTAGGATATTGAGAACTGTTGCCAAGTATTGATTATATCATCAATTTTAAGTAAATAACGAAAATTTTAATTTAACGGTCAACAATTACTGAACTTGCTAAATAAACATGAAATTGTATATAATTTTAAGCGGCCTGATATCACTGATCAAATCGTTGTAAATTAGAAGATTAGCGCCCTTAAGCCGGAAGTGAGCTATCATTGTGCTGCTTATACCGCCGTTGATAACGCAGAAGATGTTGCCAAAGACCTCAATTGGCAAGTAAACGCCGATGGTACGCGCAATGTTGCTGAGACCGCTAAAAGAGTTGGTGCTAAGATGGTTTACATCAGTACCGATTATGTCTTTGATGGGACTAATAAAGGCGAGTATGAAGTTGATGCGCCCACTAATCCACGAAATGAATATGGTAAAGCTAAACTTGCCGGTGAAAAAGTAATCCAAGAAACCCTAGCTGATTACTACATCATTCGCACATCCTGGGTCTTTGGTAAATACGGTAAGAATTTTGTCTACACGATGCTCCGCCATGCCAAAGACCATGATCAGCTCACCGTCGTTAACGATCAGTTTGGTCGCCCAACATGGACTAAAACGCTGGCCGAATTTATGACGTACTTAGTCGATCATGATCAGCCATTCGGTACCTACCAGCTATCTAATGAAAATAGTTGTTCCTGGTATGAATTCGCTACCGAGATCTTAAAGGATCAAGATGTTGAAGTCGCTCCCGTTGATTCTTCAGCATATCCGGCCAAAGCTTACCGCCCTCGCCATTCAATTATGAGCTTGGAGAAGGCAGAGAATACTGGTTTTGAGATTATGGATTGGCAGACTGCGTTAGGTGAGTTTATGGGGGAGATTGAAGAGTAGAGCGAAAACCGGCTTGGACGCCGGTTTTTTGTGTGATATTGTTATATAGTTAATAAATGAATAAGTAAATGTAATTTTACTTCCTATGTGGAGGAGTATATTTTATGTATATTAAAGCAATGAAAATTCAAAATTTTAAGTCATTTAAGGGTGCATTACCCTGGTTTGAATTTACAACAGGTATTAATTATATTGTAGGAAATAATAATGCCGGAAAGACAACAATTTTTAAAGCACTTGAATTTTTAATACATGGTGGAAATAAATCAGAAGTACTTTGTAATTCTTGTGAAAATAACGAAGATGTTATGGTTGAAGTATTAATTGATGACGTATCTGAATCACAAGAGGCAAGTTTGAAGAAATATAATAAATATATTAATAATGGGGAATTAAGATTAAAACGTTCTTCAAAAGAAGAAACAATAGAACAAAATGGGAAAAATGTTACTTTAACTATTAGAAAAATTCAAATTTGGAATGAAACCAAACAACAGTATGAAAATCCAACGGGATTTGATACAGCAATACGAAAACTAATTGATATTAGTCCTATTTATGCAGATATGCACAATGAAGACTATCAAGATTTTGGTACTACTAAAATTACAGGGAAAATAGTTAGGGCTGTTACTCAAAATTTTCAAAAGAGTGATGACTATCTAACTTTAAAAGAAAATTATCAGCGTGTCTTTGGCAAAGAAGGAATTCAAAGGTATTTAGATGATACTGAAACTTTACTTAGCAACCTAATTACCGATCAATTTGGCAATTCTAAAGTGAATTTTAGTTTTGAATTTCCAGAAGTAAATTCTTTGTTAAAACAAGGACAAATAAACGTTACTGAAAATAATAGCACTACTAGTTTAGCAGAAAAGGGAAATGGTTTACAAAGAGCTCTGGCTTTGGCCTTAATACAGGTATATGCTGATATGAACGCTAAAGATGATAATTCACCATATTTTATTGATGAGCCGGAAATATATTTACATCCACTGGCTCAAGATAAACTACTTAATTCATTTAAAAAACTAGCATCAGAAGGTAATCAAATCTTTATAACAACTCACTCACCCTATATAATTCGTCACTTTAATAGTAAAAAAGATTCACTAATAATAATTAAGATGAATAAAAATTGTCAAAAGAATATCCAGTATCAAAATGAATTACTCTTTAGTAATCCTTCTATTGGTGAAATAAGTTACGTAGCGTTTGGAGTACCTACAGTTGATTTCCATCAGAGATTATTTACTAAGATCTATATTCATTGGGTTATGAATAGGGATACGGAGGTTAAAGCAACTATTCCGAATTTTGAAGAAGAGTATTTAAAAAGATTAACATATATTAGCTCTAATCATCCTTTTATAGAACGTTATGTTAATACTATTAATCCTAGTAAAAAGAAGAGTGTAGAGAACGGTGGATGGGTTCCCAAGGAGAATCATACTTTACCATATATCATCAGAAATGAAATTGACCATCCTGAGGTATTGGAACAAGGCAAAAATACATGGAATGAAGAAAATCTACGTCAATCAATTGAGGATATGTTGCAAATTATAAAAAATGAAAACATTCAGTAAACTTAATGATTGATTGTGTAACACAGGACTAACAAATATCCTTTTTTGTATAAAAAATCTGGCGTGGAATCTCCATCCATACCAGAAAGTGTATCATAATTTACTAAGCAGCTTGTGCCTGGACTTTGGCATGAGCTGTTTATTTATTTCTTATCTAGAAAGCGCTTGCAAAAATAGTGATTAGTGTTAATATGTACTTGAGTACTCAAGTGGTAAGGATGAGAAAAATGTATTTAGATAGAAATAGTAATTTGCGTGCGCAAATAGTTTCAGCAATTCAAAATGATATTTTTACAAATAGGAAGGTTGGAGATAAGCTGCCTTCAGAAGCAGAATATGCGTCAGCTTTTAATGTTACTAGATCGACTGTTCAAAAAGCTCTCAAGGATCTTGAACAGATGAATCTTATAGAAAAAATTCAAGGTAAAGGATCTTTTGTTCATCAAACAAAACCTCATGTAAAATTATTTAATTTCAAAGGTTTTACCGACTATGCTCATCAAATTGGAGCAGAGGCAGTAAATAAGATTATTTCAGCTAAGGTTAATAAGGATCAATATATTCTTCGGCGGTTACGATTGATTAAAACTGATCAAAGCTTAACCCCGATGACACTTGATGAATCAATTATTAGTTTAAAAAAGTTTCCTGGATTAGATAAGTATGATTTTTCAAAGCAATCATTATATGAGGTAATTCGACAAGAATACAAGACTTATCCTTCAACTTCATCTCTTCGAATGACAGCAATTTCTGCTAATAAAGAAGAAGCAAAATTGCTTGATTGTAGTGAAAAAGCAGCTTTATTACAGGCTGAAGGAATCGTTCATGATCAAAGTGGTGAAGTTGTTGAAAACGTTAAGGTTATTTACAGTAATTATGCAGAATTTGATTTAACACTTGGTATGTAGGGAAGTGCATAGTGATGAGAAATAAAGATAAAATTTTAGGTGCATTATATGGCCAAGCAATTGGTGATGCAATGGGAATGCCTACCGAATTATGGCCAATCCAAAAAATTCAAGCAAAATTTGGTAAAAATATTACAACCTTTTTAGATGGAACAGAAGATAATGACATTGCAATTAACTTCAAGGCTGGAGAGTATACAGATGATACTAATCAGGCATTCGCTATCCTAGATGCCCTAATTGAGACTGATTGGCAACCAAACACGAAAGTGCTTGTTAAACATATTATGCAGTGGGCTGACCGTGTTGGGGCGTGGACTAATAATATTTTAGGACCAAGTAGCAAAGCGGCTCTTACCTTGGTTAAGGAAGGGAAAGATCCTTCTGAAGTTACAAAATCAGCATTAACAAATGGGTGCGGAATGCGTATTTCACCGATTGGGACACTATATACTCCAGAACAACTTGACGACCTCATTCAAATGGTTTATGAGGTTACTAAGATTACCCATTCTAGTGATGTTGCAATTAGTGGTGCAGCAATGATTGCTGGTGCAGTAACGGCTGCTGTTGCTGATTACAGCTGGGATGAAATTATTGAATATGCGGAGAAAGCCAATAACGCTGGATTTAAATTGGGAGCACCAACTTGGGCAGCTCACAATAAAGAACGCTTAGAAATAGGTTTATCACTTGCAAAAAAGTATGAGGGTAATGATGAAGCATTTAGCCGAGCAATTTACGATACTGTGGGAACAGGGACGATGATTTCTGAGAGTATTCCTGCCGCTGTTGCAATTGCTTATTATGCAAAAGATGTAAAGAAGAGTGCGATTATCTGTACTAATTTAGGTGGTGATACTGATACGATCGGAGCAATGGCAACTGCAATTTGTGGTGCTAAAAATGGTGCTAGTGCTATCCCGGAAGAATGGAAGAAATTAATTGATAGTAAAAACCCACAACATAATATAAAGGAATTTGCTAATAAGATTGCTGCTTTTAACGCTTGATGTAGAATACGGGGTGTGATTCTAATGGATAATGATTTTGTTAAAGTTCCCGAAAAAGATAAAACATTAAGTCCTGGTAAACTATTCTATAATTGGTTTGCCGCTAATATTGGGATTATGGGATTTGTTTATGGTGCAATCATAGTTAGTTATCATTTATCATTCTGGCAGTCAATTTCCGCGGCCCTAATTGGTGCATTGACATTTGCTATCCCAGGATGGGTAGCAATGATTGGTCGTCGCGAAGGTGTAACAACTTTTAAAATGAGTCGGGCAGCCTTTGGAACTTATGGTAATAAGATTCCGAACTTTATGGCCTGGTTAAATATGGTCGGTTGGTTAGCCGTTAATGTTATTACTGGGACACTTCTGTTTTCCGCTATGTTAAAAACAATTAAAATTCCACAAACTGTTTTTGCAAAGTTTATTTGTTTAGTGATTTTTGCGGGATTAGTTATTCTATCAGGTGTTTTTAAGGAAGACACATTAGCCAAAATTCAAACATGGTTAAGTTGGATTTTTGGTGCATTAACACTTGTAATGTTAATTATGTTTCTGATGAATGCTAATTGGCATGAAGCATTTACGATGAAATCAGGTAGTTGGTTAACAGGATGGTTGCCAGCTGTAGCATTTATTGCTGCTGGTTCAAGCATTTCATGGTCGATGGCTGCTGCTGATTGGGGCGCTTATGTACGGCCTAATACTAGACTATCAGCAACGTTTTGGAATACCACGTTAGGAGCAGCCACGCCTCTGTTTATTCTGATGGCTGGTGGAGTTTTACTTAGTACAATTTCTCCAAGCTTGGCTACTGCTAGTGACCCATATCAAGTAATGTATAATGCTATTCCTGGCTGGTTTGGATTTTTGTACTTCTTAGTAGCTGCGGGTGGTATTATTCCACAATGCTTAGTATCATTTCGTTCAGCTCGAATCAATCTTTCGACAATTGGGATTGAGGTCAGTCAAAAAACATCGCTCACTATTCATGCCTTAATTATTATTGTAATTTCTGTTTATGTTTTATTCATTTCAGGTAACTTTTTAACTAACTTTGAATTGTTCCTGAACTTCTTAGGAATTTGTTTAGCCTCATGGGTAGCAATTTTCTTAGTTGATAATGTTATTTACCGTCATGATGGATATGATGTCTTTTTGATGAAGGAAGATTCTCCTGTTCATTATAATTGGCCAGGAATTATTTCGTGGATTATTGCAACCGTCTTTGGGTTCTTATTTACTTCTAATGCCGCTTATAGAGGGCCATTTGCATATGGTATCTTTGAAAATAATAGTAGTTTGGCTGTTTTCGTTTCGGGAATTGCCGCTATTGTTGTAATGTTTGTGATTTCTCTATTTGTAAAGAAAGATAAGACAGGGGATGAAACTGCATGAACAAGAAAAGCTTAATAATTGGCGCTGCATTTGTTGATGTAATTATGGATGTTCCTAATATACCTACATCTGGTGGAGATATTACTGCTGATTTTAAATCTAATGATGTTGGTGGTTGTGCTTTTAATGTTTATGGTGCAATTAAACATTCTCTTGGAAAAGGTAGTGCTGATTTATTTGTCCCCATTGGTAATGGTCAATATGCACAAATTGTCCAAAAAGTAATGGAAAAACGTTCTATTCCAGTTTTATTACGTGATCAAAGAAAGGATAATGGTTGGGATCTTTGTTTGATCGAGCCGTCTGGTGAAAGAACTTTTATTACTGTTTCAGGAATTGAACAGTGCTGGAAAGATGAGTGGTTTGATAAGATTAATTTAGGTGATTATGATTACTTTTATTTAAGTGGTTATGAGATTGAGGATGAACAAGCTGCTAAGGTTATCTTGAGCAATTTAAGTAAACGTAATAAAGGATCATATCTTTTATTTGATGCTTCTCCCCGTATTAGTCATATTAGTAAGAATATTTTATCTAAAATTTTGAAAGCGAATACAATAGTGAATGCTAATCAAGATGAGATTGGTTATTTAAGCAATAAAGATACTTTAGAAGAACAATCTGCAGATATTTATAATAAAACCCATGCTCCTGTAATGATTACTTTGGGAGCAAAGGGAACCTATCTATATGATAAGCATGGTGGTCGATTAATCCCCGGCGAAAAAGTGAAGGTCGTAAATACTATTGGTGCAGGTGATACCCATTGCGGTGGTGTAATCGCCGGTTTGCAAAAAGAAATGAGTATTGACCAGGCTGTATCGCTTAGTAACGCATTGTCAGCCAAGGTTATTCAACAAGAAGCAGGAAGTTTGTAGTTAATGTAAGAAGTCTTCAATTATTAGGGAATACTCTAGGAATTGAAGACTTTTTAACTGCAACCTTCTGAACGTACGTTTGAGATAGGATAGAATTGGAAATATATTTTTGAAAAAGGGGGAATTGCTGACAAAAATGAAGGAGTAATGAACATTTCAATACCAATGGCAAATGCTTTTATTCGTTTAAGAAGTGGTAATAGAGAGAATAAAATTATGCCACTGCGTGATATTAAAGCACGTATTAATTTTTCGATAACAGAGGAGCAGAAAAAATCAACGGGTATATGTTGTTTTATGTATCTGCCGCTATCTAAATTTGATTGTAAAAAAGAAGAAAATATAATAAGAGCATCATTTGGTAAGAAATTACGTGAACATATTTTGAATTTCCTCAACAGTACTGAAGACGAAAAAGGAAAAAAGTGTGAAATAATGATGGTAGATAGCGTAGATCTAATTGAATTATTAGCTAATAATAAATTAGCGTATGGTCCTGTTTATTATTATGATAAAACAATTGATTTTATAAATACTAAAAATTTTTCACCAGTTTTTTGTAAGAGTAGTATTTTTAGCAATCAATCAGAATTTCGTGTTGTTACTAAACTTCCTGATGGTAAGGAAAGTATTAATTTATCCATTGGTCATCTTAATAGTGGAGTTATATTGGATCGAGATAGATTGGAAGATTATGAGATAGGATTTGGGAGTGTTGTTAATAATAGAAATTAAAGCATTCTCACAAAAATGTAATTACTTTTTTAATTACAAATGATATAATAAAAGAAAGTTGATGATAGGATGTGAGTATATGGATACTACAAAAGCTAGAATTCAAGGAAATGCAGTGGTAGTAACAATCCCTAAGTCGCTAGGTGTTGAGCCCGGTACAGAATATCGGTTTAGTAAAGAATCTGATGGTTCATTGAAATTAACACCAACTAAAAAGGTACCCGAAACCATGGCTGAACTTTTTAAGGGATGGCATGGTAAATACGAAACACCAACTGATTTGCAAGATTGGGATAGCCATGATCCAGAAGGTGAAGAGTTGTGGTAAAGACGAATGAAGCTACTAAACTAAAGCGAGGAAGTATTATTTATATTAACTTTGATCCTTCGGCAGGAGCAGAAATTCAAAAGCGTCGCCCAGCTGTGGTAATTAGTAATGATATTCTTTCGGAAACTTCACCTTTTGCATGGGTAGTTCCTATTTCGCATGGCACTTTTAATGGTGAAGACTATCCTTTACACGTCCAATTAGATAATCGCACACAGACAAATGGAACGGTTTATGTTGAGCAATTAAAATCGTTTGACTTTCATCAACGCAAATGGCAATTTGTAGAAACAATACCGGCTGATTTGTTTGCAGAAATCCAGAAAAAGGTTCAATTAGTGATTAAATGAGGTTATAAGTTTTGTCATGAAATAGGCATCCCTGTATTCTTTTATTGAGGATGCCTTTTAATTTATCCAACAAGCAAACAGGACAGGAAACCGTATTTTTATACTTTAGTGGTAACTGCAAACTAGAACTATTTAAATAACTACAAATAATTCAAGCATTTTTTGATCATTTACCGAACTGCGAAGACAAGGGGAGGAAGGTTTTATATATTATGGTCAAAAAAGTTCAAGTAAAATTCAGTAAATAATAACAGGGTTATGAATTACTATTTTTGGTAACTCATAACCCCAAGTTTTTCAATACGTACTATTATTAATATCTTCAAGACTTGTTGAGTGTGTAAGCAGGGCCCAAATTAGTATCTTAAAGTAATAGGAATATGGCCAATATGCTTCCCGTTTGATTAGTAGTTATGATTGACTGCTTATGTTTAATATACAAATTGTTTCAAAACATATGTTTGAATTTGAGAGTAATTACGGTAAAATATTATTGTATTTTATTGAAATAAGGTGGAGTTTAATTGGAATACAGTGATCAAAACTTGGAATTTTTAATAAAAAACATTCCAAATAAATATTTTTTAAATATAGTCAAAGAATCGGGTGGCTTATTAGGATCGCCAACGAAAAATTTAAATACTCAATATAAAAATTATTTGGTGAATAAAGCCTTAAAGAAAAATGTATCATTAAAAGTAAAGAAAGCAATTATTAATGAAATAACAAGGATAGTTAACGATTCTAATGACAATGATAATGAAAAATCAAAGTTATTTAGGAATTTAAGTAAAAGTTATTTAGAAAATGATGATAAAAAATTTGAAGATTATAAGCAAAAATATCTCCAAATAAAAAAGTATGAATTGAAAAATAAAACTACAGTAATTAAAAGTAATATAGAAAAAACAAACTTAGATAAAATAATTGAAAAGCAAAAACTAAAAATAAAATCTATAAATGAAAAAGAACAAGCAAATTTAGCAACTATTAAAAAATTAAAAAAAGAGGACGTTCTTCTAAAAAAAGATAATCAAAAGCAAAAACAATTGATAGCTAAGCAGAAAGAACAAATAATAAACTTACAACAAAAGATAAATAAAATTGAGAGTGAACTGAAACTAAAAAGAAGTGCCGATAATGACAATAATTTCACGGAAAAAGAAAATAAACAATTAATGTTAAAAATACATAGTTTAAAGGAAAATATAAGTAGTCTAAGAAAAGAAAATTCATTAATAAAAGCAGATAGAAACAAATTACAGGGGAAATTAACCGAATTAACTTGTAAGAGGTTTTTATTAATTGGGATGCCTATAGGATTTAAATATGGTTCTATAAAAATACCAGTGAATACTGAATTTAAAATAGCAGTTTCTAATAGTGTATATAGTATTTTTAATGATGAACAGATTATAGGTTATTCTTCTATTGAAGATATAATTCAGCAATTGAATTATCCAATAGATAAATATACGGGAATAATATTTTTTGATAGTGAAGTAACTCGTAAAGATATTATTGAAATAAGTGAAAAAGTTAATAAAAGCAAAATTCAATATGTTCACAATATAAATGAGCTTGAAAATGTATTAAATAACACTAAATAGCGAAATGAGGAGTAATAATGAATCAATTATTTATTGGTGTATGGAACCATAAGGAAAAAGATGGAACTATTTCAGATGAGGGAGGAGTTTTTACTGATAAGAATAAAAACGTAATGTTTAATTTACAAGTCTTGAATTCACTGGATAAAGAATATCGAGATAAACAAATTCATGTTTTTCCTAATGAGTTAGCCAAAATGGGCTTTCAAGATAATTATTATGATGATGAAGATACTAGGAAGTTAACCTTAAGGCATTATTTAAATGATAAAATTTTTATTTTTAAAATTGATGACAGGGAATTTGATAACCCACATGCTTATGATATAAGAACTCATATACGAAATAGTGATTTTTCTGTTAATGATACCTTTGAAGAAGTACCTATATTTTTTGATGATTCTAAAAAATTGAGTGATAAGTTATTAATTGGAGAGACAATTCGTTCTCGTGCTGTTAATCTAATTAGTGATAAAAAAGATAGTATTAGTTCATTTATGATCTCAAAAGATGAAAATTCGAACTTAATATTGTTTGAAGATGTTACTGCAATTAATACAGATGGTATAGAGAGTGTTCAATACCAAAAGCCAGATGATAATAACCCAATAACAATCCGAAAAATAACTAATAATAGTCAAATGGATAATTATTATTATGATAATGGAGATAGTAGTGATATTAGACATAATATTATGTTTATTCCTACTCGATATTTAAAAGGAGATCAACTGGATAATTTTGCAACACGTTACTCATTACTTACAGAAAGTAAAGACAATATGGTAGAAAATAGCAAGGTTCAAGATCCTGATTTGCTATTTTTAGATCAATTTAATAACGTGCTTAGGTCATCAAAATATCAATTATTACTTGATCAAGATGATATTGTAAAACTTCATACCTCAATTAAATCTAATTTATTAACTATACTTGCTGGACTTAGTGGTACTGGTAAATCAAGGATAATAAGAGCATATGCTGAGGCTTTAGGTATTGATAAAAACTCAGAGAACCGTTTTAAATTTATATCTGTTAAACCTTCTTGGCAAGATGATTCCGATTTGTTAGGATTTGCTGATACTATCAGTAATAATTATCGACCGAGTGATACGGGGCTTGTTGACACGTTAATTGATGCAAAGAAAAATAGTGATCAAATTTATCTAATTGTTTTAGATGAAATGAATTTATCAAGAATTGAATATTATTTTTCACAGTTCTTATCCGTTTTAGAAAGAGACAGTGATGAAAGATATTTAACTCTGTACAGTGACTATTTAGAAGCACGCTTATATAATAGTTCAACCTATCATGCCAGAATCATGATTCCAGAAAATGTAAGATTTATTGGAACAATGAATATAGATGAATCTACTTTTGAACTTTCCGATAAGTTGATAGATAGAGCAAATATTATTGAGCTTAATACGATTCCATTTTATGAAATTGAAAATATGAAACTAGAAAATTTAAAGCAAAAACAAGAGGAAAAGAACTGGCATAAATTTCCAGTAAGTCTTTTAAATCACTCAGCTCATGATATCAAATTGAATACAACTCAATTAAACTTTCTATGGGAGCTCCATGAGGCACTGAATCATGAATTACCTAATATTGGAGTTAGCTGGCGAAATGTTAAATTTATTGAAAAATTTTTGAATAGATTACCTTCAAACTACTTTAAAAAAATTGATGAAGCATTCGATTGGCAAGTGTCTGAACGTATCTTGACTAAATTAAGAGGGACAGATACGATGCTTTCGAATTTAATTTCTTATAATGAAAAAGATCATAAATTAAACGGGAAAATCATTGAGATACTTGATAAGTATGCAGATTTATCTCAATTTGAAGTAAGTCGTAAAGTGCTTCAAGTTAAAGTAAGAGAATTGGTTGTGAATGGTTATGCAAGATAATATTTTTTTGATAAATAAAAGTTATAAAAGAAAAATATTTGAGTTTAGCATTGATGAACTTAATAATAATTTTCAAGAAATATTTGAAAATTCAGAATGGGAGTTAATATTTCATGCACCTGAAGGTAGTAAATTATATATGGATGGACTCGATCTTATCCACGATGAACGTATCGTGAAAGATGCTAATGGAATATATATTACACCAAGTGATGATCCTTATTATATCTATAACCATAACGAAAATGAGAATAAATATTTGCCAGGTCTTTATCGATTAAAATTAGTGAATCAATCAACCGTAAAATATAGTTGGCTTAAAATAAAGCCTAAATTTTTAACGGAAAATTTATTAGAAGTTATGAAGCAAGATGTTGAAAATACAGTCAAAGGATTAGCACGTTCATTCCATGCAAATACTAATGGAAGCCTTTCAAATTATTCTTCTTTTTTAACATTTGAGGAGATTGAAGCTTTAACTATATTAAATAATAGTTATAAAGATTTTAATTTAAATACTTACTTTTTATCTCATTCACCAAGGGTAAGAGCTGGATCATATTATCATTGGACTAGAAATAAGAAAAGGAATTTAGATAACAAATCGATAAAAAAAATGAGTATTAAAAAGTATGATAAAGAATTATACCTTAAAGATTTTCATGCTACAGTTGATATTTCAGAAAATAGAGTTTTGAAAAGATTGCTGTTAGAAATATTACAAGTGATAATGAATGTCAAAAAGAGTATAGGGAAAATTCCTAAAAATTTGATGAGTTCAGATCTAAAAAAAGATTTTACATTACTTCAAAAATATTCATCTAAGTTAAATTATTTATTAAAGGAAGGATGGCTTCGGAAAGTTCAAATAGTTCAAAAAGAAAGGGGAATTAGTAATGCATATTTAGATTATCGATATATATTTTTTAAGGACTTGAATTGGAAACTAAAGCATATTTCTAATTTTCAACCGCAATTTAGCAGACAATATCAGTATTACTGGCATCGAACAGATCTTTTATATGAAATCTGGGGATATATTAAAGTTATTGAAGCTCTTAAGAGTCTTGGATTTACTCCAGTAAAAGGATGGATTTTTGATAATGTTGATTTGGATTTTCAAGAACTTAAGCCTGGAACTTGTGTTGAAATGAAAACCAATGGTATGTATAAGCATTTTATGTACCTAAAAATCAAGTATGATGATGAAGTTCTTCCTGAAGAAGAGGAGAAAGTTACGCTTTCAAATCCACTATGGCATAGTAGCCCTCATAATAGACCCGATATTAGAATTGAAATCTATGATAAAAACATGATTTTTCAATCTACAATTATCTTGGATACTAAATATAGACGATTAAAGAATATGAATAATTTTGGGAAAGCTGGAATAGTAGAGCAACTCAATGCATACCGCTACCAACTTTTAAGCCCTTATCCTTTTAGGGCTGATAGTTACCAAAAATATAATTTATTTCATAGAAAAAATGAAGATCATCAAGTTATAGATGTAGCTGCTTTATATCCAGGAGAACTTAATGATCAAGAAGAGGTTCTGAGTGAATTAAAAACTAAAAGTACAAAATCTATTGTATTAAATCCAAGGTTTCCTAATAACAGTTTATTGAAGAAATTTCTAAAAGAAAGTTTTAATCAGCAAGAAGAAACTTTTGAACAATTTGAAAAATGGGATGAATTCCTTAAAGATTTTTAATTTGATGTCAATAATTAAATAAGTTCTAGATGTAAGTAGGTAATAACAGTATGGATTGAAAAATAGAAGCATGAGTTACCTAAAATGGTATTTAGTAATTCTATTATTATGGTTTTACAATATTTGGTATTAATATAGAAATATTACTTGCTATACCAATATCAGCTATTGTAGAGTCCAGAAAGTATGAACGGTGCCCATTTGTATGGCCTTAAGGGTGAAGACTATCCTTTACACGTTCAATTAGATAATCGCACATAGACAAATGGAACAGTTTATGTTGAACAATTAAAGGCATTTGACTTTCATCAACGCAAATGGCAATTTGTAGAAACAATGCCGGCTGATTTGTTTGAAGAAATCCAGAAAAAGGTTCAATTAGTGATTAAATGAGGTTATAAGTTTTGTCATGAAACAGGCATCCCCGTATTCTTCTAGAGTGAGGATGCCTTTTAATTTATTCAATTTTTTTGCACAAATTATTGAATTAAAACAGCTAAGATCATTTAGCCATCATTTCTAGAATTTGGTACAATAAAATGGCTTTAAAACTTAATGGTCAATCGACGCAAAGTATTACGCTGATTGACCATTTTTTTATGGCATGAAATTATTATATTATTTCTTAGAGAGGGAGTAAAAATGAAAAAATACTGGAAATGGCTAGTTTTAATATTAGTGATTATTGTTGTAATTGTTGCAGGGATGATATTCTATCGTCGTGATAGTAATGGCAAACCGTTTAAGGCAAGCTTAAATCATTCGAAAGTTATGATGACTCCAGATTGGTATGCTAAAGTAACTCTTACTGCTAATAAGGGGACTACATACGAAGTTAAAAATAGCAAAAATAAGGTAATCCAAGGGAAATCAGAGACTAAAAATGGTAAAGCTGAAATAAGATTAAATGATACAGGTAATTACACCGTTATTGCCAAAAGTGATAATGGTCATGTGACCAAGAAGTTACCCGTGAAAGTTAATCATTATAAAGCAGCGCCAAATAAATGGACAAGTTCAGTAGGACCACTTCGGTTTAAGATTACTAGTGTTGAATATCAAAAGATGAAGAAGAGTGAGGCGAATAAGCCAGATAACAGTGGTATTGATGAGGCATACAAAGAATTAAATAATCATTATTATCAAGTTAAAGTAAATTACCTAGTAAAGAATAGTAGTAAAAAAGCAGTTAACCCTCAATATACTATTTGGATGCCAGAAGATGATAATGGACAAGAGTTTTCGACAGAAACTCCAAGTCCTGATGGTGGTGCTGTTGATACTATTGTTGGTACAGAAGCAATTAATCCAGGCAATAGTCGTAGCGGAAGTGTAACAATGTTATCTAATCACAAATTTACTGTTAGGCACCTTAAATTTAGTATTGAAGAAGTTCTTGGAAATGAAGGCAACCATATTGCTAAAGGTGGAGTAGCAGAATTAAAGTAAGTTTTTGAATCGTTAATATTTATTCTAAATTAAAATCACATTAAAAACACCCTTGACGAATTCGCCCTCACTCGTTATACTAATCGTAATTTATATGAGAATTCGCTGAGATCGAATGAGTAACTAATGATAGATTTATCAGAGAACTGTGGCTGGTGCAATGCAGTATTTCTAGAGTTAGTGAAGATGGTTCGTGAGCGATTGATCGGTGAATAATTAGCAGATCACGGCGTTGCTACCGTTACCCAAGCTGCAAATTTATTACTATGAATAAGTTTGTTTGAGTGCAGGATTTTAACTTTCCTGAATTTGGGTGGTACCGCGTATTGATCGTCCCTTGAAAAGACTAGTTTCTTTTTGAGGGGCTTTTTTATTTACGAGGAGGGGATAAAGATGACAAAAATTACGGCAGAATTGAATAAACCATTACTAATTGATGGCGCAATGTCAACGGCTTTGGAGCAATTAGGTGCTGATACCAATAACTCATTATGGACGGCGAGTGTTTTAGCTAACCAGCCAGCATTAGTTAAAAAAGTTCACCAGGAATATTTTAAAGCGGGTGCCCGGTTAGCGATTACTGATACCTACCAGGCAAATGTTCCGGCATTCATAAAGAACGGTTATTCAAAACAAGAGGCCCATTCATTGATTCAGCGAGCAGTCGTCTTGGCTAAAGAAGCGCGTGATGAATATCAGCAGGAAACCGGTATTTATAACTATGTTGCGGGCGCGCTTGGTCCTTATGGCGCTTATCTTGCCAACGGGAGTGAATATACTGGTGATTATCATCTCAGTACAACCGAATATCAACAATTTCATCGGCCACGATTAACTGATATTTTAACGGTTGGTGTTGATGTGATCGCGATTGAAACCCAGCCACGCTTAGATGAAGTATTAGCAGAATTGGACCTTGTCAAAGAACTGGCTTCCGATACCCTATGCTATGTCAGTTTTTCCTTGAAAGATTCCACGTGTTTGCCAGATGGAACACCATTAGCAGTTGCTGCCTGTACCGTTGCGAAGTATCCAAATGTTTTTGCGGTTGGCGTAAATTGTATTCCATTAGAAGAGGTAACAGCTGCCATTGAGACAATCCATCAGGCAACTGATAAACCGGTTATTGCTTATCCTAATTCAAGTGCGACTTATGATCCGACAACAAAAACGTGGAGCTATCCCCATGGACGTCGCGGTTTGGTTGATTACTTACCACAATGGCTCGCGGCTGGATTAACAATTGTTGGAGGATGCTGCACTACTACGCCACAAGATATTGCTGCCTTAGATGAGTACTTGGAAGGAGGAGCCCATCATGACTAAGAAAACGCATTTAGCTCGTGAAATGAGTGCTCGTCATATCCAGATGATTGCGCTTGGGGGAGTAATTGGGACCGGCCTATTTCTGAGTTCTGGTTACACGATTCATCAGGCTGGGCCGTTGGGAACCGTTATTGCTTATTTGCTTGGTGCTTTAATTGTCTATGCCGTCATGCTATGTTTAGGTGAGCTGAGTGTTGCGATGCCATATACGGGTGCTTTTCATGTTTACGCCAAAAATCTGATTGGGCCTGCTACTGGATTTACCGTTGCGATCCTTTATTGGTTGACCTGGACGATTGCGATGGGCTCCGAATTTACCGCAGCTGGCCTAATTATGAAGCGCTGGTTTCCCCAGATTCCGGTTTGGTGGTGGAGCTTGTTATTTATCATTATTATCCTCTTATCTAACATTTTTACTGTCAAAGCATTTGCGGAAAGTGAATTTTGGTTTGCGGTGATTAAAGTAGTCGCAATCTGCGCGTTTATTTTGTTAGGGGCTTTAGCAGTAATTGGTCTTATCCCGATTCAAGGTTATCATCATGCGCCTTTGCTAAATAATTTTACTAAGGATGGCCTATTCCCAGGTGGCTTTAGCGGCTTATTTATGACGATGTTAACGGTTAATTTTGCTTTCTCTGGGACTGAATTAATCGCCATCACCGCGGGAGAAACTAAGCATCCTGAAAAGACCCTTCCTAAGGCGATCCATACTACTTTATGGCGGCTAGTGATTTTCTTTGTTGGGAGCATGATTGTTATGGCTTCTTTGATTCCTTATCAAAAGGCGGAGGTAACGCAAAGTCCATTTGTCTACATTTTTAGCCAACTTGGAATTCCATATGCTGCTGATTTAATGAATTTTGTCGTCCTCACCGCGATTATCTCTGCCGCTAATTCTGGTCTATACGCATCAACCCGGATGTTATGGTCATTAGCTAATGAAGGAACGATTCCGGCTGTTATTGCCAAAACCAATAAGCGCGGGATTCCGGTTTTCGCATTGCTCTTAAGTATGCTTGGTGGGGTTTTAGCTTTGCTTTCTAGCATCTATGCGGCTGGAACAGTCTATTTAGTCTTGGTTTCTGTTTCTGGATTAGCGGTTGTCTTTGTGTGGATTGCGATTTCCCTATGTGAACTCATTTTCCGTCGCCGCTTTTTAGCAGCTGGTCACCAGTTAAGTGAGTTAAAGTATCGCACGCCATGGTATCCGATTGTTCCATGGTTTGCGTTTATTGCTAGCAGCCTTTCTTGTATCTTAATTTGGTTTGATCCGCAACAACGAATTGCCTTGTATTGTACGATTCCCTTTGTAATTGTTTGTTATGCTGCTTATTATTTACAAACCTTGTGGCGCAAGTATACTACAAAGAAAAAGGTTTCAACAGTTGTTAAATAGATGTAAAAAAGCTGTAATTAAAAAATTCATAACGTGTAGTAAAATGTACGAGGATAATTTTTAGTTAGGAGATATAAAATGCATTCACTATTTTTACTACAGTTGATTCAAGCAGTCTTAGTAGCAATCCAATTAGTAATGATCTTCTCAGCTAATAAAGTTAAGCGAGAATGGTTAACGGTTGGCCAGCTTTGTATCGCGGTCGTAATCTTAGCCGACTTATTTTCAGAATTGATCTTCTTCAGTTATACAAGTGTCCTTACTGGCTGTGTACTATTCCTCCAGTTATTCTTGCTCCCAATGTTTTGGAAACAGCTAAAGGCATTTGAAGAATAATATAAATAGGTAGAAATGAAAACGCACTTCTTGTGGAAGAGGTGCGTTTTTGGCATTAAATATAGGATGGATAGGAAGAAATGAAAAATGTATAGAAGAAGTATAGATAATAATACATTAGGAGATCTTACTCCTAAAGATGATTTAGATGTTCCTACATATAAAGAAAAATTAGATAATGCTATAAATAACGATGATTTAAATGTAGGAATAATAGGACCATATGGAATTGGAAAAAGTTCAATATTGAAGAGTTATTTAAAACAGCGTGAAAATGAATATCCTTTTTTCATAAGACTTTATAATTTATTAGTAGGAAAAATAAGGACAAAAACTTTTAATTTTAATTTTTTTAGAAAAATCCTTGATTATGAATACATATCTATTTCTAATTTTATTAATTTAAATAAAAATCAAGAAGAAATAACAAATGACTTACAAAGAATTATAATAAATTATTTATTATCAGATAAAGAACCTGCTAACTATTCAAAATCAAGATTATTCAGAATTGGACGTTATGGATCTATAGTTAAATTTTTGGTAATTATTTTATTATCGCTTTATGTAATTGAAAAATTATTCGTTAAACAAATTTTAGAACTAGTAAATAATATGTGGAGTATAGTTTTTATATTATTAATTTTTTATGTAGTATTTTCTTGGAAAATTTACGATAGTATAAGCGGAAAACAGATAAAAAGTATTAAGGAAAGCTATAATGTTGGAGGATTAAAGACTGAAGTTGAATTAGCTAATAATAAAAATGTTGATTTGTTTTTGCTATTTAATGATGAACTTAGATATTATTTTAAAAAATCTCATAAAAAAATAATTGTTTTTGAAGATCTAGATCGGTTTGCATCACCATTGATTTTTCAAAGATTACATGAACTTAACGATAGGATCAATCAGGGTTTAATAAATAAAGTTGTTTTTATATACGAGTTGGATGATTCAGTATTCACAAACGATAGTAAGGATTATTTAGCTCAAGCCGAAGTAAGAAATAAATTTTTTGACACGAGTATATCTATCCCTCCTAATAGAAATTTGAAATCAACATTCTCGTTTTTTGAAGAAGAAGGATCTAAAAGTTCAGTGCTTTGTAGTAATTTATCATCTTTAGAGCCAATTATAAGAGCAATTTCGTATTTTATTATGGATATGAGAACAATTAAAACAATAATTGCAGATTTTGATCTAGTATTTAAAAATTTAAAAAGAGAAAATATTGAAATTGATTGTAAAAAATTATTTGGAATTATAGTTTATAAAAATTTATTTTTTTCTGACTACAATAAAACAAGTATAAAAGAATCTAAACTTGAGAAATTTTGTAGTCTACAAGTAAAAATAAGGAAAAGACTAGTAGCAATCAAAGCTGCCGAAAAAATAACAATAGCAGAATTTGAGAAATTTGAAAATGATTATCTAAATTGGAATTTAGATAGAGTTATTTCAGAACTGAATGCTAAAGAGAGCAATTATTTGTCAAACAGTGATAAAAAATTAATAAAGTTCTTTTTAGAAGGAAACGAAATTATTCGCTATTTGACGATTAATAATTTACTTGATTATGAAGCTTATAGCTACTTATCACCTTTGGATTATTTTAATAACTTAGATTCTACAGATATAAAATTTGTCAGAAAAGTATTAAACAAGAAAGTGCCAGGATTTAAAAATCTATGTGTTGATACGCATGATGAATATAACGTAACAATGGCATTAGATAAAGCTAATGCGAATTTTTCTTATGCACGTTCCGTTAGTCTACCGAGGTATTTAATAAGTACAGGTGATACAAAGAATATTGAAAGAGCATATTCAATTATAGAGCAAGCAGTTGAAGATAATGACTACCTCTATCTAAATAATATATTGTTTGTTGATTACGAGAATTTTGTTTTCAAATGGTTACTTAATAATCATTTGAAAATATTCAATTATATTACTAAAGATTTTTGTAATTCTATTTCTATTAATAAAATTATTAAATATCTAAATGAAAATAGTGAGAAAACTGCAAAAAGATTATTTCATGTTATTGAAACCAATGGAATAATAGATGAATTAGAATTTAAAAAACAATTAGTAAATTTTCTGCAAGAAAATACGAATGGGAATTCACGTTTTATTTTAGAAAATTTTAATCATAAATATGATGATCTTTCTTTTATTAAAGATGAAAAGATTAAAAACGAACTAATCAAATATGGATGGAATTAAATGATAATGGAATAATAAGCACACTTACTACTTTAGATATATGGGTTTCAAATAAGAATAATTGTTTTAGCGATTAGAATAAAAAATGTAAAGAGAAAACAAAAGATTATATTTAAACATAGTGGATTTAATAAATTAGATTAACCATTTTTTCTTGTTTACTAGTTATCCAGGATATTTACCAGAACATTCACGAAAGTAGTATAAAGTATGCTAAAATGATAAAGATTATTAAGACCAATCAACGTTATGCGCTGACTGGCCTTTTGTAATTTTAAATATAATTAAGTGGGTTTTATTTATGAAGAAAAGTAAATTAAAGAAGAGTTTAGCAACAACTGCGACGGTGATGGCTGTTACAACGGGGGTGACGGCCATTAGTAATTCCGCCAAAGCTGAGACAGTACAAAATAGTAAAAATACTATTCAACAAACACTGCTTGATGCGAACCAACAAGCTCAGCAAAATGTTTGTGTAGCCCAAGACGCGGTTAATAAAGCAAATACAGACGTAGCAACCGCAAATAATGACCTTAATATTGCTAATCAAAATTTGGTAGACGCGGATCAAAATGTTGATCTAAATAAGAATCAAGTTAAACAGACGAAAGAGCAATTATCATCTCTTGAGCAAACGAAAGAAAATGCTCAACAAGTTTTAACTAACGCTCATGATGAATATTATGAACTATTGAAACAACCAGTTAATATTTCATACACGGCATTTTCTGGTGGTGGATTGAGCGTTTATGAAGGATCAATGCTTGATTATATTGCTTATGATAATCAAGGAAACCTAATTTCTAAGAATCAAGCGTATGAAAATCTCCTTGCGAATGACTATCAAGGAAACATTGATTTATTGAAAAAGATTATTGCCAAAAACGAGAGAACCATTAATTACCTGAAAATGGGTAGACCATTTGAAGATAATATTAGGAATCTTGAGCAAGCAAGATTAACGGTAAAAGAAGAACTAGAAGAATTATATAAACTTGCAGCAGCGCAAAGAGAGGGAAAATATTATAAGCCTAAAGATGGTATCGGGTTGGTAAATATCGATTCATACGGTTTATCGTATTCTTATAGTTCCGCTAATTATAATGAATGGTATGATGTTGACAAAATTGATCATACAAAGAACTTAATTGAAAATCACGAGGAAGCTCTAAATAAAATTCAACAAAGATTAGCCGAATTACATAATAAAATGCAGTCGGCTGTTGAAAGGGCCGAAAAAACCTCCATTGCTGCTCAAGAATTACTTCAAAAGTTAGAGCAGATTTCACAACCGCTTATTACTGCTACTCAACAAATTAAAGATGCCGAAAGTGCAATGTCACAAGCTAAACAAAATCTTGCGCTCCAAGAAGAACTACTTACTCAGGCCAAAGATAAGCGCAATGTGATGCAATCCCAAGCAATCAATGCGCAAATGAAGCTCTTACAAGCCATGCTCAATAAGACAAATTCACAAGAAAAGTTAGCGTCAGCAAAAGAGAAACTTTCTACACAAACTGATGCCTTAAAGTATAGTTCGCTAATCACTCTTGAACCACTAACTGTTGCGCCAGGAGTAACTCCTGCTCCTAAAGTTACGACAGCGATTGCGGTTGCAAATGATGATCATCAGAATAAAGCTGTTATTACTTTGCCCGGCGATGAACAAGAAAATAAGCTACCCCAGGGAACAAAGGTAGTGTGGAAAGATGATGCTAAAGTTGCGGCCGACCTTCAACGTCCCGGAAAGCATACTGAAGATGTCTTAATTGTTTTTCCTGATGGATCGGTAATTTTAACTAGCGAGCAAGTTACTGTTTCCGCAACAGAAAAACAGGCAGACGCTGATAAAAATACTTCGCCTGTACAAGAAACGGTTGATATTGCCCAAGAAAATAGTATGCGTGCGAATGAGGTTCCTGCCCAGATAGTAGAAGTTGAAGTTAATGATGATAATCAAACCTCAGCACCAGAAATATTGGTGACTCCGCAAACCAAGCAAAATACCGTCCAACCAAACGGAGTAATAAAAGATCAGGCAGCTCTGAATAACATTGCCCAGCCTTCATTAGCTAAGTCTTTTGAGAATAAGACAACAAATAATGTTTTGCCACGAACCGGGGAGGAATCTTCACTTCCGATTATTGCTCTCGGCGCCGTTATTGGTTTAGTAGGAATTGGTGCAACTCTCAAACGGTACGAACAAGTCTTATAATCTGTGAAGTTTTGTCCTAAGTCCCTATAAAATCCTGCTATAACTTGCTATACTTAAAATATTAATATGTGAAAAAGGGATGAAAAGAATGGTAATGGTCGATTTGCATTGTCACCTTCTGCCAGGGATTGATGATGGTTCAAAAAGTATGGAGATTTCATTGCGACTTGCAAAAGAAGCAACAGAAAACGGGGTTACCCATGCACTTTTGACTCCTCATCATATGAACGGGCACTATGTAAACCATAAACAAGACGTTTTAGCGCGAACAAAAGGATTTCAAGAAGAGCTGGAGAAAAATAATATTCCATTAACTGTCTTTCCGGGACAAGAAGTGCGGATTAATGGTCAGTTAATTGAAGCTCTTGATAATGACGATATTCTATTCGCTGATGAGAGTGGAAAGTACATGATGCTGGAATTTCCAGACAATGATGTGCCTCATTACACTAACCAGATGATTTTTAATCTTCAACAACGGGGGATTACGCCAGTCGTTGTTCACCCTGAACGGAATACCAAGATCATGGCTGAACCAGATTTGCTTTATCAAATGTTAGAAAAAGGGTGCCTGTCACAAATTACTGCTAGTTCCTATGTTGGTACATTTGGTAAAAAAGTCGAAAAATTCAGTAAAAACCTAATTGCGGCTGGTCAAGGATATATCTTTGCTTCTGATGCTCATGACCTTCCAGGACGGAAATATGAAATGCGGCAAGCCTTTGAAAAATTTTCACATGAATTTGGCGCTGACGTTGCTCAAGAATATCAAGATAACGCGCGAGCCATCATAAACGGAGATGAAATTGGTCGTCATCAGATTAAGAAGGTTCAGCAACGTAAGAAATTGTTTGGGTTGTTTTAAAAAGCTAAGATTAGTTCAGAGACTGTGACATAAATCAAGTTACTTTTATAAAAGACAAATAGCGTAGTACAACAATGGTCTCCATCGCTCGGTAAACCGAACATTGGAGGCCTATTATTGCTTGCGGGGATCGAAAGAGGGATAAATTGATGGCGTTATATTTTACAGACGTTTTTTCAGGAAGTGCCGACTGGATCGTGACTGACCCTCATGCACAAGGCACGATTGTTAAAGTATCACAAGGGACAAGCTATCTAAATCCAAAGTACCAATACCAATATTCGTTGGCAAAGAATGCGGGGCGGCTTTTAGGACTCTACCATTATGCTGGTGGTGGCAACCCAATCGCGGAAGCAAATTATTTCTTATCGCATATTCAAGATAAGCTTGGACAGGCAGTTTTAGCCGTTGATTGGGAACAATATCAAAATGCTGCCTGGGGTGATACGACTTGGGTACAGCAATTTGTTGATGAAATTCACCGCCAAACGGGGATATGGCCATTGATCTATGTTCAAGAATCAGCAATTTGGCAAGTTGCAAATTGTGTTAGTGATTGTGGCCTTTGGGTAGCCAAGTATGCTTCGATGGACTGGCATTCGTGGACAGTTCCGGCAATGACAGTTAATACGAGTCCATGGCAGACATATACTCTTTGGCAATTCGCGGGGGATGATGAGGACCGCTCAATTGCAACTGTTGATCGTAAGGGCTGGGAGTGCCTTGCTAATCCAACTGGTCAAGTTGATGTTAAGCCAACCCTGACACAAAATGATTCGTCAACGTGGACAGATTCCTTGGGCGATGAGTGGCACCGTGAAAAGGGACGTTTTATCACGGATCGCATTCTTGATTTACACTGGGGTGCACTGCCGACATCTTCTGTGATTGCGACCTTGCCAGTTGGCTCTGTCATTGATTATGATGCCTGGTCACGTCATAATGGCTATGTTTGGTTACGCCAGCCCCGCGCAGATGGTCAATATGGCTATCTTCCATGCCGAAACGCTGATAGTAATGAGGCATTTGGTAAGTTTGAACCACTTAGTTAAGAAGCTAGTTCCACGTATTATTCGTGAAAAAAGGTGAGGCTGGGAGAAAAAGTTTTCTCCCAGCCTCACTTCTGTAAAATTTAAAATTTTAAGTGGATTTAACGATTTTTTGCGTATATATAATATTAGAGACACTATTTTCAGGAGGAATTTATGCGTTTTTTACATACGGCTGATTGGCATATTGGCAAGACCTTAAACGATTTTAGCTTGCTTGATGATCAGCTAGCAACCTTTAAGCAGATTGAAGCAATTGCCAAAGACCAGCAAGTTGATGCGATAGTGATTGCAGGGGATTTATATGATCGGTCCGTGCCCAATGAAACAGCGGTTAAGCTCTTAAACCAGATGCTACAAGACTTAAACTTGACTGATCATTTTCCTTTACTGGCAATCAGTGGGAACCATGACTCAGCGGTCCGTTTAAGTACGGGGACCGATTGGTTTGCTTACCAGTCATTTTTCTTAAATACTAACATTAATGATGCTTTTACCCCGGTCACAATCAAGGATACCCAATTTTTCTTATTGCCATTCTTTGGGATTCAAGAAGTTCGCAACTATTTTAATGATGCCAAGATTAAAAATGTCAATGATGCGATGGCGCGGATTACAACTGAGATGGAAAAGCATTTTGCTCCTGATAAAAGGCATGTCCTCGTCGCCCATTTCTTTGCGGCTGGAAGTAAGCGAACGGCGGATTCTGAAACTTTGATTGAGGTTGGGGGATTGAGTGCAGTTACAACAGATGTTTTAGCTCCCTTTGATTATGTTGCTCTTGGCCACCTTCATAACCGCAATGCTTTAAATGACAAAAAGGTTAAGTATAGTGGCTCACCAATGAAGTTTTCGGTATCGGAAGCCAAGCAAGAAAAAGGCGTTTGGATTGTTGATACAGCACCTTTTAAGGCCGAATGGGTTCCGCTATCGCCAGTTCATGATATTCACCTTTTGAAAGGGAGTTTTGCTGAATTGGCTACAAAACCTGAAGAAGCATTACGGGAAGATTTTTATGACATTGAATTGACCGACCAAGAACGAATCCCCGATGTGCTAAACAAGTTACGCGAATATTATCCGAAGATTGTCAGCCTTCACCGGACACATCAGGCTAAGCAGGTTCAACTCAACCTTAGTAAAAAGCGTGCTCAGGAATCGCCCCTTGATTTGCTTGTGGATTTTTATTCCCAAACGATGGGAAATGATTTAACTGACCGCCAAAAGAAGTGGGCAGAAAAGGCCTTAACTCAAATTATGAAAGGGGAGGAATAGGATGCGTCCATTAACGATTGAACTACATTACTTTGGGCCGTATGAGCATCAAGTGATTGACTTTACGCAGTTCACAGATCGTTCCCTATTTCTGGTAGCAGGGAATACTGGTGCGGGGAAAACCACGATTTTTGATGCAATGTGTTATGCACTTTTTGGTCAAACAACCAATGATCGTGATCGGTCCGCTGCTGCTTTACGTTCTGATTTTGCACCAGCTGATCAAGAAACAATGGTGAAGTTTACCTTTGAACACCAAGACCTTAAATATCAAATTATGCGTCGTCCTAAACAGGTTTTGAAAGGACGTCGTGGCAATTTAGTTGAACATAATCAAGCCGTTGATCTTATTTACCCGCTTGAAAGTGATCATCCCCACGAAATCATTAAGATCAAGGAAGCAGACACATTCATTACTGACTTACTCAACTTGACCCGGGATCAATTTAAGCAGATTGTCCTTCTCCCTCAAGGAAAGTTTCGGCAGTTTCTTGATTCAGATAGCAATACTAAGGAAGCTCTTCTACGGGACCTCTTTAATACGTCACGTTATGAGCAGTGGGCAACGCAACTAAAAAATGATTTGCGTGAACAGAAGAAGTCATTGATGACTCAAGAAACAAAGCTTCAATCATTAAAGGAAACAGTAACCGCGATTGATGCACAATTAACAACTAAAGAATGGTTAGCAGAAACAAAAAATTACTTAGCCCGACTAAAGGCTAATCTTGAACGTTTGGGTGATGATGAGCAGCAACAACAAAAGAAAGTTGATCAGCTTGATGCCCAACTTCATACTGAGCAAGAGTTGAAGAAGAATATTGAGGCGTTGGCTGAACTTGTCAAGGCTGGAGAAAGACTTCAAGCTCAAGCGGAAAAGATCCAAGAAACAAAGCAGCAAGTAAAAGTCCTTGACTGGTACCAAGAACACCAGACAGAATATCAACGGTGGAAAGATGGCGAAAAGCGTCTCCAAAAATTAACAGCGGACAATAAAATTCTCCATGAAGACCTGCTCAGCTTTCAAAAGCAACAACAAACAATTGAAATCGACCTCCAACAAACGAGCAAGCAGCAAGAAGAGATTGATCAGCTTCAAACAGAAGTCGCTGACTTGACGAATAAACTACCATTATTCGATGATCGAGATAACCTAAGATCAACTATCGATGAACTACAAACAAACTTAAAACAGCGGGAAAAACAGCAAGCTGCTTCCCAGAAGAAGTTGCAAGACGCTCAACAGCAATTGACGGTTGTTACTAATAATTTAAAAGAGCATGAAAACTTAGGTGAGGTTCAAGTTCATATAGCAAAACAAGAAGTCCTTCAGGAAAAATTAACGACTGCTGGGAAAGATTTAAAGCAATTAGAAACAAAACTTTCATCTGAAAAGGAAAATTGCGCGAAATTAGAGCAAAAGCAGGGGGATGCTGAAAATCTTGTTCAAAAATCGCAAGGTGAGTTGGATGACTTAAATGATCGCTTTGCCCGTCACCAAATTGCTATTCTTGCTCAAAAATTAAAGCCTGCCACCCCTTGCCCAATTTGTGGATCGCTTGACCATCCCCATCCAGCAAGCTTATCAGATGATGGTGAATTAGTAACGGAAGCACAAGTTAAAGCGGCAACCGTTAAAGTTCAACAAAACCGTAGTACGCTTGACCAGTTAGGAGAGCAAGTTCGCCAAAGCGTTGCCAAAATTGCGGACTTAACGACACAGGTAGAAACTCAGCAGACAAATTTAGCTGAACTGTTAGGGGATGATGAATTGCCGCAGGATTGGGAAGGACAAATCGAAAATCAGGCTCAAAAACTAGCACAAATGAAGACTGATCTTGCTAAAATAGAACAACAGGTTAAAGAATGGCGCCAAGAAGAGGAAAAATTGCAACAGGAAACCAAGTCCTCTCAGGAAGAACTAGTTAAAATAGACGAAAGTGTGAACCACTACAAACAGGACTTAATTGCCAAGCAGACTATTCTGAAAGAAAAAACAGCTTCTTTACCAGCAAAATTTCCTACTAAAGAAGCTGCTGACAAGCAAATTCGAACTGATCAACTAAAGATCGAAGCCTTTAATAACCAGCTTGAGTCATTGCAACAACAACGACAAGAAAATGCCGAAAAATTAGCAGGGACAAATAGTCGGATTGATCAGACTAAAGAAGAACTTGCCACCCAAACGACGCAACAGGGTAACTTACACCAATATCTTGTGAACCTTTTAGCACAATATGATGTCCAACTTAATTGGAATTTCTGGCAAGAAGCTAGTGAACAAGTATCAACGTTGTCATCATTACGTGAACAAGTGACGACCTTTGAGAGTCAAGTCCAGGATAATCAGTCCCAACAAGAGCGGTTGACTAAAGCCATCAATAACCATTCCATGCCAGATGTTGCGTCAACGCAGACAAAACTTAATGCTGAGCGTGAACAACTTCGGCAATATCAGCAAGAAATTGGTCAGTTAACTGCTCAGTATAAGCAATTAGAAGAAACGGATCAAAAGATTATTAAGGTAGTCGAAAAAGCCGGCAAACTTGACCAAGAAATTAATGAATTACAAACATTAACAGACGTTGTGACCGGAAATACCGAAAACCACGTTAGCTTAGAACGGTATGTATTACAGGCATACTTTCAAGATGTCTTAGTAGCAGCCAATGTTCAGTTAGATCGATTAACTAATGGTCGCTACCAGTTTGAATTAGCAACTGAAAGTCATGGGACTGGTGCCAAGTGGAGTGGACTTGAGGTTAATGTATATGATGATAATGCTGGGAGAACGCGAAGTGCCCGAACACTTTCTGGTGGTGAAAGTTTTATGGCCTCCCTTGCCCTTGCTTTAGCTCTTTGTCAGATTGTCCAAGAGCAAAGCGGGGGGATTAAGATTGATGCGCTCTTTATCGATGAAGGATTCGGTTCCCTTGATCAGCAAGCTCTTGCAGATGCTCTTCATTCCCTTCAAGAACTCGAAGGCCACCGGATGATTGGGATTATCAGTCATATCACTGAACTGGAAGAGCAAATTCCAGATCAGTTAATTGTTCGATCAAGAAATGGCCGTAGTTATGTCGCATACCAGCATGAAATATAAGCTTAGAACAGAATTTAAATTTGTGATGATGAAATTAGATAAAAAACTTTAAAAATAAAAAGTGCAAAAATTAGTTTTTTTCGTATATATATTTATAGGGGAGGTGATTTGCGAGATGAAGACTTGTTCGTTCATAGACTCCTTTCCCCATTATTTGCTGTCTTCGTCTGCAATCATTTCTCTAATGGGAGCTGTGACATGAGCCAAGTTGCTTTCATAGACGAGATGACAGCGCAGTACAACAATAGTCTAGCATCGCTTGGCAAAGCTGTTGGTGACTATTGATATTTGCGTGGCCTCCAAAGGCTAGGTTCGCGTCAAAAAACGAAGTAACAGGTGCTTTCTGTCTTGCTCTCTTTCTTCTCCCACAAATCTTAATGTAAAGATCTCTTATCTGCTCTTTTACGGACCACCAGATAGGAGATCTTTATTTTTTAAATAAAAAGTGCAAATGTTATCTTTTTACGTATATATTTAAGTGAAGGCCTAAAAATGCATTTAATGCTCTTTAACTCCATATTATCTTCCACAGTCTAATAGGCCTTCACTTCAAAAGCTAGGAAATTCTTCTTAGCTTTTTCTTATAAACAAAAAGTCATTATTGTGGGGAGGGCAATAATGACTTTGAAATTATTTATCTTAATGATTTGCGGTATCCAGCGGCTTGCGCTTCTGCTTCTGAGTTGAAATAGACCGCATTTGCTGAATTCATATGATAGTCTTGCTGATCAGGCGTATGGTAGATTTTTGAACGAGCATTACCAACGATTACACCGGCTTGGTCAGTTTTCATATCACCGTTATTCGATGGTGCAGTTGAACTACTGCTCGTATTAACTGATGAACTTTCCTCGCTACTGCTGCTCGATGATATTTCTGAAGCTGATTCGCTTTCAATAACTGGTTTTACATAAGTAGTATTAGTAACAGTAAAACTTGTTTTGGCACTTTTATCATCATCATTAGTGGCGGTAATATCAAAACGACACTTTTTGGTACTGGTAGCAAGCTTTAGACTCTTACTAAAATTACCATTATCATCGGCTTCGACAGTATAGCGACCGTTGTTTCCACCATGCTTTACAATTTTAATCGTTGCATTGGTTTCAGTCTTTCCTGAAAAAGTGACAGATCCGTCTGCTTCAGTATCAATCTTAATCCCTTTGCTTGTAGCTTGCGCATTCTTACCGTCTGGGATATTAATGGTGAGCGGTAAATTACTGGCAAGTACTGAGTGTTGGTTAATTGGAATAATAAATAAACATATTCCAGCAAAAAAGCTAGTAAATATTGTTGCTAGTTTTCTCACAGTCCCCTTCCCCATATTCATTAATAGTTGTTTTCCCCTGTAAGATCATATCATATAAAAGGTGATTTAAAAAGTTAATCTAATCTACTTGTATGCCCTTACAAAGTGATTGAAATTGATATAAAAATTAACTTTTGGTCATGATAAAATTAAAACAACTTTTAAGCTATTGTCCATTGTATATTTATAGAGGAGTTTTTTATGAAGAATAATAGTTCAAAATATTGTTTATTGTTAGGGACAGCGCTGTTAGGATTATATTTCCAAGCTAATAGTGTTCATGCGGATACAACTGATATAACAGTTAATGGGGAGACTACTCATAGCAATGTTACGCCAATGGTTCAGACTAATAAGGATGAGGCAAGTACACCACAAACAACTACTGATTGGTCTGACCCGTCCAAATATCAAAATGACATTCCAGTTCAGATTTTAGGGATCAATGACTTGCATGGTGGGTTAGAAACGACTGGATCAGCTACGATTGGAGATAAGACTTATTCGAATGCCGGAACAGCTGCACGCTTAGCTGGTAACCTTGATGCGGCAGAAGAAAGTTTTAAGAATGCTAATCCAACGGGAACTTCAATTCGGGTAGAAGCCGGAGATATGGTCGGGGCCTCTCCAGCAAATTCTGCCCTTCTTCAGGACGAATCAACCATGCATGCTTTAGACGCAATGCATTTTGAAATAGGAACTTTAGGAAACCATGAGTTCGATGAAGGTTTAGCTGAGTATATGCGGATTGTTAATGGTGGTGAACCTACTAAACAATATAATGAAGCTGAGATGGCCTATCCTCATGTGAAAACAGGGATTAATATTATTACCGCCAATGTTGTGAATAAATCTGATGGTCAGATCCCATTTGGCATGCAACCCTACTTGATTAAAGAAATTCATACTAGTGATGGTAAAGTTGCCCGGATCGGATTTGTTGGGATTGAAACTACTTCCCTACCAATTTTAACCTTATACGATAATTACAAAGATTATAATGTTTTAGATGAGGCTGAAACAATTGCAAAATATGATCGAATTTTACGCAAAAAGGGTGTTAATGCAATTGTAGTTCTTGCCCATACGGGGGTTTCAACGGAGAAAGATGGTAACACTAAAGGCAACGCTGTCGATATCATTAAGAAGCTTTACCAAATTGACCCTGATAATTCTGTCGACCTTTATATTGCTGGTCACTCCCACCAATATGCTAATGCTACTGTTGGTAGTGTAAAATTAGTGCAAGCCATTTACACGGGTAAGGCTTACGATGATATTATCGGTTATATCGATCCAACAACTAATGATTTTGCGCCCAATAGTCTTGTTTCGCATGTCTTTCCGGTACTATCTGAAAAGGATGCACCTAATATCAAAACAGATGCAAATGTTACAGCAATTGTTGAAGATGCTAACAATCGAGTAGCACCAATTATTAATAAAAAAATAGGGGAAGCTGCTACAACAGGCGATATTCTTGGACGACTCCATAATACCTCGACTCGTGAAAATGCCGTTGGTGAATTAGTTGTCGATGGTCAATTATATGTTGCTCATAAGGTGGGCTTACCAGCTGATTTTGCGATGACTAATACAGGGGGCGTTCGTGCAGATCTGCATGTTAATCCTGATCGTTCCATTACATGGGGGAGTGCCCAAGCAGTTCAACCATTTGGTAATATTTTGCGGGTAGTTGAAATGACAGGGGCACAAATCGTTGAAGCCTTGAATCAACAATACGACGAAGATCAAGCTTACTACTTACAAATTTCCGGGCTTCATTATACTTATACTGATCAAAACGATCCTAACCAACCATATAAGGTCGTTCAAGTTTATGACCAACATAATCAACCGCTTGATATGAATAAGACTTATAATGTTGTTATTAATGACTTTTTAGCAGGTGGCGGAGATGGCTTTTCTGCATTTAAGGATACCAAAGTTGTCGGGATTGTTGGTCAAGATACAGACGCGTTTATTGATTATATTACTGATATGACTAATGATGGTAAACCAATTACCGCACCAACAATGAACCGTAAGATTTACTTGACTGCTGAACAATTAGCGAAGGTTGACTCAGATTCACAGTCACAAACAGGTACTAATCAGCACACTCAAAACGATGCTAATTCTCAGACTGAAGGAAATCAGCTTCAAGAAGTTCCAAGCCAACCGGTATTTCCAACAGTAACCTTGCCAACAACAGCTGGTCAACCAGCCGAAACTGTTACATTACATGGTCAATCTAAGCAACAAACCGTAGTTGCTGCTAATAATCAATTAATTAATTTGGCGCCTACATCAATCAATGGCCAAAAACAAAAAGCAACTGACCAGCAAACAGCTTTACCACAAACTGGTAACGATGAAGATCTTGCATTACTTCTTCTCGGAAGCTCATTAATGGCAGCGACCGGATTGACAATTATTGATCGCAAGCGTAAACATGCTTAATTACTTAAAATAGACTGTTACTTTCATTATTTGGGAGTTAGCAGTCTATTTTTCATTATTTTGTTTTCTCGCTATAATGGAAACGATAAAGTAAAAATGGAGTAAGAACATGGCAGAAAACATCATCAATATTTTAAAAACCAATAATATGACAGTCGCATTTGTCGCTCAAGAAAATGGCCTTGACGTTGCGCAGGTTAACGAAACACTTAAACGCCCTGTTGCAACCTGGTCAATTCAGATTCTTAATGCACTTGCAGATGCTTTGGGAGAGCGTCCAGGAGAATTATTAGATCGGCTTCAAGACTTTGATTTTCACCTGCATACTGACGATGATCAATTAACGATTCAGCACGTGCAGTTTCAAACACCTTCTTCTTATCAACAAGTGCGGTTTGCAGTTGAAAGTAATGTTTTAGAGGGATGGGAACCTACAGCAACAGATGTAAGGCAATTGAAAGAGAGCGCCGAAAATCCAGATGATGAAATTTTAATGGAAATTGAGCAGCTATTTGGTGATGAAGATGACTGATGAAGAACTTCAAGCAAAATTTTTATATGATAATGGAACACTCCGCAATAAATTTGCAATTAAAAATGCGGATGAATTAAGTTTAATTGAGTATCGCGGCGTAGCAGAAAGGGAAGTGGCCCTCCTTCAACAACAACCGAAAATTAAGAGCTTTGAAGATTTGCAGACAATTAATAAATTCCTTTTTGGTTGGCTTTATGACTGGGCGGGTGAGTTACGTAACTACTATATTTCTAAAGCCGGGTTTGATTTTTTGGAATATGGTCGCTTTGATAATGCAATTAAATATATTAATGATGAAATTGTGCGATTGAATAAGAAAAAGCAGCCCACCATTGAGGATTACGCTGCTCTTTTAAATGATTTGAACTATATTCATCCGTTTCGCGAAGGGAATGGGCGATCAACTAAATTATTCATCCAGTTAATTGCCCTTCATCATGGCCAGGTAATTGATTATCCAGCAGACAACGCGGAAATGATTGCCGGGTTAAACCAATCAGATGTTGATGTTATTGCCAAGACCATGGCATTACAAAAAAGTGCTGGTTAATCGAGTTTGCTTGCTGCTTGTTTGTCAAGAAGCACTGTTACGTTTGGATGCTGTTGTAGAGCTGAGGCCGGGACAGCGGTCGTGATTTTACCGTTGACCAGTTTGCTGATTGCGTCTGCTTTTTGCTCACCAAATGCAAGTAAGATGATATGTTTTGCTTTTATAATTGAACCGATTCCCATTGTGTAGGCTTCCGTTGGTACGTCCTTGCTTGAAGTAAAGAAACGTGCATTGGCATTAATAGTAGCAGGGGTTAACTTTGCTTTATGGGTTTGGCTATTAAAGGGGGTTCCAGGCTCATTAAAACCGATATGACCGTTATTGCCGATTCCTAAAATTTGCGTATCAATAGGATAAATAGCCAAAATCTGATTATAGTGATTAATTACTTCGTCGGCATTTAGGTTACTGCCATCTGGAATAAAACTTTTGGCAAATGGCTTTTGCGCGAAAAGATGATGCTCCATAAAGTAATGATAACTTTGCGGATCAGTTGGTTTAAGACCGACATACTCATCAAGGTTAATAGAAATAAGGTTGGAATAATCAGTTGAACTACTAGTCATCTTTTGATAAAGACCTAGTGGAGAACTCCCTGTTGCGAGGCCAAGTACCTGGGCACCATTAATAATATCTGTTTGGAGAAGTTCAAAGGCGTTTTGGCTTGCTACTTCTTTATTTTTCGTTACAAGAATTTTCATCCTTATCACCTCACGACTATTGTAATTCTTTTAAGGAAAAAGAAAAGAGCAATTGCTAATGCTTATTCTTGAGATTTGATAAAAATGTTATTGAATGCGCTTACAAAAACATGTAAAATAAGGATGTTGCTGAAATAATCTGATAAGAATTGGGGAAAGTTTAATGAAATTCAAAAAATTAACAGTAATGTGTGCTGTTTTATCAGGTTTACTATTAGGGAGCTCTGCGATGACGACGGTTCCAACTACTACCTATGCAGCCTCTAATGATAAGCAGGTAACAATCTATCTTACACGTCACGGGGAAACTACTGGTAATGTAATGCAACGGGTGCAAGGATCGAGTGATTTTCCATTAACCAAAAATGGAATTACTGTTGCTAATGATTTGGGCTATGGATTAAAGGGGATTAAATTTAAGCATGCCTACACGGGTAACTTAACCCGGAAGTTACTGCACAACAAGCATTGAAGTATTCTGCCAATCCAAATACAAAGATTACGACCACACCGATGTTACGTGAAGGCGGATATGGTAGCTTTGAAGGAGACAGCATTGAAGCTGATAACCAGAAGATTGCTAATGTTTATGGTTATCAAGATGGCAAGCAGTTCCAACAAGCAACTGGTAAAGATTACTGGAATAAGCTTCAAGATGCCTACCACAAACTTGATATGGACAATTCGCAAAATACCAAATTGGCTAAGAGTGATCGGGCAGAAAGTTCAGCTCAGGTTCAAAAACGGATGAATTCCGAATTGCTTCACATTGCAAAAACGACTCAAAAACAGGGAGGCGGCAATGTTTTAGTTGTTAGCTCAGGAATGTCCATTAATGAATACCTTTCAACTATTTCTAAAAAATATGACGGAAAGCCAATGCAGAATGCGGCGGTAACCAAACTTGTTTATAAGAATGGTAAACTTCATGTTGATGGTCCAATTGGTACGCTTCACTATGTAAATAAAGGAAAGAAAATAGCAGCAAATAAGTAAAATGAATTATCTTTCAGCAACACATATGTTTTTTGCAATTATCGAATTATTATTTGGGGACTCTTTGATTAGGAATCAAGGAGCCCCTTTTTGCTTTTTGGAAGGGAGATAGTGTCAATGGGGAAGTTAACTGTCAATATGTTTAGAGAAATTGCTGAAAAGCCGCTTCCGGGTTTAGCATTATTTGAAAATCGAACTGGCTCTGGAAAAACAACGGGTGCCCTGCAGTGGGTAACGGACATGCTAATGAAAAGTAAGAGCTCCGATGTCATTATCTACATAACTCCCAACAGACAGAATCGGGACGAAGCATGGCGGGGATTGGTTAGACAATTAGAAAACCATGGCAAAGATAAGCATTTTGTTGACCGAAATGTCATCTTACTTAAATCTGAAGTTGATGAGGTTAGTGATTATTTAAATAAAGCAATCTTTAAGGGGCTTGAACCAACCGACACCGATAGTATTTCTTCTAGAATTACGAATTTTTTATCACCATTTAAACACCGTTATCCATTATTTGCGGAAACATTGAAGAGGGCAATAAATAGGTATCAATTTTATTTTTTTCAAAAAGGTCTCCACTTTTCTCAAAATAAACATGTAGATGATGAAGATTTCAGTAAAACAGTTCCGCTTTTGAAAAAGAATTTAGTCAGAGATATTAGGAAGATGTCCCTTTCTAAGAAGATTAGTAATAATGATATCTTACAGGAAATAACTGCAAACATTCCATGGGTATTCAAGATGTTTCCTGAACTCAAATTAAAAGAGAAACGGGTTGTCTTTATGACGAGTAGAAAATTTCTCACCCTTATTAAAACTCCTAAAGCCAGTACAATGCATATCTGGGCAACCTTTTCTCAGAAAAAGGTTCACTTAATTATGGACGAGGTCGATGAGATCAAAGAAGATTGGAATAATTTCATCATCGACCAGATTACTGATAAAAGTGATCTAGCATTTAGAGACCGGCTTGATTTGTTTCATATTTACCGGAGAATAATCATAAAAGTAAACGACTGTATGACAACCTTACCGCAACAGATTATTGATGCACCGGGGATAAATGGCAATAACGATAATAAAGAGATTCTAAAAGTTATGCAGCGAAAAATATGTGATACTTATAAAAAGTTAAACTTATTGTATCGGGTCAAGCTTGATGATTCGTTAAAGGATGAGAACCAGCGCTTTATCTTTAATATTGGGATGCAAAACCAACTGTTAGGCAAAACAGAAGCTGAAAGGTATTTAGTCATTCAATCAGATCCTAAACAACAGTTAAATTTGATTAAATCTGATAAAGAATTATATCAACGTAGTGAACTGCGGCTTTCTCATGTTTTAAAGTATTTGCAAAAACTAGTTCGATTTTTCGTCCAAAACGCGCAGAAAATAGGTCAAAACGTAACCAGAGCTGAAAGAAAAGATTGGACGGCAAACGAGGCAACTGCCTATGTCATCCGCAGTATTTTAGATGAAAGTAATGAAGAAGATAAAACAACATATATATTGAGCCGTCTTCAAGATGGGATAACAGGGAAATTTGATTTGACGACTGAGAGACTATTTGGTGATAATCAAAGTATTTATGCAAATGGCTACGAATACTTACAGATAATGAGTAATGACGATAAAGCGTTTGGCGATCACGTTTATTGGTATCATTCCAATTTTAGTGCTGAAAGGCTCCTGGCATTTTTAGCAAACAAATGGCACGTATATGGTTTATCAGCAACGGCTAAAAGCCCAACGATGTTAAATAATTTTGACTATCAATGGGTTGAAGCACATGTAAAGAATAATTATCAATTATCTACACAGTTAGAGAAAGAACTAGATAAAGAAAATAAAGATTATTTGGCAGCCGAAAGAAGAGCGGGGATTAATGTCTCAATTACAAATGTTGACTTGCCGATTAAAGGGCAAGACACTGTTTTTGCAAAAGATCTTTTACAAAAGGTACTGATGCTTAACCATATTCCTGCTGAACTTTTTACCGCATATCCAGAAAAAGAAGGGTTAAGGCCCAATGACATAATTTCATTAGCAGGGGATGGTCAAATGAGTTTTACTCTTTTGCGGAACCTAAAAACGTTGCAAGCACTTATTTCGTTTGTGAAATCTTACAATAAGCGCCCTCTCAATCCAGCATATGTATTATTCAAAAACAAGAAAGTTAGCGAAGAGTTATTGTATTGGTATAAGTTATGTTTAAAGGCGATAGGGATGGGGAAGGTTTCCTTAACGGTTGTCGATGCTCAAAATGTTCAGCAAAAGATTCCCCTAATAAAAAAGGATTGGACAAACGGCAAGCTTAACATTATGGTAACTACTTATGCTGCTTTGGGAAGAGGGATTAATCTTCATTACTCAATTGATACGGAAACATTAGCAGAACTAGTCAAAAGTAAAAATGGAGTAATAATCGGCAAACAAATGCAGAACTTATCTAAAGACATTGATGGCGAATATCTTGAAGCTCCTACTCATATTGCGACTTGGATTGGCAGAGACGATGAACAGTTTTCAATAAAGAAAATGCTGCACATAATTGGCGAACAAGATGCCTTATATGGAAACGGTCATATTACGAGGGCAACTTATCGGAAAAATTTGTATGCTTATATAAATGGTGGCCCAGTAAATAATTATCGACAAAATGATTTGCAACCAGTAAAAGTCGCGGGAGGTGTTTATATGGAGCAAGCTTTAGGAAGAATGGCACGGACCAATATCAAGAGTAGCCGTCCCTTGGTCTTAATAGATAATGCCGCAAAAAAGAATCTTGTAAGCAACTATTTGAATAATAAACGAACTACCTTAGAAATGGCTGCAGTATTAGCACATATTACCGTAAGAGAAGCGGAACTTGAAAAAGAAAAAGCAACGCTGCTTCATGAAAAACTCAATATGGCTAATGAAATCCAACATCGTTTTACAGTTTGGTTGCCATCTCAACTGCAACAAGACCGGCAAGGGACAAAAGAGCTTTGGCAAAGAGCGCGTGAATTAATACTGAAGCATCCATTTGGTGATGCTGCACCTGTAAGCATTCAGCGCCTCCATTGGCAGTTCGAAAAAGCGGTTAATAAATATTACTTTGCTATCGAAGGAGACTATAGTCGGTTACTTGCTATTGACGCTGTTCCAATTCAAAACTATAACCAACATCAATTTGATTTTGCCCATTATGGAAAGACTTTAAATAAAATATATGAAGCAAATTCGTGGCTCAAAGAAGAGTTTGACCTATTAGGTTACTATCATGATTTTGAAAAGCCACACCATTATCAATTACTACCAGGAATCTTTAATAATTTTTATCGCCCAGCGTTAAGCGAGGAAGTCTTTAAGGTTATTTGTAAATACTTAGGGATTAAGGTCTATCCAATGGCAGATAATGATTTTGAATTATTTGATTGTTACCTCCAAACAAAAGATAAGGAAAAAGTTTTTGTTGATATCAAAGATTATAATGAGATCACTAATGCCACTGAACAAACAGAAGTATTTAAGAAGGCGCGCCTTAAACTGGCTAATTGCACAGAGAATAATCCAGTATACTTTATTAATTTTCGCCAACTTCAACCTAATAGTAAATATGAACAAAAATTATTCAGCTCACAATCAGACCGCCAATTTTTTACATGCTCTAGTATGTTTTTAGCTGACGGGAAACTTAACAGTCAATTAGCAAAAAATTTATTGGATTATTTTGAATAAAAGGAGACAGAAATGATAACAACTAATCGTCTTGCTAAGTTTGATATTGATACTCGCAAAATTCTGACTAGCTATGATATATATTCGGTTGATCAAAATTTAGAAGAGCAACATTTCATTCCCAAAAGAATTTTTAGTATTAATATCGATGTAGAAAATAGCCTCGGTATTAATGCTTTAACAGGGAAGAAAATTAAAAAGAATGTTTATCGTTTATATTTAATCACTAAAAAGTCAGCGGTAAATGTCCAGGAGATAAGAAGGACAATTGAGAAGTATAGTCAGCATACTTTTAGGGCGTCAAAATTAGACGAGGAAGCAGTCTCTTCTTTAGATAAAGCAGTCATCCTCCGACTATTTTTTAATATGTTACCCTTCTATGGAATTAAGGGGACGGGGATGCTCGGTAATCTTTTTCTCACACCTTCGAAGCCGCGTCTTACACAAAAGATTTACCTTGATTTAACAAAGTTAGTAGTTGGCGATGATTGTAGCTTGTTTTTATCAACTTCCCGGTTTACTAAAGTTAAAAGTTTTAAGGAACATGGAATTAGTTTGTTTAATAATATAGAAAGAAAAAGTCTTAACAATGCCCCATGGTTTGATATTGATTTGAAAAAATGGCAAATAAAGCAGGTAAATAAATATAATAAGAACTTAAATATTGAAAATTGCTTTATTAATGCCCCTTTATACCCTAAAGATAAGCCACACCAAATGCTGTTTTGGTCAGATGGTAAGTTAAATCAAATACAGTCAACAAAGTTTTATCACTTGTATAACTTAATTAGTGCTTTTAATTTAGTTTTTAGTGAGTATTTTTCTAAATTAAAATTTGAAAAAGTAGATACAGCAAAACAACTTTTAGGTCAATTATCACAAACTGAATGGGGTAATCAGTTAGACAGGCATATCGAAGAATTCTTTGCGACGAATCAGTTAAACCTAATCGATAATCGGCTCGCAAGGGATGAACGGATAGAAGATATCAAGGCCGCGTTAGTTTGGCTTCTACCAACAGTTAAAGTCAATATTAGACCGACCGTTGAAGATAAATTTGGATATAATCTAGTTGTAATTAATAATAAGCGGTATTTCCAAACCCATGAAGATGCTAAAGATAATTATGCGAGAGAATATCAGCAGGCAATAGTGCAACATCTGACAATTGATACCTTTAGGAAGGGGGCTTTAAGAAGTACGCTAATTAATTCATTAAAAGAGTTGATAATAAAGAAAGATTTGAAAGAAAGAAGCCTAAGCCTTTATCATTCACCAGCTTTAATGGAGGGATGGGAGTTTTATCAAGTAGCAAAGGGAGCTCATGGTACTAAAGCAGTCTATCTATTTAAAATGATTAATAGTGATGAATTCGAGGTGAGAAAGTTAGATTTACAAGAAAGCGCAAAATTTATTAATCCTGATAATGCAGACCTCCAGTACCTAATTAAAACTCCTGCTAATACTTTCTACAATTTAAACAAGAAAAGCGTCTTTACCTTACCTAATGCTGAGCTTTTTGGCGATATCAACGAGATGATTAGTCATCAAAATTGTCCATCAGTAACAAAAGCGGAACTTAAACGTGCTTTGAATGATTTAAGTAAAAGTTACCCTAATTACAGAACTAAATACCAAAATCTTATTTCTATCATTAATAAAAGAGAGCTGGATTCGTTTAGTATCAATGACTTAAAAGATGAGTTTGATTTTATGAAGAAGAATAAAATCTTAAGTCCAATTGCAATTAATTTGTTATTAGATAAATTATATGAACAATATGGACTAGTTTTGAAAGTGAAACCAAAAATAAAAGCCCATGTTCAAAAGTATCTTTCTGGGTTAACTGATATTAACTATTTCTTTGATAAAGACGATCCGGATATTGTTTACTATAATGTAGGAACCATTAGTAAAAATATGAATATGTCAATTGCAAAAGCATCACATATCTGGCAACTTCAGCCTAATCTTAAATTAAATAAGCGTAGTTTTACTAGGATTGAGACTGAAAGCATTTTGAAGTTTCTTCAAATGATGATGGTGAATTTTGTACGATTTCATCAATTAACAGTAATTCCTTTTCCTTTTAAATATCTTCGGGAATTTATTCAACTTGAAGAAAAGAAAAGGTCAGCTAAAAAAGATGTGACGGATTTACTAAAATAATGAGATAATACGAGGAAGGATGGGGTGATGACAGTGAAACGGACCAAAAATAAACGATATCATATTGGATTAATTACATTTACCATATTACTGGTAATCTTATTAGGGATTTTAGGGGTGAATTATAAACGTTTTGCTAGTAAGCAACTTAATCCAGTTCGTGACAATAAAGTAATAAAAAAAGATTCGCCCAAAATAACTAAGACTATAAAAGTTGTTGGATCGTATCGAGATGATCAAGATGGTGCAGCTATTGTCTTAAATGAAAATGGAACAGGTCGCTATGTTTATGCGGATAAGAATAATCCAGATACGGATGATAACTTAACTTGGCGTAAAGAAGGAGAACACTATCTTATAAATTTGGAAGATCATGACGTGACTAATCCGCTTACTGCAACACTTGATAATAATAGACTAGTTATTACAGGTAGTAATGGCTGGAATACTGAAACGTTCCAAAAGGTTAATGAAGAATTAAACCTTCAACAATTTTTGAGTGATATGCATAAAAAATAAAATAAAGGCTTGCAAAGAATTTGAAGATAGGATACAATTAAATTCCTGTCAGCGATAGGAGATAGATAATCGCTTGGAACTTCTTAGATTCATTAATTAGTTGCAAAGCATCAATAATAATTTGAAAAATGTTGTTGACATCCTATTGATGACATGGTATATTAATAAAGTTGCTGATTGAGTTATCGATCAAGAAGAAATTCAAAAATAATTAAAATTTCTTCTTGACAAGCTAATCTGATACATGTTAAAATGAATGTGTTGATTGGCTGCTTGATTAGCCAACAGGTAGACCTTTGAAAACTGAACAAAGTTTCGACGAATCAAATGTGTAGGGTCTTCAATCACGATGTGATTTGAAGCAAAACATTTGCGAA
>NZ_JAJGTZ010000034.1 GCF_020784725.1 Limosilactobacillus reuteri
GGTCATATGATGCCAGATCATGTGCACTTGTTAGTAAGTATTCCGCCGAAGCTAAGTGTATCGCAGTTTATGGGATACTTAAAAGGGAAAAGTGCATTAATGATGTTTGATCGACATGCAAACTTAAAATACAAATATGGGAACCGACATTTTTGGGCTGAAGGCTACTACGTAAGTACAGTTGGATTGAATGAATCCACGATAAAGAAGTATATCCGAGATCAAGAGAAACATGATATAGCAATGGATAAGCTAACAAGTGTGGAATATTCGGACCCTTTTAAGGGTAAGTGAAGTAGTACAAACACCGCTTAAAGCGGTGGCAAAGTAGTCAGAGCATTTTGGCTTGAGCAAAGCGAAAGCCAGCGCCTTGAGACGCCGGCTTTTATTATCGGCTTATAGCCGATGTGCAAACCACCCGTTTGACGGGTGGTTATGATTAAAAATGTCTAAGAAAAAATCGAAAAACAAATAACTTATACTTAATAAAATTAACTTATCGCTAGTTCCTATCTTTAAAAATTATTGTTTGAAACGCTGACATCTTAGATAAACACAAACTTTAATGAAGGATATTTATTTTATTTTCTAGCGATGATAAAGTAATATCAACGTTAAAATTTGATTAAAAAGGAGTCGGTGTAGATGCATAGCAGCAAGATAAAAAATATGATCATCACCATTGTTGCAGTTCTTGGAATTGTAGTGGGGTGGCAAATGGTCGAACCTCAGCAGGTATCTGCTGCTGAACCGACTTATACGTTTGCAACTAACAACACCTTTGAGCCCTTTGAAATTCAAGATAGTAAAGGTGGGTACTCAGGAAATAATCCTGGGATTGAAATTGAAATGCTTAAGAAAATTGCTAAGCATGAGCATTTTAAGTATGAATTGAAGCCAATGAGCTTTAATGGTGATTTACAAGCTCTTGAAGCAGGACAAGTTGATGCAGTAATTGCCGGAATGAGCGTTACTGATGAACGAAAAGAAAAGTATGATTTTTCAACACCTTACTATACTAGTGGTGTTGTTATGGCTGTTGCAAAAGATAGCAATATTAAGTCGATGAGCCAATTAAAAGGCAAAACAGTTTCGGCTAAATCTGGAACGAGTGCGGCATTATTTTTGAAGAATAACCAAAAGAAATATGGTTACAAGATTCGTTACTTTGATTCTTCAAATACGATGTGGAATGATGTGAAGACTGGGAACACGGCAGCTACTTTTGATGATGGTCCTGTTCTTGAATACGGAATTAAAGAAGGGGTTCCGCTTAAGGTTGTGACGAAGAAGCCAATTGACGCACAACCAGTTGCCGTTGGCTACCAAAAGGGCAAGAACTTAGAATTACAGAAAAAGATGAATGATGGGATTAAGTGGCTAAAGGATACTGGCCAAATGGATCAAATCATTGATAAATATACTAAGAGTGACAAAACAACGAAGGACAGCGCGACTGATAGGACAATCTTAGGATTAATTCGCGCCAATTATCCAGCCTTACTTCGTGGATTATGGATGACAATTGAATTAACCGTTGTCGGCATTATTTTTGCGATGATCTTTGGAGTAATTCTAGGGATATTGGGGATTGCACAAAACAAATTCGCCAATGCTGTTTCTAGTACCCTGATTTATATATTCCGTGGTATTCCAATGATTGTGTTAGCCTTCTTTATTTACATGGGGATTCCGAACGTTATTGGCCATAAAGTTCCATTGTTCTTGGCAGGAATCTTAACGTTGACTTTTAACGAAGGAGCTTATATTGGAGCCATTGTTAAAGGTGGATTTGAATCCGTTAATATTGGCCAATGGGAAGCAGCACGGAGCTTAGGATTGCCATATAGCAAAGCCCTGATTAAGGTCATCGCTCCCCAAGGATTTAAGTTAATGATTCCTTCGTTAGTTAACCAGTTTATTATTACCTTGAAAGATACCTCAATTCTTTCTGCAATTGGTGTAATGGAACTTACACAAACAGGGACTGTCATCATTTCCCAGAACATGGAAGGATTTAAGATGTGGTTAATCATTGGGACGATGTATATCATCATCATTACCCTGTTGACTTGGTTATCAAACTACGTACAAAAGAGGATGGGTTAATATGGATAAAAACTATAAAGTACAAGTAAAAAATCTGCACAAAAGTTATGGAAGTAATGAAGTGCTGAAAGGTATTAGCTTGGACGTAAAAACCAATGAGGTGGTTTGCATGATTGGACCATCAGGATCGGGTAAAAGTACCTTTCTTCGTTGTATTAATAAGCTTGAAGAGCCAAATAGCGGTCATATTTATATTGATGGCTACGATATTGCTGATCCGCAAGTAAATATTAATAAGGTTCGGGAAAATATCGGGATGGTTTTTCAGCACTTTAATCTCTTTCCAAATATGAATGTTTTGGAGAATATTACTTTGGCGCCTGTTCAGCTTGGAAAAATGTCCAAGGAAGAGGCGGAAAAGGATGCGATGCACTATCTCGACTTAGTTGGGCTAGCTGATAAAGCAGAAGCGGATCCAACCAAGCTCTCTGGAGGCCAAAAGCAACGGGTAGCGATTGCCCGTGCCCTTGCGATGAAACCGGATGTAATGCTCTTTGATGAACCAACGAGTGCCCTTGACCCTGAAATGGTAGGGGATGTTTTGGAAGTAATGAAACGGTTAGCGCAAGAGGGAATGACCATGATCGTGGTAACTCATGAAATGGGATTTGCTAAGCAGGTTGCCGATCGAGTTGTTTTCTTCCATAATGGTGATATTCGGGAACAAGGTACCCCAGAAGAAATTTTTGATAATCCGCAACATCCAGATACGAAGAATTTCTTGGATAAAGTGCTAAATATTTAATTATCGACTGACTTTCAGTAATTTAAATTTGACAAAGTTAGGATAATCATTATAATAATGAGTAACTTCTAATAATTGGCTAACAGAGAATCCAGTATTTGCTGAAAGCTGGATCCAATTAAATGGCATGAGCGTTTGAAATGGAGTGGTTTCCTTATCAACCTAGAGGTAGTTCGCAAAGGTGAGCTATAAAGATGGGTGGAACCGCGTTAAAAAACGTCCCTGGTATATTGATTACCAGAGACGTTTTTATTTGTTTAAGAAAACGTTTTTGTTATTAACTAAATTTTTTAAGGAGGCATATTATGGACGAAAAACAACAACAGAAGTTAGAACGATCGCTTAAAAGTCGTCACGTGACGATGATTGCTATTGGTGGGGCTATTGGGACCGGTCTTTTTCTTGGATCAGGAACAGCTATTCATCAAGCAGGTCCATCAATCATTCTTTCATACCTAATCGTCGGTATCTTTTGCTTCTTTATGATGCGGGCGTTAGGGGAACTTATTTTAGCTGATACTTCAAAGCATTCCTTTATTGATTCAGTTAAAGAATATCTTGGTGACCGGATGGAATTTGTTGCCGGCTGGATGTATTGGGCATGCTGGCTGACATTAGCAATGGCTGATCTTACGGCAACTGGTATTTACTTGAAATATTGGTTTCCTAATTTACCACAATGGGTCGGGCCGTTAATTATTGTTATTTTATTAATGTTAGTAAACATGGTAAACGTTGGACTGTTTGGTGAACTAGAAAGTTGGTTCTCCATGATTAAGGTGATTGCAATTTTAGCCTTGATAGCAGTGGGAATTGTCTTACTTGTAATGCGTGGTCATGTTGAAGGACGGCCAGTAACCCTTTCGAACTTAGTTAATCAGGGTGGCTTTTTCCCTACTGGTCCAATGGGATTCTTGATGTCCTTCCAAATGGTAGTCTTTGCCTTTGTAGGAATTGAAATGGTCGGATTAACAGCTGGAGAAACTAAGAATCCAGATAAAGATATTCCTAAGGCGATCAATACCTTACCAGTCCGGATTGGTTTATTCTATATCGGATCAATGATTGCGATGATGTCAATTTACCCATGGTTCCAGATCAAGACTACTTCTAGTCCGTTTGTTCAAGTGTTTGCAGCAATTGGAGTTCCGGGAGCAGCCGCAATTCTAAACTTTGTGGTTCTGACTGCTGCCATGTCTGCAACTAACAGTGCGATCTTTAGTACTAGTCGTTCCCTCTACTCATTAGCTCGAAGCGGGAACGCCCCAAAACGTTTTGGGGAATTAAGTGCAAAGGCTGTGCCTAATCATGCATTAACCTTTTCTTCATTGATCCTTTTTATCACAGTTATCCTAAATTACATTATGCCGGCAGGAATATTCGATGTGATTGCTGGAATTTCAACAATTACCTTTATCTTTACGTGGATTATTATTTTGGTTGCCCACGTTAAATTCCGGCAACAAAATCCTAAGGGAGTTGCAAACTTCAGAATGCCAGGATATCCAATTACTAGTTGGTTAACAATTATTTTCTTCTTGGCAGTCCTAGTGATTTTACTATTTATTGATTCAACACGAATTCCATTAATCCTTTCAATCGTTATTTTTGTAATGCTCGCTTATGGTTACGGATTTTTGAAGAAGAAAAATTAAAAATCTGGAAGAGACTCGAAGAAATTTGGGTCTCTTTTCTTTGCATTTGATAATTATTAGTTTAAGAGAGTGGTAAAAAGTAATAGAAAAGAAGGTTTTGTTTAATAATTGTAAGGAGGATAAATCCCGCCATGACGCGGTTTTATTGTCTTTTGAGAGGGGAGGGATTATACTAAAAGTGTGGAAAGATAGAAGGCCGAATTTAACAAACATCTTCTCATAATAAAACTACTTTGAAGTACGTTAATTAGACTTTTTGCATGAAAATACCAACACCCCACTCCACATGAAACGCTTTAGTTTCCGTAAAAAGTATGTTAGCTAAAAGTAATTAGTGGCCATATCTACAACGAACCTATAATGATAAGCTTAAGTTCCTCGTATTAAGCAGATAGATAAGTTACCAAAAATTAAAATAATACTCGGCCTTTCTTCCCACTTCTTCATGGTTGAGAAGCCCGGAATGTTATTTCGATAAACGTCCCGGGCTTCTGCCAGTTTAAACCCTAAAGATTTTATATTATTTCCTGGGAAATACTAAAGTTAGTGAAACTGTAAATTCCTTCTTTAAATGTCTGAACATTTGCTCAATTGGGTTTATTGAGTATAATCGAAAAATTTGGCAGGAGCAACGGAAAGACACGTAGCAAAGACGATCTGCTACGTGCACCTTTCCGTTTATTTTCGCTAACAAATGATAACGTTTTCATAAGTTCTGAAAAAACTTTGTGAAATTTTAAAAAGCTGAAAAGTTAATAAAATGAGTGAATTGTAAAATTATAATTTAAAAAATAATAAAAATTCACAAATTGTCTACAAAACAGCGCTTTACAGGAATCAAATTTAAAGATATTCTTAAATAGTTAACTCGCCACAATTGCAATTATATTGTCTTAATTTGGAACGGCTGTTAACGAATATTCTATTTAAGGAGGGTACACAGCCATGTCTATGTATCTTATTATCAACATTATTGGGTTGATTGTCTTTCTTGGAATTGGATGGCTTTTCTCCAAGAATCGAAAGGAGATCAACTGGAAGACTGTAGGAATCATGGTAGTATTGAACTTACTTTTAGCATGGTTCCTAGTAAGTTCAGCAGCTGGTCGTGCTGGGGTTAAAGCGGCCGCTGATGGTTTTGCTTGGATTGTTAACGTCTCTGCAAAAGGAACTGTGTTTGCATTAGGTGATTGGTACACACCAAAGAACCTTAACTTCATTTGTTCTGCATTGATGCCAATCCTTATGATTGTTCCATTGTTCGATATCTTAAACTACATTGGTATATTGCCATGGATTATTAAGTGGATCGGACGTGGACTTTCCTTCATTACTGGTGAACCTAAGTTTGAATCATTCTTTGCTGTAGAAATGATGTTCTTAGGTAACACTGAAGTTTTGGCTGTTTCTGGTATGCAATTACGTGCCATGAACAAGGAACGTAATTTGACAATTGCCATGATGTCAATGTCTTGTGTTACTGCTTCAATTCTTGGTGCATATATTGAAATGATGCCAGGACAATATATTCTGACTGCTGTTCCAATTAACATTATTAATTCATTGATTGCTGTAAGTATGTTAAACCCTGTTAAGGTTCCAGCTGAAGATGACACCATCGAAAAGGTTGGTGCAGAAGTTGATTCTGATAAGCGTGAACCATTCTTCAGTTTCTTGGGAGACTCAATTTTAGGTGCTGGTAAGTTAATCCTTATCATCATTGCTAATGTTGTTGCCTTCGTTGCTTTGGCAGCCTTGATCGATGCTATCTTAGCATTGTTCTGGAAGGACCTTTCACTTGAAAGTATCTTAGGTGTTATCATGTTCCCATTCTCATGGTTGCTTGGGTTACCTGTTCACCAAGCATGGATGCTTTCTCAAGATATGGGTATGAAGTTAATTACTAACGAATTCGTTGTTATGGGTAAGGTGACTGGCGAAATCAACAGTTACGCACCTCACTTGCGAGCTGTCTTGACTGTCTTCGTAACTTCATTTGCCAACTTTGGTACTTTAGGTATGATTATTGGTGCCTTCAAGGGATTAGTTGACAAAGAAAACAACGATTACATCGCTTCAAACATTGGTTACTTAATGCTTTCTGGTATTTTGGTATCATTATTATCAGCCGCATTTGTTGGTCTCTTTGTTTGGTAGAAATGGAAAAGCAGCTGGTAAGGCTGCTTTTTTCAACATTAAATTCGAAAACGCTTGCACGAGAAAAAGGAGATAAAAATTATGACTACAAAGATTATTATGGATACTGATCCAGGTATTGATGACGCAGCTGCTTTAACAATGGCTATTAATGACCCATCATTAGACTTGAAATTAGTTACAACAGTTGCCGGTAACGTTACTGCTGATAAAACAACTGCTAACGCCTTGAAGATTATTCACTTCTTTGGTAAGGATATTCCCGTTGCAGCAGGTGCTAAGCAACCATTGATTAAGCCATTTGAAGATGCTGCCCGAATTCATGGTGAATCGGGAATGCCTGGTTATGATTTCGGTGACGACTATGGTAAGCCGCTTGATAAGACTGCTGTTGAAGCACTTCATGACGCAATCATGGCTGAAGATGAAGTCATCCTGGTTCCAACTGGTTCGTACACTAATATTGCATTACTCTTTAGCGAATACCCAGAAGTAAAGAGTCACATTAAGCAAATCGTTGCGATGGGTGGTTCATTCTCTGGCGGTAACATGACCAGTGTAGCTGAATTTAACGTCTTCACTGATCCAGATGCTGCTAAGATTATGTACAATGCGGGCGTTCCAATTGTAACTGTTGGATTGGATGTTACCTTAAAGGCTCTCTTAACTGCTGATACAATTGAAAAACTTGGTAGCCTTAATAAGACCGGTGAAATGTTGCATGGATTAATTACGCACTATAATGATGGTAATGATCAAGGTCGTCCAATGCACGATGTTAATACTATCTTCTACCTTCTTCATCCAGAAGCATTTACTACCAAGGATATGTGGGTTGACATTCAAACAGATGGCCCAGCAATCGGTGCTACTGTTGGTGACATTCGTGCTGCTTATCATGATGGTAAGACCAACGCAAAAGTTTGCTTAGATATTGATGCTGAATACTTCAATAAGTGGTTCTTAGAGGAAGTAAGCAAAATGAAATAAGATACTGAGAGCTGAGAGCTTGCTTTCGGCTCTTTTTATTACTTTCTTGTGTAAGCGCTTCACGATATAATGGCAGTAATTAAAGTAAGGAGGAAATGAAAAATGAAGAATATTATGATTGCTGGCGCTGGTGTATTAGGTAGTCAGATTGCATATCAAACGGCTTTATCTGGCTTTAATGTCAGTGTATATAACCACCATATTGATACTGCTGAACGACGAATTAAGGCGCTGAAAAGTGATTATGAACGTGACTTGCATTTGACAGATAAGGAATTTCAACAGGGCCTTGATAATATTAAAGTAATTACTGATGATATTGCGACTGCAGTTAAAGATGCTGATTTAATGATTGAAGCATTACCGGAATCATTAGAGTTAAAAGAACAGTTTTACGAAGCAGTTTCAGGATTAGCCCCTGAAAAAACAATCTTTGCCAGTAATTCCTCTACATTTATCCCTAGTCAACTAGCTTCTTATACTGATCGGCCAGAAAAATTTCTTAATATGCACTTTGCTAACCAGATTTGGAAATTTAATGTGGTCGAAATTATGGGTACCTCCCAAACAACTCCAGAGGTGATTGAAGAAGCTACAAAGTTTGCCCGGGAAATAAAGATGATTCCTGTTATCCTTAACAAGGAACAACACGGTTATATTCTGAATTCCCTTTTAATTCCGTTACTTGCATCTGGTCTTAGCTTATGGGCTAAAGGAGTTGCTGATCCAGAGATGATTGATAAGGATTGGATGATTTCGACAGGTGCACCAATGGGACCATTTGGTATTTTAGATATGGTCGGTTTACGGACGGCAGCGCAAATTGAACGGAATGCCTATGCTCAGACTAAGGATGAAAGTCATAAGGAAATTGCCGATAAGATGGAAAAGATGATTCAAGAAGGGCACGAAGGAAAAGAATCAGGACAAGGATTTTATAATTATCCCAATCCAGCCTTCATGGCTCCAGACTTTTTGAAACATTAAGATTAAGTATTGAAAACGCTAGGAAAGGGAGCAAGATAAAAGTCGCTCGTGACTGATATCTTGCTCCCTTATTTTGCGCTCCAATTTTTACGTAATCCGGTTGCAACAATGGCAAAATTACGGTACAGTAGTAGAGAACGTGAAACAAAAAATGTTTCACGAAAGGAGACCTAATAAATAATGAATCCTGAACAATTTCAACAAGCATTAGCTGATCATGGGATTACCTTATCAGTAGAACAAATGCAACAATTTGCTGACTATTATCAATTATTAGTTGAAACTAATGAACATGTAAATTTGACACGGATTACTGAAAAGGATGAAGTGTATTTAAAGCATTTTTATGACTCAATTACAGGAGCGTTTGCTGATCCATGCTTAGAGAGCGAAGAACTGACATTATGTGATATCGGTGCTGGGGCCGGCTTTCCTTCCTTACCGTTGAAGATCGCTTTTCCGCAATTAAAGGTAACGATTGTTGATTCGTTAAATAAGCGGATTGCTTTTCTTGAAGCCTTAGTTGCCAAGCTCGGTTTAACCGATGTTACTTTGATTCATGATCGAGCAGAGACTTTTAGTGCTAAGAAGAGTCCATATCGGGAGAAATTCGATATTGTTACCGCCCGTGCAGTTGCCCGCCTATCAGTTTTAAGCGAATTATGCTTGCCCGCCGTTAAAGTTGGTGGGGAATTCATCGCTTATAAGGCAAGTGCAGCTCCCGAAGAACTTCAACAAGGTGGGACAGCAATTAAACAGCTTGGGGGAAAAGTTCAAAAAACAGTGACATTGACCTTACCGGAAACTGATGAAGAACGTAATATTATTGTGATTGATAAGATAAAGGCGACCCCTAATAAATATCCACGGCGTCCAGGATTACCAAGCAAAAAACCAATTCAATAAGATAAGGAGTTGAAAGTATGGCTTTTTCATTATTTGGCATTGGAAAAAATAATTCCGATAATACAAAAAATAAGGTCGTAGAAGTAAAAATTGATCAAATTATTCCTAATCGTTACCAACCACGGAAGGTATTTGATCAAGACGGGATTCGTGAATTAGCACAAACAATTGACGAACACGGGTTGTTACAACCAATTGTTTTACGTGAATACGAACCAGCAAAATATGAAATTATTGCTGGGGAACGTCGATACCGGGCGATGAAGCTCTTGAAGTGGGAAAAAGCACCAGCAATAATTGAAAAGATGAGTGATCAAGAGACTGCTTCACTTGCCCTCATTGAAAATCTGCAACGGTCGCAATTGAGTTCAGTAGAAGAAGCGCAGGCTTACCGGCAATTAATGGACTTGAACCATCTTACTCAATCGCAATTAGCAAAAGGAATGGGGAAGAGTCAGTCCTTTGTTGCCAATAAATTACGGTTGCTCCGTTTAATTACTCCGGTCCAAACAGCTATTTTAGATCACCGGATTACGGAACGTCATGGTCGAGCATTGTTAGATTTAGATGAAAAGCAACAACGTGATATGTTAATGCGGATTGTTAATGAGCGGTTAACAGTTCGGCAGACGGAAGATGAAGTTGCTCGCTTGTTAGGGCGTCCTTTACCTTCAGAGATTGCAGAATTAAAAGCAGCTGCTAAGCGCAAAGAATTAGCTTCTATTGAGGGCCATACTGAAGAAACAGCAGAGGTTGCAGAGGTACCAGTAGAAAAACCGGCTGAAAAGAAGCGAGCTCCTAAACGAAAGACAACTAAGAGGGCCCAAAACAAAAAAACTCAGCAGGCTAATGATGCGCGTTTAGCTTTAAATACGATTAAAAAATCAATTAAGCTGGCGACAAATGAAGGCTTTGAAATTAAAATGCATGAGGAAGAAAACGGCGATACTTATCAATTAACAATTGAGATTCCGAAGAAACAGTAGGGAGGCCAAAAAATGGGTTCTGTAATTGCCCTTGCAAATCAAAAAGGCGGTGTTGGTAAAACAACAACGAGTGTTAATTTGGGTGCATGCTTAGCTGAGACTGGCCAGCGCGTCTTATTAATTGATCTTGATCCTCAAGGGAATGCCACTAGTGGTTTAGGCGTTGAAAAGCAGAATATTAAGCAAAGTATTTATGATGTCTTAATTAATGAAGTGCCATTAGAGAATGTCATTCAAAAGACAAGTCATGAAGGGGTTGATATTGCTCCAACGACAATTGCCTTATCTGGTGCCGAAGTAGAATTAACTAATTTAATGGCCCGGGAAACACGGCTTAAAGATTCTTTTGGGGAAATTCGCCAAAAATATGATTTTGTTTTAATCGATTGTCCACCATCCCTAGGGCTACTGACAATTAATGCATTTACTGCTTGTGACTCAATTCTAATCCCTGTCCAAAGTGAATACTATGCACTGGAAGGCTTAAGTCAACTTTTAAATACCATCAAGCTTGTTCGTAAGCACTTTAATCCTCAACTTAAGATTGAAGGAGTTCTTTTGACAATGTTTGATCGGCGCACAAACCTTGGACAACAGGTAAATTCTGAGGTTAAAAAGTTTTTTGGTGACCAGGTTTATGATACGATTATCCCTCGTAATGTCCGTTTATCAGAGGCCCCAAGTCACGGCTTAGCAATTATTGATTATGATAAAAATTCAACGGGGGCGCACGTCTACCAACAATTAGCAAAGGAAGTGTTGGCTAACCATGGCAAAGAATAAAAAAGGTGGGCTTGGTCGAGGCATTGAGGCCCTCTTTGCGGAAAATGAAGTAACTGAGCTTGCGGATGAAACGGTTCAAGATATCAAGCTATCGTTAATCCATCCTAATCCCTACCAACCACGGCGAACGTTTGACAAGAAAGCTTTAGCAGAATTAGCTTCATCGATTGAAAAATCAGGGGTGTTTCAACCAATTATTCTTCGACAAACGGATCCCCAAATTAATCGTTATGAGTTGATTGCTGGGGAACGACGGTTTAGGGCTTCTAAGATTGCTAAACAAAAGACTATCCCAGCAATAGTGCGTAAGATGAGTGATGAGCAGATGATGGAAATCGCGGTTCTTGAAAATCTTCAACGTGAAGACCTCACGCCACTTGAAGAAGCGCAGGCCTACCAAATGCTAATGGACAAGTTATCATTAACTCAAGCACAGGTGGCAAGCAGACTAGGGAAGAGTCGACCTTATATCGCTAATTACTTGCGGTTACTAGGTTTACCAAAAGTAATTAAGGAATTTCTTAATACTGGCAAACTTTCGATGGGCCAAGCACGAACAATTCTCGGCTTAAAAGATAAGTCAAAACTTGTTCCACTTGCCCAACGAGCTGTTGAACAAAACCTTACAGTGCGACAATTGGAAGAGATTGTAACGCAAACTAACGGAACAGCAAAAAAGAAAGAAGAACGGCGAACGCAACGCAAACCAGTTTATATTCGAGAAGCTGAATCACAGTTACAGAGTAAATTTGGTACAAAAGTTGCTGTCGCCCAAAGTCGTAAAAAGGGCGCAGGAAAGATTGAAATACCTTATACGTCAAATGAAGATTTAACCCGTATTCTTGAATTATTAAACATAACCCTAGATTAAGGAGGAATAACTCATGGCAGCATATGATAAGGGTGACATTGTAATGATGAAAAAGGCTCACCCATGTGGAACTAACCGTTGGAAGATTACACGAGTGGGTGCAGACATTAAAATTGAATGCCAAGGCTGTGGTCATATTGTCATGATGACCCGTCAGAAATTTAATAAGGGATTAAAAAAGGTTATCGAAAAAGCTGCTCAAGCTGATTAATATTTTTAATGATTGATGATCACAAATAACTAATTGTAGATTAAAATAATAAATGATTAATTGAAAAGGAAAGTGAACAATTTATGTCATTAACTGCAGGAATCGTTGGTTTGCCAAACGTTGGGAAGTCAACACTTTTTAACGCAATTACTAAAGCTGGTGCCGAAATGGCTAACTATCCATTTGCAACAATTGACCCCAATGTGGGGATGGTTGAAGTTCCGGATAGTCGACTTGACCGGATTCAAGAATTAATTCCAGCGAAGAAGATCGTCCCAACTACCTTTGAATTTACCGACATTGCCGGAATCGTTAAGGGTGCTAGTAAGGGTGAAGGGCTTGGGAACAAGTTCTTGGAAAATATTCGTCAAACTGACGCAATTGTTCATGTTGTGCGGGCATTTGATGATAATGATATTACTAGTGTTTCTGGTAAAGTGGATCCAATTGAAGATATCGATACTATCAACTTAGAATTAGTAATGGCGGACTTAGATGCTGTTAATAAGCGTTTGGCAAAGGTTCAGCGGGCTGCTAAGGGGCGTGATAAGGATGCTTTAGCAGAATTAGAAGTGCTCGATAAGATTAAGCCAGTTCTTGAAGATGGCAAGAGTGTTCGCTCAATTGATTTTAGTGATGCTGAACAAAAGATTGTCAAAGGGCTTTTCTTATTAACAAGTAAACCAGTCCTATACGTTGCTAACATTGCCGAAGAAGATATGGCAGATCCAGATAGCAACAAATACATGGATGCAATTAAAGAACATGTAAAAGATGACGGAGAAGTTATTGGTGTTGCAGCAGCTGCTGAAGAACAAATTGCTGAAATGGATGAAGCGGATAAGGCTGATTTTCTTGAAATGGAAGGCGTTACTGAACCAGGTTTGAACCGGTTGATTCGGGCAGCCTATAAGCTCTTGGGTCTTGAAACATTCTTTACTGCTGGTGGTCCTGAAACACGGGCCTGGACTTACAAGAAGGGTACAAAGGCTCCCCAAGCAGCGGGAATTATTCACTCTGATTTTGAACGCGGATTTATCCGGGCGGAAGTAATGAGCTTTGAAGATCTTGATGAATTAGGTTCTGAATCAGCAGTAAAGGAAGCGGGAAAGCTCCGTCTTGAAGGAAAAGATTACGTAATGCAAGATGGCGATATTGTTGAATTCCGGTTCAACGTTTAAACCTCTGAAGCTAAGAGAGGAGTAGTATTATAGTGAGTGAAGAACAACCACGGAATGCACAAGCTGGTCAACGTCAAAAACAACTAGAAAAAGAACGACGGCAAGCAAATGGAAGGGTTTTTAGCAACTATGATCTAACACGAAAAAATGAAGATTTTATGTATCAATTAAATAAACAGTTGGATCGTCTCGATGTTCCTTCAGATAAGAAAGACTCAATGCTAAAGGAAACCATTGATAAATTGTTAGCAGGACAAAAGAAGGGACAAACTGCGCGGGCATTATTTGGTACGCCAACCGAATATGCTAAAGAATTGAAGAATCCTAAGCCAACTCCTGCTGAAGCAAGTAAGCAATCAATTAAGTTGTTAGCAATTGATAATATGCTGATTTTCTTAAGTATCTTTACTTTTATGTTTGGCTTAATGTTCTGGTTATCACCAGCTGCAATGCAAACAAAGAATGCTGGAAGCAGTGGTATTACTGCAATCTTAATCGTGGCGATCACTGGAGGATTGATTTTTGGTTATGTGGCTACCCAAGTTCAACCGCAAATTGATAAGAACGGTAAACGAGTAAGTAAGAAGCCATTATGGCAACGAATCCTTTTGATAGTTGCTGGATTAGCAGCTTGGTTGATTATTTACATGCTCGTAAGTATGTTGCCAAATGTAATCAACCCACGGCTCAATCCATGGGTCTACATTGGCATCGGAGTTATTACTTTCATTGGGGATATGTATTTCAGGTCTAAATTCCATGTTACAGGTTCCCTTTACGGTAATCGTGCGCCACGGCGTTAAACAACAAATAGTCTCAGCAATGGAACTATTTTCCAAGGTATCTTTAAAATAAATGAGGGTGAGAAAAGGCAAAAGTTTTTTTCTCACTCTTTTCTTTTTTCTCTTTTTGAAATAAATTTCTCTAATTATATGGACAAATGTTCATTAGGTTGTTAAGATATAAATGTAAACTTATGAAACCGCATTCAAAAATTGAGAGGAGATCATATTATTATGAAGTTAACGCAAGCACAATTAGCAAAATACATGGATCACACAATGCTTAAACCAGAAGCTACCCCCGAAATGATAGATAAGACAGTGGAAGAAGCTCGAAAATACAATACAGCTTCCGTTTGCATTAATCCTTACTGGGTTAAGCGAGTTCATGAAGGCTTAGAAGGTACGGATATTAATACTTGTACAGTTATTGGCTTTCCTCTGGGGGCAACTTCAACAGAAAGCAAAGTTTTTGAAACTAAGCAGGCAATTGAAGATGGCGCCGATGAAATTGATATGGTTATTAATATCGGCGAATTAAAAGCCGGAAATGATGATGCGGTTGTTGCTGATATTAAAGCGGTTGCTGACGCTACTCACGAAAAGGGTAAACTTCTTAAAGTTATTATTGAAAATGCTCTTCTTACTGACGAAGAAAAAGCACGTGCAAGTAAGCTTACTGTAAAAGGTGATGCTGACTTTGTGAAGACCTCAACTGGTTTTTCAACTTCAGGAGCTAAGGTAAACGACGTTAAGATCATGCGTGAAGCAGTTGGCCCAGACTTTAAGATTAAGGCTGCTGGTGGAATTCACAGCCTTCAAGAGGCTTACGATATGATTGAAGCTGGTGCTAACCGTTTAGGGGTTTCTGCTTCAGTTCAAATCTTGGAAGAAGCTGCAAAACAATAGGAATAAAGTTTAATTACTAATCTTAATTTACAGAAATAGGAGGAGTCAGAAAATGTCATATAAACGTGTTTTTGTTATTGTAATGGACTCAGTTGGTACAGGTGCCGCTCATGACGCCGCAAAGTTTGATGATGTTGGATCAGATACACTTGGCCATGTTGGTGAGTATTACAAAGGTGCCTTGAAGTTACCAAACCTTGGCAAATTAGGGATTAGTAATTTACGTGATACTCCGATTGAAAGTGTTCCAGTTGCTGATCCAGCTATTGGTCATTACGGGAAAATGGAAGAAATTTCTGCCGGAAAAGATAGCATGGATGGTCACTGGGAAATGATGGGCTTACCAGTAATGAAGCCATTGTCAACGTTCCCTAATGGTTTCCCACAAGAAATTGTTGATAAGCTTGAAAAATTCTCGGGACGAAAGGTTATTGTTAACAAGCCATACTCAGGAACCGAAGTAATTCATGACTATGGTGAACGTCAAATGGAGACTGGAGAATTAATTCTCTACACGTCTGGTGATTCAGTAATGCAGATTGCTGCTCATGAAGATGTTATTCCTGTTGAGGAACTCTACAAAATTTGTGAATATGCTCGGACACTTGTTAATGGACCAGAATATACTGTAGGTCGGATTATTGCCCGTCCATATGTTGGTCCCGATAAAGATCACTTTACTCGGACTGCTAATCGCCATGACTTTAGTTTGAAGCCAATTGGTGAGACTGATATGGATCGCCTTCGTGCAGCTGGGTACGATGTAATTGGGGTTGGTAAGATTAATGATATCTTCTCTGGTGAAGGGATCGATAAAGGATACCATAACGAAAGTAACATGGACGGAATGGATCATGTTGATGAAGTAATGAAACAAGACTTTACTGGTTTCTGCTTTACAAACTTGGTTGATTTTGATGCAATGTATGGTCACCGTCGTAATCCAAAGGGCTTTGGTCAAGCATTAATGGACTTTGATAAGCGTCTAGGCAAAGTTCTTGATGAAATGAAGCCGGATGACCTTTTGATGGTAACTGCTGATCACGGTAATGACCCTGGCTTTAAGGGAACTGATCATACGCGTGAAAATGTTCCATTGTTGGTTTACTCCCCTTCAATGAATAAGCCAAATCAATCACTTGGATTACGGAAAACATTCTCAGACCTTGGTGCAACTATTTTAGAGAACTTTAATGTTGAACCAGTAAAAGGTACCAGCTTCTACAAAGAAATCAGTAACGATTAAGATTAATTAGGGGAAGAGGCGAAACGCGATGCGAATGGTTGATATCATTGACACCAAGAGAAATGGCGGAGTTCTAAGCGATGAGCAATTACAATTTTTTGTTGATGGCGTCGTTAATGGAACGATTCCTGACTATCAAATTAGTGCTCTCCTCATGGCAATCTATTTTCAGGATATGACCAAAGAAGAACAGACGAGTCTAACGATGAAAATGATGGCGTCTGGTGAACGATTGGACTTAAGCCGAATTCCTGGTATTAAGGTTGATAAACATTCAACGGGTGGTGTTGGTGATAAGGTGAGCTTGCCACTTGCAGCAATGGTCGCCGCTACTGGAATTCCAGTTCCGATGATTTCAGGTCGTGGCCTTGGTCATACAGGAGGCACGCTGGACAAGTTGGAGGCGATTCCGGGATTTCGGGTAGAACTTTCTGAAGATGAATTCATTAATCAAGTTGCTAAAGAAAAGTTAGCAATAGTGGGTGCGACTGGTGAGGTTGCGCCAGCAGATAAGAAGATTTATGGATTACGAGATGTTACCGATACTGTTGACTCGATTCCGTTAATTGCTAGTTCAATTATGAGTAAGAAAATTGCTTCTGGAACAGATGCGCTTGTAATCGATGTTAAAACTGGTAGCGGGGCCTTTATGAAGACGCTTGATCAATCAAGACTATTAGCTAAAGCGCTAGTTGAGATTGGTAAACAAGCGGGATTAAAGTGCATGGCAGTAATCTCAGATATGAATCAGCCGCTGGGGAATAAAATTGGCAATACCCTTGAAATTGAAGAATCAATTGATGTCTTAAAAGGAAAGGGACCAAAAGATCTTACGGAATTAGTTTTGACGCTTGGTAGTTATATGGTAGTAATGGGTGAAAAAGCACAAAATACTACTGAGGCGCGAGAAATGTTAGAGCAAACTATTCAGGATGGCTCTGCTCTTGAACGATTTGCGGCAATGATAAAAGCACAAGGAGGAGATCCTGCTGTTGTTGATAACTATCAATTGATGCCGCAAGCTAAATACAAGATTCCTTTCAAAGCTGATCGGGATGGAGTATTGACAAAACTTTCAGCGGATGAAGTTGGAACTGCTAGCATGTTATTAGGAGGAGGCCGTCAAAAAGCAGATGATGCCCTGGATTATAGTGTAGGAATTGAATTACATCATAAGCTAGGGGATTACGTTAAAGACGGCGAACCAATTTTAACCATCTATAGTAACCGCCAAGAAATTCCAGACGTAGAACAGTTATTAAGAGAAAGTATTAAAATTAGCGATGATGGCAAAGTACCAACGCTAATTCATGAAATTATTGAATAAAGAGACAGGAGGATACTTCAATGAGTACACATATTAATGCTAAAATGGGTGATTATGCAGATACTGTATTACTGCCAGGGGATCCGCTACGTGCAAAATATATTGCAGAAAACTTCCTTGAGAATGTTAAACAAGTAAATTCAGTTCGGAATGCCTTTGGTTATACTGGTGAATATAAGGGGCACCGGATTTCAGTACAAGGATCTGGGATGGGAATTCCTTCGATGTCAATTTATATTAATGAATTGGTACGTGAATTTGGCGTTAATACGATTATCCGGGTTGGTTCTTGTGGAGGGATTGCTCCAGATGTTCATGTTCGCGACGTTCTTCTTGCTCAAGGGTCTTCAACCGATTCAGCAGTAACGGTAAATACATTTGGACCAGGATTCCATTACGCACCATTAGCTGATTTCAAGTTGTTAGATACTGCTTACCATGTAGCTGGTAAATTAGGTATTGAAACAAAAGTTGGGGATATTTTTGCTGCCGATCGTTTCTACAATGATGAGCTTGATATGGAAAAGCTTCGTGACTATGGAATTTTAGGAACAGAAATGGAATCGGCTGGACTTTACTTATTAGCGGCCAAGCTTCATTTCCGGGCACTTTCAGTTTTGACTGTTAGCGACCTAATCTTTGGCGACGAAAAGGCAACTGCTGAAGAACGTGAGCGAACATTTAATGATATGATTAATATTTCGCTTGAAACGGCGATTGCTGGAAAGTAAGTCCTTGCATAGGCTAGGGAATGTATTTTATAGTAAGATGTAACTTAGATAGTGAAAGAGACTGAGGTAATGCCCAGTCTCTTTTAGTATGGAGAAAGGAGGGAAATTAGATGGATGATAAAAATAAGATCGAATTAGCGCTAAAAGTAGCAACCTTATATTATCGTGACGGATGGAACCAAAGTGATATTGCAACTGAATTGAATATTTCCCGGGCAACAGTGTCCCGATTATTACAATTTGGTCGAGATCGCGGATTAGTAACCATTAAAATTAATAATCCAGTTGCTCCGCTTCACCAGTTGGAAGTGGACTTGCTTGCTAAATATCCATCATTGCATAAAATTATTATTGTTCCAGGCACGGATGATCCGCTTGAAGAAGTTGGCGCAGCCGGTGCTAAATATATCGAACAAGTTGTGGAAGATAAAGATATTATTGGATTAGGCTGGGGAAAAACAGTTTATCAAGTAGGGTTGCATTTGAAACCTAAAGACGTTACTGATATTACTGTTGTTCAAATGAAAGGCAGTATGGCAAATACTAATACGCGAAATTATGCGTTTGAAACTGTTAATATCTTTGCAAATGCTTTTAATACCGTTCCACAGTATTTGCCGTTGCCAGTTATCTTTGATCATGCAAAGACGCGTGAACTAGTCGCCAATGATACTCATATCAAGCATATTATGAAGTTAGGGGAGCAATCCAATATTGCCATTTTCACAGTGGGGACAGTACGTGACTCAGCATTATTATTTAAATTAGGTTACTTCACCAAGCAGGAGCAATTAACGTTACAACATGAGGCGGTAGGGGACGTTTTCTCTCGTTTCATTGATAGCAAGGGCCAGATAGTAAATGAAGATATTAACCAACGAACAATTGGGATTGCGCTTCCAGAACTGCGAAAGAAAAAACATAGTATTTTAGTGGCAGCAAATGTTGCTAAGGTACCAGCAGTGCATGGTGTTTTGACTGCCGGGTATGCCAATACATTGGTTATTGATCAAGAGAGTGCGAATAGCCTAGTTAATTTTTTAAATTAATTTAAATATTTAGATTGACCTCAGTGCGAAATCCTAGTAGAGTATACCTAATTAAAAATCAAAGGAGTTGCACTACAGATGTCAAATTGGGACACGAAATTTGCCAAGAAGGGCTTAACCTTCGATGATGTATTACTTATTCCAGCCGAAAGTCATGTATTACCAAATGAAGTTGACTTGAGTACACAGTTAGCTGATAATTTGAAGCTTCATATTCCGTTGATTAGTGCGGGAATGGATACTGTTACTGAAGGACCAATGGCGATTGCAATGGCCTTACAAGGTGGCTTAGGGGTTGTTCACAAAAACATGTCAATCCAGGCCCAAGCAGGAGAAGTAGCTAATGTAAAGAGCGTAGTGGTACCTGCAGGCGCAACTAAGGCTGCTGTTGATGATAATAATCGATTATTAGTTGCTGCAGCAGTTGGGGTTACTAGTGATACTTTTGAACGGGCTGAGGCCCTTTTGAAGGCGGGCGCAGATGCAATTGTTATTGATACAGCTCATGGACATTCCGCAGGTGTTCTTCGTAAGATTGCAGAAATTCGCGAACACTTCCCAGACGCAACCTTAATTGCCGGTAATGTTGCTACTGGTGAAGCTACTCGTGCTTTGTTTGATGCTGGTGTTGACGTTGTAAAAGTTGGTATCGGTCCTGGTTCAATTTGTACTACTCGGGTAGTCGCTGGAGTTGGTGTTCCACAAATTACTGCTATTTATGACGCTGCTAGTGTTGCTCGTGAATATAACAAGCCAATTATTGCTGATGGGGGTATTAAGTACTCTGGTGACGTTGTGAAAGCTCTTGCTGCTGGTGGTAATGCAGTAATGCTCGGTAGTATGCTTTCTGGTACGACCGAAGCACCTGGCGAAGTTTTTGAAGACAATGGCAAGAAGTACAAGGCTTATCGTGGAATGGGTTCGGTTGGCGCAATGGCTCAAGCACATGGTTCTTCCGACCGTTACTTCCAAGGTGGGGTAAATGAAGCCAACAAGCTTGTTCCAGAAGGGATTGAAGCTCGGGTAGAATACAAGGGCGATGTTTCTGATATTATTTTCCAAATTGATGGTGGCCTTCGCTCAGGAATGGGTTATGTTGGTGCTGGTGATATTCCAACACTAATCGAAAAAGCTCAATTTGTCCAAATTACCAATGCAGGACTTATCGAGTCACACCCTCATGATGTCCAAATTACTCGTAGTGCACCTAACTATAAATAACTAATTCAATAAGAAACTGCTATGGCTTTATTCGTGAAGAGATAGTCACAGCAGTTTTTATTTCCCGAGAAATAATGGAGGGTAAACTTTTTGTTAAGGCTATCTTAGAATGATCGCTTTTTTCGCATAGTTAGTTATAATATTCAATAGGATATTATGCTGTAAAAAGGAGTACCTCTTATGAAAATTCTAGTTGTTGATGATGATAAAGAAATTGTTCAATTACTTGAAATTTACATCCGAAATGAAGGATATGAGCCAATTTCTGCTTACGACGGAAAAGAAGCATTAACAAAGCTAAATACTAATCCTGATATCGGTTTGATTATTCTTGACTTAATGATGCCAGAAATCGATGGAATGGATGTAATTAAACGGGTGCGGAAAGATTCTGATATTCCAATTTTAGTGCTTTCAGCTAAGACGGCAGACATGGATAAGATACAAGGTCTAATCACTGGTGCGGACGATTATGTTACTAAGCCATTTAATCCGCTTGAAGTAATGGCACGAGTTAAATCATTACTTCGTCGGAGCCAAGGAGAAGTGACGAATGATCAACCGGATATTCTTAATGTTGGGCCATTATTAATCAATAAAGATTCCCACGAGGTTAAGACGATTAAAGGGGATGTAATTCAGTTAACAGCCCTTGAATTTGGTATCTTATACTTACTTGCCAGTCACCCTAACCGTGTTTTCTCAGCAGATGATATTTTTGAGCGAGTATGGCAACAAGAAAGTGTCGTATCAGCTAAAACAGTCATGGTTCATGTGAGTCATTTACGGGATAAAATTGAAGAAGCAACTAACGGTGAAAAAGTTATTCAAACTGTTTGGGGTGTTGGTTACAAGGTGGAAGACCACTAAAGCGTAGCCTTAATGATGTGGAGGAAAAATTGTGAAGTTAACGGGGCGTGAAAAGAGTTCGCTTATTTTAGAAGGGGTAGTAACGGTTATTCTATTGTTATTGCTGAATATGGCGATTATTGTAATTGTTCAAGATGCCATTCAGTCAAATCCAGGAGTAACTAATGGAATCTTTATGATTAAGCAATCATTGAAGATTGGCCCTCTTCAAGCACAAATATGGAGCTATCAGCGGATCTTAATTGCCTTTTTAGTAATTATTGATGTGTGGGTGGTATGGTGGCGATTGCGTCGACGGTACCACCTTTATCAAATGGATCATATTATCGCGGAATTACACTATATTGCGCAGGGACATTTGGATCACCGGATTCCATTTCGGCTAAAAGGAAATCAACAGCATGTTATTGCTAGTGTAAATGCATTAGTTGATAGCGCGGTGCGTTCAATGGATGATGAACGGAAGATTGAGAAGTCAAAAGATGAGCTGATTACTAATGTGAGCCATGATTTACGGACGCCATTGACTAGTATTATTGGCTACTTGGGATTGATTGAAGATAAGCAGTATCGTAGTGAGGAAGATATTCTAAAATACACCCATACTGCTTATGAGAAGGCTAAACAAATGAAGACCTTGGTTGACGATTTGTTTGAATATACAAAAGTTCAGCAACATGGGGCGCCAGTAAATATTATGAAAATCGATCTTAACCAGTTAATTGAACAGTTAACGGCAAGTTTTGAATTAGAAGCCCAGCATCGCGGAATCGAAATTACTTCCTCAGTTATTCCTAATCCCTTAATGATTGAGGCGGATCCGGAGAAACTTGGTCGAGTTTTTAATAATTTAGTTTCAAATGCCTTTAAGTATGGCAATGGCGCAAGTTACATTCGGATCGATGCCCGGCAAGAAAATGATATGGTGGTCGTCAAAGTTGCTAATGATGGTACACCAATTCCTGAAAAAGCACTTGACCACCTATTTGAACGTTTCTACCGCGCAGAAGCTTCCCGTTCACGAGCTACTGGTGGAACGGGATTAGGTTTAGCGATTGTCAAAAGCATTGTTGATCTTCATCACGGGAGCGTCAAGGTTACCTCAAATGAAGACGAAACAGCATTTGTTGTCACATTGCCTTTAAAACAAGAAGTTAAAGAAAACAAGCAAAAATGAGAAAAAAGTCTAAAATCATTTGATTTTAGACTTTTTTCTTTTTCAATTATATTCAACTAATTTTATATGTGGTAGACTAAAAGAGCATTGTGTCACTTGATATTATAAAAGATACAAATTATTGGAGGAAATTCTGTGGCTAAAGCACAAATAAATCCAGAAAGGACACGCTGGCTTGAGGTGCTTGGTGTCTCAATGCCATTGTGTCTTAGTTATATTCCGATTGGATTGGCCTGTGGAATCTTACTACACGCAGCAGGTTTAAACTTTATAATGATTTTATTGGTGTCGGTATTAGTGTTCTCTGGTGGGGCACAATTTATTCTGGCATCGTTATTAGCAAGTAACGCTCCATTAGGGACTATCTTTATCTCACTTTTCTTCTTGGAGTTACGATATGCATTGTTAGGATCGAGTTTATCTAAATATATTAAGGATAAATCAGCACGTTTCATCCTCATCTTTTCTGCATCAATGAACGATGAAAACTATGCTGTTAACTATATGAAGTTTGCAACTGATAAGAAATGGGATCCCGATGACGCGTTGTTAGTGGAGTATTATTCACTTGCAGCATGGTCGATTTCAAACATGGTTGGTGGTTTGATTGGTGGTGCAATTTCGATTGACCTTGAAGTGGTTGATTTTGCATTAACGGCCTTATTCTTATATATGATCGTAATGCAGGTTCAAAACCACTTGACCCTAGTTATTGGAATCTTGGCAGCTGTTCTTGGTGTATACTTCCAGGCGTTGACTAAAAGTACACTTGGGATTATTATTGCAACCTTAATTGCTTCCTTTGTTGGATTCTTGATTGAAAATACAGTTCGTCACCATAGTAAGCATCCAAATTCGAACTGGTTCTTGACAAAAATGTTTAGGCCGAAGATCACAAAGACTACGATCGAGGATAAACAAGCTCAACAAAAAGAAGTTAAGGAAGTTGAAAAACTGGAAACTAAGATTGAAGATGTTATTGAACACCATGATGAAAAACATGAAGAGAAAAAACATGATGATCAACATCCTGATGAGGGCTAGACATGGAACAACTATTAAGTAATAAAATCGTTTACCATATTATAGTGATTATCTTGGCAGCTTTAGCGGCATTTATTCCCCGTTATCTACCAGTATTATTCTTCTCAACGCGAAAAATCCCAGAATGGTTTAATGAATGGATGAAATATGTCCCAGTTAGTTTATTTGCGACCCTGGTTGTGAAGGGGATCTTCTTAACTGGCTCTTATCATTTTACTTTATTTGGTTATCCAGAACGAATTATTGCAGCAGTGATCGTGATTGTGATTGCATACTTTACACGGTCAATGTCGATTTCAGTAATTGCTGGATTACTTGCTGTTTGGCTTCTGAGTTTAGCGTTATAAGAGTAGTTTTGTTATAATTAAATTAAGCTTTAAACAGTGGATTGGTTTCTAACTTGCGAAGGAGCCAATCCCTTTTATTTTAGGAAGTGAGTACGTTGGATTTTAAGCAAACAATTGCATTTGTTAATCTTGCTAATACTTTGGATTATCAATATGCGGCAAAAAAATCAGGGATAACGGTTGATGAATTGGTTCGCACAATTAAGGCACTTGAAGATGAGCTTAACATCAAGCTTATTAGACCAGAAGGCGGCGTAGTTGAATTAACTGAAATCGGGGCAAAACTTTTACCGTTGATCACTGAAATTGCTCAAAAACATGCTAAATTATTATCGGTGGTTACGGATTATCGAAAAAAGGAAGCAGAAGAAGCGATCAAAGTTGCTGTCGTCCCAGGCTTTGCTAATTATCAAGCAGCTCCGGTTGTTAAAAAATTAGCCCAACAACATAAAATGAATATTGTTGAAGATGTTGATCCAATGGAACAGCTACAACAAGGGGACAGTGAGCTGGCATTTATTAGTTATGCTGGTAAACTTCCTGATGATTTTGAGGTGCTTTCAGTGGGAACTGATGATTTAGTAGCTTATATTCCAGCGCGGAATCCACTTTCTAAACAAAAGGAATTAACGCTTATGGATCTAAAAGCAGAAAAGTTCTTAACACTAAACCATCAAAATCCGTTTGCGGTCTTTGTTCAACAAGTTTGTGCTGCGGCTGGGTTTGACCCATATTCCGTTTTTGAAGGCGAAAAAGGAAGAACATTAGTAAATATGGTTGCTTTGGGGATGGGGATAACCTTGTTGATGGAACAATCAATAAGTGAAAACTTAGATAGCAAAGTGGTTAAAGTGCCAATTGTTCCCCACGTTACCCAAAAACTTGCTTTTGTTCGTCGCAAAAATAATGTCGAACAGACACCAAGGCAGGAAAAGCTATGGCAAGCTCTAAAAGAATCTTTTGCAAAATAGAAAAAAAGATTTGACATTTTCATGAACTACGCTTATTATCATAAATAACAAAAATACCTTTAACTTAGTCCCGTGAGGCTAGGAAGGATTTAATTGAGCGTTTAAGTACACCTTCTTAGCTATTGCTGAGGAGGTTTTTCTTTTAAGCAGTAGTACCAAGAATACGCCAGTAAAATCAATAGGTATTTTGAAACGACCGACCATTTAATTGTTTCCAGAGAGAGCAGAACGGTATGTTGTTTTTAGCCTACTTATATCCTAAAAGCAAACAGTGATGACTCTCGAAATCTAAATGGGAAGTTATCACTGTTTTGTTGTAATTAGACTGGAAAAGGAGCGCTATTGATGATTAGTACAGAAAGAATTCAACCAAATTTAGTAACAGTTGCCGACATGGATGCAGCAGATGCAATTGATTTAATTCATGAAGCTCAAGCATATAAGGCTGGAAAGCAAGCAGTTCTCACTGCACCTGCATACGCGGTTAACCTCTTCTTTGAAAACTCAACCCGAACAAAGACCAGTTTCCAAATGGCACAAATGAAGTTGGGGATGAATGTACTAGAATTCGAAGCGGGTACGAGTTCAGTGAAAAAAGGGGAAAGCCTCTATGACACTGTTAAGACAATGGAATCAATTGGTGTAAATGTTGCGGTAATCCGTCATCCTGAAAATGAATATTACAACCAATTGCTTAACCATTCAGACCTTAAGATCGGAATTGTAAATGGTGGTGATGGCAGTGGTCAACACCCATCGCAATGTTTACTTGATATGATGACAATTAATGAAGAATTTGGCGATTTCAAGGGCTTAAAAGTACTAATTATTGGTGATCTTAGTCACTCCCGAGTAGCGCACTCAAATGCAATGATGCTTAATCGCCTAGGAGCAGAGGTTTATTTTGCTGGCCCAGAAAAATGGTATGATCCTACGCTGGAACAATATGGAACTTTTGGTAACTTTGACGAATTGCTGCCCCAGATGGATGTGGTTAATTTATTACGAGTTCAAAATGAACGATTAACGACTGCTGACGGTCAGGCTTTTGATGCTAATCAATATCACCAAGCTTATGGTTTAACTTTAGAACGGGCCGCAAAGATGAAGCAGGGCGCAATCATTATGCATCCAGCGCCAGTTAACCGGGGTGTTGAAATTGATAGCTCCCTTGTTGAAGCGCCTAATTCCCGCATTTTCCAACAAATGACAAACGGCGTATATACCCGGATGGCAATTCTTAGTCGAGTTCTTCGTTACCAAGGATTGATGTAAAAAGGTGATTGCGATGAGTAAGGCAATTTTACTAACGAATGGCCAGCGAATTTATAATGATGAATTGGTTAAGAGTGAAGTTTTGATTGTAGATGGCAAGATTAAGGCAATTGGCGAGCATATCCAGGCACCAAGTGATGCAGAAATAATCGACCTGGATAATGGCTTGATTACACCAGGACTAATTGATGTTCATGTTCATCTTCGCGAGCCAGGCTATACCAATAAAGAAACGATTGCCACAGGAAGTAAAGCTGCTGCACACGGTGGCTTTACGACAATTGCTGCAATGGCCAACCTTAATCCGACATGTGACACACCAGAAAAATTTAAAGAACAGGTTGATCGAAACGAGAAAGCTGGACTGGTAAAAATCCTCCAATATTCACCAGTTACAGTTGGTCGGGCTGGAAAACAAGCAGTTAATGTTGCTGAGCAGTATGCTGCAGGTGCCCGTCTTTTTAGCGATGACGGTGCGGGAATTCAAGATGCTGGAGTTGTATACCAAGCAATGCAACAACTAGCTAGAGTTAACGCACCGTTATGTGATCATGCTCAAGATAATCAGCTTGCACAAAATGGAGTAATTAATGATGGGGCAACTATTGCTAAAAAATTAGCTCTACCGGGAATGCCAGCGATTAGTGAAACAGCGCAAATTGCCCGGAATTTGGTGATTGCGCAGGCAACTGGGGTTCATTATCATGTTTGCCATGTTTCAACTAAAGAAAGTATTGACCTGATTCGTCATGCCAAACAACAAGGAATTAACGTTACATGTGAAGTGACTCCCCATCATTTACTTTTAGCCGATGCTGACATTAAGGAGGATGATGCTGAATTTAAGATGAATCCACCTCTTCGGCAGCGTCTTGATCAACAAGCTTGTTTAATTGGGTTATTAGATGGCACGATTGATTGTATTGCTACCGATCATGCACCCCACACCGATGCGGAGAAACAACAAGGATTTCTTAAATCACCAAATGGCATTGTTGGCTCAGAAACAGCTTTTGCCTTACTCTATACACACTTTGTTAAAACGGGTATCTTTACGCTTGCCCAATTGATTGACTGGATGGCCGTTAAGCCGCAAGCGATTTTTAACCTTGATAACGCTGGATTATTAAAGGTACGGGACCCAGCAGATATTGTTGTATTTGACATTGATCATCAAGATGTAATTCAACCAGACCAGTTTTTCTCTAAGGGTCACAATACTCCATTTGTTGGTGAACAAGTATACGGAATGACTAAGCGAACTTATGTCGATGGAAAGCTCGTATATCTGGAGGGAGAAGGCTAATGCAAGAAACACAACGATTAGCAGTTGAATTGCCGGGATTATCACTAAAAAATCCGATTATTGCGGCAAGCGGGACTTGTGGATATGGGCAAGAAGCAGCTAAAAAGTATAATCTTAATCATTTAGGCTCCCTGGTGTTAAAATCCACGACCCTTCATCCCCGCCAAGGCAATCCGCGTCCGCGAGTTTGTGAAACCAGTGCCGGTTGGCTTAATGCTAATGGTCTTCAGAATGTGGGCATTACCGTAGCAACTAATGAAAAAATTCCGTGGTTACGAAAAAACTATCCGCAACTACCGATTATTGCAAGTGCTGCTGGTTTTTCTGAAGATGAATACGTTAAAGTCGTTAGTGAATTCGCTAATACGGCTGGGGTGAAAGCAATTGAATTAAACGTATCATGTCCGAATGTAAAACACGGTGGGATGGCAATGGGAACTGATCCAGAAGTACTTCAACGACTAGTAAAACAAGTAGTTAAAGCTGCCCGAGGAATTCCCATCTATGTAAAGTAAAATTGACGCCGAATGTAACTAATATCGTGCCCCTCGCGCAAGCAGCTGAGCAAGGTGGCGCTAATGGCCTGACGATGATTAATACGTTAACGGGATTAAGCATCGACTTAAAAACGCGGCGCCCGGCTTTAGCTAATGTAACTGGCGGTTTATCAGGTCCTGCAATTAAACCTTTAGCATTAAGAATGATTCACCAAGTACGCCAGGTTTCTTCTTTACCTATCATTGGCGTAGGTGGAATTGAGTCAGCTGAAGATGTCCTTGAATTTATGATGGCAGGTGCTAATGCTGTTCAAATCGGCGCGGCTAGCTTTCATGATCCATTGGCTTGTCCCAAGATTGCAGCTGATTTACCGATCGTAATGGATAGATACGGGATTAAAAAACTGACGGATTTATGGGAGGTAAGATTTTGAAACGCTTTGTACCGATGGTGGCGATCGATGTTGCAACTAAGCAGGAAGCAATTGACCTATTTGACAAATTAATGGTAAAACCGCAGCCGATCGTAAAAATTGGGATGGAATTGTATTATGGCCTAGGACAAGTAATTGTTAAAGAGGCAAAAAAGCAGGGATTTAAGGTATTCCTTGATTTGAAATTATACGATATTCCAAATACTGTTCATCGCGCAATGGCAGCTATTGGCCGATTGGGAATTGATTTTACGACAATTCACGCAGCGGGGGGCAGTGAAATGCTGATTGCCGGATTAGCCGGTTTAGAAGAAGGAGCTAAGGAAGCAGGCGTTGAACCAGCAAAGTTATTAGCAATTACCCAACTTACTTCGATTGATGAAAAAATTCTTCATGAACAACAGCATGTTGATTTGTCGTTGATTGAGTCAGTTCAAAGCTACGCACAACTAGCAGAGAAAGTAGGATTGGCCGGCGTAGTATGCTCAGCCCATGAAATCAAGGCGATTCGTGAAGTGACGGGGGATGATTTCCTATGTGTAACGCCAGGAATCCGCCCGACTCATGCAATAAAAGATGATCAAAAACGAGTGGTTACCCCTGCCCAAGCAAGAATAGATGGAAGCAATGCGATTGTGGTTGGACGGCCGATTACTCAGAGCTTTGACCCAGTTGCTGCTTATCAAGAAGTCCAAAAAGCATTCTTAAATGAGGAGGAAGAAAAATGACATATTCACAACGCGTTGCAAAAGCATTATTAGATATTCATGCTGTTACCCTTAACCCAGACCAACCATTTACCTGGGCAAGTCGTCTAAAATCCCCAATCTATACAGATAATCGATTGACGATTTCTTATCCAGAAGTTCGGCAAGCAATTTTTAATGGGATGGTTGAACAAATTAAACTCCATTTTAGTGAGGCTAATGTTATTGCCGGGACAGCAACTGCTGGAATTCCTCATGCGGCATGGGTTGCTCAGAATATGGAATTACCGATGATTTATGTTCGGACTAAGCCGAAAGATCATGGCCAAGGAAAGCAAATTGAAGGGGTGCTTAAAGAAGGACAAAAAGTCGTTGTGATTGATGATCTTATTTCAACTGGTGGTAGTGTACTAAATGCTGTACGGGCGGTTAACAATGCCGGTGGAAAAGTAATTGGCGTTGTTTCTGTCTTTACTTATGATTTGCCTGCCGCTGAGCAAAACTTTATGGCAAATGGGCTGAAGTACTATTCAGTAACAGATTATATGACTTTGATTAAGGTTGCAAAGGAAAATAACCAAATTAGTGCAGATCACCTCAAATCTCTGCAAGAATGGCGAAAAGACCCGTTAAGTTGGAGTAAAGAGCAAGCATCATAATAAATTAATTATCAAAAAAGCCTAAGATTGATTCAGAAAAAAGTTGAATTAATCTTAGGCTTTATCTTATTGCTTATCTTCCCAAATCTTTTGGAGCATTGGGTAGCGTAAGTCACCAACTTGTACTACTTGATAATCTGCACTTGCTAATGTTTTGGCATCACCAACACCAATTGCAATCGCATTTATGTGATGAATATTCTCGATATCATAAGCTGTCGTTCCAACTCCAATGCAATTAGCGCCGATAAGGTTTAATTGATTAGCAGCAGTTAGATATGGGTTTTCTTTATCATTAGTCTTAACGATACTATCGACATAGTTATCAAGCCCAATTTGTTTGAGGACATTTTGCACATCTCCATTAGCATCTAAAACGGCAATTTTAACGTAATGATCATAGAGATTTAGTAAAAGACGCTTAATCCCTGGAAGTTGATCTTTTTCGCTTAGGCTATCCGCTTCTTCGTTAAGAAATTTTTGCCATTCTGCAATCATTGAAGCCCTTTCGCTTGGGGCAGGATTAGCATTAAAATGTGCTAAGACTAAGGTTAGCCCTTGTGAAGGGGTAAGGTTATTGAATTGAGAAGCAAATTTTCCGGGTAATCCCATCCCAAATTCATACATTGCAAAACGTTGCCATGCAGTAAAAGATAACTTATTTGAATTAACAAAGATATTATTAAATGAAAAAATCGCACCGTCCATGATTAAACATCCCTTCATAGGTAATTATGTCTATATTTTAACGTAATCGAAAATGAAAGGGAATACATCTATAATGGCGAACGATATAATAATGGTCCCCATCGACCAGTTAAGCTGAATGATGGAGACCATTTGTTTTTTCTATTTTGTCATGTAATCCCGAGTCATTGGTAAGTTTTTACCTGAAGGACCCTTAGTAATCAAGTATTGAATAACATCAATGTTTCCAGATTCGAATGAGGCAGCACATGCTTGAAGATATAAATCCCACATCCGTGTAAACCGTTCACCCATCATATCAAGGATTTGGGCACGATGTTCATTGAAGTTCATATCCCAGATTTCGAGGGTGCGTTGATAGTGACGGCGAAGCATTTCGATATCAGCGATTTGCATATGATTTTCTTCAATGTGACCGATCATTTCTTCAAGACCAGGTACATAACCGCCAGGGAAGATATACTTGTTAATCCACCCGTTATATGCGCCGCCTTGTTGACGAGTAATCCCATGAATCAAGGCAACACCATCATCGGCAAGGTAACCTTGGATATCTTTAAAGTAAAGACCTAGATTTTCTTTTCCAACGTGTTCAAACATACCAACGGATGTAATGTAATCCCACTTTTGATCACCGAGTTCACGATAATCAACAAGCTTAACTTCGGCAACGTTTTGCAAACCTTCTTTTTCAATCCGTTCCTTAACAAAGCGATATTGTTCTTCACTTAAAGTAACCCCAGTAACTTTTAAGCCGTATTCTTTTGCAGCCGTTAACATTAATGTTCCCCAACCACATCCAATATCCAGCAATGTTTTGCCAGGTTTTGGATCAAGCTTCTTTAAGATGTGATGAACCTTATCAACTTGTGCTTTTGTAAGATCATCATGGTTGCCATCAGTAAAATAAGCACATGAGTAAGTTAGCGTATCATCAAGCCATAACTTGTAGAAGTCGTTTCCCACATCATAATGACTTTGAACATCATTTTCGCTCTCTTTTTCTGAGTGGCCTTGTTTAGGTAAAAATTTGCGGAACTTAGAACTCCGCATAAAACTATCGGCACTTTCATATGCTGATTCGATCAATTCTTGAATGCTACCCTGGATCTCAATCTTCTTATCCATGTAGGCTTCCCCAAGTGCAATTGAGGCGTTCTTGGTAATATCACGCATTGGAATTTTCTCATTAAAGGTGATAGTTACCTCAGGAGTTCCGTCACCATAGATAACACTTGATCCATCCCAAAATACGATCTTTACGGGAATGTTAAATGAGTGCTTTAGTAGTGACTTATAGAACGTCTTTTCTAACATGAAACGCATCCTTCTTTCTGCAATAATAATATTAATTATAACACCCTTAAAATAAAAGTGTTTCAAGACAATTAATAAAAAACATTTCATAAGAAAGCGATAAACTAATTGCTGAAAAAATGAAAGCTTGCTACTATGCTAATTAGTAGGGAAAATAGGGAGATGATTGAATGACGAATGCCTGGAAGCATTTTATTGAGAATGTAAAACTACGGCGTTTCACCGTCTTATTATTAGTCATTGTCGTACTCTGGCTAATGAGATCAATGATGAATTTAATTTTATTTACATTTATTCTTACTTATCTTGTTGTTAGTTGGGTAAGACTCGTCCAGCGATGGTTACCACGAATGTCGACGAGTTTAATTGTAATCGTTACTTATGTATTGTTAATTGTTCTTTTATACTTAGGGGTGACACGCTATTTGCCAGTTTTATCTCGGCAAGTTATTAAAATGGTCAATTCAGTAGTTCATTTCTATAGTACGCATCAAGCGACGATGATATATCGTTATGTCAGCCATTATGTAAGTACCGCCACTATTATGAGTCAGGTTCGACATGGGATAACAATCGCGGTTAGCACTTTGACAAGTATTGGTGCAATTACCGTTTCATTTGTAATGTCTTTAATCTTGAGCTTTTTCTATACGCTTGAATTAAAACAGATGAATGAATTTTCACATAGCTTTTTAGATAGTGATTTTGGTTGGCTTTTTCAGGATATTGATTATTTTGGCAAGAAATTTGTCAATACTTTTGGGGTAGTATTAGAAGCCCAATTTTTTATTGCTATTTGCAATACAGTGATTACCACGATTGGCCTATTATTTATGCGGATGCCACAGATTTTCGCCCTATCGTTGATTGTATTTATCTTTAGTCTGGTTCCGGTTGCCGGAGTAATTATTTCAACAATCCCATTGGCGATGGTTGGTTACTCAGTCGGTGGAATTCGCGATGTGGTTTACATTATTATCATGATCATCATCATCCATACTTTGGAGGCCTACGTCTTAAATCCTAAGTTTATGTCTAGCCGGACAGATCTGCCAATCTTTTATACTTTTATTGTCTTGCTGATTGGTGAACATCTTTTTGGTACATGGGGATTGATTGTTGGGGTACCAATCTTTACCTTCTTACTTGATGTATTAGGAGTAAAGCCCATTCGTGGTGCAAAAAAAGAAGTAAGTAAAAAATAAAATTCCATAGCGGAATTTTATTTTTTACTTTTTTGTTATCCGAACAATCGATGCTGTTTAGTTGGATAAAGTTAATAAAAATCGAACTTATTTTGCAAAACAGCTGAAAAAGTCTTGAGCTAGTGTATAATAAAATGAAGATAGGTCTAAAGAAAGGAAGCTGATATTCATGACAGATATCGAGATTGCAGACCAAGCGACACTGGAACCAATTACAAAAATTGCCGAGAAACTCGGACTTTCAGAAGACGAAATCGAACAATATGGTAAGTATAAAGCTAAAATTGATTTAAATATAAAGCCTTTACCTGATAAAAAACATAAATTAATTTTAGTTACGTCCATCAATCCAACTCCTGCTGGCGAAGGAAAGTCAACAGTGTTAATTGGCTTAGGGGATGCAATGAACCAGTTGAACTATCAAACAACAATTGCAATGCGTGAACCATCAATGGGCCCCGTATTTGGGATTAAAGGTGGTGCAACTGGTGGTGGCTATAGTCAGGTTGTTCCAATGGAAGATATTAACCTGAACTTTACCGGTGACTTGCATGCTCTTACAAGTGCTAATAATACCTTGGCCGCTTTAATTGACAACTACATTATGCGTGATAATGCAATGAATCTTGATCCGCAGCGAATCATTTGGAAACGGGTAGAAGATGTTAATGATCGGGCTTTGCGAAATATAGTTACTGGTCTTGGTGGTCCGATGGATGGTGTTCCACGTGAAACAGGCTTTGACATCACAGCTGCTTCCGAGTTGATGGCAATTTTATGCCTTTCAACTAGTCTTCATGACTTGAAAGAACGGATTAGTCGAATTGTAGTAGGATATACATATGATAAAGAGCCGGTTACAGTTGGTCAGCTTAATTTTCAGGATGCAATTACAATTATCTTGAAAGACGCATTAAAGCCTAACCTTGTTCAAACTTTAGACCATACCCCAACAATTGTACACGGGGGACCATTTGCCAACATTGCGCATGGATGTAATAGTGTTCTGGCGACGCAAACCGCCCTTAACCTTTCTGACTATACTGTAACGGAGGCTGGTTTTGGGGCTGACCTTGGCGGAGAAAAGTTCCTTGATATTAAACAACGTGTACTTGGTAAGCATCCAGATGCAATTGTCATCGTAGCTACTGTCCGAGCACTAGAATACAATGGCGGTGCCAAGCTTGCAGACTTAAATGAAGAAAATCTTGATGCACTGAAAAAAGGAATGGCAAACCTTAATCGGCATATTAAGAATATGCAATTATATGGGTTACCAATCGTAGTTGCAATCAACCATTTTGTCAGTGATACCGATAAAGAAATCCAAATGATTAAGGATGATTGTGCTAAGCAAAATGTTGAAGCAATTTTGACTGATGCTTGGGCTAAGGGCGGTAAAGGCACCCATGATTTGGCCAATAAAGTAGTCGAACTTGCTGATAGTCCAAGTGAATTTACTCATATCTATGACGTTCAAGTTGATGACCTTCAAACTAAGTTAGAGAAGATTGCTAAGCAGATTTATGGTGCTAAAGAAGTATCATTTAGCCGTAAAGCACAAAATCAATTGAAGCGGTTTGCTAAGTACGGATGGAATGATTTGCCAGTATGTATTGCTAAGACCCAGTACTCATTTACAGATGACCAAAAACAACTAGGTGCCCCAACTGACTTTACTTTCCATATTCGGGAATTGGTACCAAAGATCGGTGCCGGCTTTGTCGTGGCCTTAGCTGGTAATATGATGACAATGCCAGGTCTCCCTAAAGAACCAGCTGCAGTAAACATGACGATTGACGATAATGGTAAAATTACCGGATTATTCTAAATAACCAACATGAAACATCGATTGTGTAATGACGTACATCGATGTTTTTTTGTGATGGTATTGCCAAATCGGAAGGTAATGCTGAATAGGACGCTTAACCCTCCGTTCTTCGGGGGTGGGACTGAAAACTCGCAAGTGAGTTCAGTCCCACTCCCTTTCTTTTTCACTTATTAAACACGAACTATCTATTGCTTATTTAATTTAAAGTTCGAATTTATATTGAATTACGGAAAATGATTTGCTATCCTTAAAGCAGATTTTAGGAGGCGTTGTTATGAGTGATATTAGTGTTGTGATGGGCAGCAAATCGGACTGGCCAACTGTTAAAGAAACTTGTGATATTTTAGATGAATTTGGTGTTTCATATGAAAAGAATATAATTTCTGCTCATCGGATGCCAAATGAAATGTTCGCGTTTGCGCAAAACGCAGTTGATAATGGCATTAAAGTGATTATTGCTTGTGCCGGGGGAGCAGCTCATCTTCCAGGGATGATTGCAGCAAACACCCCCTTACCAGTAGTTGGGATTCCGGGACAAACAAAGGCTCTCGGTGGAATGGACTCGCTTTTATCAATTGTTCAAATGCCAGCGGGAATTCCGGTGGCAACTACTGCGATTGGGAAAGCAGGCGCTAAAAACGCTGCGTTATTAGCATTGCAAATTCTGGGGATCACAGATAAGCATATCCAACAACAAATCATCGAGTATCGACAGGCAATGCATGATCAAGCAAAAGAAAGCGGGCAGTATCTTGAATAAATTTATTCCACAAGGCTCAACGATTGGCATTATTGGTGGTGGCCAATTGGGACAGATGATGGCATTGGATGCCAAACAGACGGGGATGAAGGTTATTATTTTAGATCCGACACCTCATTGTCCAGCGGGGCAGGTTGCTGATGAACAAATTGTTGCTCCTTATGCCGGTACTAAAGCGATTGAAAAGTTAGCTGATAAAGCGGATGTACTAACTTACGAATTTGAAAATGTTGATTTAAACGCTTTGGAAGATGTACAGGATCGCGTTTATCTTCCCCAAGGAACTAACTTGCTTTACACGACCAAAAATCGTTTGCGAGAAAAGAACTTCTTGCGTCAGGCAGGGGTAAAAACAGCACCTTTCATGGCAGTGCACACTTCTGCTGAATTAAAGGATGCGGTAAAGAAAATCGGTTACCCGGCAGTTTTGAAAACCAGTGAAGGGGGATATGATGGACACGGGCAAGAAGTGTTACGTAATAAGGATGATCTCGATAAGTGTGCGCCTATTTTAGCCACTGGCGACTGTATCTTAGAGGGATGGGTGCCTTTTAGCCGCGAATGTTCAGTGATGGTCGGACGTAATGAAGATGGAGAAATAACGGTTTTTCCGGTTTCAGAAAATATTCACCATGATGAAATTTTACATTTAAGCATTGTCCCAGCAAGGATCTCTTCTGAATTACAACAAAAGGCGCAAAAAATAGCGGTGCAGATTGCCCAAGCGATTAATTTACGAGGAATTTTAGGGGTTGAAATGTTTGTAACAGATGATGGAGAGATTTATATTAATGAGCTTGCTCCCCGCCCGCACAATTCCGGCCATTATTCAATTGAAGCTTGTAACTTCTCCCAGTTCGCCATCCATAACCGAGCAATTTGTAACTGGCCACTCCCGCAAGTAGAGTTATTAAAGCCGGTGGTAATGGTAAATGTTTTAGGTCAGCATGTTAATGGAGTCCGACAACAGATTCAGAAAAAGGCAAATTGGCATTTTCATGATTATGGGAAAGCAGAAGTTCGTCATAACCGGAAAATGGGCCACGTTACAATCTTGACTGATGATATTGAAGCTACTTTAGCAGAAATTGACAATGTAGGAATTTGGAGTGCATAAAGTTCGGCTTTACGTAACCGCTTTTTCTGTGCGATAATACATTTAGAAAAAATAGAGAGGATTTTTAACTGATGATTGATCGTTATACCAGTCCAGAGATGAAAAAGATTTGGAGCTTAGAAACACAATACCAATGTTGGTTAGATGTTGAGATTGCTGCTGATGAAGCGTGGAGTAAGCTTGGACATATTCCGGCAGAAGATGTGGAAAAGATTAAAAAGAATGCCAAATTTTCTGTTGAGGGAATTGCAGAGATTGAAGCAGTGACCCATCATGATGTGATTGCTTTTACCCGAGACGTTTCTAAATCATTGGGGCCTGAACGAAAGTGGGTTCACTATGGAATGACGAGTACAGATGTAGTTGATACTGCACAAGGCTTGCGTTTAAAAAAGGCGAACGATATCCTTCGTCAAGATATCGATAACTTTATGGATGTCCTTAAAGAACTAGCTGAAAAGTATAAGTACACAGTTTGTATGGGACGGACGCATGGTATCCACGCTGAACCAACAACTTTTGGCTTAAAAGCTGCTCGTTGGTATTCAGAAATGAAGCGCAATAAGGAACGTTTTGAACATGCTGCTAAGGGTGTTGAAGCGGGTAAAATTTCTGGTGCAGTAGGAACTTTTGCGGAAATTGATCCATTTGTTGAGGAATACGTCTGCAAAAAACTTGGCTTACGTCCCCAAGAAATTTCCACGCAAGTTCTTCCTCGCGACTTGCATGCTGAATATATTGCTACCATTGCGCTTATTGGAACAAGTATGGAAGAAATGGCAACCGAAATTCGCTCGCTGCAACGGACGGAAATCCATGAAGTCGAAGAACACTTTGCCAAGGGACAAAAAGGATCTTCTGCTATGCCACATAAACGTAATCCAATTGGCTCAGAAAACATTACTGGTTGTGCGCGGATGCTTCGTGGCTTTATGGTACCTGCTTATGAAGATGTTTCACTTTGGCATGAACGGGATATTTCTCATTCCAGTGCAGAGCGAATGATTTTACCAGATGCCACTTCATTACTTGATTACATGTTGCGGCGCTTTGGTCGAATTTTAAAGAATCTCGATGTATTCCCTGAAACAATGAAGAAGAATATGGATAAGACATTAGGCTTGATTTACAGTGGCCGAGTTCTTTTGAAGCTGGTTAATAGTGGGATGACGCGGGAAGCAGCTTATGATTTGATTCAACCATATACCGCTAAGTGCTGGGCAGAACAGATTCCGTTCCGCCCGCTATTGGAAGATGACCCAACGATTCAAAAACAATTAACCAAAGAAGATCTTGACGATGCCTTTGATTACCATTGGCATCTTCGCCATGTTGATGACATTTATAAGCGATTGGGACTAGACTAATCTAAGCTAGTTTCAGGGGCTAGACGAACAAAAAGTTTGTCTAGCCTTTTTTTTGTTATGCTTTATTCCGCAAAACACGAACTATAAAACTAAATAACAAAATAAATATCGTGATTTGTGTTGACAAGGGAAAGGGAGAAAGAGTATATTGTTGTCATAAAATATCGAATTAAATTTCGGATTATAAAATGATTGTTCGTATTTTATTGAAAGGAAGTTCCGTAAATGGAGAAGTTATTGTATACCGGTAAGGCAAAACAGATGTGGCAAACGGAAGATCCAGCAGTTTTACGAGTAGTTTATCTGGACCAGGCTACTGCCCTCAACGGGAAAAAGAAGGATCACTTTACTGGTAAGGGTGAGGCTGCCAATGCTATTTCTTCCCTCGTTTTTGATTATTTAATGAAGCAGGGAATCGAGACCCACTTCATTAAGAAACTATCAACTAACGAAGACTTGGTAAAAAAATGTGAGATGTTCCCGCTTGAATTTGTAACGCGAAATGTAATTGCTGGTCATTTTGCGAGTCGGTATGGACTTTCAGAAGGAGAAGCGCTTCCTTCACCAGTTGAGGAAACATTCTATAAAAGCGATGAACTTAATGATCCCTTTATCAATGAATCCGCAACGATTGCTCTTGAGATTGCCAGCAAAGAGGAGCTTGCACAAATGTGGGGGATCTGTCGGAAGGTCAATAACTTACTTAAACCATTATTTGCCCAAGCTAATTTACGACTGGTTGACTTCAAACTCGAATTTGGCCGTTTGAATGATGGCAAGATTATTCTTGCAGATGAATTTTCGCCAGATAACTGTCGGTTATGGGATCTGACAACTAAGCAACATATGGATAAAGACGTATATCGACGCAAGCTTGCTGATTTAACCCAAACATATGATGAGGTATTGGAACGGTTAGAAGCAGTGATTAAGGAGGAAGCATAAATGGTCAATGTTCGGATTTTCGTAACATATAAGCAATCAGTCTTTGATCCGCAGGGAGAAACAATTAAGGATGCGATCCATTCTCTAGGTCATGATGAAGTAACTGCCGTTAAAGTTGGAAAATTCTTTGACGTTACCTTGGATACAAATGAGGATGAGGTAGCAACGGCAGTAAAAGAAATTGCTGATCAGCTCCTTGTTAATTTCAATATGGAAACTTATACATACCAAGTTATGGAGGAAGCCTAGATGAAAATTGCGGTGGTTGTTTTTCCAGGATCCAATTGCGATGTGGATTTATATGAAGCCCTTCATTCCGCTTGTCATGCAGATGTGGAGTATGTTTCTCACCGGCAAAAAAGTTTAGCTGGTTTTGATGCTGTGATGTTACCAGGAGGATTTTCCTATGGTGATTATCTACGAGCTGGCGCAATTGCCCGGTTTACCAATATCATGCCTGCAATAATCAAGATGGCAAATGAGGGGAAACCAGTCTTTGGAACGTGTAACGGATTTCAAATTTTGACAGAAGCAGGTCTTTTGCCAGGTGGACTCAAACGCAATGATAGCCAACGCTTTGTTTGCAAAACTGTTCCTTTAGAAGTAGTGAACTCGCACACTCTTTTTACTAGTCATTACCAGGATCACGAACGAATCGCATTACCAATTGCGCATGCCGATGGTAGTTACTATGCAGATGAAAAAACATTAGATGAACTGGAAGCAAATAATCAAATTGTTTTTCGTTACGCAACTGAAAATCCAAATGGTAGTTTACGTAACATTGCTGGAATTACTAATAAGCACGGAAATGTTTTAGGCATGATGCCCCATCCTGAACGGGCAGTAGAAACTATTCTTGGTAGTACGGATGGCTTACGGTTATTTGAGTCCTTGTTAGAAAACGGCAGAATTAAAGTGGAGGCATAGTTAATGAAGCAAGCAATGACCCCAGAAGAGATTAAAGAAAAGAAACCATACTTAGATTGGAGCTTGACTGAAGCAGAATATGATTACATTCGCACTCAGCTCTTGGGACGATTACCAAATTATACTGAAACCGGCTTATTTTCTGCGATGTGGAGTGAGCACTGTTCATATAAAAAGTCAAAACCGGTTCTGCGTCTCTTCCCTAATAAAAGTGAGCGAGTATTGCAAGGTCCCGGAGAAGGAGCAGGGGTTGTTGATATTGATGATGGACAAGCAGTGGTATTCAAAGCTGAAAGTCACAATCATCCGACAACTGTTGAACCTTATCAAGGAGCGGCAACCGGTGTCGGTGGGATCCTGCGAGATATTTTCAGCATGGGGGCACGACCAATCGCTTCCCTTGATTCCCTTCATTTCGGTGAATTAGATAATTCGACAACGCAAATGAAAGTAACTAATACCGTTCGGGGAATTGGTGATTACGGTAATTGTATGGGAATTCCTACAATTGCGGGTGAAACAACATTTGATCCGTGCTATCAGGGCAATATTCTGTGTAATGCAATGAGTGTTGGCTTAATGGACCAAAAAGATATCCAGCAGGGTCGCGCTGCCGGAATTGGAAATGCAGTGATGTATGTCGGCGCTAAAACCGGCCGTGATGGAATTCATGGCGCTACCTTTGCTTCCGCAGACTTTAATGATGAAAATATGACGCAACGTTCGGCGGTTCAAGTTGGTAATCCTTTTATGGAAAAACTCTTATTAGAAGCCTGTCTTGACCTTATTAGAAATCATCCAGACTGGTTAGTAGGAATCCAAGATATGGGGGCAGCAGGGATTGTTTCTTCAAGTGCGGAAATGGCTTCCGAAGGTCAAAGTGGAATGGAACTAAACTTAGATCTTGTTCCGCAACGTGAACCCGGGATGTCGGCTTATGAAATTATGCTTAGTGAATCCCAAGAACGGATGCTACTTTGCGTAAAAAAAGGTCATGAAGAAGATGTCAAAAAGATTTTTGATTTTTACGATCTTGAAGCGGTCATAATTGGCCGGATTACTGCGGGTCATGATTATGTTCTCTTTCATGATGGTGAAGAAGTATGTCATATCCCAGTGTCGAGTTTAACGGATGACGTACTAGAAGAAGAAAGCCTAGAAAAAAAGCCTGTGCGGATTGAATTAGCCGAACAGCAGCCAGCGTGGATTCCGGATATTGATAACGTTGCTGAAGTTTTAACTAAGTTGCTTGCTCAGTCAACAATTGCGGATAAAAGTAGTCTTTATCAGCAATATGATTCTCAAGTACGGACAAACACAGTGGCTGGTCCCGGGAGTGATGCTGGGGTTCTGCGGATTCGTGGAACACATAAAGGGTTAGCGATGACAACTGATGGGAACGGTCGGTTTGTTTACCTTAGTCCAGAAGTTGGTGGACAAATTGCCTTAGTTGAAGCGGCTGCCAACATAATTGCCAGTGGAGCTGAGCCGTTAGCAATTACTGACTGCTTAAATTATGGTGACCCAACTGATCCAGAAATTTTCTGGGAACTTCATCAATCTGTCCAAGGGATGGCTGATGCTTGCCGTGAATTTAATACCCCGGTTATTTCTGGGAATGTTTCTTTATATAACGAAAACAATGGGCAAGCAATTCATCCGACGCCGATGGTTGGAATGGTTGGTCTAATTAAAAATATTGATCGCGTAATTCCTTCGTTTATCCAACGCCCGGGAGATAAGGTTTATCTAGTGGGCCAAACTCATGATGATTATGCGGGGTCTGAGTTGCAAAAAATGATGACCGGCGATATTAGCGGAATTGTTAAGTCATTTGACCTTCACCATGTTCATCAATATATGCAACGGTTACTGACGACGATGGAGAACGGCCTTGTTTCCAGTGCCCATGATTTGAGTGAAGGTGGCCTCGGAGTAGCTTTAGCAGAAACGGTCTTCAAAACTGATTTAGGGTTGAAAGTTGACTTTGCTGATCAGCCAGCAGCTCGCCTGTTTAGTGAGACTCCTGGAAGACTTATCGTGACGGTTGCTCCTGAAAAGGCAACCGAATTCGAACAGGTATTAGGAAAAGATGCACACCTAATTGGAGAAGTTACAAATAGCCACTGGTTAATGGTTAAACTGGCAAATGGTGAACTCAATGAAAGTGTTGCAAAATTACAAAAAACATGGGAGGAGGCAATTCCATGCCAACTGAAATCAAAGGATTAAATGAAGAATGTGGGGTCTTTGGGGTTTTTGATGCGGCTAACGCTAGTCAATTAACCTATTACGGCCTGCATACTCTTCAACATCGCGGCCAAGAAGGAGCCGGCATTGTCTCAACTGATGGAACGGAACTTTATCAGCACCGTGACCGAGGATTGTTGGCGAAAGTGTTTGCTGATCCGGCTGAGCTTAAACGATTAAAAGGAAACGCTGCGATTGGCCATGTTCGTTATGGGACAAGTGGACATAACTCGATTGCCAATGTTCAACCCTTCCTTTTTCACTTTCATGATGGTGCTGTTGCCCTCGCCCACAATGGTAATTTAACTAATGCTGTTACCCTTCGTCGTGAATTGGAAAATGAAGGGGCGGTTTTCCAGTCAGATTCTGATACGGAAATTTTAATTCACCTTATCCGGAAATATATTAATGAAGGTTTTATTCCTGCTTTGAAGAAAAGCCTCAACCTTGTCCATGGTGGATTTGCATATCTATTACTACAAAAAGATCGACTGATTGCGGCTTTAGATCCTAATGGGATTCGTCCTCTATGTATTGGAAGGTTAGAAAATGGTGGTTATGTTATTGCTAGTGAGACTTGTGCTTTAGACATTATTAATGCTCAATTTGTGCGTGATGTTTTGCCAGGAGAATTAATAGTTATTGATAAAAATGGGTTACATATTGACCATTACACTACCCAAACTCAGCTGGCAATTTGCTCAATGGAGTATATCTATTTTGCCCGTCCTGATTCTATTATTCATGGGGTAACGGTACATAATGCGCGGAAACGAATGGGAAGGTTATTAGCAAAGGAACATCCGGTTGATGCTGATATGGTGATTGGAGTACCTAACTCATCGTTGTCTGCTGCTAGTGGATATGCTGAAGAAAGTGGCCTTCCATATGAAATGGGGTTAATAAAGAGCCAATATGTTGCGCGAACGTTTATTCAACCAACTCAAGAGTTACGGGAGTTAGGCGTTCAGATGAAATTATCAGCTGTCCGCGGAGTTGTAAAAGGAAAAAGAGTGGTAGTAGTCGACGATTCGATTGTGCGCGGAACAACTTCTAAGCAGATTGTCCAAATGCTAAAAAGAGCTGGGGCTAAAGAAGTTCATATGCTTATTTCCTCACCACCATTTAAGTTTCCATGTTTCTATGGAATTGACGTATCAACGCGTTCAGAACTGATGGCTGCTCATTACTCCATTGAAGAAATGCGGCAGTTAATTGGTGCAGATTCTCTTAATTTTTTGAGTATTGATAGTCTAATCAAAGCAATTAACGTACCAGACGCAGGAGATGCTCCTAATGGTGGACTTACCGTGGCATATTTTGATGGGAAGTACCCAACACCACTTTATGATTATGAAAAAGGGTACTTAAAGTCGTTAAGCGAACAAGAGCGATTAGCAAGAAAGGGGTAAGAGGATGAGTCGTTATCAAGATGCAGGGGTAGATGTAAATACCGGGTACGAACTTGTTCACCGTATTAAAGATGCAGTCAAATCAACTGATCGCCCAGGTGTGATTGGAGGAATTGGCAGCTTTGGGGGGGTGTTTGACTTAGAAAAATTACAGGTGCAGCATCCAATTCTTGTCTCTGGTACTGACGGTGTAGGTACGAAACTCTTAATTGCTCAACAAATGAATAAGCACGATACAATCGGGATCGATGTTGTCGCAATGTGCGTTAATGATGTCCTGGCGCAGGGAGCGGAACCAATAACATTTCTCGACTATATTGCGACCGGCCATAATGATCCGGCTAAGATGGCAGCAATTGTTAGTGGAGTAGCAACTGGTTGCCGAGAAGCTGGGACCGCTTTAATTGGTGGAGAAACAGCGGAAATGCCAGATATGTATGCAGCCAGTGAGTATGACCTGGCAGGAACAGTAATAGGAGTAGCAGAAAAAGAAGAACTTCTTACCGCTGCTGGACCACAAAAAGGTGATATTTTACTTGGCCTCCCATCAAGCGGCTTGCATTCCAATGGCTTTTCCCTTGTCCGACAAATCTTATTTAAGGATAATCACGTCAAATTAACTGATCGCCCAGAAGCATTGAGAGGAAAAACGGTCGGAGAAACGATTCTAACTCCTACTAGGATTTATGTTCGAGCGGTCTTACCACTAGTTCATCGCAAATTAGTTCATGGGATTAGCCATATTACTGGTGGCGGATTGATTGAAAATGTTCCCCGAATGTTGGGTGATAATTTGCAAGCGGTGATTGATCCTAGTCGGTGGCCACAGCTTCCAGTCTTTGACTATTTGCGGGTGCTAGGAGGCCTTGCTAAGGAGGATTGTTTCGAAGCATTTAACATGGGAATAGGAATGGTCTTAGCAGTGGCACCAGCTCAAGTAGCGCAAGTTCAAGAGATATTAGCAAATAAAAACATGACAAGTTATCAAATTGGTTATCTTCGTCATTGTTTACCAGGTACAAAAAAGATTGTTATCAAGTGAGGGTTGTAAATGAGAGTCGCAATTTTAGCATCAGGAAACGGAACGAATTTTGAAGTCTTAGCACAACACTTCAAAAATAATGATCTTCCTGGTGAATTATCATTATTATTCTGTAATCATCCAGATGCTCCGGTAATGAAAAGAGCTGCCCGGCTGGGGATTCCGGCAGAGAGCTTTACGGTCAAATCTTGTGGGGGCAAAGAGAAGTACGAAGAAAAATTATTAGGAGTATTGAAAAAGTATCAAATTGACTTTATTGCCCTTGCCGGTTATTTACGAGTAATCGGGCCCACGATTTTGGATCATTATGCTCACCGAATTATTAATCTCCATCCAGCATGGTTGCCAGAATATCCTGGACTGCATTCGATTGAGCGGGCATTTGCTGATCAACAAGCGCAGACAGGTGTGACCGTCCATTATATTGATGCGGGACTCGATTCCGGCCCAATTATCGCCCAGGAACACGTCCCAATTTTACCAACCGATACTATTGAAACTTTAGAAGCACGGGTTCATGAAACTGAACACCGGTTGTATCCTGAAGCACTGAAGCAGGCACTAGAAAAGGAGCAACATTAAGTTATGAAAAGAGCATTAGTAAGCGTTTCTGATAAGCAAAACCTGGTCCCATTCGTTAAAGGATTAGTTGAAAATGGTTTTGAAATTATTTCGACTGGGGGAACGAAGCGGGTTTTAGACGAAGCAGGAATTGAAACAATTGGTATTAAGGATGTTACTCATTTTCCAGAAATTCTTGATGGTCGTGTAAAGACTCTTAACCCATACGTCCATGGGGGACTATTGGCTCGCCGGGACTTGCCAGAACACATGGCGACCCTCGCAAAGCTTAATATTACGCCAATCGATTTAGTCTGCGTTAACCTTTATCCATTTAAAGAAACGATCGAAAAACCGGGAGTGGAATTAGCCGATGCAATTGAAAACATTGATATTGGTGGCCCTAGCATGGTCCGCTCAGCTGCTAAAAACTATCATGATGTAACAATCGTGGTGGACCAAGCCGATTACGATGAAGTCTTAGCCCAGATCAAAGAAGATGGCGAAACATCATTAGCAACCCGAGCACGCTTAGCAGCGAAAGCCTTTCGTCATACGGCAGCCTATGATTCTCTCATCTCTCAATACCTTACAAAACAGACAGGACTTGAAGATCCAGAAAAATTAACTTTAAGCTGGGATTTAAAAGAAACAATGCGTTATGGTGAAAATAGTCACCAAAAGGCTTGGTTATATGAAGACGCGCTCCCTAAGGATTTTTCAGTTTTACAGGCTAAACAATTACATGGTAAGAAGCTTTCCTACAATAATATTAAAGATGCTGATGAAGCATTACGGTGCATTCGCGAATTTGATGAACCAACAGTTGTAGCGATGAAACATATGAACCCATGTGGCATTGGTCGAGGGGAGAGGTTGGTTCAAGCTTGGGATCGTGCCTATGAAGCTGACCCTGTTTCTATTTTTGGGGGAGTGATTGCTCTTAATCGCCAGGTTGATTTAGCTACCGCCGAGAAAATGCACAAAATCTTTTTAGAAATTGTCATTGCCCCCGGCTTTGACGATGATGCATTTGAGTTATTGGCAAAGAAGAAAAATATTCGTTTGTTGAGTCTGGACTTCAGTAAGAAGGATGAACCAACTAAACATGAAGTTGTTTCAGTGATGGGTGGAATGTTGTTGCAGGAACAAGACACGCTTAAGGAAGATTACCACGACTGGCAATGTGTTACTGAAAAGCAACCAACAGAGGAACAGCTTAAGACATTAATGTTTGCCTGGAAAGCAGTTAAGCATGCCAAATCAAATGCGATTGTCTTAGCAAATGATGAGCGGACATTAGGGGTCGGAGAAGGTCAACCTAACCGAATTGATTCATTAAAAATTGCCGTAAAACATGCTGGCGAGGCGATTGATGATCGGACAGTGATGGCATCGGATGCTTTCTTCCCATTTGGTGATTGTGTTGAATATGCGGGCCAAAATGGCATTAAGGCGATTGTTCAGCCAGGGGGATCAATTCGCGATCAAGAATCAATTGAGATGGCGAATAAGTATGGAATTGCAATGGTCACAACAGGTATTCGTCATTTTCGTCATTAAAGCTAGGAGGGTATCATGGAAAAGCGGGTCAACGTATTAGTTGTAGGTGAAGGTGGTCGTGAATTTGCCGTGGCGAAAAAATTACAAGAAAGTCCCCGTGTTAGGCAAGTTTATTGTGCGCCAGGCAACGTGGGGATGTCGACGGTAGGAGTAGTTCCCATTGCAATTGCGGAAACTGACTTTGCTAAGCTGATTCAATTTGCTAAAGAACATAATGTCGCGTGGACATTCGTGGGCCCTGAGGATTGTTTGGTTGATGGGATTGTTGATGAATTTAAGGCCGCTGGATTAAAGGTTTTCGGTCCTGATGCGCGGGCTGCCCAATTAGAAGGTTCGAAAGACTATGCCCTTAATTTTATGAATAATTATCACGTTCCCACTGCCCGCCATGCGACATATCGGGATCAAACAGCAGCGATTAATAACGTTGGGCAATTTGGCTTTCCGGTAGTAATTAAAGAAAATGGTTTAGCTGGTGGTAAGGGAGTTGTCATTGCAAAAGATCGTGCGGAAGCAATTAAGACAATCAAAGAAATGTTTGTCAATGGTCAGGCGCGCCTTGTGATTGAAGGGTGTTTATCAGGTCCTGAATATTCAATGTTTGTTTTAATTAGTAATGGCCACTACCGAATTTTGCCCATGGCTCAAGACCACAAACGAGCCTTTGATGACGATAAAGGTCCTAATACTGGGGGGATGGGGGCTTATAGTCCCTTGCCACAACTTTCCTCAGCCGTTCGTCAACAGATGATTGATGAAGTACTTAAGCCAACAATTGATGGCTTGGTGGCTGGCGAGTATCACTACCATGGGATTTTATATATTGGCCTTATTTTGACTGATGATGGTCCCAAAGTGATTGAATATAATGTTCGTCTAGGTGATCCAGAGACCCAGGTGATTTTGCCCCGCATGAAAACCGACTTGTTCGAACTTGTAGATGCAGCAATTAATGATCGACCATTACCAGAAGTTGAAGAAAATGAAGATGCTTGTTTTGGCGTTGTTTTGGCATCAAAAGGCTATCCAACTAAGCCAATCCATGGACAAAAGCTGGGAACATTTCCCGTTGATCCCAATGTTACTATTGATTACGCAAATGTTGCTGGAACAATTAATGACTTAAAAGGTGCAGGTGGACGTTTACTAATGGTGATCGGGAAAGATGATTCTCTTCAAAAAGCCCGCGATCACGTTTATGGCTACTTGCGCCAGCTTGATGAACCTGAATGTTTTTATCGTCATGATATTGGTGCAAAAGCTGGACTGCAATAATTTCTTCATCACTATTGGCATTTGCAGGGGAATGGATTAAAATAATATGGTAATGCTGTTTATAGCGATTTTAAGAAGAAAGAGGTCAATTGAACATGGCTAAATTAGTATTAATTCGTCACGGTCAAAGTGAATGGAACTTATCTAACCAATTTACTGGTTGGGTTGATGTTGATTTAAGTGAAAAGGGTGTTGAACAAGCAAAGAATGCTGGTAAAGCCCTTAAGGAACACGGCATTGAATTTGACTACGCATACACTTCTGTTTTGAAGCGTGCTATCAAGACTTTGCACTATGCTCTTGAAGAATGTGACCAATTATGGATCCCTGAATACAAGACTTGGCGTTTAAACGAACGTCACTATGGTGCACTTCAAGGCCACAACAAGCAAAAGGCCGCTGAAAAGTACGGTGACGAACAAGTTCACATTTGGCGTCGTTCATACGATGTATTACCTCCATTGCTAAGTGCTGACGATGAAGGTTCTGCTGCAAAGGATCGTCGTTACGCTAACTTAGACCCACGTGCTATTCCTGGTGGTGAAAACTTAAAGGTTACTTTGGAACGTGTTATTCCATTATGGCAAGATGAAATTGCACCAAAGCTTTTGGACAACAAAAACGTTATCATCGCTGCCCACGGTAACTCTCTTCGTGCATTGAGCAAGTACATCGAAAACATTTCTGATGAAGACATCATGAACCTTGAAATGGCTACTGGTCAACCAGTTGTTTACGACTTCGATGACAAGCTTAACGTATTAAGCAAGGAAAAGTACTAAAATAAATTTACGATATTAAATTTGGAGAGGCGGGAAAGTTAAATTTCTAACGCCTCTTTTTTGTAGCCTTTTTTGAAAAAATATTGAAGATATTGGCGAATAAATTGAGCTTATAGTGAGTTGTGGTATGATTAACATCAGAATCTAATAAGGTGGAGAGAATTTAAATGAAAATGGAAAAACAACGAACACTCCCAATGAAGGAATTTTTTCCTTCATTGAAAGAACTGGTAAAGCCTAACTATTTAAAGGCAATGTGGCCAGTTGCAGGGGTATCAATTATTTTTATTGCTTTAGTAGCGATCTTAGCACTCCTTAATTCAAATATTGCTGCCTCATTGAGTATGACAATGATGATGGTAATGTACGGAATGGCTTCCCCAGTTGCAATCTTGTTCTCATTATTAGAAATTGTGGGGATTGTCGCAATTATTGCTGCGTTAGCTTTCTTCTATACTTTCTTTGGCGTTGCTACTCAATATACATACCAAGATAAGATGGCTCATCCAGAACAACCAGTTAGTGCTGGCTCAATCTGGATGCACTATAAGCACTTGCGAAAGAATCAAGTATGGCGGATCGTGCTTTATATTGGATTGTTCACTTTCTTATGGAGTTTACCACTCAACATTGTTAATGCATTGCTCTTGCCACGTTTATCAGGCGTTGCTGCTGTTTATACTGGGTGGGCAATTCGAATCCTTAACGATATTGTTGTATTGTGGAAGAGTATCGAATATTCGCAGTCATACTTCCTTTATCGTGAAAAACAACCACAATTCCTTGGTCAATCAATGCGTTATGCCTTAACTGCTAGTCGGCGGTTCATGACTGGTCGAAAGTGGAACTACTTTGTAATTCTGTTTGTTTTAGAATTCCTTCCAATTTTTATCTGGACCTTAATTTTGGGTGGATTGGCATTTTACGGTGTTTACACGGCAACTTATGTCCTCACTTATATCGGAATCGTCTTAGTGATTGTTGGTATTTCCTGCTACCTTCCAGTGGTATATGCAATTCTTGCTTTGTACTACAACAAGGCTCGAGCAGGAATGGAAATGGATGTGCTCTTCAAGGATACTTTTAAGCCAGTAGCCGAATTAACCGGTGAAGCTTATGTTCATGAAGTATATGTAGAAAAACAACCAAAAGAACAGCCATCACCAACTGTTAAGCGGGATGATGAAAAAGAAACACGAAGCAAAAAAAGATGAATAGTGAAAAAAGAGGCTGAGAAAAAATTTATTTTTTCAACAGCCTCTTTTTTATACGAATCTTGTTACGATATCGTGGAAATCCTCGTAGGCTAGCTTCGCGTCGTAACTACAAGGCTCGAGGCTAAGTCCGAACGATAATCAGCCCGTGCCGTGCTAATCACCGTTCTATCCTTAGCCCACCGCCTTGTCGAGGAAGTTAATTCCCACTCACTTTTGTGTTTTAAATACTTCTTGACAGTAATCGTTAATTCCATGTACAATGACGGCAATAACCAAAGATGAAGAAGTAATTTTAGTAGTAAGCGGCTGGACATTTAGGAAGCAAGTGGTAACTGTAAACTTTGCCAATGCCGTTATACGAATTACACTTACGGAGTCTTTCAGTATTTGAACGGATCGTCTCGTTATCGACTAGAGTGGTAGCTATTTAGTTGCAAATCAAGGTGGTAACGCGGTAAATCGTCCCTGACTTCATTATTTGAAGTTGGGGATTTTTTGTATCCGAGAAATTTATGGAGGTAAACATGGATATTCTTAATGAACTAGAATGGCGTGGGGCTATTAACCAAGTTACAGACGAAGAAGGCTTACGCAAATTAACATCAGAAGATAAAATTGCTCTTTACTGTGGAACGGACCCAACCGGGGATAGTCTTCATATTGGGCACTTAATTCCATTTATGATTTTGAAACGGTTCCAATTAGCTGGTCACCACCCAGTAATTATTATTGGGGGAGGAACTGGTGCAATTGGTGATCCATCCGGCCGAAAGTCAGAACGGCAGCTTCAAACAATGGATCAAGTTCACCACAACGAAGAAGCATTAACTGCTCAAATGAAGAAGTTATTCGGCACTGAAAACTTCACGATTGTAAACAACTACGAATGGTTATCAAAGATCAGCTTGTTAGACTTCCTTCGTGACTACGGTAAACTGTTTAACATCAACACCATGTTAAATAAGGAAGTAGTAGCAAGTCGGTTAGATGCTGGAATTTCATTTACTGAGTTCACTTACCAAATTCTTCAATCAGTCGATTTCCTTCATCTTTATCGTCACAACGATGTGCAATTACAAATTGGTGGCTCCGATCAGTGGGGAAACATCACTGCCGGGATTGATTTGATTCATAAGGTTGAAGGACCAGATACTAAGGTTTACGGACTTACCATTCCATTAATGCTCAAAGCTGATGGAACTAAATTTGGAAAGACTGCGGGTGGTGCAATTTGGCTTGACCCAGAAAAGACTTCTCCATACGAATTTTATCAATTCTGGATTAACCAAGATGACCGTGACGTTATTAAATACTTGAAGTACTTCACTTTCTTATCAAAGGAAGAAATTGATGACTTGGCAGAAAAAGTTGAGAAAGAACCATGGAAGCGAGAAGCTCAACGTCGCCTAGCCCAAGAAGTAACTAAATTTGTTCATGGCCAAGAAGCAGTTGAAGAAGCAGAACGAATTAGTAAAGCATTGTTCTCTGGGGATGTTGCTGACCTTTCTGCTGCAGAAATTGAACAAGGCTTTAAGAATATGCCTTCAGTAGATGTAGAAAATAAGAAAGAAAATATTGTTATTTGGTTAACCGATAATGGTATTGAACCTTCACGTCGCCAAGCTCGGCAAGATGTATCGAGTGGGGCTATCAGAATTAATGGGGAAAAAGTTGACGATGTTGACGCCGAGATTGATCCCCAAGCGCATTTTGATGGTAAGTTTGTGATTGTCCGGAAGGGTAAGAAGCACTATTACTTAGCTCGCGTAAAATAAACTAGACCAATTGTTAGTAAATACGTTCTTAAAAGATAATTTAAGGGCGTATTTTTTTGTTTTTAGATATAAAAAAACAAATTTTTTCTATTTCGAATAATAAAAAAGTTCAGGTTTAAAAAATAAATTAAAAAAGTTGGAAAAAGTTGTTGACGAAAGGATGAAATCCATGTATAGTAGTTATTGTTGTCAAAACAGTTAAGTGCTGTTAAGTTGATTCAACAAAAAAAGTTAAAAATAACTGTTGACATCTGATTGATGACATGATATATTAACGAAGTTGCTGATTGAGTTATCGATCAAAAGAAATTCAAAAATAATTAAAATTTCTTCTTGACAAGCTAATCTGATACATGTTATAATAAATATGTTGATTGGCTGCTTGATTAGCCAACAGGTAGACCTTTGAAAACTGAACAAAGTTTCGACGAATCAAATGTGTAGGGTCTTCAATCACGATGTGATTTGAAGCAAAACATTTGCGAA
>NZ_JAJGTZ010000035.1 GCF_020784725.1 Limosilactobacillus reuteri
GGTCATATGATGCCAGATCATGTGCACTTGTTAGTAAGTATTCCGCCGAAGCTAAGTGTATCGCAGTTTATGGGATACTTAAAAGGGAAAAGTGCATTAATGATGTTTGATCGACATGCAAACTTAAAATACAAATATGGGAACCGACATTTTTGGGCTGAAGGCTACTACGTAAGTACAGTTGGATTGAATGAATCCACGATAAAGAAGTATATCCGAGATCAAGAGAAACATGATATAGCAATGGATAAGCTAACAAGTGTGGAATATTCGGACCCTTTTAAGGGTAAGTGAAGTAGTACAAACACCGCTTAAAGCGGTGGCAAAGTAGTCAGAGCATTTTGGCTTGAGCAAAGCGAAAGCCAGCGCCTTGAGACGCCGGCTTTTATTATCGGCTTATAGCCGATGTGCAAACCACCCGTTTGACGGGTGGTTATGATTTAACTTCATAAATCCGTTGATGATCTTTTTGTCCTTTAAGAACGAAAGGTAATGGATCATTAGTAACATCAAACTCGATATCTCGATCATTCGTTCCTAATTGACTACTAAATAGTTTTTCATATTCTGCCACCGAAACCTGGTGACGATGTTTTAGTTCTGCTTGAATATTATTCATATAATGCTCGTAGCTGTCCTCTAAGATTCCTGTGTAGAATTCTCCCTCTGCACCAGAGCCATAGCTAAATAACCCAATTCGGCTTCCAGCTCTTAAGTCACTATTTTGTAACAATGACATTAATGATAAATATAATGAACCAGTGTAAAGGTTACCAACTTGGCGCGAAAACAGCTGACTTGCGGTTAATTGTGTTCGTAATCGTTGAGCTACTTCGTCATTACGATCTTTAAGCAACCCTTCTAACCCTTTCTTTCCCATTTTAGTAAACGGCATATGGAATGCAAGGGCAGCGAAATCTGCTAAATTTCGCCCAGTTAATTGCTGATAACGGGTAAAAGTTTGAAGGAAGAATTCAATATAAACATTAGTAGAATATTTTCCATCTACTAAAGCTTCTGTTGCATATAACGGCCGCCAAAAGTCCATTATATCCTTACTATAAGCAACAGTTGTATCTTCAAGGGTTAGGATGTGGGGGTTCTGGGAAATCAGCATTGCAACTGCTCCAGCTCCTTGAGTCACTTCTCCTGGAGTATTTAATCCATAACGAGCAATATCAGCAGCGATCACCAATACAGTTTCTTGGGGATTAAGCGCCACTACTCCCTTTGCAAATTGGATAGCAGCTGTCGCAGAATAACACGCCTCTTTCATTTCTACCGTTCTGACAAAGTCATTAAGCCCTAATAAGCGTTTAATGTAGATTGCACTTGCTTTTGAATTATCAATCCCTGACTCAGTTGCCACAATTACTGTTGAAATATTTTTTTCTAGTTCAGGAGTAAGCAATTTTTTCGCTGCCGTAGCTCCTAAAGTTACAATATCTTGCGTAGGCGGTACAACTGCCTGTAAATCTTGTCCAATTCCAATGGTAAATTTATTAGGATCTACGCCGCGTTCTTTTGCTAATTCAACAAGATCTAAATAATCATTTGTTGTTGCAAAAGCCATTTTGTCAATACCAATTCTCATTTCTTATCATCCTCTTGTCAAATAATTATAACTGATCCATAGTCTTATTTAGTAATTCATCGACCTTATTATTTCCAGCATTCGTTGCATGACCCTTAGTCCAATCAAAATGTAAATTAGGGAACTGAGGTAAAAGGGAAACTATTTCTTCCCATAGCTTTTGATTTGCTACCGGTTTGCCACCAGCGGTTAACCATCCTCGACGCTGCCAATTAGTTAACCAGCCTTTCATAATTGGGTCAAGTACGTAATGTGAATCCAAGATCGCTGTAACTGGTTGATCTTGAAAACCAAGTTCTAATAGTTTAGTTAGTGCTTGAATTAAAGCTGTAATCTCCATTTTATTATTAGTAGCCCCAAATTCGCCAGCAGTTCCTGTATAAGCTCGATCCTTAGTTTGAATAAAATAAGCCCATGCCGCTTTATCATCTGCCTTAACATGCTGCCCTAACTTATTGCCATGATTACGGGAGCCTCCATCAGTATAAACAAGAATATTGTTAGAATAAGCAACTGCTTTAGTCGATGTTACGGTATTTCCCGTAGCCTGAAGCCACTCATTAGCACCCTCAAGCGTTAAGAAGCTTTTAAACTTAGCATTCGGATATCCATTAACTTCCTTCTGACATTCAGCCCAAGTTTTATATATTCCCGGATGACGACCTTTTTTTACTGCATAATATTTTTTTACCATAAAAATCCCCTAATTAAATTTTAAATTACATCATATATTAGAATATCATATTAGCAAGAAATTATTTCTGCAAAATTATTAAATAGCTATTTCCTTAATTAATATTCTCTTTACGCTTGCCAAGTTTTTTGTTACAATAATAAAGTTGAAATGGAGACATACTCAAGTGGCTGAAGAGGACGGTTTCGAAAACCGTTAGGCGTGTAAAAGCGTGCAGGGGTTCAAATCCCCTTGTCTCCTTTATCTAAAGTTTTGCTGATATTCAATCGTTGTTAAAACGTTGGTATATCAGCTTTTTTATTACACAAAAAAGGACACCTATTAAGTGCCCCAATCTGTCTTGAACTAATCTTAGATTGTTTAGTTTTATTAATTAGCAATATCGTATGTAGTTTTGCCGTCTTTGGCAGTATATAACGCCTTACTAGAATCGCTTGGATTCATAATACTAATTGAATATCCTTCACCTAATGCTTTTTCTACTTGCCCTGAATTGTTTTTAATCGACTTAGTTAAGTTAGACCAGCCCATTTGTTCAGCCTGACTTGGATCTTGCGCTAAAGCTTTCAATGCTTCAACCGTATTATCATCCGTTGGTGTGATCTGGAATGTCTTACTATCTTCGTTATAGTCAACTGAACCTAATTTTGAGTAGCCCTTTTGCATTTGACGCAAAACAGCCATTGTCTTACTTTCTTGTTGTGCTTCATTTGCACTTGAATTGCCAATTGTCAACCCATTTGAAAATGATGAAAAGCTACTGGACCGCGCAACTTGTGAAGATGAAGTACTTTGGTTTGAACTAGCAGAATTATTATGATGAAAATAAGGTAAATTAATTACACCATAAACAATTGCAATAATACTCAATACAACAATGATTGTCCCGCTTTTCCATTCACGATACTGTTGCCATGAATTAGCAAGATAAAAACCACCCAAAATCAAAAATAGGGCTCCCATTATTACTAAAAAAATCATAAATTAACTGGCTCCTTTTTATCAACGTAATGTTATTGTCCCGCATTCATTTTATATATACAACTATAATTTAAAAAGAAAAAAGGCTAGTATCCCCAGCCTCCTCCTAATTAAAATTCCATTAATGCCTTCATATCGTAATCTGTAAGCTTATCGCGACCATGCAGATCTTTTAATTCGATTAAGAATGCACAGCCAACAACAATACCACCCATTTGTTCAACCATATCAATTGTTGCAGAGATTGTTCCTCCTGTAGCTAAGAGATCATCCACAACAAGAACCCGTTGTCCTGGCTTGATTGCATCGGCTTCCATTTGCAAGGTAGCTGTTCCGTATTCTAAGTCATAAGATGCACTAATTGCTTTTCGTGGCAACTTACCCTTTTTACGTGCTGGAGCAAATCCAACACCTAATTCACGAGCAATAGGACATCCAACAATAAAGCCTCGCGCTTCTGGTCCTACTACCATATCTACCTTTTTATCCTTAGCATAATCAACTAATTCGTCAGTAGCTTGCTTAAATGCAGCTCCATCAGCCATTAACGGTAAAATATCCCGAAAAATAACACCCTTTTCTGGATAATCAGGAACACTAGCTACGTATTTATAAAGGTCTAAAGCCATGAGATAAATAGTCTCCTTACTCTAAATTTAGATATTCCAATAGCCATTTAGCAACGGTTGCCGCATCATTAAAAAGCAACTGTTGTTCAACTTTATATTGTGCTAATTGTTTTTGATAACGTTTAGTTTGCGTTAAATCAGTCTTATTAGTTGGCTCATTAAACTTTAACACGTCATCTTTTATTGTAACAAATCCCGCTTCAGAAAACACTTGAATCATTAGATTTAATCGATCCATATTAATCTTTAAATGATTGCTAACTGCTTTAGCTTGCATTGGCCATTTTAATTCTTTTTGCTTATAAATAAATCGATAAAGCTGTGCAAAATCATTCCGTGTTGGAAGTCCAGCTAAATAGGCACTTTTTTGCTGATACAGTAATAAGCGAATAGTTGCTGGTTCTCCTTCATCCTCTGCAAAAATCCGTTTTAGCATTTCTTCACTAGATGGGCAGTCAACCAGCGTTACTTGTTGACCAGAAAAATCAGTCTTAATTGCTTCTTCGATCGATAAAGTATAGCCAGGAGCCACATGGGGCGCAATATTTTCTCGCAATCTTGGCTCTCTTACAATGTAATAATCTGAAGAACTAAAAAGCTGAGGAGTTAGTTTATTCGTTCGTTCATCAATAATTACCGTTCCATTAATTTGGAGATCTTCTAACATCAGTTGGACACTTTTTTTACCACGCCACTCATTAAGACTAACTTTAACGGCTAAATTAATTTGTCCGGTTGGTGCGGATAATAGCGTTGCCAAATTTCCTTGACCAAAAGCGACGACTGTTAGATTTTTCTTATCACTTACAATCGAAAATTTTAAATGCTGGTGTTCCTGTCCCATTGTTTTGACATCGACAACTTTAACGTTATTTAATTCAAAAACCGGTTCCATATTTCCTGGACCAAATGGAGCAACCCGTTGAATATCGTTATATAACTGTTGGGTAACATCAGCTGGTGCAAGTTTCATTGCGATTGGAAGAGGTTGCTTTACCGTTGGATCAAATTTTTGTTTGACCGCTTCTTCTTCCAAGGCTATTTGCAGAGGTACAATATTTTTCGAATCAAAAGAAAGACCACAAGCAGCAGGGTGCCCACCAAATGTTGTAAAAAGTTCACGATGAGCCTCCAAGGCATTGAACAGGTTAAAACTGTCAACGCTTCTACCAGATCCTTTTATTAGGGTTGGATTATTTTGATCAGTTGATGCGACAATTGTTGGCTTTCCGGTCTCATTCATAATCCGACTGGCAACAATTCCTAATACACCTTGATGCCAACCTTTCCCAACAATTAATAAGGTCCTTTTCTGCTGGTTAGCTGAGCTATTAACCTGTTTTCCTGCTTCTTTCATAATCTCAGCAACTAGGTTCTGACGTTCTTTATTAGCCTGATCTACCTCTTTAGCTAATTTTTGTGATTCATTCTCATCTAAACTCGTCAGCAGCTTAACTCCATCATTAGCATCAGCAATTCGGCCAAGCGCATTTAGCCGTGGTGCAATTCCAAATCCAATATCCTGATCAGTTAGATTATTAGCTTTAATATCAGCTAATTTCATTAAAACCGTTAATCCGGGACGCATCCCCTGCCGTAGTTGCTGAATGCCATAGGAAATTAACGCATGATTTTCATCCGTCACGTTTACTACATCAGCTATTTCACCAATTGCAACTAAGTCCAGTTCTTCAACAGGAAACTCACCAGTTAAAGCCCAGGCCACCTTAAAGGCAACACCAACGCCTGACAAATCAGGAAAAGGATAATTACTACCAGGATAGCGAGGGTGAACGATCGCAACAGCATTAGGCAAGTCAGCAGGCAACTCATGGTGGTCAGTAATTACAACATCTACTCCTGCTGCCATTACCTTATCGATAACATTTTTTCCGCTAACGCCATTATCCACCGTGATAAAAAGCTGGGTACCATTATCAATAAGGCGTTGGTAAGCGTCCATGTTAGGCCCATATCCATCTGTAAACCGATTTGGAACATAATAATTAACATTAGCACCGACGGATAATAAGGTTTCATACATTAAAGATGTACTAGTAATTCCATCAGCATCATAATCACCATAAATAGTAATTTGTTCTTGCTTTTCAACTGCCTGCTCAATTCGCTCAACTGCTTTATCCACATCATGCAATAAGGTTGGATCATGAATCTCTTCCATCGATGGTTCAAAGAATTTTTTTGCTTGTTCGGTTGAATCGATTCCTTGCTGAGCTAATAAGGTTGCTAATATTCTAGAAATGCCTAACTCTTTTTCAAGATTATCAACAGTTGCTGAGGAAGCATTATCGGCAAGTTCCCACTTAAATTTTGCATCAATCATTTAAAATTAACCACCATTTCAACGCCAAAATTAAACAAGAGGCTGGGATAAACTCAGTCTCTTTTATTTTGCCCCTTTCATTTTTTGAACGGAACTGCTAAATTCTGCAATTTCTCGAAAATAAGGGAGCATGTTATAAGTTCTTCTTATCTTGTTGGAAATCAAAAAATTTCTTAATTGCCCAGTCACCTAAACCGGGAATAACTTGGTAAGCCCAGCCAAGATAAGCCACATATCCTGGAACATTAATTTCCCTTGTCTTATACCCGACATTATTCCAAATTCGTCGAGCTAAGTCTTCAGGAGAGATAAACATCCATTTTGGCAAATGTGCCCGATATGTATAATCATTATCCGCTTTATCAAAGAAAGGCGTATCAATTGGACCAGGATTGACTGTCAAGACTTGGACACCATAATCAGCAACTTCCATTCGTAAAACGTTATCAAACTGGATTACCCCAGCCTTCGTTGCTGAATATACAGCGCTATTTGGTGTAGGCAATTTACCAGCTAATGAACCCATATTAATAATGGCCCCATACCCTTGATCCATCATTTGTTTAGCTACACACCGACTAATATACATTAAAGCTAAGAGGTTTGTATGTACCATTTTTTCCATTGAGCGGTAAGATTCCTTAACGACGGGAATAAAGTCACCAAGCCCAGCAGAATTAATTAATACATCGATTCCTCCTACTTCATGTTGAACCTTCGAAAGCACATCATCAATCTGATCAGGGTCGGTAACATCCAACTGATAAGCAAATGCTGGCCGCCCTGATAAAATTAAACATTTTTTGGCTACCTCTTGTAACTTCTCAAGATTACGAGAAGCAACAACAACGATTGCACCACGACGAGCTGCCTCAAAAGCCAGCTCTTTGCCGATTCCACTGGAACCGCCAGTAATTAATACAACTTCATTTCGCAGAAAACGTAACGTCTTTACTCTTCTCAGCATCTTTTGCCATCTCTTTTCATTTTTTGAACGGAATATCAATCACATCAAAATCATTAACAACTCGAGTATCAGGAATAATATTACGAACTTGATATGCCAATTGATAAGCTGCTTTACCGGTGTAGCGTGCTGAAATATGATTTAACAATAATTTTTTAACACCAGCTTTTTTCGCAATTTCAGCTGCTTGTTTGCTAGTTGAATGATAATAATTACGTGCCATCTTCGTCTCATCTTTAGCAAAAGTACTTTCATGCACTAATACATCCGCGTTTTGCGCCAACAAAATTGCATTCTTTGTTTGTCTAGTATCGCCTAAAATTGCAATAATACGCCCAGGTTGAGGGGTACCAATAAAGTCATGACCATTTAGTACTCTGCCATCTGGAAGAGTAACCGTTTTCCCAGCTTTTAGTTGACCGTAAATTGGCCCAGATGGTACTTTTTGTTCTCGTAATTTTTCAACCTGTAATTCTCCCGGATGATCTGCTTCTTCAATTCGGTATCCAAAACAAGCAATTTTATGATCTAACTTTCGTGCAATCACTTTGAAGCCATGATCATTAAATAGTTCCCCGTCATCTGTTATTTCAACAAAATGCAAAGGATAACTGAGGCGTGACTCACTTACTTGCAAAGAAGTCTGAACATATCGCTTTATTCCTAATGGTCCATAGATAGTTAATGGCTCGGTTCCTCCTTGAAAAGAGCGGGAACTTAGTAAACCGGGTAAACCAAAGATATGATCGCCATGCAAATGAGTAATAAAGATTTTTTCTATCTTTCGCGGCCTAATTGTCGTATTGAGAATTTGATGTTGGGTAGCTTCCCCCACATCAAATAGCCAAATTGCATTTCGTTCTTCTAACAACCGTAATGCAACACTCGCTACATTACGTTGCTTACTTGGGGAACCAGCGCCTGTTCCTAAAAATTCAAGTTGCATTTATATTTTTCCTACCTTTGTTACGTATAATTTTATTGAATAAATTCAAAAACAAATTTTTCAATTCTTACAAGATCGCCATCTTGCACACCTTTAGCTCTTAATGCATCATCAACTCCCATATGGCGAAGTTGACGTGCAAAGCGTAATTGGCTTTCTTCATGAGTTAAATCAGTCATCTTAAATAACCGAATAAGTTTTTCACCACCTAATACCCAGGTACCGTCTTCATCCTTGGTAATGGTAAAGTCCGCTTCATCCTTCTTGTCAGGAGCAGCAGCACGATATTCAACGACTAATTCTTTGTCATGACTCTCACTATCAAACGCTGGCGTCTTATCTAAGAGATCAGCAGTTAATTGCATTAATTGTTGGACACCTTGATGAGTAACCGCTGAAATCGGGAAAATTTCTGGCTGCTTTTCCAAAGTCTTATCCGCTGTCAAATCAGCCTTAAAAGTAGCTAAGTTATCGGCAGAATTTGGCAAGTCCATCTTCGTCGCAACTACAATTTGTGGTCGCTTTAACAGCTCAGGATCGTAATTGGCAAGCTCCTTATTAATTTGCCGGTAACGTTCAATTGCTTGATGAGGATCTTCACTGCTCATATCAACCAGGTGAAGAAGAACGCGTGTACGTTCAATGTGCCGTAAGAACTTCAAGCCAAGACCCACACCCTTCGATGCTCCCTCAATTAAACCAGGCATATCGGCCATTGCAAAGTCACGACCATCCGGTAACATTACCATTCCGAGATTAGGGGTTAATGTCGTAAATTCATAAGCAGCAATTTTAGGTTTAGCACCGGTTACGACTGATAATAAAGTTGACTTTCCAACAGACGGGAAACCAATTAATCCGACATCAGCAAGCATCTTTAATTCTAATTCTAAGTAATGGTCTTCTCCTGGTTCACCATTTTCAGCAATTTCAGGAGCAGGGTTTTTAGCACTAGCAAAGTGAATGTTGCCGCGACCACCACGGCCACCTTTAGCCACTACTAATTCTTGGTCTTTTTCAACAAGATCACCAATAATCTCACCGGTATCAAGATCCCTAACGGTAGTGCCTTGGGGAACAGCAATAATTGTATCTTCTGCACTTGGACCAGTCATCTGTTTACTCATCCCATTGCCACCATTTTTAGCTTTAAAAATTCGATGATAGCGGAAATCCATTAAAGTCCGTAATCCTTCATCAACTTTTAAAATGATGCTACCACCACGGCCACCATCGCCACCAGCTGGGCCACCATTAGGAACATATTTTTCACGACGAAATGCCACCATTCCATCGCCACCCTTACCTGCATGTACTTCAATTTTTATTTGATCAACAAACATATTCATAATGATTGTCTCCGTTCTTTAGTATATTATTTAGTATATTTAAAATTTACAAGCCTGTCAAAAATCAATCATGGCTACTACCCTTAGCCACCTCAGCATTTTTCTGCAATGAAACCTTGATTAACTGGGCAGTAGGTCGATTAATTCCTAGCGAATGGATTTCATCAACTGATGCTTGAGCAATTTTGGTAATTGATCCATATTTTTTAAGTAATTTCGTCCGAGTCCGCGGTCCCACTCCCTTAATTTCATCCAAACGCGAACTCAACGAATGCTTGGTATGAACGCGCCGGTGGAAAGTAATCGCAAACCGGTGAACCTCATCTTGAATGCGTTGAACTAAGTAAAAGCCTTGGCTACGTGGATTCAAATTAATATGGTGATCATCATCCCCGAACAATAAATCAGCAGTTTGGTGTTTATCATTCTTTACCATCCCTATTACAGGAATATCGAGACCAAGTTCATTCTCTAAAATATCTTTGGCCGCATCCATCTGAATTTCGCCACCATCCATAAAAATCATATCCGGCATTGGCTTGTTTTCTTTTAAGAGACGCGAATACCTCCGCCGAATAACTTCACGGGTACTGGCAGCTTCGTCAGCATGATTAATCACCGTTTTCAATTTATACTTACGGTAAAAATTTTTAGCCGGTTCGCCATTAACAAATACAACCATTGCACTAACAGGGTCAGCCCCTTGAATATGCGAATGATCAAATGCTTCAATCCGGTGACCTTCTGGAAGTCCAAGGGCATCCGTAATCTCTTTCATCGCACCAGTAGTCTTACTTTGATCCATCTCAAGCAGTCGAAATTTTTCATCTAAAGACAACTGAGCATTTTCATGTGCCATTGCTAAAAGGTCCCGTTTTTCACCACGAACAGGTGTCCTAACCGGTACTCCTAGTATTTCACTTATTTCCTTATTGGGGAGACCTTTGGGAAGGAGAATTTCGTGAGGTAAAATATTATTGCGACGATTATAAAATTGGAGAATAAAGCTAGTCATTTCTTCGACTGCTGTATCCACGATTGGAAATAGGCGTTTTTCTCGTTTCATTAACCGCGCTTGCCGGATAAAGAAAATTTGAATAGAAAGCCACCCTTTATCCATATAGAAATTAAATAAATCACGAGGGGTCTTATCATTTGAAATAATCTTTTGTTTTTCAACCGTCACTTCAATATAGTGAAGCTGGTCGCGAATTTCAGCCGCTCGTTCAAACTCCATATTTTCCGCTGCTCGTTGCATCTTTTTGGTTAACTGTTGCTTAACTGTCGCTGTATTGCCGTTTAAAAATGACTTAATTTTCTTAATTTGCTCTTCGTAGTCACTCTTAGGAACTTCTTTAAAACAAGCTCCTAAACACTGCCCCATATGATAATACAAACATGGACGGCCTTGATACCCATTACAGCGGCGCAATGGGTAGACCTTTTGAATAAAATGCATTGTCTCTTCTGCAGCATAGACATTAGGATAGGGGCCAAAATAATATCCCCCGTCTTTTTTTATTTTACTAACGATCTTAATTTGCGGATCCCGCTCATTTGTTATTTTTATGTAGGGATAACCAGTTCCCTTTTTTAATTTAATGTTGAAATAAGGTTGATGTTTTTGAATCAGCGTTATTTCAAGTAAGAATGACTCTTTATTAGTCGAAGTCACAATGGTTTCAAAGTCTGCAACTTCCGAAACCATTTTAGCTACTTTACCGGTGTGACTACTTTTAAAGTAAGAGCGAACCCGATTTTTTAAATTTTTAGCTTTACCAACATAAATTATCTGATCATTAATGTTTTTCATCAGGTAGCAACCTGGCTTATCAGGTAACAATGCTAGTTTATGTTCTAAATGTTCACTGGCCATCGCAAAATCCCTCCGAAAAATTATCTAACAATATATTATATCTGAAAAATCATCATTAAGGCAAAGAAAGTGTTTAGAAATAATTGTACATTTAGCAAAATTTATGCTAGCATTTTGTCAAATGTAAAAAAGGAGCTAAAAAAATGGGATTAGTTACTAGAAGAAGCGAACAGCTTGATAAATTATTTGATCAATTTGCGGTTGACCCTAAAAAACCAAAAGCAACTAAAAAAAATGACGATAAAAAAGAAAAAGATAGCAAAGATAAAGAAAAGAAATAATACAAGGGAGGCTGAGAGAAAACTTTTGTTTTCTCTCAGCCTCCACTACTTTTATGAACAATAGAAAGATAACGTGGAAAATAACCACAAGGCTCGAGTCTAAGTACGAACGACAATCAGCCCGTGCCGTGCTAATCATCGTTCTAACTTAGCCAACCGCCTTGTCGAGGAGGTTATTTCCCACTCTCTATTTTTTAATCTTGCTTTTTAAAACCAGTCGGATAGCGCTGATTTAACTCCTCAATATTTGCTTTGGCAACCTCTTCAAATGGAATATCGGCCCATTCTGCAATTTGAGATAAATACCATAAGACATCACCCATTTCGTGGATTAGTTCCTTACGATCTAATTTTCGACTACGAAAAGTATAGTTTTTTACTAAATCAACGACTTGTCCTGACTCACCAGCTAATCCTAATGCACAATTTGTTAAAACTTGTTCATTCCCATATAAGGTTCGTTTTGCTGCATTTTGGTATTCATTAAAATCCAACTTAGTTCTTCCCCATTCGCTCTTCAATCCACTGCCAAACATCATTTTTACCCTTTTTCTCTGTAGCTGAAAATAGAATAATCGGTGTTGCATTCTCAACAGCAAGGGTCTTTTTGATAAGACTTAGTTGTCGATTCCATGCACTCCGTTTTACCTTATCAATCTTCGTCCCTACGATTAGTGTTGGAATATTATAATATTGTAACCAATTATACATATTTACATCATCAGGGGTTGGTTCATGCCGTGCATCAACCAATTGAATAACTCCGCGCAATTGTTCACGTTGGGTTAAGTATTGTTCAATCATTTTTCCAAATCGTTCTCGCTCTTTTTTCGAGACTTTAGCATACCCATATCCTGGAACATCGACAAAATATACCTTATCTTCAACGTCATAGAAATTTAATGTCTGAGTTTTGCCTGGCTGGCTAGACGTATGAGCAAAATTGCGACGATTGATTAGGACGTTTGTCAACGATGACTTCCCAACATTTGAACGACCAACTAAAGCAATTTCTGGAATATTTGTTTTAGGATATTGTTCATCACTTACGGCACTGATTGTTAAATCTACATTGTGAACTTCCATTTGCTTACCTCATTTCATTAAGAAGCTTTCTCATCCTTTAAAACATAACGAGGTTCTGTATGTTGCGTTACACATCGTTTATCAATAATTACCTTTTCTACATCTTTACGACTTGGCAAGTCAAACATTACATCCCGCATCACATCTTCAATAATCGAACGGAGACCACGAGCACCTGTATTCCGCTTAATTGCTAGTTGTGCCATTGCTCGTAATGCACCATCGGTAAATGTCAACTTACTTCCATCAAGGCGGATTAACTCTTGATATTGCTTAACTAACGCATTCTTTGGCTCAGTAAGGATTCGAACAAGATCGTCTTCATCAAGTTTTTCAAGAGCAGTCATCACAGGTAATCGTCCAATAAATTCTGGAATTAGGCCAAACTTAAGAAGGTCTTCTGGGATAACATGTTGCAAAATATTTTTATCCGTAACCTCTTCAGCTTCTCGTGAGTCTGTTCCAAATCCAATTGTCTTATCACCGAGTCGTTCCTTAACAATTGTTTCGATTCCATCAAAGGCTCCTCCAACAATAAAGAGGATATTCTTTGTATCGACTTGGATAAATTCTTGCTGTGGATGCTTACGTCCTCCCTGAGGTGGTACATTAGCAATTGTTCCTTCAAGAATCTTTAAAAGAGCTTGTTGAACCCCTTCTCCAGAAACATCACGCGTAATTGATACATTTTCACTCTTCTTTGCAATTTTATCAATTTCGTCAATGTAAATGATTCCTTTTTCAGCACGTTCTACATCAAAGTCAGCAGCCTGAAGTAATTTAAGGATAATATTCTCAACGTCTTCACCAACGTATCCAGCTTCAGTTAAAGTTGTAGCATCTGCAATTGCAAACGGAACATTTAGAATTCGAGCAAGTGATTGGGCAAGATAGGTCTTCCCAGAACCAGTTGGACCAATTACAGCAATATTACTCTTTTGAAGTTCTGTATCATTATTATCGCCACTCATCATTGCATTAACCCGCTTATAGTGGTTATAAACAGCAACTGCTAATGTTTTTTTAGCATCACCTTGACCGATTACATAGTCATCCAGTTCGTTAACAATCTCTCCTGGAGTTGGCACACGGAAAGCTTTTTTAGCTTCATCTTCTGCTAATTCCTGATCAATAATTTGTTTACAAAGGTCAACACATTCGTTACAAATATAGACGCCAGGACCAGCAACAATTTTTTTCACTTCATCTTGGGACTTTCCACAAAATGAACAGTGAACTGAATCCATACCAGTGGTATCTTCAAACATAAATGAACCTCCTCTAAGACTTATTAAAACATCATAACAAAATTACTGTTTAATTTCGACTAAATTACTCAGTAAATTATTTTCTACTTTATCTTACTAATATTTGATTAAAATAGCGAGGCTGGAAGAAAACTACTGTTTTCTTCCAGCCTCATTGATTAGTAATTATTTAACAAATTACTTGTCAGACTTTTCGTCATCCTTAACTTGCTTTGCTGAATCGGCAACTAAGTCAACAGCCTTACGGATCTTAATATCATGCATTAACATGTCTTTAGATAATGCCTTCTTGACAGCATCTTCTTCCATACCGTATTGCTTTGCAAGGTCAGAAATTTCTTTAGCAATTTCTTCATCAGTAGCATCTAAGTTAGCATCGTCAACAATTGCTTCTAAGACAAGGTTAGTCTTTACACGTTGAGCAGCATCATTAGCAAATTGCTTCTTCAAATCTTCTTCCTTTGTACCAGTAATTTGGAAGTACATTTGAGGACTGATACCTTGTTGTTGCATTCCTGCTAAATATTGTTGCATTTGACGATTAGTGTCATCATCTAACATTGCTTGTGGAATATCTTGGATTTCTGCATTGGCAACAGCCTTATTGATAGCAGCATCTTCAATAGCAGCCTTAGCTTGGTTATCCTTTTCTTCTTGAAGTTGCTTCTTAGTCTTTTCCTTTAATTCAGCTAAAGTATCAACATCTTCGTCAACATCCTTAGCGAAATCATCGTCAAGTTCTGGTAATTGCTTTTCCTTGATTTCGTGAATCTTAACCTTGAAAAGTGCATCCTTGCCAGCAAGATTCTTAGCGTGGTAATCTTCTGGGAAGGTAACATTTACATCAACATCTTCATCAGCGTTGTGACCGATTAATTGATCTTCAAAACCTGGAATAAATGAGCCTGAACCTAATTCTAGTGAGTAGTTTTCAGCTGAGCCGCCATCAAATTCTTCACCGTCAACACTACCCTTGTAATCAATAACAACAGTGTCACCCTTTTCGGCTGGCTTATCTTCTTTTAATACAAGTTCAGCTTGTTGTTGACGCTTAGTTTCAAGTGCATTATCAACATCAGCATCAGTAACAGTGGTGTCTTGAGCAGGAACTTCCATACCCTTGTATTCACCTAATTTAACTTCTGGCATAACCTCAACTTCAGCAGTTAATACCCATGGTTGACCCTTTTCCATACTCTTAATATCAATCTTAGGTTGATCTACAGGTTGAATGTTAGTTTCCTTTACTGCTTCGTTATATGCATCAGGTAATACCTTGTTTAAGGCATCCTGGTATAATGATTCTTCACCGTACATTTGGTTAAAGATTTGACGTGGGACACGACCCTTCCGGAAGCCCGGAACAGTGATCTTTTTACGAGTCTCAACGAAAGCTTCGTCAATTCCCTTGTTAATAGTGTCGACATCAATTTCAAATGTCAATGTACCTTTGCTGGCATCGCTATCGCGTTCCCATTTTGCTGACATTTTATTTCCTCCAATAACAAATCAATTTGACTAATTAATATTTATAATTAGTCTTTACATACTATATTAGTTTACCGTAGGAGACCAGTAATTGCAACTTATTGACGGCTGATCCCCAAGTTATTTTCAAATATTTTTGTTAAAGAAAAAAGACTTGGGTTTCCCCAAGCCTTTTAGCACATCTGTACTCAAAAATTAGTCTAAGATGTCGGATACAACACCGGCACCAACAGTGTGTCCACCTTCACGAATAGTGAACTTAAGACCCTTTTCAAGAGCAACTGGCTTTTGTAAGTTAACAGTGAATGTAACGTTATCACCAGGCATAACCATTTCTACACCATCTGGTAATTCGATAGTACCAGTAACATCAGTTGTGTGGAAGTAGAATTGTGGACGGTAGTTTGAGAAGAATGGAGTGTGACGTCCCCCTTCTTCCTTAGTCATAACGTAAACTTCACCCTTGAAGTTCTTGTGAGTTTGGATTGAACCTGGTTCAGCCAAAACTTGACCACGTTGGATTTGGTCATGGGAAATACCACGAAGAAGTACACCAACGTTATCCCCAGCTTCACCAAGATCAAGAGTCTTGTGGAACATTTCCAAACCAGTAACAGTTGACTTAAGAACATCTTCAGTTAAACCAACGATTTCAACTTCGTCACCGACTTTAACAGTACCACGGTCAATACGACCAGAAGCAACAGTACCACGACCAGTGATAGTAAATACGTCTTCGACAGGCATCATGAATGGCTTGTCAGTAGGACGCTTTGGAGTTGGGATGTAGTCATCAATAACATCCATTAAGTGAAGGATAACTTTTTCTTGTTCTGGGTCACCTTCAAGTGCCTTAAGAGCAGATCCACGAACAACTGGAACATCGTCACCAGGGAAATCGTATTCGCTAAGTAAGTCACGAACTTCCATTTCAACTAAGTCAACTAATTCGTCATCGTCAACTAAGTCAGTCTTGTTTAAGAATACAACGATGTATTGAACACCAACCTGACGAGCAAGAAGAATGTGTTCACGAGTTTGTGGCATAGGACCATCAGTAGCAGCAACAACAAGGATAGCACCATCCATTTGTGCAGCACCAGTGATCATGTTCTTAACGTAGTCAGCGTGTCCAGGGGCATCGATGTGTGCGTAGTGACGCTTTTCAGTTTCGTATTCAACGTGGGCAGTGTTGATAGTGATACCACGTTCCTTTTCTTCTGGAGCAGCATCGATATCAGCGTAATCTTCTGCCTTTGCTAAACCTTTGGCTGCCAATACCTTTGTAATAGCAGCAGTTAAAGTAGTCTTCCCGTGGTCAACGTGGCCAATAGTACCAATGTTAACGTGGGGTTTTGTACGTTCATAATGTTCTTTTTCAGCCATTAATGAAAACCTCCTGATAATTTACAAGTATAATGCCAGATCATTTAATTCAATGACTGGCATACCCTTATACATATTGTACAACTTCTTTTCGCCAATTGAAAGCTTTAATCTTAGGCTCTGAAGAAGAATTCTTAAATATAATATCAACTATCTGTTCATTTGTAAATGTATTTGACTAATGTTTTTCTATTAATTCGTCAATCTGCTTACCTAGTCGTTCCTGCCATGTACTAGAAACTGTATTGGTTGCGACTTTCTTCCCTTCTATTCTAGCGATTAAAATATCTGTCCATTCATCAATGTCTTTAATAATCTGATTAATTCGCGGATACAAAAACATTACCTGTAATTGAAATTCTTGAATTGCCAGCTTTTCTGTCTGTGGGTTTTGATTTCCACACTTTTCTGTAATTAATCTCTTACCTTCGCTAACGATTGGTAATAAATTTAAAGGCTGAATATCGGCTGGCACAACTGTATATTCTTTCTTATCTAGCCAATAAACAGTAACTGGATCTGCAACTTGTAACTTACTAAGCAGTTCAACCAAACTAGACTTTACCAGCGGATGAGTGTAAGGATCACGAAGCAGGAACTTAGCGCCTGTAATAAATTCATTTAAAGGAAGCTTAAAAGCTGCCTGCAGCCTACTTTGTTGCTCCTCAAGGGAGTGATCTCCTAAATGATAAAAGTCACGCAACCGTGTTTGTAATGTCTCTTGGTACTCTTGACGAGATTTTTCCTCACCTATCGTAACAATTGTTAGCAAATCTTCCTGCCATTGCGAAAGACTACCAATCACCTGTCTCGCTAAAATAAACAATTCATTTTGACACAAAATTTTAATGGCAATTTGAGCATCCGACAAGCTATCAAACATTACTTCTAAATACTCAAACAAGTAAGTACAAGCCCTGGTATATTGTTGAGAATGATACAGAACGATGATCGTCAATCGACCAATTTCTGAATCATCGACCTCATTTATAAGATCTTCCAGAATATCACTAGCTTCTTGCCATTTTTCTTCAGCAATTAATTTTTGAGCCTGGAGATATTGATCTTGTTGGGTTTCATTCATTTTTATCACCCTTTTTATTTTATTTACAATCGTTCATTAAAGGATAGAGGCTGGGAGAAAAACGAAAGTTTTCTCCCAGCCTCCCTTCACATTACTTATATTAAACGGCTACTTCTTTTCTTTTGCCACTCGTTTTTTACCACGACCACGATGATGTTCTTTCGTTGAACGCGACTTCGCAGATTTCTCTTCCTTCTTTTCAACATTGTTTTTAATCTTTTTTTGATGTTGATTGATCTCCATAATAACTGGCAAAATAACTGGATGCCGTTTAGTTTGATCAAACAAGAATCGATTTAATTTATCACGAACATCTTGTTTCAAGTGACTCCAATCAAATTCCTTTTGATCTAGATTTTCTTGAACAATCTTTTCAACTAAGTCAGCACTCTGTTGCATTAGTTGACGGTTAGTCTTTACAAATACGAATCCTCGCGACGTAATTTGTGGTCGAGCAACGATCTTTTTCTTTTTCCGATCAATAGTTGCCACCACAACAAAAATCCCATCCTCTGACAGGACACGTCGATCTCGTAAAACAATATTACCGATATCACCGACACCTGTTCCGTCAATCATAGTATTACTTACATCAATATGTTCTCCAACATGGAATTTACCATTTTTGTAAGTCAGAACATCACCCTTATTAACGAGGAAGATATTTTCTTTTGGAACTCCTACTTCTTCTGCTAATTCTGCATGACGATCTAACAGACGATATTCACCTTGAATTGGAATGAAGAACTTTGGTTTCATGAAGTTCAACATTAATTGTTCATCATTTTGGTTAGCATGCCCAGAAGGATTCAAATCATCAGAAATAAACTTAACTTCTGCTCCCGTACGATAAATCATATCTTTTGTCTTTTGTACTTCAGTCTCCTGCGCATAAGAAGGAGTAGTAGTAACAAAGACAAGATCGGTACTCGTTAACTGCAAATTAGGATTATCACCGTTTGCAATTTGCTGTAATGACTTAATCGGTTCACCCATTTTACCAGTTTCCAAAATAACAACTTGGTTTGGTTCGAGTTTTTCTGCTTCCTTGCGGCTAATGAATAAGTCATCTGGTAAGTGCAGCTTTCCCAAAGACATTGCTGTATCGATAATTTGTTCAATATCTTTACCAGATAAAATAATCTTTCGACCAACGGCAACAGCAGCATTGATAATCTGCTGTACACGCATAATATTCGAAGCTACACTAGCAACAATAATCCGACCATTTTGATATTTAAAGGTTTCTTTAATATAGTCTCCAATATCTTGCTCACGAGCAGACGCACCCGTAATGCCGGCACCAGCAGAATCACTTAAAAGCGCTAATACACCTTGTGATCCAATTTCTGCTAAACGAGCAAGGTCTGTTTGATAACCCTTTTTAGCTGTCTGATCGAATTTAAAATCACCAGTGTAAACAATATTTCCTGCTTTAGTTTCTAAAACAACCCCTAAAGTTTCAGGAATAGTATGGGTCGTCTGGAAGAATGAAACTGTAACATCATTAAAATCAATTGCTGTTGCAGCATCAACAACATGGAAATCATTAAACTTCTTAACTTCCTTATGGTTTTTAACTGCTAGCTTCGCTAAGGCAATTGTCATCTCGCTTCCAAATACTGGAACATTAAAGTCCATCAAGAAATACGGGAGTGCTCCAATTGAATCTGCATGTCCATGTGTTAAGAATACCCCAACTATCTTGTCTTTATGTTCACGAAGATATTCCCAGTCAGGAATAACAACATCGATTCCCATTAATTCATTTTCCGGATACTTTAACCCCGTATCCAAAATGAAAATTTGGTCTTCAATCTCAACGGCGTACATATTTTTACCATTTTCGCGTACACCACCAAAAGGAATAATTTTAATATTATTATCCATTGATTTGGCTCCTTTAATATTTAGTTTTGAACCCCTTATCGATTACAATGTGTAACGATAAGAATTTTATATCGTTCATTATAGTTATAAATATCTTACCACAATCAGTGAAAATAATGGAGTAAAAACAAAAAACACCTTGCCTCCAAGTAAAAGGCAAAGTGCTTTGATAATAAAATATTACCGACGTAAACCTAACTTTTGGATAAGTTCACGGTAAGCAGGTAAATCAGTCCGACGTAAGTAAGCTAATAAGTTACGACGGTGACCAATCTTCTTCATTAACCCACGTTGTGAATGGTAATCGTGCTTGTGAGTACGAAGGTGATCGTTCAATTCGTTGATGTCAGCAGTTAAAACAGCAACTTGAACTTGAGTAGAACCAGTATCTCCTTCGTGAGTTGCGAATTCCTTAATAATTTGATCTTTACGTTCTTTTGAAATAGCCATGCTATTTTCCCACCTTTCAATATTAATGCGCCTAAGATCTAAGTATAACGTCGGTGAGGATCGTTAAACTGAGAAGAGGCAATTAATTACTTGTTTGAAGTAACCTATACAAATATACATAAAATTTACTAATGTTGCAACTATTTCTGTGAAATTTTGACTTGATTGTCGTTAGCTATTGCATTGATCGCTAGTCTTTTGTATAATGACAAATGTTGAAAATTCTGGTCAACTGAAAATCGGGTAACGGAGGTGAAACTCATGCCAATTATCAAATCAGCAATTGAACGTGTTCGTACTAGTGAAAAAGCTGAAGCACGTAACGCTTCACAATTAAGTCAAATGCGAACTGCTATTAAGAAGTTCGATAAGGCAAAGCTTGCTGGCGCAGATAACCTTGACGACTTATACAAGGCTGCTATCTCAGCAATTGACCGTGCCCACTCTAAGGGCCTTATCAAGGCTAACAAGGCTGCGCGTGACAAGTCACGTCTCTCAGCACGTTACGCTAAGTAATGAAAAAGCAACTATTAAGTTAGTTGCTTTTTTATTTTTAACTTTTCACAAAAAGGAGAGTGGAAATTAACCTTCTTGACAAGGCGGTGGGCTAAGGAGAGAAGGCACGGGCTGATTATCGTTCGGACTTAGCCTCGAGCCTTGTGGTTAATTTCCACGATATCTCAAATAAAGTTCGTATAAATAAAAGAGGCTTTTGAAAAAATGAAGTTGTTTTTTCAAAAGTCTCCTTTTTGTATCTCATGCCCCTTTGCTCTGCTGAGAATACTGTAACATAAATAACTGAAATAAAAGCGATGGATCGCGCTGTGTCGTTTTTAACGATTGTTCAATACGAATTAAACCCAAATAGGCATTCTCTAACGCCTGCATTGAAAAATCACGTGCAGTCTTTAATCCCAATTTAATCCGATAAGGATGGACATTAAGTTGACTTGCTAGACTTCCTTGGGTAAGGCCACGTTTGCTTAATACTTTTATTTGAATCAATAATCGAAACTGTCCCACTAGCACCGCATTAATCCTTAACGGTGGTTGCTGACCTGCTAATAGCTGTTGATAGAGATCTAAGGCCTTTATTTGATTATGCTTAAGGACCGCAGTGACTAAATCAAAGACATTTTCATCTAATGATTGTGGAACTAAAGCAGCTACCATGCTTTGATCAATCTTTTTCTCACGATAAGCTAAAATCTTTAATTTAGTTAAACTTGCATCCATCAGCCCATAATCCGCGTTAGTCCGTTGAACCAACTCATCCAAAGCGGCTTCTGATATTTCAAAACCAGCAGTTGATAATTGAGTTCTCACTCTTTGACGAGCTGCTCGTTCATCAAGCGGACTAGCATCAACTAAAACCGCTGTCTTCTTTAATTGCTTTACAATCCCCTTTCGTCCATCAAGCTTTTCATAAGGGGCCGCAAAAACTAAAATTGTGGACGGTTCAGGGTGTTCAAGATACTTTTTTAAGCTGTCCAAATCATGTTCAACTTTTGAATGTCTTTTTTCACCAGTTAAGAAGAACGGTTTATTGATAATAACCAATCGTCGTTCACCAAAAAATGGAGTTGCCATCGCATCATCCAAAGCAACTGCCAATGGCGTGGCTTCCATATCATATCGACCAACATTCATGACCTGTTCATTCTCTGGAATAAGGCTTGTAAAGGCAGCAATTGCCTGCTGTTGAAGAACCTGTTGTTTCCCTAAAATTAAATATACCATTGCTGGGGTTTTAGTTTTTAATTGTGTAGATAATTGGGCAATGTCCAACTTGTCTCATCTCCCCTCAATGTTGTTTTTATTTTTCCATTTTGACCATGGTATACATATTGTATCATTCCAAATTGCTGCGTTGATAAGTAATTAATATTTAATTTTTGAAAATTTTTTATTGTTATTTCATCAGGATGATGATACCTATTAAATCGTCCAGCTGAAATTATCACATACTTAGGAGCAACTGTCTGCAAAAATGAATAACTACTAGCAGTTTTACTGCCATGGTGACCAACTTTTAAGATATCTGACTTTAGTTGCGGATACTTTTGAATAACTTTTTCTTCATTTTCCTGATCCAAATCCCCCGTAAAAAGAAATTTTTTCCCGCCAAATGTCCCAGCTAGCACTAAAGAATCTTCATTTTTCCCTTCTCCCGGAACAAAAGGATGTAAAATTTGCAATGGAAATGATGGTAACTTAACATTATCAGTCACCGGAATTATCGCTGGCGATGTCTTTTCAGCAGTCCTTACTTTATTAAGAAGTGCTGGTTGTTTTTCCATCCCCGCTGGTACAATCAGCCTTTTCACTGCCATATTATCCAAAATCGTTGTTACATAGCCGATATGATCTGCATCATGATGAGTTAAACAAATGTTATCAATTTGCCTAATACCTTTACTTTTCAAATAATTAATGGTTATTCGTTGAGCATCATCTTGAGAATGCTTTGAAGTCGCCCAATTCGGCTTTTTAAAATTTAATTTACCTCCTGTATCAATCATTGTTACTCGGCGATTAAAAGGTTCTCTAATAATTATTGAGTCCCCCTGTCCAATATCAATAAAAGTAACCTCACCATTAAATGGAAAATGAATTATCCCTCCAGTAATTACATACAACAAGGCTAATATTTTCCATGATTTTAAAGATGTATCTTGAGAAATAACAAATAAAGATGCCGCAAATAATAGAAGGGCCAAAATTAACGGTGGCTTCCCAAAATGAATCATTCCTGGAAAATCAGATAACCAATTTAAAATATATTGAAAGCATTTTAAACCAGCATTAATTAGATACGTGAGTGGTTCAAAAAGCTTAAAACTAAGTGCCCCAACCAAGACCGCTGGAAAAACAACTGTCGAAAATAGCGGAATTATTAAATAACTAACCCCAAAGCTTAAAAGATGAACTTCATATACATAACTCAATAACGAAGGCAAACTAATTAAATTCAATAATAAAGACTGTTTAAAACCACGTACTGATTCTGGAAGAACTTGAAGAATAAAAGAAAGCAAATAGCTTAATTGACCACCTAATGTAAGCAATAGCAACGGATCAATAACCAATCCAATTAATAAGCTCAGTGCCCACCCATCAAGACGGTCCAAATTTAAATATCGATGAAGAAGGCCAAGTTCAGCCATAATGGTTGCTCTTATCAAGCTTGTTGCTCCACCACCAATGAGAAGATAAAACGGTAAAATAATAATTAAAAATAAATCAATCGATTCTTTACGCCACCACAAATGAACCAATAGTCGCCGTAATAAATCAGTGAAAAGTATGATATGCATTCCGGAAATGCAAAAAAGATGGAGCAGGCCAAGTCTTTTGATACTTACCATTAATTCAACCGAATCCTCATTACTACTACCAATTATTAATTGTTGGCAATACGCACTAAGAGGAGGCGGTAAAGTTTCAAAGTAGAGGCTGAGTCGTTTTCTTAATGTATGACACCAGCCAACTATTCCTCTTTTTTGCCTAACCATTTGCTCTACCCGGTTAATTTGAACTTGATTACAGATCCGGCGATGGTGGTTATAAGTTAAGTTATCAAATTGATTTTCATTTGTGCGGGGAATAATCGGTTTTAACTGCCCATTAATAAGCCATATCGAGGGTGTTGTAAGCTTATCAATATTTTTTAGCATCTGGGGTGACTTAAACGACATCGTTATTGCTTCACGTTGTCCAGTTTGAATGTCGATCGCAGTTCCTGTCATAAAATTTCCATTGAATTTTAATTCATCAGGGTAAACTAATATTCTTTGGGTAACTTCCATTTGCTTATCTGCCGTAATAGTTGCCCAATTTTTTTGTAAACTGTAACACAAAATTGCCATCAATAAACATGTCAGCACTCCAATTCCAAGTACTATTGGCCTTTTTAATACGGCAATTCGGTAAAATATAGCAATTAAAAGAAAAATTAACCAATATGAACTAAAGAAACTAACTGCTACTAAACTTGCAATTAGCGCGGGGAAAAACCAAAAGTGTTGGATAATCTATTTTTGATCTGGGTTGATATACTGGTCCAGATCGACCTCTTCTAAAATATCACTATCTAATTTAATCTGATGAAGCGCAACATTTTTTAGTTTAAGTAATTTCATGGCGTAATCATCATTGTGATAATTACGGATATAATTTATCTCCTTAATTCCAGTCTGCAACAAACTTTTGGTACATTGTAAACAAGGGAAATCCGTTACATAAATACTTGCCCCATCAGCAGAAATACCAAACTTAGCACACTGCAGCAAAGCATTCATTTCTGCATGAATAGTTCGTACACAATGTCCATCACGTAAATAGCAGCCTTCATCAATACAATGTGCATCGCCAGCGACTGAGCCATTGTACCCACCAGCAATTATCCGCTTATCACGAACTAAAACTGCACCTACTGAAAGGCGGTTGCAGGTACTCCGCGACGCCAGTAAGGCTGCTTGAATCATAAAATACTGGTCCCAATCAATTCTCGGTTTCATATTATTTCACTCCTCTATATTTGAAATATAGTATAGCAAATATCTTCATCAAAAAAATAAAAACTAGATAGATAGGTGATCTTTTAGTTTAGCAACAGTTTTTTCGCCAAAGCCATTTATTTCTTTAAGTTCGTCAATGCTCTTAAACTGACCGTGTTCTTGTCGGTATTGTAATATCAAGTCTGCCTTTTTATCACCAATTCCTGTAATTTGGCATAGTTGTTCTTTGGTAGCCGTATTTAGATTTATCTTTGCAGAATTATCACTGCCATTTTCATTATTAGCCGCTGATGGTTCTGTACTGCTGGAAGCTACCGGCGTTTCGCCTTGAAGCGGAATATAGACCATTTGCTGGTCCGTTAATTGTTTAGCAAGATTCACTTGGCGCAAGTCTGCATTGGGTAGTGGTCCACCTGCCGCTTTCAAGGCTTCGTTCACACGATCATCTGCTTTCAACTCATAAACTCCTGGCATTTTTACGGCACCCTTTATATCAATTGCAACGGTCCTTTTCATCGTAGTGGTAGAAGTTAAACTGCTTCCTGTTTCGCTACTTGTTAAAACCGCATTAGTATTTGAAATCAAAGCGTCGTTATTGTTTTTATTAAGCATCCAATATCCCCCAACTACTGCAGCAATCACTATCATCAGCACCTGTACGCGATATTTTATCCATAATTCTGATAATTGCTGCATGTTTCTCACCTCCCTATAAATATAAATACGTAAAAAAATCCATTTTGCATTAAAAAAGCAAGAGACCTATTGTTTTTGTCTCTTGCTTTTTAATTAATGTCTTTAGGCCTGGTTGAGTGCGCGAGCAGAGCGAGTGCACGAAACAAAAAACCACCTGCTATGCGGGTGGGCGATAAAAATTATATAAAAAGGCCTCTTTTGCCTTAAGAT
>NZ_JAJGTZ010000036.1 GCF_020784725.1 Limosilactobacillus reuteri
CTTGAGCATCTTGGTAGGCCTTTGCGTAGCCTTCCTTGATGTAATCTTCTGCATCGCTGTTTTGTGCATCATCGTTTAATGCCTTAGCACTATCTAATTCATCAGCAGCTTTGATAACCGCTTGAGCATTAGCCAAATTTTCACTAGCTGTCTTTTGGGCAGCCTTAGCGTTATCTAAAGCTTTTTGTGCGGCATTAACAACATTATTTGCGTTGTTTAATGCACTTGTAGCCTTTTCAGCGTTAGCAGAAGCTTCTTCATAAGCTTTCTTTAATGCATCAAGATTAACAGCTAACTTGGCATTATCAAGAGCAGTCTTAGCTTGTGCTTGAGCACTAAGAGCAGCATCTAATTGCTTTTGAAGGTTTGCTTGGTTAGCATTTGCTTCGTCAAGAGCTTTTTGTGCTGAAACGATTTGTTCATTGGCATACTTTTCGTATGTGTTAAGAGCATCAACAGCCTTACCCTTATTGGAAACAGTTGGGTTTTGGTTATATTCGTTAATTGCATTAATTACGTTTTCAGCTGCTTGTACTTGCGAACTGTTGTTACCGTAAAGCTTTTGAGCTTCACTAACGGCAGCTTGTGCAGCATTCAAAGCATTGTCAGTCTTGCCATCCTTAAATTGATTATAAGCAGCTGCAATGTTAGTTGAAGCGTTAGTAGCGGCGTCAGCGTTTGACTTAGCAGCGGTGTAGTCTGCAAATGCAGAACTTGCAACAGCTGAAGTAGAAGCAGCATTACTTTGTGCAGTTGAAGTTGCGGCACTTTTAGCAGTTGCTACATTTTCTTGAGCAGTACTGTTAGCTGCACTAGTAGTTACAACAGCACTAGAAGCCGCAGTAACTGCATCACTAGCAGCATTAACATTTTCTTGAGCTTGTGAAACTACATCAGATGAAACATTTGAAGCAGCACTTGTTGTACTTGCGACATTAGCAGAACTGGTTGTTGCAGTAACAGCAGGTTGGTTAGCAACGTCAGCGTGAACTTCAGTGCTGTTAACGTTTGCTAATGTAAGACCTGCCAAAGTGGCTGTAGTCATTAAACCAGCATATACAATATTTTTCTTTGCTTTGTACATTTTGTAGTGTACTTGATTATTTTTCATAAATAATCCTCCCAAAAAATAAAAACTTCAAAATAATTGTTGTCTTACAACACCATCATTTTATGTAATCGCTCTTTCTATTTCAAGTCGTTTTCACTTATCTTTCGATTGATAAAAATAAAAAAAAAAAAAACGGCATTATTTGCGTCATATCAACATCCATTTTATAAATTTTAATTACAAAAAATTTCAATTTATATTTTTCGCCAGATCAAGATACCAAGTTTCTTTATCAACAGATAATATAAAACGCAAAAAATATAAACATTAAGAATATCCACACTCTAAAGTCATTAATATTTATAGATAACTACATAGGATCACTTGATTAACAAAACTTAATATTAAGCTTCATTTCTTGCACAAATTCGCTACCAAGAGTTTATGATACTATTTTTCAGATTTTTTTCGCTGATCACTTCCATACCGGCCTTGTTCCTTGATTACACTGCCTTCATGCCGATGCTTATAAATAAAATCTTGTTCAGTAGCGAAAATCATTAAAAAGTCGATAAAATTTTTACTAAAATTCTTTTTAAATTTATTCCATTTATTTTTGACCATTTTATATCCCTCAGAAATATCATCCATCTTTACTTTTATTTATTCTAGCATATCTATTTTAGTGCAAACGATTGCGTAATTTTAAAATGAAATTGTGGTAAAATAGAATTTGTAAAAGCGCTTACTTCAAGGAGGAAATATTTTATGGAAATTTCTAAAGTACCATTTGGAACTTATAAAGACGAACCAGTAACAAAATATATTTTAACGAACGATAATGGTGTTCAAGTAGGAATTCTTGATTTTGCCGGTTTACTTCAATCTTTTAAGGTTCCAACAAAAGATGGTGGTAAGGCCGATATGATTTTGACCTCTGAAAAACTCGACGAATTTACTAATAATGGCTTTTGTACTAACCGCTTAATCGGCCGGGTTGCTGGACGAATTGCAGATGGTAAGTTCAGTATTAACGGTAAAGATTACCAAATTGAACAAAACGAAGGTAAAAATGCTCTTCATGGTGGAACTAATGGTTTTTACAATCATATTTGGCATGTTGATAGCACAGAAGCTACCGACAACTCGGTTTCGATTACCCTTAGTTTAACCTTAAGTCCTGAAGTTGATACATACCCTGGTAAGATGCATGTCACTGCAACCTATACTTTAACTAATGACGACTTCCTTTCACTTAAGATGTCTGCTACTACTGATGCAGATACGTTGTTCAATCCTACCAACCACACATACTGGAATATGGCAGCAGCAAATATCCCAACGATTAATCAATTAAAGCTTTATGTCAACTCTGAGAATCATTTAGCCGTCGATGGTGGTAAGATTCCAACCGGTGAAAAGATCGCTAACGAAGGAACTCCATTTGACTTTAGTACCCCAACTACAATGGAAGATGCTCTAGAAAAAATGAGTTCAACTAAAGAAAACGGCTTTGACGATATTTGGGAAGTTACTCCTAGTCTTACAAAACCAGTTGCCACACTTGAAGATCCAGAAAGTGGGCGAAAGATGAGTCTTTACTCCGATCGTAACGGATTAGTTATGTATACGATGAATTCAGATGATGCAGCTGTTTACAATCATGGACAAGTTCATCCCCACCTTGGTTTAGCAATGGAAGCGCAGAATCTTTCTGATGCGCCTCATCATCCAGAATTTGGTGATATTACTTTACATCCGGGTGAAGAAAAAACATACACCATTAAGTGGCACGTTGAATATTAATTACTAAGTAAAATACAAAAAAAGAGATCGACGCTTTGCCGATCTCTTTTTTATGTATTAGGAATTATAAATTAGTCTTTGTCATCCGGATTATACTTTCCAGCCTTTTGAAGGATTTCCTTTGCCTTTTCAAGGTAGTGGTGTTCTGCACGGAAAGCCTTAATCTTACCACCTTCATCATCAGTAAGGGCAGCTAGCTTATCATCAAGTTCCTTAAATTCCTTGTTAAGGTCCTTGATAACGCCTTCTTCATCTTTCATGTAAACATAGTGATTTTCTGCTGGATCTTTACGACCTTCGCCAGCACGCTCTTCAAGCTTTACTGCATCTTTGTCTACTTTCCAAGCATGCTTAAGGATTGACTTAATATCCTTAATTGTTTCGTGTTGAGCAGTACGATGCTTTTCATTGTCAACACTATCTTCAATCTTGGTTAAGTGTCCTTCAGCATCTGCAATCTTCTTTGCAATACGATCCAAAGCCTTAAGTTGACGTTTTGCGTAATCAGCCATAAATAATTACCTCCTAAATATAATAGCTATAATTCCTAATTCACTTTTATTATATTTTTATAATTTAAATTATACAAATAATACGTCTTAAAATTATAGTTAATTTTATTTTGCAGTAATTTCAGAGCTTAAATAAATAGATGATCGATAGGAATTTTTTCTTCTCAGTTCTCTATTTAGTTAAACATCGACTTTTTAGCAACACTTTGACTTGTACTTACTGGAATATTAAAATCAGGCAACCCTGGAATATGTAACTCAATTGAACCAACTTGTTGATTCTTCTTTATCGGTGCAGTTAATTGTTTTGGGTCGTCTCCCTGCAGTCGTAATACTGGTTTAGTTGCTTGTAATTTCATATTCTTTGGAAGCCAAACGGTAGTCTTCTTAGTCAACTTAATATTGGTCTTATTCTTATTTTCACCATTCTTTATTTTTATCTTGGTGAGCTTAGCTGAAAGATCACTTACATTTTTGATTTCAACTGGCTGATACTCATCGATTAATTTATTATAAAAGTCTTGCTGCATCTTCGACTGATCATTCCATTCTCCTTTTGTATGCAAGGCAACCAAAATAATCCGTCGTCCTGCGAATGTCCCTGTTGAAACAATGCACTTTCCTGCCCGATCAGTATTACCTGTCTTTAGTCCGTCAATTTCTCCATTCTTAGGAGCAAAACCGTTTTGCGGCAAAAGAGCATTTACATTTGTCATTAAGTATTGTTGGTCTTTAGTTATATCAAAGTTCGCAAACTTTTGCTTTGTAATGCCAAGAGTTTCAGGATATTTTTCAACAAGATACTTTGAGATAAGGGCAACATCTTTAGCAGATAATAAGTTCTCGGCGTCTTTATCTACACCCTTTAGTTTATGTTTTCCTAAGTCCCCATTCGGCAACCCAATCATATTGTAAATTTTTATATCTGTAACTCCTGCTTTTTTCGCAAACGCCATCATCTTTTTATTAAAGGCTGCTGTACTGCCAGCATCAGCTAATGCCAGTGCTTCTGTACTTCCATCAGCGGATACGAGCATCATCGAATCAACTAACTGACGGACTGTATATTCTTCCCCGTTCATTAATGGGACATTGGAAAAGTGCCAATCATCCGCCATCTTGGCAACTGCTGGTGTAATCTTTATTTTCTGATCCCACCTTAAATGATGATTTCGAATATCTTGTAAAATCACTCCTAAAGTTAAGATTTTAATTACAGATGCAATTGGGTAGCGTTTAGTTGCATTTTTTTGGTATAGAACCTGACCAGTTTCTGCATCAATCGCATAAGCTGCTCGTGCATCCATCTGAAAAGCTGCCGTATCAGCATGGACTTTTGCGAACATCCCCAAGCCATTTAAACAGATACTAATTATTGCCGTTATTAATAATAATTTGGCAAAAAAGGATTTAACTTTTTTCATGATAATCATTTCTCCCCTTTACACATTTAACTATCATATCTTATTCTGTCTAAAAAAGGTGTAACGATTTGATAACAATTCAAATGAAATCCTTATTTTTCATTAAATTAAGAAGATGCACCTTTTAACTTCCAAAAATTATCTGTATTATTAATAAGTATGCTAATTTTAATCAGAAAGGGTCGGTTAAAAAATGCAAAGATCGCAACGTCATCGTCGTAAACTGCGCAAACTTATCTTAATTATTATCGCTATTCTGCTCATTATTATGGGTGTCCGGCACTTCAGCTCGACAAGTGCCCGCCTAAAATCCGCATGGAATAAGATCATTTTCACTTCCAATAATAATGTTAGTATTGCGGTATATTCACCAAAGACCCACCAAATTTATACTTCTAGTAATGCACCCCAGCATAAGTTTCGAACTGCTAGTACAGTAAAGGTTAGTATTCTAGCGGGAATTCTTGCTAAACAACAAAGCCCTCTTACAAGCCATCAAAAATCGCTTGCTACTAAAATGATTGAACAGAGTGACAATGATTCGACTAGCGAATTATTTGAAGATTATCTTGGCGGAAAAAACGGTCTCCAGCAAACTTTTGAAAAATTTGGTATGACCCAATCCCAGGCTAATAGCAGTTGGGGATTAACTGTTACTACTCCTAAAGATCAAGTTAAATTATTAAATAATATCTTTTACAAGTCCAAAATTTTATCTGACGAAGAAAGAAGCGAAATTCGTGATTTAATGGGTAATGTCGAAAATGACCAAGCCTGGGGGATCTCAGCAAGTAGCGATAATTTCGCATTAAAAAACGGTTGGCTAAATTACGGTAAAGATGAATGGATCGTCAATAGTATTGGCTACGTAAAAAATAGTAACGGTACAGACTACACAATTGCAGTTTATACTGATAAAAACCAATCAATGGCAGCGGGACAACAAGTAATTGAACAACTTGCTCGTGTAACAAAGCCAATCTTGGACTAATTGAAATGATAAACAAAACAGGGCTGGAAGAAAACTTCAAATTTTCTTCCAGCCCCATTTTTTATAGGTAGTTTATTGAGAGAGATAAAGCGTTTTGGAAAGGAATACTACCTATTTTATTTCGAGAGAGATTACTAATTAATTTGATGTCTATTTTTGTTCCATCACTTTTTCACCATTAGCTGTAATAGTGAAAGTCTTGTTAGCAGCATCAGCGTCAAGAACAGCAACATTTTTGCCGTCCTTATCCTTCCGTGTAATCTTAATAGTTGTTTCAGTTGGTGTTTCCACATCAATAGAACCATCAAGATCAAAGGCAGCAAATTTATTCCGCCATGCAAGTAAGTCTAAGAGATTCTTAACTACTGGACGTTGAACTTCTTGTGCAACTTCTTCTTTAGTGTAGTAGTGACGGTTGATGTTACGACCTTCCTTAGTCTTTTCAAGCAATTCAAGGTCATTTGACCCAGCAAGTAACCCAACATAGTAAACCATTGGAATACCAGGTGCAAATACTTGGAATGCACGAGAAAGCAGGTAAGCTTTATCATCGTCACCTAATGCAGAGTAGTAAGTAGAGTTAATTTGGTAAATATCCAAGTTGTTGTATTCAGCACTTGAGTACTTCCGCTTAACATTAGCACCAACCTTGTATAATTCGTTGGATGCATATTCGATTTCATCATCACTTAAGATATCCTTAGCATCAACAACCCCAATACCATCATGAGTATCAAGAGTAGTAAATTGCTTCATTGGTGACATCTTTAACCACTTAGCAAGACGGTTAGTCTTACCAGAGTAAAGAGTATAAAGAGTAGTCATTGGTAAGGTAAAGTCATAGATGAAGAAGTCATGTTGTGAAATCTTTTGTGGAATCGTGTAGTGTTCGTGAATTTCAGGAAGGATGATGGCCTTGTATGGAGCCAAAATATCTTGAACTTCATTTAAGAGATCCCAAATTTCAGGTTCAACGAAGAAATCATTAGTACCAACCTTCTTAATAGCGTAAGCAAAGGCATCAAGACGAATCATATCAGCGCCGTGCTTAACCATGTCAATTAATGTTTCCTTGAAGAATTCGTTAGCCACCTTACTCTTAACATTAATATCAATTTGTTCTTCACCGAAAGTGTTCCATAAGTTTTCAGTAGTACCATCATCAAAGGTAATTTCTTGCTTAGGAGCTTTGTCCTTCCGCTTGTAAATTAAATCAACGTCTTCTTGAGTTGGACGGTTCTTACCAGCTTTTTCCCAGAATTTTTCCCAACGAATAAAGAAGTCATTGTACTTAGAGTCATCGTGCTTCTTCTTGAAGTCTTGGTACATTTCAGACTTCTTGGAAATATGGTTAATCATGAAGTCAAACATTAAGTAGTAGTCTTCACCCAATGCTTCGACGTCATCCCAATTACCAAAAGCAGAATCAACAACATCGTAACGGTATGGTGCGAAACCACGGTCACCAGTTGATGGGAAGAATGGAAGTAAGTGAACACCGCCGATTGCATCACCGATATAGTTCTTTAATACTTCATGAGTTTCTTTAATATTTTTGCCCATTGAGTCAGAGTAAGTAATTAACATTGCTTCATTTTTGATTGGCATAATGATATCCTCCAATAATTTTAAATTTAGTTAGCTTGTTTAGAATGACGAGTTGCAAAGAAAATAATTAAGGCAATAACTATTAGCATTACCCCGTAGATTGGGAATGGCGCAGCAAGATCGAGACCACTCATTGGACGACCGACTAACCGATTCATCCATTCAGCAATTGTTGGTGAGAAGAAAGCTCCAAAGTTAAAACCAATCAGTACCATTGAAGTTACTAATGGTTGACGCTTAGCAGGGGCTAAATCCGGCAACAAGTTAAAAATCAACGGAGAAACCAATTGTAGTGGGAAACCGATTAAAAGCAAACCAATTACTAACATTACAAAGTTGCCGTTTGCGAAGGCAAATAAGAAGTTCGAAATGGCCATTAACCCAAGACCAAGGTAAACAGTGTTAAAACCTAACACTTTATTAATTGATCCATAGAATAAACCACCAAGCGTTGCGCCAATTAACATCAAGGAAAGGAACATTGATGAACCAGTATAGCTATTTCCCTTAATCGCAACTGCCAGACCAGGGAAACGGTTTTCCATTCCCACATAATCTACAACCAAGAGGAAAGCGAAAAGAACAAGGAGGTAAACTACTGGACTAATTTTTTTAATTGGTTCTTCCACTTCAGTTAATTCTTCAGCAAGATCGTCTTCTGCAACGTTATTATCTTGTGCTTTGCTATCGTCAGGAACACGAACTGCAAAGAAGAAAAGGACAACGAAAGCAAGAAGATAGACGGCAAATGATGCATGCCAACCTGCATAGCTAAGAATCAATCCCGCAATTGCAAGGGTACAAGCCTGACCGATTTGTTCAGCTGCAGCACGCCAACCAAGCATTTGAGCTCGGGTTGTACCTTCATACCAAACCGAAATCATCGAAATTGCTTGAGAGTTGTATAGACCAAATCCAGCTCCTAAAACTAACCGGGAAATCAAAATCGCAGTGTAGTCATTAGCAAACATGGGAACAATTCCTGCAAGACCAACAATTGTAACCCCAGCCATAATAATCTTTTTATCAGAAATGTTGAACCATTGTTGAAGTAATGGTGAAAGGACAACAAAAATCATTACAGCAAATGATGGAGTTGTAACTAAATATTCTGACTGTGTCTGTGAGATTCCGAGTGCCGCCTTTAATTGCGGTAAAGAACCTTGAATGGCATAAGCACTCGTAACCATGAATGAAACTGACAAGAACGCCAATTTGGTAACAAGAGAATTTTTGTTATTCATAATTAGTAGGTACTCTTTCTATAGGTATTTGATAAACGTTTATCATTACTGTACACAAATAATATACAATGAACTTTTCAAAATGTCAAACGCTTAACAAAGATTTCTTATAAAAATTGTAATCCATTACATTGTTATTATAACGCGGTTTGAATATAAGAAGCCAAAAACTGATGATAACGCTATTTTAGCCCTTCTTTTGAATTGTTTGTGAATTTTAACACATTATATTTTTATAATTTTTTTATTAAACTTAAAAGGGTAAAACAATGACTAATTCATCGTTTTACCCTTTTAAGTTTAATCTTTATATTTAATCCACGCAAAGTTGCTTAATTGCTTGGGCATAAATTTCCATTGCTTTATACATGTCTGGCAATGGCCATTGTTCGTTAGCTTGATGCATATAGTCGGGAGTCGTCGGTAACATTCCCCCAAAGGCAACACAATTATTCATAGTCCGAGCAAAGGTTGCTCCACCAGAAATTTGCGGTTCAGCATCAACATCCCCAGTTTGTTCTTTATAAATATTCATCAAGGTTTGAACTAATTTACTATCTTTAGGAACATATAGTGGTGCTAGATAATCAAAATGAACATACTTCAAATCGTAAGCTGCTACCTGCTTACTTAATTTTGCTAGTAATTTATCACGATCAACCGTTACCGGAATTCGTAAGTCGATTTGCATCCGTGTTTCATTTTCATTAATTTCAAGACTAGAAATATTGAAGGTTAATTGTCCAGATTCATCGCGAACATCACCGAGAACATTACTCCCCGTCGCGTCTTCCTTAAACAGCTTACCAATAAAATCAAGTGGCTTAAAATCAAAAACATCATCAAGGGCAATTGCTAACCGCAAAATAGCATTCGTTCCTGCTGGTGCCATCATCGCATGAACGGACTTGCCCATAACAGTAATTGAATTACCATCACTCGTATATTCAAAGCCATGATTGTCTAAAGCTGCCCTAACTTCATCCTGCTTGGGGCCATCATACACTGCGGTATCAGGAACGGCATTAAACGCATTTTTCAAATTGAGTTTTAATTGATCTGTTCCCGGACCAACGAGATAAGATTGTTGCAGTCCCTTTTCAGCATATATTAATGGAAATTCAGCATCAGGAGAAATCCCACTATCAATTGGCGCTTCCTTTTTATTATATTCAGCAATTCCGCGCCATAGGATTTCTTCATCAGTTCCATAAATAAAACGAATTCGCTGATTAAAGTGATAACCTTGATCCATCAATGCTTTAACGGCATATAAGGCTGCAATTCCAGGCCCTTTATCGTCTTGTGATCCTCGTCCATAAACTGCATTATTGATTACTGTACCTTTAAATGGATCATGTTTCCATTTGCCTAAATCGCCGGCAGGAACCGTGTCAAGATGACAAATTACACCAAAAATTTTATCCCCACTACCAACTTCCGCATAGCCATAATACCCATCTGGATCTTTATAAGTCTTAAAACCTAGTTCATCGCAAATCTTCATCATCTCATCGAGGGCGTTACGAATTCCCTTACCAAATGGCGCGCCTTCTGCTGCTGATTGATTATACGATGGAACCGAAATTAGTCGTTCTAAAGTTTTAACAGCAGCTTTTTGTTCCTCTTCTGTAATAATTTTATCCATTCAAATCTCCTCCTAAAGCAAGGCAGCAATTCCTAAGAACAAGCAAGTAGCAACAAAGAGATAAATCATTAATTTCAACATCCACTTCCACCAAATGCCAACATTAATATGAGCAATTGCTAATGCTCCCATAACAACTCCCGAAGTTGGGGTAATAAGGTTAACCCAACCTGAAGCTGCTTGATAAGCGGTAATAACAAGACTACCTGATACGTGCGCAAAATGCCCCATTGGTCCGATAATTCCCATCGTTGCAGCAGCTAGTCCAGATGTTGATGGAATTAAGAATGACATTGGAATATAGAAAATATAAGTCAAAATAATAAAGATCGTTTGGGATAATCCATGAAGGCCTAATTCTCCCCAGTAAAGAACTGTCCCAGTGATCATTCCATTATTCATTATTACTTGAATTCCCCGTGCAACTGCCACAATAATCGCAACGCTTAAGAAATCCCCCATTCCTGACATAAAGGCATCAATAAATTCGCTTTCCTTCATATGATAAACAGCCATAATTAAGACTGACATAAAGAGGAAGAGCATGGTGATTTCATTAAAGTACCATGTTCCAAGCGGTGCCATATTATGCCCTAATAAATCGCCTAGAAATGGAATATTAACCAACCACTTTGTAAATTTATCAAAAAATGTCCAATGACTATTAAGGTTTGCCCATGGAATTAATCCTAGAATCATCACAATAAAAGTAATCCCGAATAACCAAATAACTGTCTTTTGGCGGCCGGTCATCTTATGGTCGTCATTAGGGTCAGCCTTGACTAAAAATTGCTTTTCATCTTCCGCTCGTTGATTGTAAACCAATGATTTAGTTGGGTCTTTTTCAATTACCGATGCATAGTGGTAAACATAAATAATACTAATCGTGATCGTAATAATTAAAAGTATTACCCGGGAAACTAAACCATCACCGGGAGAAATATTTAATGTTTGAGAAGCTACGCCTGTGGCAAAGGGGTTAACGGTCGAAGCAAGACAACCAACTTGGCTTCCCACTAAAGCAATAGCGACCGCCACAATTGAATCAAAGCCAACTCCCATCATCACGGGAATCAAGAGAGGATAGAACGCAATCGTTTCTTCTCCCATCCCATATGTTGATCCACCAAGGGCAAACAGAAGCATTAAAATTGGAATCAATTGTTTTTCTCGTCCCTTATACCGGCGAACAATTGAACCAATCCCTTCATTTAATGCATTTGTCTTATTGACTACTCCTAAGAATCCACCGATAACAAGAATAAATAGTGATACTGAGATGGCTCCATCTGTCTTTTTATCACCGACCATCCCGATAACGGGAGCCATAAAGATATCCCAAATTCCCTGGGGTTTATTTGTAACCGCCTTATATGTGCCAGAAATAATATTCCCAGCTTTATCTGTTTCATATGTCCCCGCTGGTATAATCCACGTTAAAATTGCAATTAAAATAATAATTAAAAATAAAATTGTAAACGCAGAGGGCATATGAAAATGATGCTTTTTCTTCGTTTGTGTTTCCTGCACGATAACCGCCTCTTTTGTAAAATTAATATCAATTTTATTTTAATTCAGTTTGAAAGCGGCTTCAACCAAATCTAAGAATTGTCCTTAAAGAATGCTATAATTGCCTTGTAGCAATTTTAAGGAGGCTGAAGCCAATGGTAATGAATCCCAGTAAAGCTCAAGACGTTTGGAAAGATGCTGGTGAACATGTTCAATTTACTGTATTAGAATTAAAACGAGAAGATCAAGCAAAGGAACAAGAAGCAATTCAAGAATTTGTTGAACGGTTCCAGGCAATTACTCGATCACTGCGAATCCGAGATAATAAAGGTAATCTTAAAGTTTCTTTAGGCTTTAGCAAGGACGCATGGGACTATCTTTTCCCCAATGCCCCCAAACCCAAAGAATTAGAAACTTACCAAACATTAACCGGGCCAAAATACAAAATGCCTGCTGCAAAAGGAGATATCTTCCTCCATATTCGGGCAAACGATGAAGCTGCTGTTTACGAATTCATGGCCCAAGTAATGCTCTTCATTAGGGATATTACTAATGTTGTTGATGAAACAAAAGGCTTTCGCTATTTTGAAGGCCGGGCCATTATTGGCTTTATTGATGGAACTGAAAATCCAGAACCTCAGGATGCTGCTGAGTACGCCATTATTGGTGATGAAGACCCTACGTTTGAAAATGGTTCATATGCCTTTGCCCAAAAATGGCGACATAACATGGATATCTGGAATAAGTTAACTACTGAAACACAAGAAAAAGCTGTTGGTCGAAAAAAGTTTTCTGACTTAGAATTAAGCGAAAAAGAAAAGTTTAAGAATGCACATAATGTCGCTTCCCAAGCTAAAATCAATGGAGTTGAACAAAAAATTGTGCGCATGAATGTTCCGTATTCAGACCCTGCCGCTGATAATACCGGAACTTTCTTTATCGGTTATTCACGGCATTGGACTGTAACTAAGAAAATGCTTGAAAATATGCTTGAGCAAAACGATTATCTCCTAACCTTCTCTGATATTTTAGGTGGTCAACTCTTCTTTATCCCTTCGCGCCCAATATTGGATCAAATTGCTGAGGGTGAATTAAATTAATTAGTTGACAACTTAAAAGTAAATTGCTATATTATTAGCAATAAATTTTAGGAGGGATCATCCATTGAAATTTTAATTCTACACAATTTAACGTATCTGACACTGTGGACTTACGCAGAAAAGGTACTATGGGTAGAATTATTTTTCAATGATTGATCAATAAATGAGAACTAATGGACCAACACCATTAGTTTTAAAAGTCTACCTGTAGGGGTAGACTTTTTTAGTTACCTTTTCTGCAAGTAACGAAAGGGTGATTTTTTAATGGAACCAATTACAATAAATAATTTAACTTTTGCCTATCCAGGACAAGAACCGCTTTTTAATCATTGCGATCTTAATATTAGCAGCGATTGGAAGCTAGGTCTTCTCGGCCGAAATGGTCGTGGTAAAACCACATTACTCAAACTCTTGCAAAAACAACTTTCCTTTCAAGGAAGTATTCAGACTAATCTTAAATTCAACTATTATCCATTAGTAATTCGTGAACCAGATGATTACACGTTAAACGTCCTTACGCGAAGTGGCTATCAAGGTGAACAATGGCAAATCGAACGAGAATTAAATTTGATGTCAACTCCCACAGAATTACTATGGCAACCTTTCAGTAGTCTTAGTGGTGGCGAACAAACACGCGTAATGCTAGCAACCCTTTTTGCCCAAGATGGATCCTTCCCCCTGCTTGATGAACCTACTAATCACCTTGATCAGGATGGGCGAAAACAAATTGCTCAATACTTAAAAACAAAGAAAACCGGCTTCATTATCACTAGTCATGACCGAAATTTTCTCGACAAAGTCATTGACCATGCATTAGTGATTGAACAACACCAGCTTGTTTTAACTCATGGTAATTACAGTGATTATTTTATTCATAAGGAGCAACGAGATTCTAGGACCATCAAGAAAAATGAAAACTTATTAAAAGATATTCATCATTTAAAGCAAACACGTCAGGCAAAATCTCAATGGGCTCAACAAGCAGAAAATGAAAAGAAGAATAATTCGCATGCGGATAAGGGATTTATTGGTGCCAAAGCTGCAAAAATGATGAAAAAGGCAACTATAATGAAAGGACGCTTAGATACTGCAATCGAAGAACGAAAAGGGCTTTTAAGAGAAATCGAAAAAGTTGTTCCGCTAACAATTAATGTCCTCCCTCCTAATCATCAACCATTGTTAACCATTAATGATCTAACGTTATCGCATCCAACTAAACAACTCTGTTCTAATTTAACCGTGACCGTTGAGAAAAACGATCAGATCCTGCTTTGTGGTAATAATGGTACTGGTAAGTCTAGTATTATTAATGCAATCCTCGGGACATTCAGTGGTAAGCAAAGCGGAGATATACTTTTGAGCAATGCACTTAAAATTAGTACAGTGCGTCAAGATTATTCTGATAATCATGGAAGTTTACGTAGTTTTGCTTCCGCTTCTAAAATTAACTACGATCAATTCCTTAACATTCTTCGTAAATTAGGAATGGAACGCGCTACTTTTAATGTTCCAATTGAAGAAATGAGTATGGGACAACAAAAGAAAGTTGAATTAGCACGGTCGTTAGCTGAGCCAGCCCATCTTTATTTATGGGATGAGCCACTAAACTATCTCGATACTTATAATCAGCAACAGCTAATTCAATTAATTCAAGAAAAGCGACCACCAATGCTAATTGTTGAACATGACCAAAATTTCATTAATCAGGTTGCTACAAAGAAAATTAAAATTTAATATTTCCTGGGAAATAATCGAATTTACTAATTCAATGTTAAAAAGGAGCTTCACGCGACGAATTAATAGTCGCTTGAAGCTCCTTTATCAGCTAAATTAAATTTAATTCAGTTAACCACCCAAGAAATAGTGGGAACCACCTTCCCATATGTGTATCTATCCGGTCATTATTGACAATACCAGTATATTCGTTAGCTAACGCGATTCCGTGGCCCCCAGTACCAAATTCATGTAATTCATATGGAATATCATGCTTAATTAATGCATCTGCATATACTTGGAGGTGATCAACAAAGGGAGTCAGTTCATCTTTTGCCGATCCCCACATAAAGGTTGGGGGTGTTTGCGGATTTACCAATTTCGCCACATTTTCCGTTGTAACCCCCATGCGTTCATCAATCAAGGGTTGAATAACAGGATATCCTAATGCAGCGAATTTAGCATGGGTTAGTTTTTCATTACTATATGCAGCGGCAATTTGGCCTCCTGCAGAAAAGCCAATAATTCCCAACCGATCAACGTCAACATCTAATTCATCTGCATGGTTAATGATATATTCAAATGCTTGGTGAACTGCTATTTTGGCTTCTTCATAATTTTTATGTTCAACTACCGGATATCGCACAACAAACGTTTGCCATGCATGTGTTGCAAACGTTAATGCCACCCGTTCAGAATCTCGTTCCATAATCTGGTTATAACTGCCTCCTGGCAAAATAACAAGACTGGGTAACGCTTTATCACTATTACTATGATAAATATCTAGAGACGAATATGGTTGATCTAAGTTAACACTTTTAAATTCCATTTTCTCACCTCATTTTGATTTTTCTAAATGTTGAAATTACAAATAATAGTATAACCTTAATACGAGATAAACGATACAATTAAACAGTTTATTATTAATTTCTAAATTTCCTCTTGTTTATCACGATACATTTGTTAAAGTGATAAGGTATCAATTATCAATTGGGGGTTAGAAAATCTAATGAGTATTATGAAGACTAGGTCATTTTGGATTGCCGCTATTATGACCTTAATCTGTTCTGTCGCTGGAGTCCTTTTAGCAAAACTTCCTTATATCAACTTGATTGGGGCACTGGTTATTGCTTTGCTATTAGGTATTGCAATGCAGTTGACTCCTGCTAGCTTGCGCAATGAGGCTCAAGGTGGCATCGGATTTATTTCTAACAAATTTTTACGGCTTGGTATTATTCTTCTTGGTTTTCGCTTAAACCTAGAAAAACTTGCTGCCGCTGGTGTTAAGACTATTTTGGTTGCAGCCATTGGCGTTACCGGAACGATTGTCCTTACTTATTGGCTGAGTCGAAAGTTTGGCGCAGAAGATGAATTAGCTATCCTTTCTGCTTGCGGCTGTGGTATTTGTGGAGCGGCTGCCGTAATGGGGGTTTCACCACAAATTGAAACTAACAATGAGGAGCGCAAACGAGAAAATGAAGTATTAGCTGTTGCTGTTGTTTGTGTAATGGGGACAGTCTTTACTTTAGTTGAAATTGGAATCAAACCACTTCTCGGGCTGACTGATCCACAGTTTGGTATTGTTGCTGGTGGTTCATTACACGAAATTGCGCATGCCGTTGCAGCCGGAGGAGCTTTTGGTGAGGCAAGTTTAGATAACGCCCTTATCATGAAACTTTCACGAGTTCTTCTCTTAGCACCTGTTGCTTTAATTGTTGGTTACTGGTACCAACACCGCCTTGTAGTTGAAAGTGAAGAAGACCATACTAAAGAACCAAAGAAATTACCAATCCCTTGGTTCCTCGGTGGTTTTATTTTAACTAGTGTGCTAGGAACCTTTCTTCCATTCTCACCAGCCTTTCTCGATGCCCTTGTGCAAGCAGCCTATATCTTTTTAGGAATGGCAATGGCTGCATTAGGTGTTTCAGTAAACTTTAAGGTTATTTTCAAACGCGGAGGGGCTGTTTTTGGTGCAGCTGTGATTAGCTCAACCTGTTTATTAGTATTCATGATTATTATGAGTAAATTATTCTTCTAATTATTAAAAGCGTTAAGATTGAGGATTTATTTTAGTGGCATATAGCCTTTCCTTCAAATTTAACGCTTTTTATTTATAGTCTTCTATTTAAGTGCCTTTCCCAGCTGATAAGCTTCTTCAACGTGTTGAGCCAATTTTTGATTATTCCAAGAATCAGCTGCAAGCACCTCTCCTATTTTATCCCAACGCATGTATTCAAGTAATTGCTTAAAATATAAGTTAAGTGATGCAAAGGCATCTTCTTGTCCATAACCACTCACTAAAGTAATAGCTTTCTTTCCGCCGTGGAGTTCATGGTTATAGTTGTAGAAACGATCAATTACTGCTTTTAGTGCTGCATTGATCCCATAATAATATAATGAACTAACCAAGACTACCATATCTGCCGCTAACAGCTTAGGCATTACTTCATTAGTAATAACATCATTCGGTTCAATCGCCACTTCTTGTCCGGGATGATTGTCTTCCAATTTAATCATTGAAAATTCATCGGTCCGGCGTCCAGCATCAAAGCGATAAACGGCATTTCCTGCTTCAGTAGCGCCCTTAACAAAGGCATCTGCTAATTGCTCAGAAGTTCCTGGATGATGGGGACTTCCTGTTAATACAACAATCTTCATCATGATCCCGCCCTTTCTTACTTAATTATAGTGATAATTCGACCAGATTAGAAATAGAAACATTGAATGTTAATAGATAGCTAAAATGAATTAACGATGCCAATTAAAGATTTTTAACCAGTTAACCGTAAAATGATTGCGTTGTTGTTCTTCTTTAATGTATGAACGATCCGTAATGAAATGAAAGATATTCATATCCTATTCCTCATAAATATGTTCACTGAGGTAACGCTCGCTTGAATCAGGAAATACCGTGACTAAATTAGCCCCGTGTGGCAATTCTTTAGCAACTTCTAAACTTGCCGCAAGCGCAGCCCCACTAGAGCTACCAATAAAGAGGCCAAGATTTTTAGCAACCCAGCGAACATAATAGAATGCATCCTCATCACTGATTGTTTTTACCCCGGTATAATCTAAGTCCTTGAAAAACGGTGGAATAAACTCCACTCCAATTCCTTCTGTACGGTGACTATGGGCTGGGCCACCATTTAAAATCGATCCGGCTGGTTCAACAATATAGCCTTTCAATTCTGGGTAAGCATCTTGGAGTGCCTTTTGAATCCCCGCAAAAGTGCCTCCACTTCCTGCCCCTGCTACAAAAGCCGCCAACGGTTTATTAGCAAGATCAGCTAAAATTTCTGGTCCCAAGGTGTGTTGATAAACATCAGGATTCGCTGGATTCTGAAATTGTAAAGGCACATAAGCATCCCCGATTTCAGCAGCTAATTCTTTGGCGGCCGCAATTGCTCCTTTGATCCCTTCTTCACTTGGAGTATTAATCACTTCGGCTCCCAACGCACGCATCAATGTTTGCTTTTCAAAACTAAACTTTTCTGGTACCACTAATTTAACTGGTAAATGGTATTTTAGTGCTGCTAAAGCGACTCCAATCCCTGTATTTCCAGCAGTTGGCTCGATGATTGTCGTTGTATCTGTTATTTTTCCTTCTTCCATTCCTCGCTGGATTAGCGCCATCCCCAAACGATCCTTGATACTGCCACCTGGGTTAAACATTTCGAGCTTAGCATAAATATTAACGTCATTCGGAGTCTTCATTGGCAAGTGCATCAAGGGGGTGTGACCAATCAAATCATAAGTATTTTCAACTAACATAATAGTTCCTTCTTCCTCAGAGTATAAAAAAAGGCACAAACTCAAGAAACAATCTTGGATTTGCGCCTTATGTGTTATCAACTTGATAGTAATTCAATTAAAAATGAGTATACCAAAAAGTGAGTCGCATAAGACGCGATTCACAACAACAAATATTTGCGTTAACAAAATAATTGTTTTCCATTGGTAATTTCCTCGTATTTCAAATTACAGTAATAATAACTAGTTAAAAGTAAGTTGTCAAGAAAATTTATATGGACAGGTGTAAAATAAAAAAGAATTATTTTATAAAGCAGGAGCGATACCTATGAAAAAGAATGGACTACTATTAGTCAATCTCGGTTCACCCGATACGCCAACAACTCCCGACGTTAAACGTTATTTGAAGGAATTCCTCAGTGATCGGAATGTTATTGAAATGCCCCCAGCATTATGGCAGCCACTCCTTCGTGGGATTATTCTTCCAACGCGATCATGGCGATCAGCGACTTTTTATCGTAATTGCTGGACAAAAGATGGGTCTCCATTGATTGTCTACACAGAACGGTTGGTTGCTAAGGTTCAGGGATTAATGCCGGAATGGGTTGTCAAAATGGCAATGACCTATGGCAAGCCTAAAATTAGCGACACAATTACCGAAATGAAAAAGGAATGTCAAAATATTACAGTTTTGCCGCTCTTCCCTTTTTTTACTAAAAGTACAACTCAAACGGTTATTGACAAGGTAAAGGATGCTGATCCAGAAGCGAAAATAATTGATCGTTTCTCGGCCGAAGAAGATTATTTAGACATATTGGCTAAACAAATCCAAACGGCATGGGATAAAGGGAAATATGACAAATTACTCATTTCGTACCATGGAATTCCGACAGCCATGGTTAATCACGGTGATCCTTATCGTGATGAAACAGAAGCGGCCACCGCGGAACTAATTAAACGTCTTGACATTCCTGAAAAGCAAATTAAGATGGCTTACCAATCTAAGTTTGGCCCAATGCCATGGTTAAAACCTTACCTCCGGAACACGCTGCTTAATGAGGCACAACTCGGGCATCGTGATGTGTTAGTCGTCGCTCCATCATTTGTGGCGGACTGTTTAGAAACATTAGAAGAAGATCAAGTGCAAAACTATCAGGTCTTTCGTGAAAATGGCGGAAATAACCTTGTAATGGTACCTTCGCTCAATGACTCACCAGAATTTGCTCAGTTTATTACTGATCTTGTGCAACGAAAGGGATAAAAATGGAACGAAAAAGTTTAGACGAAATCAATGGAAGTGTTGATGTTCCAAATGTCTATCAAAGTGCATTTTGGCAAAAGTTTCTCGCCTATAGTGGTCCGGGTGCTTTAGTCGCCGTTGGTTATATGGACCCGGGGAACTGGTTAACGTCGCTTGCTGGTGGTAGTCAATACCGCTACCAGCTATTAGTGGTCCTTTTTACCGCCATTTTAATCGCTATGTACATGCAATCTTTATCAATCAAACTCGGCGTTACCACCCGAACCGACCTCGCCCAAGCAATCGCGCGACGTTTACCTACTCCATTACGCATCGCCCTGTGGTTATTCAACGAAATAGCGATGATGGCAACGGACTTAACCGGAGTCGTTGGAACTGCTGTCGCCTTAAATATGCTATTTAAACTACCATTGCTCATCGGGGTGCTATTAACAATTGCGGACGTTTTAGTAGTCCTCTTCTTCCTTCACTTTGGGATCCGCCGAATTGAATTTATCGTTCTAACTGCTATTCTGGTTGTCGGCGCCATCTTTGCGATTGAAGTATGTCGGACCCACCCTGAATTTTCCGCGATTATGGACGGTTTTGTTCCCCGTTCCACAATTTTTACTAATCACAGTGAGCTACTAATTAGTTTAGGGATTGTCGGAGCCACGATTATGCCTCATAATATTTACCTTCATTCATCCTTAGCGCAAAGTCGACGCTATGATGAGCATGATCCAAAGCAAGTCAAAGAAACGCTCCGTTTTGCTAACTGGGATTCATTAATTCACCTTTTTGCAGCCTTCATCGTTAACGCCCTTCTGCTTATCCTTGGTGGAACCCTCTTCTTTCATGCGGCAAGTCTCGGTAGTCTTGAGGATGTCTTTTTCGGGCTAAAGAATCCCCATATCGTTGGTGCTCTAGCAAGCCCATTAATGAGTTGGCTCTTTGCCTTTGCCCTTTTGGTAACTGGTTTAATCTCCTCTATCACTAGTACCTTGGCCGGCCAAATTGTCATGGAAGGATTTATCAATATTCGCCTCCCACTCTGGAAACGGCGCCTCCTTACCCGGGCTGTAACCCTCGTGCCAATCTTAATTATCGGCTTCATGATTAATTTCAACGAAGAACAATTTGAACAACTCATCATTTATGCGCAAATCGTCCTCAGTATCGCCTTACCATTTACGCTCTATCCCCTTGTTGCTTTGACGGGCAATAAGAAACTGATGGGACCACACGTTAATTCACCATGGCAAACCGTCCTTGGATACGTTTTGGCTAGTTTGGTCACTGGGTTGAACTTGCTAGTGTTGGTATAATTTTTATTTATCATTATAAACTCAATAGATAAATACCCTTATTTTCAGTTATCAGTGTTTAAAAAAGCAATCAAATATTGTAAGATAATAATAAATTTTGTTGTAATTTTTGATGCAATAAAAGACTGGGCACTATTTACTTTTGGGAGAGTAATTTGATATAAAAAATTTCTTATCTTTGGTGTGACGCTTTTAGTAATCTCATTTTACAACTGAATTAAAGAAGCAGGGCTGAACGATATTTATGTTCAAACCCTGCTTCTTTATTTTAGTTTCGTCGTGCAACCATCACGCGCTGTCCACCCATTTGTTCAACTTTAATATCTTTGAACCGACAATATTCCAGTAGTTGCCGATAACGTTGCACAGTAGTAGCAGTAATCACTATGGTTCCTTTAAAATCGAGGACCCTTATCGCTTCTTGTAAAATACGTCCCTGTGTAATTGCTGGTTTTACTTGCTGAAGGTTATTAATTAAAACATAGTCAAACTGATGACCAGCGAAAGGCAAATTAGTAATATCAGTCAATTCTACTTTCGCGCGATCAGCTACTGCCTCTTCTTTGATCAGTTCTTTTAATTTTTGTTCCTGCTTTTCATTTGTAACCACCCCAACGATTTTCCCTGGAGTAGTCAATTGCTTGGCAAGATTAATAAACGTTTTTCCATTACCGATGCTCATGTCAAGGATTTGCACGTCCCCACTTATCGATAAATCAGCACTTATCTTTTTCCAGACTTGTTGCCTTTGCCAGATCAACCATCCAATTATCCCAGCAACTATAACAATTACGATCCCAATTCCGGCTATCAATTCTCTTCACCCATTATTTTAACTAACAATATCGTTTAATTTACGAATATCCTTCAAGTTCCCAACAACTGTAATTTTATCGTGGGGTTGAATAACATCATTTGCTTGCGGCATCTGATTGACTTCATCATCTTTACTTACAATGATTATCACATTGACATTATAACGATTGCGAAAATCCAGTTCATCGAGCGTCTTATTGAAAAACTTCGGATTATTAATGTTTACTTCTGCCAAGGTTATCTCTTTACTTAGCGTTACATAGTCCACTACGCTTGGGTTTAATTGCTGAAAAATAAGTCGCTTAGCTAAATCATGCTCTGGACGAACAACCATATCAGCGCCAATTCGTTCTAAAACGCGGGCATGATTAACATTTTCAGCTCGACAGATTACATCTGGTGCCCCGAGTTCTTTAGCAATCAGGGTCGCCATGATACTTGCTTCAACATTTTTTCCGATTGAAATATAAATATGGTCAAAACTACCGATGTCAAGGTCACGCAGGGCATCCTCATCTTGCGCGTCCGCAATTACCGCCCGCATAACTGACCCCGCAAATTCATTTACCACTTCTTCACTAGAATCAATCGCCAATACTTCTTGCCCAGCCTGAACTAGGGCTTCACATATTGAGGCTCCAAATTGTCCAATTCCAATAACAGCATAACTTTCTTTTTTAGCCAATTAACACACTCTCCTCTGGATAACGATAATTCTTCGCTGCCGTACTTGCATTTAAGATTGAGAACATTACCGTATAGATTCCTACCCGACCGACAAACATCAAAAACATAATAATCAGTTGCCCTAACAGATTAAGGTTAGTTGTAATCCCTAATGAAATCCCAGTAGTACCAAAGGCCGCGACCGCCTCAAAGGTAACATACGCTAATGAATCATGTTCTGGTAAATCCTGTGTTTCAGCAAGAACTAAAATTGCTACAAGCAAAATAAATAAAGCAACAAATAATAATGTCAATGCCCGATAAACGTTTTCCTGGGTAAAACGTCGATGGGCAAAAGTCGTATCCCGTTGGCCACGCAAGGTTGCAAAGCTCTGAATCGTCAATAGCCCAATTGTTGTTGTTTTAACACCACCAGCAGTTGATCCCGGTGTTCCACCGATAAACATTAAAATAACAGTAAATGCAAGACCAGCAGCACTTAAATCAGTATAAGGAAAAGTGATTAAACCGGCAGTTCGTGGAGTAATAGCCATAAAGATGGTATTGAAAATCCGGTTTGAAACACTTAATTTATCGCTTAATTGCGCTAAGTTCTTCTCGGTAATAAAGTAAACAATCACGGAAACAATAAATAGGACTGCACCAGTGCGTAACGCTAATTGAGTATGCAAGGATAGTCGGTGATATTTAGGATAATTGAGGATGTCTTTCCATACTAAAAAACCTAGTGATCCAGCAACAATCAAAATAGCAAGTACACATAACATATAAGGGTCATTAGCATAATTTGCCATACTGTTATCAAATAAGTCAAAGCCGGCATTACAAAAGGCTGAGATTGAGTGAAAAATACTAAACCATATCCCCTTACCAAGTCCATAACGCGGATAGAAATCAAAAAACAAAAATATTCCACCCGCTAATTGGATAAGTAACGAAAGCCGGATAATAAGGTAAACCACGTTCAATTGGGACAAATGATCAAGATTAAGTGCTTCTTGGGTTAGCAGTCTTGTCGACATTCTCATTCGTTGCCGAACCAAAAGCGACATCATAACCGCAAATGTCATAAAGCCTAACCCTCCTACTTCCATTAAGATTGCAATTACAATCTGACCAAATAATGTCCAATGATGAACTGTACTAACGAGAGTTAACCCTGTTACACAGGTTGCACTCGTTGAAGTGAAGAAAGCAGTCATAAAATTTGTCGTTTCTCCTGATCGCGTCGCAAACGGTAAGGAGAGTAAAATCGTTCCCATAAAAATAACGATTAGGAACCCAAATGTAAGGATTTTAGGAAATGTATATTTATGTTTATTTATTTCAATCACTTTTATCCTTCCCCATATTAATATTACTCAATTAATTATAAGCGTTTTTGTTAAATTCTAAACCATTATTTTATTTCCCGGGAAATTATCTAGAGAAAGCGCTACAATATAACTGTGGCTTATGAGATTACTTTTCCTGAAAGGAGACCTTTTTATGTATTATTCAAACGGAAATTATGAAGCATTCGCTCGTCCCCGTAAGCCGGTGGGAATAGATAAAAAGCACGCTTACATTGTTGGGGCCGGTTTAGCAGGCCTTTCTGCGGCTGTCTTCTTAATTCGCGATGCCCAAATGCCAGGTGAAAACATCCATATTTTTGAGGAATTACCAATTGCTGGTGGTTCCTTAGATGGTCAAGATCGCCCCGATGTTGGCTTTGTCACTCGTGGCGGACGAGAAATGGAAAATCACTTTGAATGTATGTGGGATATGTATCGTTCAATTCCATCCTTGGAAATCCCGGGAGCATCTTATCTTGATGAATATTATTGGCTAGATAAGGATGATCCAAACAGTTCAAATTGTCGCTTAACCTATAAACGGGGCAATGAGGTTCCCACTGACGGCAAGTATCTTCTCGGAAAATCAACTAAGGAATTGATGAAACTAATCCTTACCCCTGAAGACCAACTCGGCGACTTAACGATTGGTGATTACTTCTCGGAGGACTTCTTCAAGAGTAACTTCTGGATTTATTGGTCAACCATGTTTGCTTTTGAAAAGTGGCATTCGTTAGCAGAAATGCGACGATACGCAATGCGATTTATCCACCACATTGATGGTTTACCTGATTTTACTGCTCTTAAATTCAACAAGTACAACCAGTATGAATCAATGACCAAACCATTGCTTGCATACCTTAAAGATCATGGTGTTAAGTTTGAATATGATACACAGGTTCAAAACGTCCTAGTTGATACTAAGAATGGTGAAAAGCACGCTAAAAAGATTATTCTTAAGCAAGGCGGCGAAGATAAAACGATCAACTTAACTGACGATGATCTGGTATTTGTTACTAACGGTTCAATCACGGAAAGTTCAAATTATGGGAGTCACCATCAAGTAGCGCAACCAACCCGGGCCCTCGGCGGTAGCTGGAAATTATGGGAAAACCTTGCTAAACAATCACCAGCGTTTGGTCATCCAGACGTCTTTTGTAAAAATATTCCTAACCGTAGTTGGTTTATTTCTGCAACTGCTACCGTTAAGAATCCACAAATTGAACCGTACATTGAACGCTTAACTAAACGTGACCTTCACGACGGAAAAGTAAATACTGGTGGTATTATTACCGTTACTGACTCAAATTGGATGATGAGCTGGACTATTCACCGTCAACCGCACTTTAAGAGTCAAAAGCCAAATGAAACCATTGTGTGGATTTATGGTCTCTATTCTGATACAGAAGGTAATTACATTAAAAAACGGATCGTTGACTGTACTGGGGAAGAAATTACTAAAGAATGGCTTTATCACCTCGGGGTACCAGAAGCTTTAATTGATGACTTAGCAAAAGAAGAATCAGTTAATACGGTTCCGGTCTATATGCCATTCGTTACTAGCTACTTTATGCCACGGGTAAAAGGCGATCGCCCTGATATTGTTCCGGAGGGGTCAGCTAACCTCGCCTTTATTGGTAACTTTGCCGAATCGCCAACTCGGGATACCGTCTTTACTACTGAATACTCCGTTCGAACTGCGATGGAAGCCGTTTATAGTCTCTTGAACGTTGATCGCGGGGTACCAGAAGTCTTTAATTCGATCTATGATATCCGTGAACTAATGCGAGCCATGTATTACATGAATGATAAAAAGCCGCTTGAAGAAATGGATCTTCCAATTCCAAAGATTATCGAAAAACCATTACTTAAGAAAGTTAAAAAGAATTGGATTGGTGAATTAATGGAAGAACAACATTTACTTTAAAAACTGAGGGAGTGAGGCATAAGCTAAATCAGCTTTTGTCTCACTCTCTTCACTAATAAAGGAGTCCTTATTATGGCAAACGATACAATTGAACATCAATTAAACCACCGTACAATTCGGGCATTTAAGCCCGTAAACCTTTCAGCAGAACAACTGAATACTCTTTATTCTGTTGCAAGCCAGACGCCAACTAGTATGTTTATGCAACAAATGTCAATCATGCATATTACTGATTCAGATAAACGGGCCGCAATTAGGGAAATTAGTAAGCAACCGTATGTAGGCGCAAATGGTGACCTGTTCATTTTTTTAGTTGACCTTTATCGCAACCAACAAATCCGGCACCAAAAGGGCAAAGATGATGGTCGTTTACATACCGCTGATATTTTCTTCCAAGGTCTCGACGATGCAATCATGGCTGCCCAAAACGTAATTGTTGCAGCCGAGAGTATGGGCCTCGGGGGTGTTCCCCTTGGCTCGATTAAAAATGATCCGCAAAAAATCATTGAAGTCCTTAATCTGCCTAAAATGACCTTCCCAGTTTTAGGCTTACAAATCGGCGTACCTAATCAAGTACCTCAACTAAAGCCCCGTTTGCCATTAAACTTCATTGCATTTGATGATAACTATAAAAAAGAGATCAAGCTCAGTGACTTAAGCGATTATGATCAAGAAGTTACTACCTACTATGACCTTCGCGATGCTAATCGACGAATTGATTCCTTTACCAACCAGATTGCTGGGGCTAAACTCGATCGTCATCATACTAAGCGCGATGAAATCATGAAGGTTTTACATCAACAAGGACTTTGCACTGATGAAGGAATTGGTTAATCCATCCACTTTGGAGAAGCTAATATCTTAACACAACTTTTTCAGCAGTTCACTAGTTTAAAAGCTTAATAAATAAGGTGAAATCTTCATTTAAAAATCACCCTTTTCTATAGTTAAATTTAGAGATATTCCTATTAGATATCTTCGTACGTTAAAAACGTAAAACCGAAATTATTAAGATAAACAAAAAGCCTGATCTCCTCAGTGCAGGAAAAATCAGGCTTTTAACTTAGTAAACTCATCTATGAAACATAATGTTGTTGATGTTAATTGGATAAAGGGATGCATTGTTTCAATGAAGAGTCTTTTATCTAACTTAAAAAACAAGTGAATTTCTTGTTTGTACGTATTATATCACACCTGTTGTGAATATGTTAACTAAGTTTTTTTATAATTAAACATTTTTCGCAAAAACTACTTATTTATCCACCTTTAACCTTGTTTACCAGCAGTGATTATACTCACAATATCACATTATTTCTAATTGAATTTAGAAATAATAAATTATCCTGTCTGTCTCCGCTTAAAATTCTCTCCTGTATTTTATAGCTAATATCACTGCTTTATCTAATAAGTTTCATTATATCTGTCTTATTATATTATAATTTGTAAAAATAAATATTTTTATGCAATTGGCCTTGAAAAAAAAAAAAAAAGGCTAATATAAGGGTGATAAATAAATTTTAATAAATCCATTTAAAAGAAATGAATTTATTATTCCTGATCACACCCCATACGGTCAGCAGCAATGATTTTATAGTTATTTATAAACTACTATTTCATTGGACTTTATTTATCATACTTCATAGAAAGGAGCAGAAGGTTTTTACTCTGTTAGCTAAGTTTAGGGGTATTATTTGAGTTATTTAATTTACTTTATAGCTACTTTTCTTCCTTTATCAAATTGATTAAATCACTTAGATTTATATCACTAATACTTTTAACCTAGTAATTCTCTTTTAGCGTTTCTCATTATTCTTAGAAGCGCTGTTGTTTGATTCAAAAATAGAATATTCATTAATACACAGTTACAAAGCAATCTCTATATTTAAGCTTTCTAATCAAAAAGCAACCTCATGTCATCCTTTGACTTTGAGATTGCTTTTTATTTAATTACTGATTTTCAGTTAATTTTCGACGGACTAACGTTGGATCAGCCTTTCCTGGATTTAATTCAACCAGTTTCCCCGATCCACTGTAAATAATCCATTCTGCTAAGTTAACAATATGGTCGCCAGCACGCTCTAAATTTCGGAGAACGGCTAAATAGCTTTCATAGGCTTTTACATCTTCGCCACCTTTAACCAGTGCTTTCATGATTTCTTTTTGTAATTTTACATAAAGTAAATCAACTTTCAAGTCCTCGTTGGCAACCTCATAGGCAACCTGCTCATCAGTATAAACATAAGCATCGAGGATTCGTTCAAGCATCTTACGAACAATCATCATCATCTGTTCAATTGGTTGTTCGATGTCTTCATGATGTTCAAATTTGCTTAAGGTAATCGCAGCGCGGGCAATATGGGTGGAATAATCGCCTAATCTTTCGATATCAGTACTAGCTTTTAAGATACTGATAATTTTCCGAAAGTCGGTTGCAACCGGATTTTGTAATGCCATTAGCTTCAACGCCTGTTTTTCCAAATGAATTTCTTCATCGTTAATCTTTGTATCAGTTGTTAAAACCTTATCCGCTAAGTCTGCATCATGATCCGTAAAGGCCTTTGTTGCTTGATAAATCTGCTCACTAGCGTCGATTCCCATTTCCATGAAGTGGCTCCGCAGCCGTTTTAATTCATCATCAAAAATTGCTCCCATGTTTTCACTCCTAACCAAATTTTCCGCTAAGGTAATCCGCCGTTTGTTGTTGTTGAGGATTCATAAAAATATCCGCCGTCTGGTTAAATTCAATTAATTTTCCTTGGTGCATAAAAGCTGTCCAATCGGCCGAACGTGATGCTTGCTGCATATTATGGGTAACCATAATAATCGTAAATTTCTCTTTTAATTGTACTAAAGTATCTTCAATTTGCGAAGTCGAAACCGGATCAAGGGCACTTGTCGGTTCATCCATCAAGATAATTTCTGGTTGAACTGCCAGCGTCCGCGCGATACAAAGCCGTTGTTGTTGACCTCCTGATAAGGCGAGCGCACTTTCTTTTAAGTGGTCCTTAACTTCTTCCCACAAAGCGGCCTGGCGCAAACTCTCCTCTACTCGTTGATCAAGAATTTGCCGGTCCTTTACTCCGGCAAGACGTAATCCATAAATAACATTCTCGTAGATTGATAATGGGAAAGGTGTCGGTTGCTGGAAGACCATTCCAATTTGTTGACGAATCCGGTAAACATTAACTTTAGGCTGGTTAATATTCAAGTCATGAAAATTAATTTCACCTTTGACCGTTGCTAAATCATCGTTCATCCGGTTAAGGCTTCGTAACAATGTTGACTTTCCTGAACCAGAAGCCCCAATCATTGCCGTAATCTTGTTGGCCGGAAATTTCATTGAAACGTCATGAACAACGTGTTTATCACCATATAATACTTGTAAATTTTTCACTTCAAGAGCAACTGAATTTTCCATTCTTTTATCCTCACTTTGCAAGTCGTCGCTTGATTAAATAACCAATATATCTAGCTAATAGGTTAAAGATTAAAATTGTTAGAATCAAAACCGCTACTGAACCATTTGAAACAGCACGGGCATCTGGAACCAGTCCTTCACTGTTAACTTTCCAGATATGGACAGCTAAAGTTTCGGCTGGTCGTAATGGATTTAAGAAACTGGTAGGACTAAATGGGTTCCAATCGGTATAGCTAATAGCCGGTGAACTCTGCCCGGCCGTGTAGATCAAGGCGGCAGCTTCCCCAAAGATACGGCCAGCACTTAGGATCGCTCCGGTAATAATTCCCGGTAAAGCAGCTGGTAAAACAATTTTAGTTGTTACTAGCCACTTTGACATTCCTAATCCCAATCCGGCCTGGCGTTGAAGGTAAGGAACTTGGCGAAGGGCGTCTTCACATGCCCGCGTTAAAATTGGCAAGTTCAAAATTGTTAAGGCCAATGCCCCAGCAAGTAAGGAGAAGTCTAACCCCCATTGCAAAACAAAGACTAAGTAACCAAATAATCCCACTACCACTGATGGCAGTGAACTTAAAACTTCAATTGCCAAGCGTAATAAGTTTGTCCATCGATTATCTGGTGCGTATTCGCTTAAATAAATGGCAGCACACAATGCTAAAGGAATCGAAACGATTAATGTTAAAACAACCAGGTAAAGAGAATTAAACAATTGATCACGAATTCCCCCACCACTTCTAAACGATTCAGCGCTTGACGTTAAGAAATGCCAAGAAATATGGGGAATTCCTGATAGTAATAAATACGCTAACAAGGCAAATAAAACTAACCCTACTAAACCGGTTAAAGTTAAAATAATCACGGTTGCCAACCGATCTGCTTTTTCTGGACGCATTATTTTACCCCTTTCCGGCTAACGAGCCGCATTAAAAGATTGAAGGCCAAGGACATTACTAACAGAATTAAAGCTAAGGACCAGAGCGCATTGTTTGAGATCGTCCCCATGACTGTGTTTCCAATTCCGGTAGTCAAAACACTAGTCAAGGTTGCCGCCGAATGCATCAATCCCGTCGGCATTACCGTCGTGTTTCCAATTACCATTTGAACGGCTAAGGCTTCACCAAATGCCCGGGCCATCCCAAATACCATTGCGGTTAAAATCCCGCTTTTGGCACTCGGAATAATCACCCGCGAAATCGTTTGCCAGCGAGTTGCCCCCAGCCCCGCAGACGCATTGCGATATTGTTTAGGTACTGCCCTAAAACTATCAATTGTCATCGAGGTCATTGTTGGTAAAATCATCAAAAATAATACACAAGTAGCAGCGAGAATCCCAAAGCCAGTGCCGCCGAAAAAGCGCCGTAGAAAGGGAACGATTACTGTTAAGCCGACATATCCATATACCACAGATGGAATTCCGACTAATAATTCGATGGTCGGTTGGAGAAACTTATATGCAGTTGATGGCAAAATCTCTGTGATTGCAATAGCAACTACTAAGGCAAGCGGCAAAGCAATTATTCCTGACAAAAGAGTAACGCTAAAAGAAGTAGCGATCATCGGTAAAGCCCCGAATACATGATCACTTGGTCGCCATTTAATCCCACTTAGAAATTCCCACAATGAATAGTGATTGCCAGTAAAAAGAGCAATTCCTTTCCAAGTTAAAAAGATTAAGATCGTTGCCACTAGTCCCCCAATTAAAGTAATTGCAAGATAGCTAATTACTTTTCCTGAGGTTTCCTGCTTACTTTCAACAGAGGGCTGTGTCAAACGTTGTCGTAAGTCTTCCATCGTACTATTTCCTTTCAGTTACTTTCCCAGTTGGTGTTTTTTCAACTTTCATATCATGAATGCTAATATAGTGAGCTTCTGTTACGAGCGTCTTTTGGACTTTCTCGCTTTGCATATATTTAATGAAACTTGCAGTTGATTGGGATGGTTGTTTTTGCGTGTACATATGCTCATATGACCATAATGGCCACTTATTAGTTGTAACATTATCAGCAGTTGGCGCTACTCCATCAAGGTTAACTGACTGAACTTGGTCATTAAGATAGGCAAATGCAATATAGCTGATTGCCCCTGGTGTATTTCTAATAATTTCTTTGACTGTCCCGTTTGAATCTTGTTCTTGAGCATTCACTGCCTGCATCCCCGGTTTCAATACTGTTTGTTCAAACGCAACCCGAGTTCCACTCCCATGAGCACGATTAATAACTGTAATTGGCAAATCCGGTCCGCCAACTTCTTGCCAATTCGTAATTTGACCAGTAAAAATTTGCTGAAGCTGCTTCATTGTCAAATTCTTAATCCCAAGCTCTTCATTAACAATTGGTACTATTCCCGAAACAGCAACAATATTGTCATCTAATTTATTGGCATTAATCCCATCTTGCTGGTCAGCAAAAATATCAGCAGATCCGATATTTACTGCTCCTGCTTGCACTTGACTAAGTCCGGTTCCTGAACCACCACCCTGCACAATAATGCTGGTTTGGGGATGCTTAGTTCGGTAATCATTTGCAACTGCTTCAGCTAATGGTTGGAGAGCTGTTGAGCCGACAATAGTAATTTTTTCTTGTGATGGTTGTTGCTTAGCGAGTACCCATGATCCGCCTAGCCAACAAACTATTGCGACGATAACAACCCCGATAATCGTTTTTTTCATTACTATTCCTACCTGTTTATTAGTTGTTTTCATATATTTCGTATGGTACAAATAGAGAATAGCAAGTCGATGTAAATTTTTAATCTTTGTAATGTAAAGGTTATGTAAATTTTGGAGAAAGTATTATGACCAAGAAATTTTTGCTAATGAGCCAGCAAGACGATCTCGTCCAACAGTTACAAGCTATTTGTAAAAAAGAACACTGGACCTATGAGCTCGTGACTACTCCGACGGGCTTAGTAGTAGCCTTAGAAAAAAATCAAATTAGCGGAATTTGGTGGGATATGACGGAGGTAAGTCTAGACACCACGATTGCTACCATGACCCTTATTCGGTCGCAAGTCCAAGGACCAATTACCGTTTTGGTCCCCCACCTTACGGAACGCATTCAACGAAAATTATACCGAGCACATGTTGATGATATAATTGAATTTCCCCTTCTTCCCAGTGTTTTCCGCCCCCTAATTCAGCAGCGCTTGTGGACTTACCACTATCCACAGATGCATTCCTTGGCTGATGATAATACAACCAAAAATGACCCAGTAATAACTACTGGATCATGGGAAATTAATCAAGAAACCTATACTGTTACTAAAAATGATAAAACAATTGCGTTAACCCCCAAGGAATTTCAACTACTTTCCTACTTAGTTGACCATAAAGGACAGGTATTAAACCGGGATCAACTCGTTAATGGAGTTTGGGGATATGATATTCTTGATACTTCACGGATCGTTGACATTCATATCAGTCACCTCCGCGATAAACTTGAAGATGACTCTCAACACCCTACTCACCTTCTCACAGTACGGGGATTTGGCTACAAATTTGTTTAAAATAAGTAGGAATGTGATATAAGTCAAGTCACTTTCATAAAAGACAGCTAGCGCAGTACAACAATGGCCTCCAACGCTCGGCAAAAAAGCCGAATATTGGAGGCCTATTGTTGCTTGCGGGGGCTCGAAAACGAAGTCACGAGTGACTTCTGTCTCGCTCCCTTTTGTTACAAACATCTCTCATTTTATAAATTATCTAAGTAATCAATAAAGCGGGGCATCTCTTCCAGTTGATCCGCAGTTATTTCCCGGGTAATAGTATGATCTTCTGAGAAAACATAAACCCGATCTACTAATGATCTAATCTGGTTAAAATGGTGGCTCGAAATAATAATTGTTTTTCCCGCATGATGAAGCTGGTTAACAATCTGCGTTATCAATGCCCGATATTTTGGCGATAAACCATTAAACGGTTCATCAAGAATTACAATGTCAGGATTCATTGCCAGAACACTCGCAATCGCCACGAGTTTCTGTTCCCCACCAGAAAGGTGATAAGGAACCCGATCACGTAGCCGTTCAATTTTCAGCAGTTTCAAACAATCATTTACTCGTTGATCAATTTCATGCTGCGGAAGTCCTAAATGTTGGGGACCAAATGCAATCTCATCAGTTACACTGGTATTAAATAATTGAATGTCACTATTTTGGAAGACAAAGCCAAACTTTTGATAAAATGGACCAGTTTTAGTTGAATCTTTTAAGAACTTCTTATCAATCGTCTGGTCATTAAATGTATATTTACCATTCTCCAAACTAAATAGTCCCACAATTGTTTTCAATAGTGTCGATTTTCCAGACCCGTTTGGACCCATGATACAGACCGCATCCCCACGATTAACGTTGATATTTACATCATGAAAACCCGTTTGCGTTCCATAAGTATAAGCTCCGTTAGCTATTTTGATCATGCAACCACTCCTCGTATTAAGCAGTATGCAACAATTGCTAGTAACAATTCTCCCATACTAATAACGTCATATTTATTCCAACTAAGTCTCCAACTCGCAACATTATTACTATTATATCCCCGTAATAACATTGCTTGGTAAAGGTCACTGGTTCGCTTCTTTGCTGATAGATATACTTGTCCAATAATTACACCTAAAACACGCCGATTTACGTGTTGTCCAAATGTCCGTAATTTAATACTGCTTAATAATTCCTGGATATAAACACCTAATGTATAAACATATTTCATTGTAATATCAAGAGTTAGGATGATGACATTCGGTAAATGTAATTGTTTCAATCCTTGAATGAATTGCGGCCAAGAAGTAATACTTAAGAATATGGAAATATTTAACATGATTAGTGCAATCCGCGCTAAAAATAACCCAATATTATTTGCCTGTAATAATAAACTTGGTAAAAGGACAACTAATGAAACAAGCAATAATTTACAAAGTTTTTTACTAATTGTAATTATTACTGATCCAGGCAAAATAAGCAGGTGAACTAACATCAGGATTAGCATTAACCATAAAAACATAACTTGTGATGATAATACGATCAAGATTGTTAAACCAATCAGTTCAACAATTCGAACCCATGGCGAATTCTTAGCAGAATAAACCGGCGTAATTCGTGTAAGAAAAGCAACCAATGCGGCAAATTTGCTCAAGTTATCTTGCACTAACCGCCCCTTTGTTAGGGGAACTTGATGCCGCTCTGAATTCATCAACCAGACTGGTAACTTTTCTATTGGTTTATTTTTAGGTTGGTTATTTATTTGGGGCTTTGTTTGTTGAACCATAGACTGCCATCAGCACCTTACTTATTAAGAAGAAAATTAATATTGCTGTGATCGCGCTTAAAATGTAGCCAATTGGCAAACTTGTTCCGGGAATCGTATAGTCACCAAACAATGCTGTATAGTTGAAACCATGATTCATCCCTGCAGGTACTGAACTTGAAATATGTTCTAATTTTAAGCGGTGAAGTAACTCAGTCTTATCCCATTCACCAAAAGCTGTTCCACTAGCAAGCAACCCAATTGGTGAAAGGACAACTAAGCCAATAATGACATATACCAGATATTTAAGGGAGCCTTTTTTAGGCGTTCCTTGCTGATCATTCTTGTAAATTTCATCAGGCGCCACTTTTTTCACGAAAGTATAAACAACATAGGTAAAGAAAGCCTCGATCCATCCCGCTACTGCTAGATGGGCAAAACACATTGCTGGAATTGTTACGGCTAATGGATACGGATTATATAGCGGTGCACCACTCGCCGTATGCGCAATTAATGGCTGAATTCCTAATTCAAACCCTGCCATTAAAGCGGCAAGGTTAATACCACAATACGAACCAATAATCGCTCCTAGACTTGCATGGTGGTGTTTACGCAAAAAGTTATAAATCCAATAACCAGTAAACGGCATGATAATCGCCATATTAAAAATATTAGCTCCCAAGGCTAAAATTCCGCCATCGCCAAATAGAAACGCCTGTAAGATTAGTGCGACTGTAACTGCAATACTAGCCGCGTATGGCCCAATTAAGATTGCAAGCAGCGTACCTCCAACCGCGTGTGCACTCGTTCCACCAGGTACTGGAACATTAAACATCATCATCAGAAATGATAATGAGGCTGCAATCCCCAGCATTGGCGCAAGTTCACGATGTTCTTTTAACTGCACTTTTACTTTTTTCGCTGAGACCGCAACCACTGGCGCAGCAACTGCAAACATTACCGCACAAGTAGCTGGACTCAAATAATTATCTGGAATATGCACTAATCCCACTCCTTTTAACCTATTTTAACAACTCCTCGCCATAATTCTTTCCCATTACTAGGAAAAGACCAGCGTAAACTGCAAACAATCCTAAAATCATATCGGCTAAAATATAGAAAATTCCAACCCAGATATGACCACCCATAAACAATACTGTAATTCCCTGAGCAAAGGATGAAAAAGTTGTTAGACCGCCACAAAAACCTGTAGTAATTATCGTATGCCAATCTTTTGGTACAATTTTCTTCAATGCCCAGCCGGTAAATAGTCCAATAATGAAACAACCGACAGCATTAACAATCAAAACTGCTAATGGATCAGCAAAGGGTGGATTAATCCATAAATCTGAAACTAATTCACAGGCATAACGGAGAACGCCACCGAAAAAGCAGCCACAACCAATTACTAGTAACTTCAAACCATTGGTCATCTTACTAACTCCTTTCTACAACCACGAGTGGAACCATAATCCTAAGTAAACACAGCAAATGCAGGCAATTACGCTTCCTACCCAATAAGTCCAGGCTAAAAGCTTTTTACCACTTTTGAAGTATTTCAAAGTTTCTAGTGAAAATGTAGAAAAAGTAGTTAGTCCACCACAAAAGCCAGTTGCTAACAAAACATTCATTGTATTTCGCAGCTCATCACTAGTAACCATTCCGGCAAAGACACCAATCAGTAACGACCCAATTAGGTTCGCCATAATGGTTCCCCACCGGTAATGGTCATAGTCAGAATTTAATACATCTGATAGCAGGCTTCGCAACCCACCACCAAAAAATGCACCAACTCCGGCTGCAAGCAAATCTGTAACAATAATATTCATTCTTATTTACCTGCTTTAAGCTTGTTCGCGTTCAAGGTGTTCACTCTTCCGTAAGTTGAGTTCAGAGAAGTGAAGAATCTTTTCACGATAGTAACTGATGAAGCGCCACATTAATTTGTGATTTTCAAAAGCACTATCACTCAATAACCGCAGCACCATTCCATCTTTTTCAAGTAGAGAAATGCCGTAGTGAATATTAACCTCGAACTGTTCCAAATACTTCCGCAATTCTTCAACTGTCTTTTGACTAATATTTTCATCAATAATGACAACCGAATTGAAGTTTAATTTACCTTCAAAATAACCAATTTCCTGCATTGGATCAGATTCTGGATCAACCAACAAATAATCGTTATAAACCAACTGACCATCGTAGTTAATTTTGGTTTGTAAACCTACTTCATCATATTGGAAAGGTGCTCCATCTGGTGACCATCCCTTGGAAAGGCCATCAGTTAAAATCAACTTAGCACCCTTCTCCATCTCGATTGTTGTTTTTTGATGATAGCATGCATCTTTATAAGGAATTGTCTCATCTTGGTAAAATTCTAAGATCGCATTTTTGCCAAGATGAAAATCATCCTCTTGAGTTGTCGTTTGATGATTTTCACACTTATAAACATAAGTTGGTGATTGGGTAGTTACAATAGCGTGACTATTATCATCTAATGTAATTTGGTGATGATATTTTTCACCCTCAACATATCCACCACCTGTTGTTATGAGAAAGTAATATGGAATGTTATCTTTATTGGGTTGGCAAAATGATAACCATGAATTACCCTTTCGGAAAGTACGCTTAGCAAAGTCGCGGCCTTTCGTATGAGTAAATTCTAGGTCGATCATGCCATCATAATCTTTACTTTTCATCTTCCAAGTCCTCAAGTAATACATCTTTCTTCAACCAGTCAACAACCCCATCAAGACCAATATCCTTCTTTAAGTTAGTAAAGAGGAAGTTGCCATCATTCCGGAATTTTTCTGAATCTTTCTTCATTCGGTCAAGATCAGCACCAACATATTTAGCTAAGTCGGTCTTATTAATAATGAAGAGGTCAGACTTAATCATTCCCTGTCCAGCTTTCCGTGGAATCTTTTCACCTTCAGCTACATCAATAATGTAGATTGAAAAGTCAACTAATTCTGGACTGAAAGTTGCAGCTAAATTATCTCCACCACTTTCAATAAAGATTAGGTCAAGGTCATTATTAAACCGTTGTTCTAATTCTTCCACAGCGGCCATATTCATTGAAGCATCTTCACGAATGGCAGTATGAGGACAACCACCTGTTTCAACCCCAATGATCCGATCTTCATCAAGAACTGAATTTTTAGCCATATATTCGGCATCCCATTTTGTGTAAATATCATTAGTAATTACCGCAATATTATAATCATTATGAATCCGCCGGGTAAGCCGTTCGATTAATTGCGTTTTTCCTGACCCAACAGGACCACCAACACCAATTCGTACTGCACGTTTCATAAATTTTAACTTCCCTTCCAAAATAATTAAGACATGAACAATCGTGATTCTTGTGTTTCGTGATTAATCTGTGCCATCTCTAAACCAGGAGCATTAGCGCCAAGGTAAGATTCATCAAGTTTCATTACACGCTTATATAGGGGCTTCAAAAGCTTGATTAAGTCATTTAAGATAACCTGTCCTTCACGCTGACCAAGTGGTACCGCACGAACTGCGTTTAATACCAATGTGGAGGCAACGCTATATCCATACATCAAGAAAGCATCCATCAATGGAACCCCTTTATAATGAGCAAACATTGAGAAGACGATTGCAGGGTTTCCATACGCTTTGCCATCTTCAATCGCCTTTGCATATTCCTTTAGGTGCGGAACTTTATCGCCATAAATTTTATCAATTAAAATAATCATTTGGTGGGCAATCAGCTTTGTCCCGTTCCGTGTTTCAGTTGCTAAAGTCGATTTCGTAATCTGATCATCATATTCAATAAGCTTGTCAAAATCATGCTTATCAATTGCTTCATAGCATAGCTTGACGAGCAAACCTTCACCAAATCTAAATTGCGAACGATAGTAGTTCTCAAGCCAAATACGAAACTCAGGAGCTTTTTTAATTACATTAGTTCGTAAATAATTTTCCATTCCGAATGAGTGATTAAATGTACCGATTGGGAAGGTAGAATCACAAATTTGAAAAACTTCAAGATAGTTGAGTTTCTTTGTTAATTCATTTTCCATTAGCTATCCCTACTTACTTTGTCAAATCAAGGTACTCAAGTGGTTGGTCTAGTTGAACCTTCTTTAATTCATAATTGATGTCATGCTTATCAAGCATTTTAATAACAACTTTATCTAGGAGAAGTGAAATTTTACCATCCTTAATTTGGACCGGCTTGTGTAAATTGCCAAGGAAGTGAGCAACAAGTCCCATTTCATTAATATCACGTGGCGTTATCTCAATCATTTCATCAGCGATTACGCTCAATACAAGTAATTGCTTATCGCCAAGCTTAAAGGCAGAACCATTCTCTAAAATCTGATCTTCATTATCAAGACGAATGCCGTATTCGTTACCATGATCTGTCTTTACCCGGAGAATATTTTTCATCAAATCATCACTTTTAACCATTGCAGTTTCAATGTGATAACTACCAATATTAGGAATATCATCTACGTTACGATAAACTTCTGTTAAAACCATAAATATAAAACCTCTTTTTATATATTTTTATAAAAGGAGATTGGGGCACGGCTCCCAATCCCCTGGATAAATCTAAATTAGATTAATATAGGTAGTAGCGTTGAGTTAATGGCAATGTTGGTGCAGCATCACAAGTTATCAACTCACCATCAATCGTTACTTTGTAAGTTTGCGGATCAATTTCAATTGTCTTTGGAGTGTAGTTGTTAAGCTTCATGTTAGCCTTAGTAAGACTCCGCGTATTATGAACAGGTAAGATAATCTTGTTTAAACCAAGTTGTTCCTTAATACCATGATCATAAGCATATTGAGATACATAAGTTACACATGTGTGGTTAACAGCTCGACCTTCAGCACCATAAAGGAACCGTTCAAGCACTGGTTCAGGTGTTGGAAGACTTGAACTTGGGTCACCGGCAATACCGTATGTGATCATTCCGTTCTTGATAACCATATCTGGCTTAGTTCCAAAGTATTGTGGGTTCCAAATGTTTAAGTCGGCATACTTACCAACTTCAATTGAACCAACATAATCGGAAATACCATTACAGATAGCTGGATTAATTGTGTATTTAGCAACGTAACGCTTAATCCGGTTGTTATCGTCATACTTAGAATCACCATCTAGTGGTCCACGAACCTTCTTCATCTTGCTTGCTAATTGCCAAGTCCGCATTGCAACTTCACCAACACGTCCCATAGCTTGAGCATCAGAAGTCATCATGCTAAGTGCACCCATGTCTTGGAGAACGTCTTCCGCAGCTTCAGTTTGCTTCCGAATCCGTGATTCAGCAAAGGCAACGTCATCAGGAATCTTTGGATTAAGGTTATGGCAAACCATTGTCATGTAGAACAATTCGTCAAGGGTGTTCTTACAATATGGGTTAGTTGGCGTAGTTGATGATGGAAGAACATTATCTTGACCACAGACAACCATAATGTCAGGAGCGTGTCCACCACCAGCACCTTCTGTGTGGAATGTGTGAACTGTATTGCCATCGAATGCATTGATAGTATTTTCAACGAATCCACCTTCGTTTAATGAGTCAGTGTGGACAGCGTATTGAACATCATACTTGTTAGCAGCAGCAATTGAATTTTCAATTCCGGCTGCAGTAGCACCCCAGTCTTCGTGGGTCTTAATAGCAGCACAACCAGCTTCAACTTGTTCGCCGATTAGTTCTGGACGATCACCAGAACCCTTTGCCATCAATCCATAGTTAATAGGTGCATTGTCAACCGCTTGTAACATCCGATGAGTATACCAAGCACCTGGGTTACAAGTAGCTGAACGAGTACCATTTGCAGGACCAGTACCACCACCAAAGAGGGTTGTAATACCATTATCCAAAGCAGCTTGGGCAATTGATGGTGTAATGTAGTGAACGTGTAAGTCAATTCCACCAGCGGTAACAATCATTCCTTCACCAGAAATGGCTTCAGTACTTGCACCGACGATGAAATCAACATTATCCATGACGTCTGGGTTACCACCTTTACCAATGGCTAAGATCTTACCATCACGAATACCGATATCTGCTTTGTAAATACCAGTCCAGTCGATAATAATTGCATCAGAAATAATTGTATCTGCAACCATTGGATTTTCAGCACGTGTTTCAGTAGCACTAACACCCATACCGTCACGAAGGACTTTTCCACCACCAAAAAGGCTTTCTTGACCATGAACTGTTAGGTCTTTTTCAATCTTGGCAAACAGATCAGTGTCGCCTAGTCGTACACTATCGCCAGTAGTTGGTCCATAAAATGAGGCAAACTGCTCGTGATCCATATCAAAACTCATAACTTTACCTCCTCTTTACTTCTCTTCGGGATAACTCTTTTCAAATGGGTATCCATTAAAGGTATCGGCTTTCTTATCAACATCAAGCCACCCATTGACCTTGTTATTGAAACCGAATACACGGCGTTTACCACCAAAATCAATTAGCTTAACGGTCCGCTCTTCACCAGCTTCTAGCCGAATAGCAGTACCAGCTGGAATATCAAGGTGCTTACCCCAGGCTTGACTACGGTCGAATTGTAGCCCTTCTTCATTAGCTTCATAGAAGTGATATTCTGAACCAACTTGGACAGGACGGTCACCAACGTTTTTTACTTTGAGTGAAATGTCATCGTAACCAACATTGTATGGAACTTTATCTGGTTGTAATTTGTATTCTCCAGGAACCATTTTGTTTCCTCCTTTTATCTATGCTAAGAATTAACGAATTGGGTCAGTAACAGTAATTAGCTTAGTACCATCAGGGAATGTTGCTTCAACTTGGATCATGGGGATCATTTCTGGAACACCTTCCATAACATCATCCTTTGTTAGCCAAGTAGCGCCAGCGTTCATTAAGTCACCCACGGTCTTACCATCACGGGCGCCTTCCATTAAACGACTGGTGATTAAGGCAACTGCTTCTGGTTCATTTAGCTTTAAGCCACGGTCTTTACGCTTTTCAGCAACCATTCCGGCTAAACTAATCATCATTTTTTCCTGTTCACGTTTTGTGAGCCTCATTGTATATCCTTCCTTTCTGCCTAAATTGAGTTAGTTAGGCCAGCAGTTCAGGAGCATTAAGAATCCTGGAATCCATGCTGTACAAATTCCTTCAATAATTCCTAAATATCCTGGAAACTTCCCAAGATTCATCTTTAGATTGTTGGTCAAGAATCCTGTTAACCAGAGAATTCCCCAGGCCCACCAGATGATTCCATACATCCAATTTCCACCATAGTTTTGGAAACAAAGAATCCCAGCTGGAATTGAATTGATCGCAACAAACAAACTAAACCAACCATAAAGTCGTTGGTCAAAATCACAGAGAGTGTTAAAAGCTACATAAAGATAAGTAAATGCGAATAGCAACCCAGTGGCACTGGCATAGAACCAACTTGCCGGTTTATTGTTAATAATTCCCCAAGACAACGCAACAATATTTAGCGTTAAACTGAGGCCACCAGTAAAGAAGTTCATAACCACAATCGATTTATCCTTTATGTCTTCAACGGCATAGAAACCATTACTCATCAGTACCATGCCGACATAAAGCAATATACAACCTAACAATTCATTTTCGCCTCCTTTCGTTGAGACGAGTTATAAAAAGCATTAATCAATATCGTATGTCGTTTCATTAAGCAACGTTTGGTCAAGACCTTCTTGAATGATTTCATCAGAAGGACGAATATTAGTAATTACGCCTAATACCTTAAGTAAAATAAAGGTAATTGCAAACGAGTAGGCAGCAACTAAGATAACGCCACCAGCTTGGATCAAGAATTGGTGACCACTTGCAGCAACCCCATTAACAGTTTTATCTGCTAAAATACCAATTAAGATTGTTCCGGTGAATCCACCAATACCATGAACTCCCCAAACACCAAGCGCGTCATCCCAGCCAATCTTTTCTTGAAGACTAACAGCTACATTACAGATAATCCCAGCTGCTAAACCAACTAAGACCGCGGCAGCAGGATTAATATAACCAGCACAAGGAGTAATGGTAGCTAAACCGGCAACTGAACCAGTTAAAACGTCAATAAAATTAGCCTTTCCACGAACAAACTTGGCATATAAGACCCATACAATCATTCCGCTAGCTAGTCCAATTGCAGTATTAGCAAAAGCCTTGGTAGAGAGAGCACCTGCTTTTAAGGCTCCTCCTGAATTAAATCCAAACCAACCAAACCAAAGAAGTCCTGTCCCGATTGCAGCAGCCATCAAATTACTTGGCTTCATTCCTGTATGCTTTAATTTACGTTTACCAAGCACAATAATACTTGCTAATGCAGCAAAACCAGCAGTGGTATGAATAACTGTTCCACCAGCGAAGTCAACAAAGCCCCACTTTGCTAAGAAACCATTACCCCATACCCAGTGACATACTGGAATATAAACAAGGTATGTCCAGAAAATATCGAGAAGAATATACCCTTTCATATTCAGTCGTTCTGCAAAGGCCCCACTAATTAATGGAACTGTAATTACACAAAACATTAACTGAAATAGAAAGAATAAAGTAAAAGGAATGGAAGCAGCGTGAACTGAATTTGGCACTAATCCAACATTAGTTAAAGCAAAGTAATCAGAAATCCGTCCGATAACTCCCCCTTCATCTTTTCCAAACGCAAGACCAAATCCACCGTAAATCCAAATCAGTGTAACAATTCCCATTGAAATAAATGATTGCATCATGATATATAAGACACTTCGCTTACGAGCTAACCCCCCATAAAAGAAGGCGAGGCCTGGTGTCATCAAACAAACCATTGCCGTACAAAGCATCATAAAGGCCGTGTCACCACTATTAATATGCAAAATATAATTCCTCCTTGACTGCTAATTAATTTATTAATGAAATATTGATAATAAACACGTAGTCTATAAATGATTATTAAAACCTTTTCACTAATATTCACTCCTATAATACTATTTATATTAATTATTACAAGAAATAAGGTTTTATTTTCATAAAAAATATAACTACCAAAAAAAGCCTACGAGAATTGATGCTCTCATAGGCTTTTGTTTTATTAGTGTAATTAACTTAATTTATTTTTTATTCATGTGAATTTTAGTAAAACTAAATATACTGTTCAACCACATTTCGATACTTTAATAGTTCTTTTTGCTCCATAGAAGAATCGGGGAGAACAACTTGAACGCTATCATTACCACCATTTTCATCCATTTGCTGACGTCCCCATACTCCTAACGACATAACAAGACGTGCAAATTCTTGACCACCTGTCGTGAGAACAAAGCAACCAGCTTCTTTAACCGGACTAATTAAATATTCGGTTTGTAATTCCTCAATTATTGTTATCAATTGATTATCAGAAATATTAGTCAATAATTCGTGCAAATCATCAAAGTCTAACGGTTTTATTCCTAGCCAGAAAAGAGCTTTAGAGTAATCACCATTGCGCAAAAGACTTAAAGAATAAGTAATACCATGATTAGTTTCTTGATTCATCATTAATCAACTCCTGCGTACAAAACATTGTAATAATCATCACAAATTATAACATGAGCAAAAGGCAATTTCAAAAGATAACCTTGAATTCATTTATCGCACTATTAGCTTTAAAGACAAATATATTTTTAATGTCAATTTATTTTTAAAAATCGCTACCAACATCATTATAATGTATATTTACTCTTTAGTAAAATTTGTGCCTCTTTTATCCCAAAAAAGTGTGATTTAGGGCTGCTCACCTTATGAGCGATCAATATTTGTTGCGCCTGTTCACACTGCACTTTCGCTAAGTCATTTTGCTGGAATACTTGAAGATAAAATGATAACTGTCGTAATTTAATCGCCAGTTGACTGCGTGCCTTAGTCAAAGTTACATCCTTAAACTGCTTATAATCATGAATAAAGAAACGTGTTTTCCGTCGCTGTAAGGCATAATTAACTGAATTACTCTTAATCCGATGAAGGTCCTGAGCCCCGAGTCCGTGCTGGCGGAGAAAATAATTAAACATCGTAATTTGTTGATCAATCTGCCGCCAATCCGTTGCAATATCATCTCGTAATTGTTTAATCTCTTTTTTGGTAAGGCGGTGGGTAACTCCTTGTTTTAATTGATGATATAAGGTTTGCAGATCTTGATAATCGCGTTGGTGGAGTGGAAGGTCAATCTGACTAAATAAGTTACAGCGCTGGTAAAGGATCGTCCCTTCGCGGTTCTTAAATCCCTGCTGGTCAACAACAAACTGAAATATCTCTTGTGGAAAACGCCGACCTGCTTGATAAGCCAACAGAATACTATCCATATACAGGTTAATTTCATTAATTCCTGCCTGAATCTCTCTAGCAATTTTATGGGGAATACTTGCATGTTGCTGAAAATGAGAGATACCCAAAAATAGCTGATGCCCACTTGTACGAGAACGTAAGATAAATTGATTTTTTAAACGCCGTCCACAATCACAATAGAGGTTATCCCCAGGGTGATCATGTTGTCGCTGATACCATGGGTCAATTACCATCCCCTGAAACTCCCAATCAGTTTGTTTAAGATAATGGTGAGTATGAAAACGCGAAAGCATTGCGTAACGGGTAAATTCACTTAACGCCTGAACCTGGTTTGGTCTTAACTGTTGTAAAATATCTTCTCGCTGTTGATGGGTCAACGTAATGATTTTATCCATTCTCTCATTCCTCTCTTAAATATTGTATCACTATACCAGAACAAATGTTTGATTTCAAATTGTCTATTTAGTCCTTTTCTGGTAAAATATTTAACTACAAGGAGTGATATTATTTGGATTTAGACATACAGCCCGTGAGGTTGAGTTTAAAAGAATATAAACAAGTTAAACAATTATATATGCGCGCATTTCCGAAATATGAGCGAGAACCGTGGACGTGGTTGCTCATCAAGAGTAAGTATCAACGCGCTGACTTTATGGCCTTCTATGACCAGGAACAGTTTGTTGGATTTGCTTACGTTATTCACAGTCACGGTATGCATTATATTTTATATCTCGCAGTTAATGATCAAATCCGTTCTCAAGGATATGGGACACGGATTATTAATGAGCTTCGTCGCCTTTACCCTGAGGATTCGCTTGCCCTTGATGTTGAGCAGCCTAATCCCCAGGCAGCAAATAACCAACAGCGGTTACGACGACTTAAGTTTTATCGGCGCAATGGCTTTTTCCCAACTCCAAAACTTTTTAAAGAGGAAAAAGTCACTTTCCAAGTTTTAGCAACCAATAAAAAAATCAACCAACGAAAGATTGATAAGGCCTTTGAGTGGTTCTCATGGCCTCTCGGTTGGTTAATTCAATAAAAAGTTCAATTTTATTAGTTTGAGGCTGAGAAAAAGCTTTTTTTGCTTTTTCAACAGCCTTTTTTTATTGTCAGGAAAATAAGTTTTACAAAAATGTTATAATTTATGTAAGCGGATACATAAAGAGGAGTGATAACATTGGTAGAACCATTATTTTTAAAGCCAGTCTTTCATGCAAAAATTTGGGGTGGTCGACACCTTGCAACTGACTTCGGTTACCAAATTCCGGAGGGAACGATTGGTGAGTGCTGGGCAATTTCTGGACATCCTCATGGGCCAAATATCATTACCAATGGTCAATACGAAGGCCAACTATTGCCAAAAATTTATCAGCAACATCCTGAGTTATTTGGCAATCCATGCTCTTCTGTTTTTCCATTATTAACAAAGATTCTTGATGCTAATGCTAGTTTATCAATTCAAGTTCATCCCGACGATGCTTACGCCGAAGAACATGAGCACGAGTTAGGCAAAACAGAGTGTTGGTATGTTATTCATGCAGAACCGGGAGCTTATTTAACATATGGCCATACCGCCAAAACACGCGATGAACTTATTAAGATGATCGATAATCACCAATGGTCGAAACTCTTTAGTAAAAAGCCAGTAAAAACGGGGGACTTTATCTATGTGCCAAGCGGAACTATCCATGCCTTAAATAAAGGAATTATCGTCTTAGAAACCCAGCAAAGTTCTGATACCACTTATCGAATCTACGACTATGATCGTCAAGATAAAAAAACAGGTCAGCTACGCCAGCTTCATTTAAGACAAGCAAAAGACGTGACAACGGTGCCATTTACTGAACCACAAATTATCTCCCACATCGTTCATGATGATAATTCAATAATTACTACTTTAATTTCTCAACCTGACTCACCATTCTTTACCGTCTACAAGTGGGAGATCCATGATCAAACTAGCTTGACCCACGAGCATGGTCCCTATACTCAGGTTTCAATTATTGATGGCAATGGTATTTTAACCGTTGATAATCAACAATATTCACTTCACAAAGGCGAACATTTTATCATCCCTGCAACCATTAAAAGCTGGACGATGGACGGTGAGCTTTTAGCCATTGCTTCTGAACCAACAAATTAATCATTTGTGCAGTATTTTAGCTACTTGTTTTACAATATCATGCGGCTTTTCCGCCTTAAAAATTAATTTAACCTCAAACGACTGATTGTTTTTCTAGCCACAAGATACCTGCTATAGCTTAAGCGAAGCCCTCCCCCATTGGCTTGTTAAGCTAAAGAATGAAATTAATTAACTATTCTTAAATTTCCTATGTTCATTTAGTTAAGAAGAATTTAAGGTGGTTAATATTTGTTAGCAACTAAGGTAATTCTCTTCTCTATTATCTTTAAGGTCGATAATATATATAGCAATCACCCAATATAACTTTTAATTTGAGGAGGGATTTATTATGAAATTTCAAAGTACTACTAACTCACCGATTGGCAAGCGCTTTGTTATTCTTGTGGTTTCTCTGCTGTGCGGTCTATTCTTAATCAATCACCGGGTATCAGCAGCTACTCTTGAGGCGCCTGTAAATACTACGGTTGCACCATTTGAATCGAAGCTCCCTCCCGTTAAAATTATCTCTAGCACTGAGCTTTTGAAACGGGAATACGTGGATCTACGAGCAAAACGACAACTAGAGAATGAACAAGTTATAACTAATTTCGATAATAAATAACAAAGCGGGTCTCGTCTCCTGGTAACACCAGTGCGAGATCCGCTTTGTTTTTTAATCATCATCTCGGTAATGAAGGTCGTCAAACTTCTTATCAGCGTTCTGTTGCGCCATATCCTTTGATTGATAATAAACAGCATCTACCCAGTTTTCAGCGCCTCCGCCAACAACTAAGACTTTAACTTGCTTACCATCAATGGTTTCTGTCTTCACCGCATATGACTCACCATCGCCAGCACTTTGGGTCCATCCGCGAACATTCAACCACCGTTTGCCATCAATATTTAGATAGCTCACTTTTCCCCAATTCTTGGTTGCTTTTTGAACATCTTCGTTAGTATAGTTATCTTCATCTTCACCAAATTGAGGATCCTGCTTGTAAAGCTGGGTAGTTCCGCTATCGTCATCATAACTGTATGTGTAAGAATGAGGTCCAAAAGTCATGGTTGAATCAGAGTCATTATCTGCCGAATACCATGTTCCCTGCATTTCACTCGGAACATCAATAGTACCAATGCAGCCATACTTATGATCATTGCCAGAATTACCGGTGCTTGCTGAGGAATTGCTATCCCCACTGCGCTTATCGACTACCTGTGCCTTAGCCGCTAAGTCATTAACGAGCTTTCCTTGACCTTCTTGATTAACATAATTGGCCATTTCTGACTTTGAGATCGTAGCAAGTTTGGTACTTTTTTGATTTTCCTTGACGTTTTGGTAGATGTTTACATCGTCGTTATTAACAGTGTAAACCAATCCCTGTGACTTTCCACCAGCAGTCACATCGTAAGCTACTCCTTGCCCTCCATCACTCAATCGGTATTTCGAACTCGGATAGAGATTTACCTGCAATCCCTCTTTTTGAGCTTCTTTTGCCATGGCGGCCCAACTTCCGCCATAACGAAGACCACAATACGTACTAATCAAACTGACAGCTTCTTGAGGGCTCATGTTATCACTATTAATTTTCACATTACTTTTAGCTACTAATAAACTACTGCTTGATGCCGATGAAGAATTAGCCACTTTATTGTTAGTCTGATTTCCACAACCCGCTAACAGTAAGCTCATCCCCGTGACCATCAAAAATCCTATTTTCTTATTCATATTAATACTCCTATAAAAAATGAGGCTGGAGAAAACTTTTGTTTTCTCCAGCCTCAACTGCTTTTATGAACAATAGTAAGATAACGTGGAAAATAACCACAAGGCTCGAGTCTAAGTACGGACGATAATCAGCCCGTGCCGTGCTAATCACCGTCCTAGCTTAGCCCACCGCCTTGTCGAGGGGGTTATTTCCCACTTCCATATTAATTAAGCACGTGACTTGTAGCTACCATCAGTTGTGTTGATGATTAACTTGTCACCGTTCTTGATAAATGCAGGAACATTAACAACTAAACCAGTTTCCATCGTAGCAGGCTTACCACCACCATCGATAGTAGCACCCTTAATCATTGGTTCAGTTTCAGCAACAGTTAATTCAACAGTGGTTGGTAATTCAACCCCAATGATGTCGCCGTTAACAAAGTTTAAGATAACCTTCATGTTTTCAACAAGGTAGTTCTTGTCGTCACCAAGTAAGTCATGGGTTAAACTGTATTGTTCGTAGCTTTCAAGATCCATAAATACGGCTGAGTCACCTTCATCATAAAGGTATTGAGCAGAACGCTTGTCAACGTTAACTTGTTCAACCTTTTCAGATGGACGCATCGTAGTATGGACAATTGAACCTGAACGGAGGTCTTGGATGTCCATTTGCATTAAAGTGTTACCCTTACCAGGCTTGTGGTGGTTGATTTGAAGAACCTTTAATAACTTACCATCACGTTCAAAAACCATACCTTTTTTCAAATCAATTGTTTGAATCATAGTATAAAAACTCCTTCATATAAAACTGAACTCTTTTACCGATTAATGGGACTTTGCTTTAAGCAAGCCTTAATCTTTGGCTTCGTTCCGCGCCGTTAATCATAGATAGTTACCATCTATAATTTACATTCACTGTCTATTGTATCACATTCCCTAATCACAACAATAGCAGTTGTTAGTATGTTTTATCAATAAAAAACTGTCTGCCTATTTCAAATTTTCAATAGCCAAACAGTTTTTTATGATCGGTATTTCTAAACTAGCTCAAGATGCAACTGCTTTTCACCGATGAAGCCAGCGCGTTTAAGGACAAGGTAAAGAGCAATTGAAAGAACAGCGGGTACTGCCACGCCGAAAACCATGTATGTGCTGAACTGAGCCCAGCCACGTGATAAGTAAGCAATTGGTGCAATCAAGGAGTTTAGTCCCAAACCTCCTAATGTCGATGTTGAACGGAAGTCAAACAGAACTGTTGCAATTGGTGCACAAACAGCTGCTGAAACAACCGTTGGAACTAAAAGATAAGGATTGATGAGGAGATTGGGGAATTGAACTTTAGGTGTAACAAGCCCTTGGGCAATATTTGCGCCAAGGTTATTTTGCCGAAATGACATCGCAGTAAAACCAACAAATTGAGCAGTAGTACCGATCAAGGCAGCCGCCGAAGAAATTGGATCAAGCATCAACGCAACGGCCAACGCTGCAGAAGAGGCAGGCGTCATCAGAAATAGGGCCCACACAACGGAAATTACCATTGATCCTAAAACTGGTGAAACTTGCATCGTGTGCGCAATGTAGGCGGACACCGCAAGAAGCGCCGGTGTAACAACTGCCGCAACCACTAGACCAAAACCGATTCCAACAGCTAAGGCGCCAAAAGGAACAAGAACCATATCAAGTGGTGTCTTTCCGGTTAAATACTTACCGACAAGAACAGCAACAATCGCCGCTAAAACAGCAGAAACAGGTTGACCAGTAGTAAGAACTGGGGCTCCCGCTGCTGCCGCGGTTACTTGCCCAGTTGCAGTCATTCCTTTAACCGCCGTCTCAGTAAAATGAACACCATTTGAGCCAACGGTAGCCGCTACCATTGATGCAAAGGTAACTAAAGTATTTGTATTCATCTGCGAAGCAACCGCAACCCCAATAGCAGGCGCTAACAATGCTTGAGCCTCCCCACCAATTAAGGTAAGGACATGAATACCAGTCAAGTTACCAATTGTTTGAGTTAATAGTCCGCCTCCTAGAACGACCAAAATAGCATTAGCCACCGCCGCAAAAATTCGATAGGCCACTTCCTTGACCTTTGATGAATTTTGATAAGTTGCATTAGCTTTAGAATTGCTAACTCGATTTTCCATCATTAACGCCTCCTTATGATTTATTTTTTGATTAATGACTGTTGTTAGTTTAATCGACTCAGGATTAAAAGTCAATTATGTTTCTAATGATATTTTAATGTTAATCAAATCTCTTATTTAATAAACATTTCATTCTCAATCACATTAAAAGAAAACCTTTTCATAAAAATATATTAAAGTTTCATTAAAAAAGAGATAACAAACATTTCTGCTTGCTATCCCTTTATGCTTCGAGTTTGTTGCTATGAATCTGTTAAGCCACTATCCATTGCATTATGTGTTAAGTCATTGCAATAAACCATCTTCAAATTAACCACAACTCTCCGCATAACTTATCTTTGACAGTTCAAAGAATTACTAATCTTCTTTACGCCGTTTCTTTCCTGCAGCCAATAAACCAGTTAAGCCTAATGCAGCTAATCCAAGGGCAGCAGCTGAATTATTTTCATTACCAGTTTGTGGTAACTTCTTAGCTTCTTGCTTAGCAGGTGCAGCTGACTCAGTCTTCATTGGCGCTGGCGTATCTGCTTGTGGTGCAGCAGGAGTTTGAGGAGTTGCCGGTTGAAGTGGTTCTGGAGTAGCTGGTGTTTCTGGAGTTGCCGGTTCATCTGGTTGTGGTGTTACTGGCGTCTCAGGAGTTACCGGTGTTGGCGTCGTGTAAACGACTGGCGTATCAACAGTTGGGTGCGTTGGTGTTACGGTAGTAACGTTTGGCGTCATTCCTGGAACTGAAGGTACGGGTTCATTTGGTACAACCTTAGTTGGGTCAGTTGGGTCATTGGTATATGGTACAGCTGGAACATTTGGAATTGGGTTGCCATTTGGATCAACCGGTACAATGTTTCCAACCTTAGTGTAAGTAACCGTATCTTCAAGGTTTTGTTGAACCGTTTCCTTAGCCGGAACATTAGCCTTATCCGCAACATAGCCATTGATTACTGGAACCTTAACTTCGTTATAGCTCCCTTTATCAGCAGTCCATCCTTCCTCAGGGTTAATAACTTGCCCAGTTACCTTGTCGATGATTAATGTCCGTGTCCAAGTTGAAGTTTGCACATCGTCATCACGCATCTTATTACCGTTGTTATCCACGAAGTGGACCGTTGAAGTGTATTCCTTCGTGTAAGTGTCCTTAGCAGGCCACTTTGGACCGTTTGGTTCATCCGGGTTAACTGGTGTACCAGGTTCATGTGGATTGTTTGGTCCTACTGGAGCATGACCATGCTTCAAGACAACGGTGAAGACTTGAGTTTGATCTGCATTATCATCAAAGGTTGCGCCTGCTGGGAACCCATCACTTACCAGCACATAACCTTGTGCTTCCAGTTGCTTGATTTGATCAGCCGTACTGTAGTTAATTACACTGCCTGCCTTACCAGTTAAGTCACCAGAAGTTGCGATTTGAACGTTGTTGTTATCTTGGTCAACGTAGTTAACAATCGCAATTTGATCAACCGCTGGCTTTGGATTTACCGTATCTGGCGTGTACTTAACGGGTGTATCAACACCTGGATCAGTTGGGGTTACCGTTGGTACTTCTGGCTTGTAGCCTGGAATAGTTGGTACTGGTTCATCTGGCGTTACCTTAGTTGGGTCAGTTGGATCGGTTGGGTATTGTGGGGTTGGAACATCTGGAATTGGGTTACCAGTTGGATCAACTGGAATAATCTTTCCATTTGGTACATAAGTAACTGTAGCTTCTTGATCTTCCATCGTGACACTTG
>NZ_JAJGTZ010000037.1 GCF_020784725.1 Limosilactobacillus reuteri
GACTTCGCAAATGTTTTGCTTCAAATCACATCGTGATTGAAGACCCTACACATTTGATTCGTCGAAACTTTGTTCAGTTTTCAAAGGTCTACCCGTTGACTAATCAAGCAGCCAATCAACATATTTATTATAGCATGTATCAGATCAGCTTGTCAAGAAGAAATTTTAATTATTTTTGAATTTCTTTTGATTGATAACTCAATCAGCAACTTTATTAATGTATCATGTCATCAATCAGATGTCAACAATTATTTTTAACTTTTTTGCTGGACAATCTCAACAGCACTTAACTGCTTTGACAACGATAATTACTATACATGGATTTTTCTCCCTCGTCAACACTTTTTTTAATTTTTATTCATTTTTTTCATTCGCTTTACTATTACTTATGATAATAAACGTTATTTAGCCTTTTTAAAAATGGCGTGACGCTCTTTCACCATTAATAAATTCCGAATGAATTAGTCTCACATGGCTAATTAGATTTACCAATAAATATATTTTTTCAAAAATTATTAAAAGTTTTAAACGCCTCTTCACAACATTTTTCTATCTTGCTACACTTTAACAGTATTATCTTAATTACACAAAGGAGAATTACCTTGGCAACTCTTATTGATTTTATATTACATATTGATGTTCATCTAATTCAGATTGTTAATCAATTCGGCGATGCAACCTATTTAATTTTATTCGCTATTATATTTATTGAAACTGGTGCAGTCATAATGCCATTTCTACCTGGAGATTCCCTTCTCTTTGCTGCAAGTGCACTAGCTGCTGACCCACGTTATCATCTTAACATTTGGATTTTTGTTTTTATTTTCTTATGCGCCTGTTTGGGTGGAGACTCCCTTAACTTTTTAATTGGTCATAAGATTGGTAAGAGTCTTTCTAACCATTCACTTTTTGGTAAATTGATTGATAAAGATAGTTTAGAACGTGCCGAAGCCTTCTTTGAAAAGCATGGTGCGCCGGCTATTATCCTCGCCCGTTTTATTCCGATCATTAGAACATTTGCTCCATTTGCGGCCGCAGGTTCTGGTTTTCCCTACAAGCAATTTATTCGTTATAGTGTAATTGGCTGTGTTATCTGGGTAGCACTTTGTTGTGGATGTGGTTACTTCTTCGGTAATCTTCCCTTCGTTCAAGAACACTTCTCTATCATCATTCTTGCAATTATTGTGGTTACGTTAATTCCAGCCGTTATCGGAGCACTACGTTCGCGCTTTGTTAAAGAAGATGCTTAACATAAGTTTTATCCATCCCCAAATCAAAAGTAAGATTATCAATATAAGTCCTAACCATAATCCAAATAGTACTGTAAAAAATTTTTCGGGCATCAGTAATATGATTGGTGTTGTTCGTTGATCAAATAACCAATCCATATTGCTAAAGAAAAGATAATGAAATTTAATAAAAAGGACATTGAAATTTGTTATCCCCATAAACCCACTAAAGAGCAACAAAATAAATAATATCTGAAACGGTAAGATCAATCGCCAAAGTTGATTTTGCCGTTTTTGTTTTTTTAATCCATATACTAACAACGGGAGCGAAACCACCATCACAGCTTCATTCAATAAAATCAAATATTTTACGTCTTCAAAATGGCGAACTGCAGAAGGGGCAATTGGTAAATATCTTAGTTCGAGGACTCGTTGTGTTGGAAGCTGAATATATTTAATGACATTTCCATAATCAGCCATTAATTCAGAAGCAGATAATCCTAGAAGATGCTTAGGTATTGTTATAAAAAAAGGTGAAATGTTAATAACGATAAAAAGAGCAATACTAATTGCAACAACTAAACTAAGTAGTGTCACTAAGATTGCTCTCCCCCATTGAATAAGTTCAAATTTCCCATTCATCAAGATTATTCACCTTATATGTTGGCTGGATTTTTTCTTTTATAACTTCTTCTGGGCGTGATAAACCAGTATAAACTAATAAACTATCCATTCCGACGTTAATTGCTGCTTCAATATCAGTGTGATAGTTATCACCGACCATAATTACCTTTTCTTTAGGCAGTTGAACCCTTTCAAGTGCCATTTTCATAATTATCGCTTCTGGTTTACCAATCATCACAGGTTCCACTTGAGTTGCATATTCTACTAGCTTTACAATCGAACCTGCGCCAGGAACCATCCCTCGTTCATTAGGTAAATTACTATCAGCATTGGTCCCAATAAATTTAGCGCCATTTCGAATTAACAAAACTGCTTTTTCAAGTTTCTCATAAGTAACACTCGTATCTAATCCGACAACGACATATTCAGGTTGATCATCAGTCAAGATAAACCCTCGCTTTTCTAAAGCTAACTTTAATCCCGACTCACCAATAACATAAATTTTACTTTTTACTGGCGCTATTGACCGTAAATAGTCAGCAGTTGCGATTGCTGTTGTGTATATATTTTTCGCCGTAACATTAATATTATGATTTTCACGGAGGTTTTCAGCGACAAAATCTGGTGTTCTGGTACTATTATTTGTTACAAATAGGACCTCTTTCTTGGCAGCTTGCAGTCGTTTGATAAATCTTCCGGCTGCTGGAATTTGCTTTTTCCCCCTGTAAGTAGTCCCATCTAAATCAATAAAATATCCTTGATAATCTTTCATCGTTTACCTTAGCTCCTCTTTTTTCGTTGATGAATCACAAATTTTTGACGGTGACCGTTTTTTATACGTTCTGCACGCTGATTATGCCGTTGACGCACGTTCGGTTGTTTAACCTGCCTCCGCCGTTCATGAATGACTGGCGTAGTTTTCTTTCGATGCTGACGGTAACTGTGCCGTGGAATACAAACATCATCATTGTGAAGGATAAAATACGCACAACCAAAATTACAATACTCAAATAAATAATCTTCAATCGTATCAGTGCCCAATTCTGGTTCAAATAAGGGATTATCATCATCATAAAAACCTTTTAAGCGTAATTGGTCATATCCCCAATCCCCAACGATATAGTCATATTTACTTAGGACACTGCTAAACCGTTCTGCGAATTTTTCTGAATTAAAACCGTCACGGTAGTCCTTTACTAATTCGTAGGGATGTCCATTAACGGTAAAATGTGTCTGGTCTTTTTCTTCAATATGATAGATTAAAGCTCGCTGCTCTTCACGCTGATCAATATAATCTTGAATCTTAGCTCTATTCATCTCTTTCACCTTCTTTTGACTTTTGATTATTTTTGCCCCGGATACTTCATAGCCTTTTTCGCTACGATTTCTTCTATTTCATGAAAATTCAGCGGTGCTCCAAACTTAGGCTTATTTTCGAGATAGTCTAATTCAGGAGCGTCCACACCTACATTTATATTTTCTTTAATGGGAACAGAATAATGGTGAATATGGCCATGAAGGTTAATAATTTGCGGTGCTATTCCTAACATAAGAGGGTAATGAGTTAAGTAATATTGACGATGATTATATTTTAATAGTACCCCCACGTCATGAAACTGAAATTTAGGAAGTCCATTAAACTCATAATTATTATTTTCTAGATACTTAAAAAGGGCGCGATTATCATGATTTCCCTTTACCAATATTAAGTGCCCATGTAACTGTAATAATACCTCAAGAATTGCTTGATAGGCATCTCGTTGAGGTTTAGTAAAGTACAGAGCAATATCTCCTAAATGATAAACAATATCATTTTCACCAACCTTATTGTTCCAATTATCAATAATCGTTTGGTTCATCTCATTGACATCATTGAATGGCCTTGGTGCAAATTTATTTGTACCAAGGAGACTATCATGAAAAAAATGAGTATCTGACGTGCAAAACTTCATAGAGAATCTTCTTTCTTAAAAGGGCAATATAGTTATCTTAAATTCTAAAATAAAAAGAGACTAGAGACAAATATTTCTTGTCAACTAGTCATCTTTTGGCGAATTATTTAGTGCTTAGTTATTTTTCTTTAAACGTTCAATGTCACGAACAATCATTAATTCTTCGTTAGTTGGAATTAACAATGTCTTAATCTTTGCATCATCAGCGGAAAGGTCACGTTCAACACCATGGCAATTGTTCTTTTCTTGATCAATCTTAATGCCAAAGTAGTCAAGCTTATCTGTGATCATCTTTCGTACTGGAACACTGTTTTCACCAACACCAGCAGTAAAGACAATAGCATCTGCACCACCCATTTCCGCAATATATGCTCCAATGTAACGAACAATGCGGTTAACATAAATATCTAATGCAAGTTGTGCCCGTTCGTCACCCTTTTCAGCGGCTGCAAGAATATCACGCATATCTGGTGAAATACCAGAAATTCCAAGTAAACCAGACTTGTGATTCAAAATATCAATCATCTCATCAGAGGATAGGTTTAATTTACCCTGCATAAAAGCAATTAATGATGGATCAACATCCCCTGAACGAGTTGCCATTGTTATTCCTGCAACAGGCGTGAAGCCCATTGACGTATCGAATGATTTACCATTCTTTACGGCAGTGATTGATGCACCCGCACCAATATGCATGGTGATTAATTTAAGTTCTTCAATTGGTTTTCCTAACATTTCCGCAGCACGTGCAGATACGTAACGGTGACTGGTACCATGAGCACCATACTTACGAGCACCATACTTCTCATACCAATCATAAGGCACACTGTACAATGCATTCATTTCTGGCATATCAACATGGAATGATGTATCAAAAACAGCAACCGCAAATGCATTAGGCAATACTTTACGGAAAGCTTTAATGCCAACTAATTCTGCAGGCTCATGGAGTGGGGCATACTCTGCCAATTCATCAATCTTGCTAATAACATCATCATCAATAATTGTTGAATCCTTAAAGAATTCCCCACCGGCAACGATTCGGTGACCTACTGCTGTGATTTCATCATAACTTGCCACAATCTTTAATTCAATTAACTTATCTAACAAGTAATTAACTGCGGCAGCATGATCAGCAAATGGCTTATCTTCTTCATGCTTTTGACCATTACCATACTTAATCTTAGCATGACCCATTTTCTCACCAATACGTTCAATCGTACCTTCAGCTACTACATCTTCACTTGGCATATCAAATAATTTGAATTTAAGTGTTGAACTACCAGCGTTAACTGCAATTGTTTTTGACATTGACTTTTCTCCTTTAACGTAAATTCGTTGTTACCCATTTACTGATATCATCCATGAATGAAGCGAATTTTGCTTTATCCTTAAATGAAGGAAACTCACCCAACAAAACTTTAGCTGCTTGTTTGCTATCTCCACCCTGACGTTGCAATAATAAAATTGATTTTTGCGCATTCGGATTAGCAAAAAGTTCTGCTGGTAAATTGATAAGTCCTTGTAAATAAGCAACAGACTGAATCCATTTAACAAATGATTGTGATTCTTTAGTTTGGAACAAGCTACTAGGCACTAAGAATACTCCAAATGCACCAGGCTTAAGATAATTCATAGATTGTTCAATTAACAAATGGTGAACATAGGAATGCCCCTCTTTAGCCCGTGTTTGATAGTTTTTGGCGTTTTCATCAAGCGGATAGTAACCAATTGGCAAATCAGAAATAGCTAAATCACATTGAGGAATATCCAAAGCAGTTACAGCATCTTGATGGTACAACTTTACATTAAGGTGTTGTAATTCTGTACTTACGCTCGCAACTTCTAACATATCTTCGTCATTATCTATTCCGTAACCAACGATATCTTTATCTCCATTTACTTTAAGCTGATTCATCACAGTCGTTAATAAATTAGCCGTCCCAACGGCTGGATCAAAAACAGTCTTAATCTCCTTGATTTTTGTAACCTTTTCAATTAAGAAAGCCATGATTAAGCCAATTGTATCAGGAGTCATTTGATGATTAGCCTGAATTGCGTCTTTTCGAATTACTTTCAAAAAACTCAGCTGAATAATTTGCCGGATAATTTCTGGCTTCACATTTTGCAAATTTAATTCTTGGTATATTTTCTGCAATTCATTTACAGTTTTTTTATCAGGAACCCCGTCATCAACACGAACAGTATTATTGTCAATAATATTTTCTGCGTTTTCTAATAGCGCATCTAAATATGAACAATTTAACACTGCTTGTAAAATTTCAGTGGCCTTATCAAAAAGCTCAAATAATTGCTGTGGTGTTTTCTGTGTCAGTGCTAGTCGCCTCCAAATAATACAATCATTACTTTATTAGTTTAACTATTATTCCTAGCAAATTCAAGATAACACTCCTATCGGTCTCTTAGATTATCTGTTATTCCATCAATATAAATTGAACAAAGGTCACGTCCCATTTCCTGATAATTCTGATAATAACGATATTGAAACAATAAAACTGAACTAATTATAAGTAGGACGGCAATACTTACAAATAAAATAGAACCCTCTTTTTTATTTTGGTGGATAAAACTTAACAATTGCACTTGCTTTCTCTCCATCCTTCCTTGTCACCTTAATCAATACTCGTTGGGAATCAAGTTGCGTAAACGAGTATTCATGATTCTTAATTTTATCTAACAATGGCATATAACCACCTTTATTCTGACACGTTAGGTATAGAGCATGGTTTTCTCTTAATTCATACTTTTGATCAGTTGTCTGACTGTACAGTAATAACCAATTATCACGAACCTCCATTAATTCAAAACGATGATTGATCGACTCTAATTCCCGTAAAAACAAATGCCAAGTGATCGTTGATTCTAAGTTCATTTTACCTACTTGTCTCATGCTAGTAGTAACTAAACTTATATTGATAATCACTAATGAAGAAATAATTAATGCGCAAGTTGCTTCTATTAAAGTAAAGGCCCCCTTCTTCATTTTTCAACCCGACAAAGGCATCGCTCGTTATTATAAACAACTACCCTTTGGACCGTTGCTTTTGCGGTTAAATCACCACGGCTTAAAATAACTGGTTGCTTTTTAACCACATATAAATCACTAGCCTCTTTTCCTAACCTCGTTGCGGCCATTTTTAGTTGAAGATTTCTATTTTGTAACCACAATTGTTTTTCGCAAATAAAAAATAAATTTATCCCCATTGCTACAACAAGTAAACTAATTAAACTATCTGCCATCATAAATGCCTTTGCTTTAGCGTTTCTCAATTCGGTATCCTCCCCATCCTAATTGAATCTTCATGTAGTAATAACGGCCATCGATTAATGATTTAAAACGCTGGGTACAGGGACGCGTATAGCCATTTGGCGTAAGATAAAGTTCACCAAACCACTCAACATTCAGTGTCGAGGGAATAAGAATTTCTTTTGTTTCTCTTGTTTGATCATTTATGCGAAAAGTAATCATTTCACCATTTTTATCGTAGCGAATCACAATAAATTGATGTTTGCTCTCACACTCTAATTGCGCCCACTGCCAATTTTGACGCAACGATTGCCAAAATTGTTCTTCAGCTAGTTTTTGACGCGTCTTTGTAAAATTCGGAATTGTAATTAGTAAAAGGAGGGCCGTTATTCCTAAAACAATAATGGCTTCAAGAAACGTAAACCCTTCTTCACGAAAATTCATCGCTGAATTGCCTTCCCATCAACAATTACAATTTTTTCATGATGGGCCTGCTGAACTTGTGCATCAGTCAGATAATTGGCTTTATTTAACTCTTCTAAACTGACATTATCAGTTCCATTTTCATTTTCATATGCATCAATTTGGGTCTGAATTACAGAAGTCATTGCCCTTCCGTGAATACTATTAGCACGTTTTCGTTGTTGAGAAAGATTTGGCAACATAATTAATACTAACAAGCTAATAATAAATAAGACGATTGACATTTCGAGCAAGGTGAAGCCTGATTGTTTTTTCTTTAAAATTTTCATTAATAAACTCCTTGGAATGAATGATAAATTGGCAATAAGATACTAAGATATAAAATAACAATTATGATTGCAATAATGCTAAAGATAACTGGTTGAACAAAAATCAATAAATGTTCAATTGCAGTTGTGAGGGCCTTAAATTTTAAATTTGCGAAAACAATTAAGTCCCGTCCCATATTTTCCCTGGTCGCTCCTTTATTCATAAAAATGATTAACTCATTAGGAAGAAAAGGATAATGAGTCACCACATCTGAAATATCTCCGTCACGTTGAATAGTAGTCATTATTTTGTTACCAAAAATATAAAGAATTGATTTTCTATCAAAGCTCTGGGTAATTTCACAAATTTCAGCCAACGACAATCCTTGTTGCAACATTGATCCTAATATACTAGTTAAATAATATTGAAAATAATAACAATAACATTTACCGATTATTGGTATTGTACAAATCTTGATTAGCCGTTGTTCCTTGTTCATTTGATGCCATCTTAGCCACTGAAAGACAGTGCTAACAATGATAATGGTAAAAAGATAAGTTGCTCCTAATGCAATCGTGTGAATCAGCGAAAAATTCTGCCCCTCACCTTGCCATACCTTCAATTCTGGAAAGACAAACATAATTAGTCCACAGATCACTACCCCTAACATCCCTAAAAGAATTAGCGGATATTGCAGAAGACTAAATAACTTTTTTCGTTGACGTTCCTGAGCTGCAAGCAACTTTCCTACTTCACTTAATGTTTTTGTTAAATTACCATGTTTTTCTGCTAATAGTAATTGATAAAATAAGTCGTCTTTTACTTCTTGCTGTAGGCTCTGGGCAAAACTCGCTCCCTTTTGCATTCGTTTATCTATAGAAACAATCCAAGGGGCTAGCTTCGGCTTGACAGCCTTGATAAAACCAAGTGCTTCTCTAACAGAAAAGCCAACACTTAACAAATCTGCTAATAGAAGGAAAAAATTTGCTTGTTGCTGATGGTTGAATTTAACCCTGCTGGTATTGACGTGCAGTATTCTCCGTAATTTCTCCATTTTCCACAGCCTGCCGAAGAGCTTTTGCCCATTCATCAGACATTCCCCCTTTCTTGGTGGCATTGAGTAAATCACTAAATTGATGCCGATTTAACAGGTCACATAAGATGGCTTGTTCTCCATTCACCAACGGAATTAAACGCTGATAAGATACCGCTGTTAATACTTGCTGAAGGTGATAAGACTCTATCCCTAATTGTTGAAGGCGAGAAACAACCCCATAAGCATTTCGAGCATGGATAGTTCCCAAAACTAAGTGACCACTTAATGCAGCTTGGACAGACATAGCTGCTGTCTGTGAATCACGGATTTCCCCAATGATAAATACATCTGGGCGATGTCGTAATCCCAATTTTAATAAACTTTCATAGTCCATCCCTGCTAATTCATTTACTTGTAATTGGATAAATCCCGGATGATTAATTTCTACGGGGTCTTCAATTGTTAGTACAATTTGTTTCGGTAATAACTGTCGAGCAAGCTGATACATGGTAGTTGTTTTACCAGCCCCCATTGGCCCAGCAAAAAGAATTAAACCTCGTTGTTGACGATATTCCTGTAATATTTCCCACTGGTGAGGGACTAAAAAATTAAAACTAATATTATTAAGGGGATATATAAAGCGAATAACTAATGATTCCCTCCCTTGGTAATCACCAACACTTGATAAGCGTAAATTGACCTTTTGGTGAGCATAACTAAATTTAAAAGCGCCTAGCTGGGGTCGCCGATGCTCACTAACTGCCATGTTGGCGCAATACTTTAAGTATGAGATAAAACGTTGACCATAGTCACGCGTAACCTGCTTAAAAGGAGACACGGTCCCTTTTATCGCTAAGGATAATTGATAATACCTATCATGAGGTAAAATGTATAGGTCACTTGGTTGCTTGCGAATTATTCCTGCTAATTCTTCTTCAAAACTCGGCATATTTTAACCTCCCTATTATTTAAATACGGATAAATTCTAAAAATGCACTAAAAAATTTAAAACTAAAAAAGAGGTTAAAAAGCGTTTTGCTTTTTAACCTCTTAATAACAATGATTGAATTATTCTTCATCGTCATCTTCATCTGGTAAAATACCAGTTTCGTAAATATCAGCAACATCATCATTTTCTGTTAATTCATCAATCAAATGACGGTATTGCTTTGCCTTATCTGCAGGTACCTCTGTCCGGTTTTGAGGGATCATGGTAACTTCGGCAGTATCTAATTCATAACCTTGTTCTTGAAGAGCATCACGAACATCTGTCATGTTACTTGGATCTGTGAAAATTTGGAACTTTTCTTCAGTTGCCTTCATATCTTCAGCTCCAGCATCCAAAGCATCCATTAACATATCATCTTCGCTCTTATCGAGACCGTCACGAAGAATTTCGATTAATCCTTTACGGTCGAACATGTATGAAACTGATCCACTAGCACCTAATGAACCGCCAGAGTGACTAAATGCTGAACGAACAGCTGATGCAGTACGGTTCTTGTTATCAGTAAGAGCAGAAACCATTACTGCTACCCCACCTGGTCCATAACCTTCATAAGTAACTTCTTCGAACTTAGCTCCACCAATACCTGAAGCTTTAGCAATGGCACGGTCAATATTTTTCTTAGGCATGTTGGCCGCGTGTGCCTTATCGATTACAAGCCGTAATTGAGCGTTGTTCGCTGGATCAGGATCACCTGCTTTAGCTGCTTGGTACAAGTCACGTGAAATCTTTTGGAAAATCTTACCACGCTTAGCATCTTGGGCGTTCTTACGTCCCTGAATGTTATGCCATTTTGAATGTCCTGACATTACTGACTCCTCTTTTCTTTATTAATGTAATACAAACAGATAAATTTTAGCAAATATTCATCGTTAATTCAAGGTTATTGGCGAGGTTGCCATTTCCGTTTTACAAATTGCAGAATAAATAACACGATACTAATGACAATCATCGTCATTGAACTATGAAATCCAGTCTGCTGAAAATCATTAGCAACCTGAGAGATAAAGGGACTGATATCTGGTTGTCCTGCACCTAATTGAAGGGCAATTGCATGAATAGATATAACAATTCCTGTATATAAAACCGATCCCCATAGACAAATCCACTTAAAACTACCGATTAAGTGATGCTGCCATAAGCCTTTAAGAATCAATATAACGAGGCCAATAATTGAAATCACTAAAATAATATTAACAGCCGTTTTAGCGATTTTAATCCCATTAATTAATTGTGCAACTTCAGGAGTATTTAACTGACTGTTAACCATCGAATTGATGTTACCAGCAATTGCTGAAGAACTGCCTGCTGGTAACATGGACGTTGACAAACCATATTGAGCTAATTGGGAATTAACAGATGTGTCCACATTATTAACTATAGGTGATAGATCAAGATTAATTTTTTCACCTGCATATACCTGATCAATTGCCTGATTAACTAGCTTGTCAGTATCACTTTTCTTTAAGACAGAAGTTGAAATCCCGTACTGAGTTAGACTACTGTTAACCTGACTTAACATAACTGATTCAAGCGATGAACTTGTAACTTCTTCTTTTACAAAGTTAACATTTAAGAGTGTCGAATTAATTAGTAATGTTAGCCCAAGTAAAGTCACACAGATTACACCCCATAAGCAGTATAGAAAATGACGCTTTTTCGGTGTTTCTTCTATCGGTTTCTCAACTTTTTCTTGTCGTTGTGCTCGCAATTCACTTCGGGTTGTCACAACAAATCACAACCTACTTACGAGTTGATTGGCGTTCAACAAAGCCATGATCTAAAATCATATTCTTTTCATCATCATTGCTGTCATCGCCATCCATTAATTTTGTCAACAACCGCATTGAAATGGCTCCAAGATCATAAAGAGGTTGAGTGATTGAAGTAATTGTCGGCCGGACAACCTTTGTATAATTAGTGTCATTGGAAGAAATTAGTTCAAAATCAGCTGGAACGCTAATACCAGCATCTGTAAGCCCATTTAAGAGCCCAGCAGCTAAACTATCATCTGTTACATAAGCAGCCTTTAAGCCCTTTTCGATAACTTCTTGTGCCTTTGCATATCCTGCTTGATAAGACCCGTCTGTTTCAATTACTAATGAATCATTAAATGCCACGTTATTATTTGCTAACGCTTCTTTATATCCATTGAGGCGGTCTTTACCATTAATTGAGTATCGTAATGGACCAGTAATATATGCAACTTGTTGATCACCATGCTTTAGCAGAAATTCTGTTGCTTCCTTGGCGGCTGCTTGGTAGTTAATCCGAACGCTTGGTAAAGCATCATCATTAACAACAGAACCAGCTACTACAACTGGTGTATTTGTGCTTTCAAATTCATTCCTTAGATCATCAGAAACATCATGCCCCATAAAGATAAGTCCATCAACCTGTTTAGCAAGCAAGCTCCGCACCACTTTTAGAATCTTTTCATCATCAGAATCAGAATTAGTTAAAATGATATTGTACTTATACATTGAAGCAACATCATCAATCCCCAATGCTAATTCCGCAAAGTATGGATCAGTTATATTAGGAATAACTACCCCAACAGTCGTTGTCTTTTTAGAAGCTAATCCCCGTGCAACTGCATTAGGACGATAATTAAGCTGCTTAATCACATCTAAAACTTTTTGTCTAGTTTCTGGCTTTACATTTGGATTGCCATTTACTACCCGTGAAACAGTGGCCATTGAGACACGAGCTTCTCGGGCAACCGTATAAATTGTTACTGATTGTTTTTCCATAAGATAGCCCTTTCTTTATTGGTATAATCTGTTTTCATATTTTTTCATAACCTAGTTAATATAGCAGATTTAGTTTTAATTAGCAAACGTTCTTCATTATTTTTTTGCTTTCATAACAATATGTTATAATATTCGCAATCTTTTTTTAGGAAGTGAATGCAGTGACAAAACTTAATCAATTACAATGTGCCCTTGCTGAAAAAGGATTAGATGCTGCTTATATTAGTGATCCAATGACCATTAATTACCTAACTGGTTTCTACAGCGATCCAGTAGAACGGGTATTAGCACTAGTCCTTTTTGCCGATAGTGAGCCATTTCTGTTTGCCCCAGCGCTTGAAGTAGAAGCAATAAAGGATACTGGTTGGAAATATCCGGTATATGGGTACTTAGATCACGAAAAACCGTTTGAGCTTATTGCTGAACATATCAAAAATCACGCTGGTTCACCAATTAACTGGGGAATTGAGGGAGAATCACTAACTGTTGACCGTCTTCGTGCCTTAGAAGAAGTCCTCCCCAATGCCCATTTTAATACTGATCTCTCTCCTTTGATAGCAAAAATGCGGATGATTAAAAGCGATGATGAGATCGCTAAGTTAAATGAAGCTGGAAAATGGGCCGATTTTGCTTTTAAAGTAGGATTCGAATCAATTCAAATTGGTAAAACAGAACAAGAAGTTGCTGCCGATTTAGAATACGCGCTTAAACAACATGGGATTAATAAAATGAGTTTTGATACTCTAGTTCAAGCTGGTCCTCATGCTGCCGAGCCTCATGGAGCTACCTCCAGTAATAAGATCCAAGATAATCAGCTCGTCCTCTTTGACTTAGGAACAATTGTTGATGGCTATATTAGTGATGCTTCCCGAACAGTGGCTGTCGGAAAGTCAAACAACAAACAAAAAGACATCTACAAAGTATGTTTAGAGGCTCAATTGGCCGCTCAAAATGCTGCGAAGCCGGGAATGACTGCTGAAGAATTAGATAAGATCGCTCGTGATATCATTACTGCAGCTGGTTATGGCGAATACTTTATTCACCGCCTCGGACACGGAATGGGTAGCAGTGAACACGAATTTCCATCAATCATGGAAGGAAACCAGCTAGTTCTTGAACCTGGAATGTGCTTCTCCATTGAACCCGGCATTTATATTCCAGGTTTTGCCGGTGTCCGGATTGAAGACTGTGTTCATATTACAGAAGATGGTTGCGAACCATTTACGCATACAACTAAAGAATTGCTAACTTTCCCTCATTAAAATAAAAAAGCTGAGAAATCTCTCAGCTTTTTTATTTTACTTATTTATCGGCTGTCTTAGCGTCATCTTGATCTGCTTCATCGTCTTCAGTAGATGCTGGCTTTTGATCACTAGTAGCATCGATAATAATATCGTTATTATCTTCATCTGCTTCTTTATTCTTCGCTAATTCCTCACGAATATCAGCAGTTTGCTTATCAAAGTCATCATTAGTCATATGATTAACTACTTTATTGGCGCTATCTTTTACCTTACCCTTAACATTATTAACAGCATCCGCAGCGCCACTCACCTTATCGTTCAAGTTAGAATCACTCATAAGATCATCAACAATGTCTAATGCGTCTAAGGTGTAATCAGTCACATAATCAGCAACTTTATTAATCTTTTCATCAATGCTTTCTTTCAATGCTTCTTTTTTAGCTGGTGCCATTTTCTTCCATGCAGCATATGTTGCAGCTCCACCTAATAATATCCCAGCAAGTAACTTTTTACTCATTATTTGTCATTCCTTTCTTTTGCTTCCGATGCTGTCTAAATCTGTTGAAAGCATCTAAAACAAGTGTCTTTCCTGCAAACTTAAAAATACTCCGGTCAAATTGTCGTTTCTCACGACGCAGCCGAGCTTTTTCGACCATTTCTTGAAGTGAGGCATTCACTTCTGAAACACTCTGACTTACATCTGCGACTGCTTTAACCGCCGGGTCTAGTTGTTCTGATTTATGGTTAATATCGTCTAACAATGTATTCGTGTTACTTAGCACATCCTCCATTTCTTGGCTAAGATAATGAACATCCCGCGTTAAAGTTGTAATACTTTTATTTGTTTCTTTCATCGTCTTACTCAATTGATTCAACAGGATACATGCAAAAATGACTAAGATTAGGAATGCGATTGCCGCAATTAACCCTGCCAACTGGCCAAAAGTCATCTGATAATCCCTCCTTTAGTTTTCAAAATACTTATTCAATACTAAGAATATCATAAAACAAATAAAAACGATAATCTAGTGTAGTCGACAGAAGCTTGTCTTCCCTGTTAAAATATTTATTAGTATTTTTTAGGAGGTTATTATGATTACTGGTGCCACTTCTCTTACGTCAAAACAGATGGAACAATTAAAAAAAGCTTTTACAGATTTATCTTGGCACGAAATTTCACAACAACTTTTAAGTAAATTTCTTTTAATTATCGTTACGTTTGTCTTATTTTTAATGCTTTTATGGTTAGGACGAGTTATCATTGTCCACCTTTTTCAAGAATCAAAAAAATACAATGTACTAAAAAATAGCAATCGAATGGCAACGGTAAAAGCCCTTGTCTTAAATATTTATCGCTATACTTGTTATTTTTTCTTATTATACGCCATATTATCAGAAATTGGCGTTCCAGTAGGGACACTGATTGCTGGAGCCGGAATCTTTAGTTTAGCCTTAGGACTTGGGGCTCAAAGTCTTGTTAGTGATATCGTGACTGGCTTTTTCATTTTACTTGAGCAACAATTAGACGTTGGCGATACTGTCCAAATTGGTCAAATCAAAGGAACTGTAACTGCTCTTGGTATCCGCACCACTCAAGTTACTAGTTCTGATGGAACACTTAATTTTATTCCTAACCGTAACATTACCATTGTTCAAAACCTTTCACGAAATAATATGGTTAGCAATGTTGATATTCATATTACTTCAAAGACCCCGCTTAACAAGGTAGAAGAAATTGTTACACAAGTGAATAAAAAACTAGTTCCACAAATAAAGGCACTACAATTAAAACCAGTTATTGTCGGACCAGTCGTTACTCCAGACGGTGCGCTCGTTTTTCGCGTGACAATAACAGCAGTCAGTGGAAAACAATCAACTGTCGCTAGTCGCTTTTTGGCAGCATATCTTAAAGAATTACGAACAAATAATATTCCAATTGCCTGGGAGGGAGTACCTAATGAGTATTAAATTAATTGCTACTGATATGGACGGAACCTTTTTACGAGACGACCATACTTACAATCATTCTTTATTCGCAAAGGTCTTTCATCAACTTGAACGCCATAATATCTACTTTGTCGCTGCTAGTGGATCCAGTTTCCCACGGTTGCAACGAGAATTTAAAGACTACACCGCCAAGATGGGATTTATTTCGCAAAACGGTTCAGTTATTCATTTAGGAAGCAAATTATTTAAATCTTTTCCTATTAATCAGGAATCTTTAGCCCGGGTTATTCATGTCCTTGACCGTTTCTATGGCCCGCAAGATATTAATCAATTAGTAATCTCTACTAGTGAAAAATCTTATGTTGATCAGGGGATGAGTATTCACGATTTTAATATTGTGAAACTTTTTTATGAAAATGTAGAGCGTATCCCTGATATCCGGCAGATTTTCACTCAACGGCCAACTGAAGATTTTACCAAGATATCAATTAATTTCGCTAACCATATCGATCTTAAAAAAGTTGCAACAACCTTAGATGGTTACTTACCGCCATCTTTAATCATGGAAAATTCAGGCTTTAATACTGACTTAATCGGTAATGCTGCTGCAACTAAACAAAATGCCCTTTCCCTTTTGCAGTCCCACTTTAATTTAAAGGCAAATGAAATTGTTACGTTTGGCGACAATGAAAATGACCTCGGAATGTTAGCGATGACAAGTCAAAGCTACGCAATGCAGAATGCACAACCGATTATTCAAATGCAAGCTGCCCACACCACAACAATTGATAATAATCATGATGGTGTCTTGCAGACTATTAACCAGTTAATTAAAAATGAAGGATAAAAAGAAGAGGCCTCCAACGTTCGATTTTGCCAAGCGCTGGAGGCCTATGTTGTACTGCACTATTTGTTTTTTTATGAAAGTAACTTGACTTATGTCACAGCCACTTTCATTATTTTCCAAAAGTATGCATTGTATAATTGACCGCTTTTAATACTTCACGACGTGTCACAATTCCGCAAAAGTAATTATGATCGTCCACCACCGGTAAAAATGACTGGTCAATTAAGAGGTGTAAATTTTCTTCGATATCAGTTGGATCTTGGATAACCGGCGCATCGGTTTGCATCACATCCCTGACCGTTAATTCATTTAAGCGTTCTACATTGATCCGTTTTGTCTCCAATAATTGGTCAGTAATCATTGCCAAAGAAATTTGACCGCAATAATGGTTTTTATTGTCAATCACAATAATTTTAGCGTAACGATCCTTAGTAAGAACTAAGAATGCATGATCTAAACTATTACTTTGGTTTACCGTTGCGACTAAACTGGCAGGGATCATAAACTTCTGCTTATTTTTCAGCAATAAAGTCCGTAAACGCTGATCAATCACAAAAAATACACTCCTTTATTTTTGACGACTGAATTCACAATGTAATCCAGGAAGAACTTCCATCTGACGGTTATAATAATCTATAATAAACCGCTCAGGCTGTGCATCAATAATTGCAAACGTTCCCCCAAATTTAGCATATTCACCACGAGGAAAACTGATACTCCCAGGATTAATTATTAGCATTTGATGATCATAAACGGCGCCTAACTGATGAGTATGCCCATAGCACACAATGGATGCACCCTTTTCTTGGCCAGTAAGCATCAGAGGGGTTAGAGAAAAATTGACCCGCTGTAAATGGCCATGAGTGATATAGAGTTGCTCTTGACCAGCATTAATTACCAACTCATTAGGGTACGATAAACCATAATCATTATTCCCCTTCACTGCTTTAAAATTGCTCATTGGTTCCCGATTAGGAGCTAATTCTGAATCGCCACAGTGAATCATCAGGTCAACCTGATCCCTCATTTTTTGAACAATCTCTGTCAAAATTTTTTCTTCTCGATGGTTATCACTTACAACTAATAGCTTCATTTTTATTACCACCAATCATTAAATTGCTTCATAAATGACCGTAATGCTCGTCCACGATGACTAATTTGATTCTTTTGGTCGGCTGTTAACTGGGCCATTGATTTGCCTAATTCATCAACATAAAAAAGCGGGTCATAACCAAAACCGTTTTTTCCTGTGAGTTGATGAAGAATATGGCCATCAACCCGACCATTGGCAACTAATTTGGTTCCATCAGGCTTAATTCCGACGATGGTAGTATGGAAGTGGGCAGTCCTTTTTTCATCAGGTACCCCATTTAATGCCGATAAGAGTTTAGTATTATTAGCAGCATCGTCATGATCACCAGCATACCTTGCTGAGTATACACCTGGAGCACCTCCAAGGGCATCAACCACTAATCCCGAATCATCCGCCATAACAGGTAATTGAAGTTCATTAGCAGCTGTAGTGGCTTTAATTGTTGCATTTTCTTCAAATGTTTTACCATTTTCATTAATTGCTATTGGTGCAAAATTGGCTAATGTTTTTACTTCAATTCCTAGGGGAGCAAGCATCTCTTGGTATTCACGCGCTTTCCCGGCATTCTTTGTTGCAATTACGATTGTTTTCATTTTAACCTTCCTCGTTTAATTGAATATGTGCACACTTGCGGTAGCCATTCGGTAACCATTGTTGTGCACCAGCAACTAAGTCTTTAACATCTCCCGTTGAATAAAGGTCGATACTTGATGCTAAATCATTACTCAATTGATTTTCACTAGTTAACAATTCCTTTGCCTGTCTGATTGTCTCAAATGCAGGATCAATTAACTGAACATTAGATCCTAATTTATTATGAATTTCTTTTTGTAAAAACGGAAAATGGGTGCATCCAAGGATCAAAGCTTCAATCGATTGATTATCAAATACTTTTAATTCAGCATCAACAGCTTTTTGTGCTTCAGTTGTCCCTGTTTGCCCATGTTCAACAATTGGGACCAGTGGTTGGGCGGAAGAACTGATAACTTTTAAAGCAGGATTGAGTTTAGCTAACGTTTTAGCATAGGCGCCATTTTTAATAGTGGATTCGGTGCCAATTACCCCAATTTTTTTATAATGATGTTGGGTAGCAGCCATGGCTCCTGGTTCAATTACCCCAATTACTGGAATTGGTAATTCATTTTGAAGAAGTTGAAGAGCTGCTGCAGTCGCGGTATTACATGCAATTATCATCATTTTTACGTCTTGTTTTAACAAGAATTTTCCAATGCGTAATGCTAATTGCTGAATCTGTTCTTTTGTCTTAGTTCCATATGGAAAATGCCCTTGGTCACCCACAAAAATTACAGATTCTTGGGGCATTTGTTCACGAAGTACACGGGTTACAGATAGGCCGCCTAGCCCTGAATCCATAACCCCGATTGGTCGTTTATCCATTCTCTTCACCTCGTTAATTCATTAAAACGTTTAAAACCTTGAAACTATATTATCCGTTTCTCCATAAGATTTTGCAAGTTTTTCAGGTTTAACCCTATTAAGATCTTGAAATTTAAGTATAATAATAATGATTGTTAAAAAGGAGCGAGTGGATATGAGTCAGAAATTATATAATCAGTTAATAGCCGGTCATCAAGGACTAGGGGCTGGAACAATGCGCGACGTGATTTTACCAGCCATCCTAGGCAAAGAAACCGATGAGATGCTATATTGGATTGGTAAAGATCTCGCTCGAGTATATCCTGTTGCTACAGCCGAGGATCTAGTATATCTCACTAATCAGCTTGGCTTTGGCCGTTTAGCTTTACGTAAAAAAAGCAATACTTCTCAAGTGTGGCGGCTATCAGGGGTAATTGTAAAGGAACGGATTCAAAGAGACGAAGAGGAAACCTCCTTTGGTTTAGAGTGTGGTTTTCTTGCTCAAGAAGTAGAGTTTCAACTTGGAACGGTTGCAGAGGCAAAGATCTTTGACCGTCACCGTGATTATGTTGATATTTTGATTCAAAACGATCCACAAAGTTCAGCTGATAATGAACGATCTGAGATGGTAACATTCATCACTGTTGATCGCCCTAACGAAAAAGAAGACGCACCTAAAAAAGAAACTCGTCATTCACTACTAAAGCGACGAAAAAAAGATAAAAAATAAGTTTAAAATACTAAAAAGCTGGAAGAAAACAAAAAGTTTTTCTCCAGCTTTTTTCTAATCAACATATTGTTGTAAAATTTGCTTTAATTGATCCTCACTATGGTAACCAATGATTTGGTCTACTACCTTACCATCTTTCTTAACCATTAATGTAGGGATACTCATAATCCGGAATTTTTGTGCAGTTTCTGGATTTTGGTCAACATCCATCTTAAAAAATTTAATATCAGTCATCTTATCAGACAGTGCATCGACTACTGGAGATTGCATCCGACATGGACCACACCAAGTTGCCCAAAAATCAATTAAATCAACACCAGTTGCAGTATCTTGTTCAAAGGTTTGATCGGTAGTTACGTTTACAGCCATCTTCAATTCCTCCTTTGTTTTTCTTAACGTTATTCTAACAAATCACTTCTTAAATGTCATTTAAGTTGCTTACTTTTTTATAGTAAGTGATTATAAATTAACAATTGTCGCTCCATCCCCTCCAGCATTAGGAGAAGCATAGGAGAATGATTTAACTTGGGGATTGCTTTGCAAATATTGTTGCGTTCCCTTACGAAGAGCACCAGTCCCTTTTCCATGAATAATTGTTACTGTTGAAAGATTATTCAATAATGCATGATCAATAAAGTTACTGAGCTCACTCATTGCTTGTTCATAACGATGCCCCCGTAAATCAAGACGGGCCGAGGTTTTACGTGTTTGTGTCGTTCTCACAGCAGCCCGTGGTCGTCGCTTTGCATCTTTTTCTCGTGGGAGATCTTTCTTAGCTACTTTTTCAAGATTATTCTCATCAATTTCCATTTTAAGAATCCCAATCTGAACTTCCCACTTGTGGTTCCCCCGCTTAGATAAAAGTTCTCCATATTGACCATAAGATTTTACCAAGACTGCATCACCTTTATGCAAATCATGCTTTTGCTTAGCCCGTTGCAATACAGAGTTGTGTTGCAACCGTGGATTATCCTGATGAAGAGCATTTAATTGCCCTTGTGCATCAATTAATTCATTTTCTTTTACATTTCCGCCCTGCTGAACCTCTAACTGGCGCAAATGATGAATAATTCGGTCAGCCTTTTTCTTCGCCATCGCAACTTGATGATTAGCCTTCGAACGTGCTTGTTCATATAACTTATCACGCTGTTCATTAAAGCGGGTGAGTTTCTCATCAAGGTCACGCTGAACTTTTTCATTTTTGGCTACTAGTTTTGTTAGCTTTTCACTTTCTTCGCGTGCTTTTTTCCGTTGCTCTACTAAATCACCAATCATATTGTTAAGGTCTTGACTATCATCACTAACAAATGTCCGTGCTTCATCAATAACCTGGGGATTAATTCCTAATCGCTGAGCAATCTCTAATCCATTCGACCGCCCAGGAATCCCTAGTAGTAATTTATACGTCGGCTTAAGAGTTTCTTGGTCAAATTCCATACTAGCATTAATCGTCTTAGCACGATCATATCCATAAACTTTGAGTTCAGGATAGTGGGTTGTAATTACAACCATGGTTCCTTTACTGCCAATATCATCAAGAATAGCCATTGCTAAAGCAGCCCCTTCTTTGGGATCAGTTCCAGCACCAAGCTCATCTAGAAGGACTAAGCTACGACTTGTAATTTGTTCAAGAATGGCTTTTACTCCATCCATATGACCAGAGAAAGTACTCAAATTTTGTTCCAATGACTGTTCATCACCAATATCCGCAAATACATTATCAAAGATCCCAATTGTGCTGCCTTCTTCTGCAGGAATAAACAGGCCGGATTGTCCCATCAATTGGATGATTCCTAAAGTTTTAAGCGTAATGGTTTTACCACCAGTGTTGGGGCCGGTGATAATAATCGCCTGATAATCTTCCCCAATCTTAATGTCATTTGTCACTACTCGTCGAGGATCGATCAAGGGATGGCGAGCTTTTCGTAATGAAACGTGATTTTCTTTGCTTAAGAGTGGGAGTGTTGCCTTAGTATCATGTGCCCAGCGTGCCTTGGCATTAATAAAGTCAAGGTGTCCAAGAATTGCTTCATTTTGACCAATATCATGCCGGTAAGGAGCAATCATTTGTGATAATTCAATTAACACTCGTTGCATTTCTTGTCGTTCTTCTATTTGCGCTTGTCGTAACCGATTATTAGTTTCTACAACAGCTGCTGGTTCAATATATAAAGTTTGTCCACTAGCACTTTGGTCATGAACAACCCCACCAAATTTATTTCGGTAGCGAGCGATTACTGGAATTACATAGCGGTCATTTCGCATTGTGACAATCGGGTCACTTAAGTATTTCGCATTTTTCCCGCGCGTATATCTTTCCATTTGTTGGTGAATTTCTGCTTCCGTTTGGGTAATTAATTGCCGGATACCATGGAGTTTAGCCGATGCTTCATCATTTATCCGCCCATCAGGATCAATCGAACGAACTAGCCGCTGAGTAATTGAAGGAATTGTAACTAGGCGGTCAACTTGGGTAGTTAAAAACCGTAGTTTAATTTTTTTCTCCCGCATCTGGTCAAAAAAGTTTTTTACACTCATACTAGTTTGCAGCACTTTTGTAATTTGAGCTAATTCCGTGCCGTTCAGATTGGCCTTAATTTTCAAACGTTTCAATTGCGGTTTGATATCAGCTAGTTGCGGAATAGGAATCCCGTCTTCTAATCTTAAAATATCGGCTCCATCAGTAGTTTCTGTCAAAAGTTCTTTGACTGCCTCGTAATCAGTTTGTGGAACAAGCTGCATTAATTCGCGGCGACCAGCTGCGGAAACAAGGTATTGAGCAAGTTGTCCTTTTATTCGATCAAATTCTAATGTTTCTAAAATTTTGTTATTCATTTTATCCTCCCTGTACTAGCGTATCAATTACTAAATGCGCTATTCCTGGTGTTTGATTAATCATAAAACGCGCTAGTTCCGAGTTTGCTATTTGCATTTGCCACCAACCTGCTGGAAACAATTGCATAATTAGCAAAACAACGTAAATAATCAAATAGCCAATCAAAAATGAGATTAAGCCACCCGCAATTTTATCAAGTGTCCCCACCACTGGAATCCTCTTTATCCAGTTTAACTGACGAATACCCCAGTGACAAAGAATTGAAACAATTGTAAAAATTATCATAAATGCAATCCCATTATAAAAGAAAAGATTACTATTTACATTTGCAAGCAAACTCTCGGAGAAAGTTGCCGGGGTTCCAATATTTGGTAATAATGATTTTAACCAACCCCCAATCAATTGCGCTCCCTGACGAGCAACGATCCAAGCTACTATATATGTCCCCAGCATTAACGTCATTGTCAATAATCCGCGACGATGACCATTAATAAAGCACCCCATTAAAATCAAAATAATAAAGGTTGTTAAAATCATCCTAATGATCCTTTCATTCTGCTTGTAAAGAAAAAGGACTGTGACAAATGTGTCTACAGCTCCCTTTTGTTAATATTTTATTTATCCTGGAATTTTAATTAAGCCTTAAAATTACCATCATTATCAAGGAAAGTATTTAATACTTCTTCAACCATGTCCCACTCCTTATCATCTTCAATTGGAACAAGGTCCTGTCCATCGTTATCTTCATTATCAGCTATAATGTAAGCTTGGATGTCAACGGAATCATCATTTTCTTGTTCTGCGGGATAGATAAAGATATATGATTTGCCATAATCATCAGAATCAAACGTAAACAATTCCTTAAATAATTGTTCATTACCATTCTCATCAATTAACGTAATCATGTCTTCGTTATTGTCTTGTTTACTCATTTTAATACCTCATTTTAGCTTATTCACAAGGCGGCCATGGCGATCCAAATAGCTTTGTAAAATGAATGTTGCTGCAACTTCATCGATAACTTTTTTCTGCTTAGCACGTGAAATATCCGCTTCTTCAACTAGCATTCGGTGTGCCTCAACCGTCGTTAAACGTTCATCTTGAAAGTCAATAGGAATATCTGGAAAACGTTGTTGTAATAACCTGCCATAGTGCTGAGATGCTTCAACACGAGGACCTTCTGTATTATTCATATTTTTAGGAAGGCCAATTACAAACCCAGCTACCTGTTCTTTTTTCACTAACTCGGCAACACGATCAATCCCGAAAATTTCGTTTTCTTCATCAATTGGAATAATCTCAACTGCTTGAGCCGTCCAACCGAGAGGATCACTTACGGAAATACCAACCGTTTTAGAGCCAACGTCTAATCCCATTAATCTCATTTAGTTTCACCGTTATTCTTTAGGTATGACCGAACAAGCTCTTCAATAATTTCGTCACGTTCATGTTGACGAATCAAGTTACGTGCATCATTCAAACGCGGAATATAAGCAGGATCACCAGATAAAAGATAACCAACAATTTGATTAATCGGGTTATATCCCTTTTCTTCTAATGATTCATAAACCGTCTTTAATGTTTGCTTCATATCTTCTTGACATTCTTGACCGAAATCAAAGAACATCGTTTTATCATTTGTAGCCATCAATCGTCACCTCCAGATATTCTTTTCAACCATCCATTTTACTATATTCTTATTGAAATCACAATTTACATTTGTCAATTGTAAGTAAACAGTAATATTAGTTTTATCTCAAACTACAAGTTTTATAATTATAGCTGATAATAGCGTTTCTTGATAGTATTTTTTATTACTTTAAGAAGTTCTTACAAAAAAGAAAGATTGAAAGAACTCAAAAATTGGTTTCTTTCAATCTCTTAGACTGGGACTGTGACATAAGTCAAGTTACTTTCATAAAAGACAAATGGCGCAGTACATCAATGGCCTCCAACGCCCAGTAAAACCGAACGTTGGAGGCCTATTGTTGCTTGCGGGGGCTCCCAGAGGCTAGCTTCGCGGCAAAAAACGAAGTCACAAGCAACTTCTGTCTCGCTCCCTTTTGATTTACTTATCGAGGTAATCTTTAGCTTGGCTTAAAGCTTCCTTGATTCCGGCTGGATTCTTTCCACCAGCTTGGGCGAGGTTTGGTCGACCGCCACCGCCACCATTAATAGCTGGCGCAATCGCCTTAATAAGGTCACCGGCTTTTAAGCCTTCCTTAGTTTTATCATCACTAACAGCCACTAATAAGTTTGCTTTACCATCACTAGCTGTCGCAAGAACAAGAACATCAGAAAGAGCCTTTGAACGCCAAGTATCAGCAAGTTGCCGTAATTGGCCCATTCCAGCAACTTGAACTTCGGCAGCAATTAAACTTCCATTCTTGGTTGCTTGAACGTTTTCAAAAACATTATTAGCTTGTTGAGCAGCAATCTTAGCTTGGAGGGCCTCATTTTGCTTTTGAGCTTCCTTAAGTTCATTTTGCAGTGTTTCTACTTGGTGAGGAACCTCCTTAATCTGAGCAACCTTCAAACTAGCAGCACTCTTTGTTAAGAGGTCATCACGATCTTGGAGGAACTTAAAGGCATCACTGGAAGTTACTGCTTCAATCCGCCGTACTCCAGCACCAACTCCTCCTTCAGAAACAATCTTGAAGAGACCAAGCTCATTCGTGTTTTTAACATGGTCACCACCACAGAACTCAGTGTTAAAGTCACCAATCTTAACAACCCGAACCTTATCACCATACTTATCTGAGAACAAGGCGATAGCACCCATTTCCTTAGCAGAATCAATATCAGTTTCCACTGTCTTGACTGGGATTTCCTTCCAGATTTGCTCATTAACCATGTTTTCAACCTTCTTAAGGTCCTCAGCAGTTACCTGGCCAAAGTGGTTAAAGTCAAAACGTAAGTAATGTTCTTCAACTAATGATCCGGCTTGTTGAGTATGACCACCAAGAACGTTCCGTAATGCTTGGTCTAACAAGTGGGTTGCTGTATGGTTCTTTTCAATCTTAAGGTGACGAATACGGTCAACAACCAGTTTGTAACGAGCACCCTTTTTAATAGGGGCAGTTAATTCTACCCGGTGAAGGTTTTGCTGGTTTGGTGCATGTTGGACATCAACCACGCGACCAACTTTTTTACCATAGTTATCAATAATGTCACCAGTATCAGCAACTTGACCTCCCATTTCAGCATAGAATGGGGTCACGTCAAAAATTAGTTCAATGTTCTTATCATCTGGTTGTGCTTCATCAGCTTGTTGACCATCATGTGCTAAACCAATAACTTTTGCATTATCAACGGTCAAATCAGTGTAACCAACATATCTGCTATCTTCTTTGAATGAAGTCCACAAATCAGTTTGAACCCCCATCCCGTTATCCATATCACGGGCATTACGAGCACGATTTTGCTGCTCCGTCATTGCTGCTTGGAAGCCCTTTTCATCAACTGTTAATCCTTCATCTTCGGCATATTCCTTGGTTAATTCAATTGGGAAGCCATAAGTATCATAAAGCTTAAATGCTGTTCGCCCATCAATTTCGTTGGTCTTATTTTCCTTAGCTTCAGCAATCACGTTATTCAACAAGTTTAATCCGCCATTTAAGGTTGCACTAAAGCGATCTTCTTCTGATTCAATAACCGAAGCAATATAGTCAGCATTTTTAAGAACATCAGGATAGTAATCTTCCATGATCTTGCCAACTGTTGGAACCATCTTTGCTAAGAATGGTTCATCGATCCCCAGCTTCTTTCCAGCAACAACTGCTCGCCGAAGCAACCGTCGAATAACGTATCCACGACCAACATTTGAAGGCAAGGCGCCATCCCCGATCGCAAAGGTAATTGTCCGAATATGATCAGCGATAATCTTAAATTGAATATCGTCTTCTTTATTTTGACCATACTTCTTAGTACCACTAAATTCTTCAGCTTGCTTAATTAATGGCATGAATAGGTCGGTTTCAAAATTAGTAGGGGCATTTTCAAAGATTGAAACAACCCGTTCAAGGCCCATTCCCGTATCAATATTTTTATGCGGAAGTGGTTCGTAAGTATCTTCTGGCGTATGGTTAAATTGACTAAAGACAATATTCCAAATTTCAAGGTAGCGTTCATTTTCACCACCAGGATAATTTTCTGGATCATCATCGGCTAAATTATTAAATTCTTGACCACGGTCATAAAAAATTTCTGTATCTGGACCAGATGGACCTTGACCAATATCCCAGAAGTTATCTTCATCAGCAATTAGGTGATCTTCAGCAACACCTACTTCACGCCAGCGATTATAAGCGTCATGGTCTTTAGGGTAATAAGTAATGTATAGCCGTTCAGGATCAAAACCAAACCATTCATCACTTGTTAGTAATTCCCAAGCCCATGGAATTACTTCATTTTTAAAGTAATCACCAACAGAGAAGTTACCCAACATTTCAAACATAGTATGGTGCCGAGCAGTCTTACCAACATTTTCAATATCGTTCGTCCGAATACTCTTTTGTGAACTTGTCATCCGTGGATTCTCAGGAACAACTTTCCCATCAAAGTATTTCTTCATTGTGGCAACCCCAGAGTTAATCCATAGTAATGTTGGATCATTTACTGGAACTAATGATGCACTCGGCATAACTTGGTGGCCATGCTCTTCAAAAAACTTCAAGTACATCCGCCGTACTTGAGCACTATTTAGCTTCTTTAACTCTTTCATCAAATCGCCCTTTCTAAAACAAAAACCACCATTGCGAATCAGAGACGCCGGATTGACGCGGTACCACTCTGCTTGCAACGATGGAATTCGTTTACCTCTTTACTTCTTGGTTGCCCAAGGTTAAATATCAAATTATCCGAATGGGGAGCACTAAGGCTAGGAAATCAGTTGTCACACCTTACCAACTGTCTCTGAAATTTTCCATTAGTTATAGCATGTCCCAAACGTGTCATATTATAGCGAACAATTACTTTAAAATCAACGGGCATTTCGTTCACGGCGATGTTGTTTTTGTCGTGCACGCTTAGCTTTCCGAATTTTATGTCGTAATTCTAGCTTTCGTTTTTGCTGTTCGTCTTCTTTAATCGCCTTTTTAATCCGTTTCTTATAACCAGGTTTAACCTTTTTCTTAGTCTTTTTTACGTAACCCTTCATTGACGGATCAAGTTCATTTTGCCGCCGCTTATAATGCTTCCGGCGATTACGGTCATGGGTAGTTACTAGTTGACCATTCTTTAATTCTTTTGGTACAAATTTAACTCCCCGCTCCTCAAGCTTAGCAATTAAATCGTCTTCTGCTGGCTCATATAAGGTAATGGCAGTTCCCTTCATCCCATTTCGCCCTGTACGGCCAACCCGATGAACAAAGTATTCAAGATCAGTTGGCAAGTCGTCATTAATTACTAATGATACTCCATCAATATCAATTCCACGCGCTGCTAAATCAGTTGCTACAACATATTGATATTCAAGATCACGAATTTGCCGCATTGTCCGTTTCCGACGACGAGCTTCCAATCCCCCATGAATCATCGCTACTTTTAGCCCTTGATTTTCTAAATACTGAGTTAATTCAACTGCTCGTTCTTTTGTATTAGCAAATACTAACGCAAGATATGGTTCTCCAAGAGTCAATAAACGATAAATTAGCTGGTTACGATCTTGCCCCTTAGTTGACATTAACCAATTATCAACGTCTGGATTGATTACTGCTTCAGTAGGAATTTCTTCAACTACTGGGTTTTCCATATATTTTTTTAAGAAGGGGCGTAGTTTCTGCGGAATCGTCGCTGAGAAAACCATCATCTGAAGGTCATCAGGAAAATGACTAGCAATTTGGTCAACTTCATGTAAGAATCCCATATCCAATGTCATGTCCGCTTCATCCACCACAAACATTTTTGCTGTATGAATATCCAATGCTTGACTCTTGATTAAGTCTAATACTCTTCCTGGAGTTCCAATGACCAATTGAGGTTGTTTTCGGCTTAATTGGTTAACTTGATGCTGCTTGTCTGTACCACCAACATAATTGTGAATGGTAAGAGGATGAGGAGCATATTTATTAAGCTGCTTGGCCGCATTATAAATTTGGTATGCTAATTCCCGGCTAGGAGTTGTAATTACTGCTTGAACAGTTTGATCTTCCGGACTAATCTTTGAAAAAATCGGTAAGAGGAAGGCATGTGTTTTTCCACTACCAGTCGCTGATTGCCCCACAACACTTCGTCCCGCCATAATCACTGGTATTACTCGTTGTTGGACCGGTGTTGGTTGACGAAAATTAATTTTTTGAATTGCTGTTAACAGATAAGGTTGTAACTGAAAATCAGCAAATTTTTTATCACTCATAGCTATTTCCCTTTCATTTTTGGTTTGCGTAACTTTGTGTTAATTGGTCCAATTCATCAATCACTTGTTTAATTTCTGCTTCATCTTTAGCCTTGGCGCCACTAGCAAGGGGATGCCCGCCGCCATCGTGCTGCTTAGCTAATTCATTAATTGTTGGCCCCTTTGAACGGAGACGAATGCGATAATGGCCATCTTCTTGTTCTACAAAAATTGCCCAGGCAATAACATCATGAATTCGACCCGGTAAAGAAACAATTGCGGACGTCCCGGCTTCAGTTAATCCAAATTGTTCTAAAATTTCATTGGTTAAGATAACATATGCGGCTCCATTATCTAGTATCTGCAAATTTTCATAAACATATGCTGATAGCCGAGCCACTGGTAAGGTAATTTCATTTTCGTGCTGACTAATTTCCGCTGCATTTGCGCCGGCCGCCATTAACGAACCTGCAACTAGCATCGTTCGAGGAGTTGTTGCTGGATAAAGGAAACGTCCTGTATCGCCAATAATTCCTGCGTATAAGGCATGGGCAGCCTTCTGGGGAAGAGTTAATTCTTTTGCAAATCGTTGATAAAAACTATAAATCATTTCAGAACAGCTAGAAGCATCTGGTTCAACCCACATAATATCGCCAAAGGGTTCATCATTAGGATGGTGATCAATCTTAATAAGCTTGTCCCCATTATCAAAGCGTCGATCATCAATTCGTGGCGCATTTGCTGTATCCGTAACAATTACTAATGCATCATCAAATGTTTGATTGTCAATCGTATCCATTTCACCGATCCAATCAAACCCTGGAATATGCTTTCCTACAACATAAATTTGCTTATATGGGAATGAAGCACGCAAAATTTCTGCAAGGCCAACTTGTGAGCCAATCGCATCTGGATCAGGGCGTTGATGCCGATGAATAATTATTTTATTGTATTTTTTGATTTGTTCAAAAATTGCTGTTAATGGATTTGCCATTATGCTATTTCTCCTTACCCGAATAAAATTTAACACTATCTTTTAGTATAGCAATAAACGCGATTAACAACCAAATAAAAAAGATGAAAATATTCGCTTATTTACGACTATTTTCATCTAAATTAAATTATTTTTCTTCACTGTCTTTTTGTTCATCACTAGCACTCGCTGCAGATGGCGATTCACTAGCAACACTATCTGCTGAAGTATTTTCAGAACTAGCGGCCGCAGAACTAGCAACAGCTTTATGATCTTGTGAAGCTTCATTAGCTGGTGCATCTGCTCGTTTGATAACGCGGGCAATTGCTACCATATCAAAAGTAAGATAGATCCCTTCACAATCTAATGTAACTGTCCGGTCAGCCTTATTGATTGAATCAATCTTACCATGCATCCGGCCAATCGTAACAACTTCATCACCTGGGTGTAATTCATTCATCATCTCTTGGTGTTCTTTACGTTGCTTTTGTTGTGGGCGAATCATAAAGAAGTACATTAATGCTACCATTAAGATGATTAAAATAATTCCTGAGTAACCACTTGCATTATTAGATGAAGCAGCACCAAGAACAAAACTACTCAAACTATTCACGGTTTATCCATCCCTTCAAAAAGTTAACTAATATTAACTTTAACAAACTTTACTATAAAAAGCTATATGCTCTATTGATTCTGCAATAATTCTTGAACAAATTTTTTTGTTTGACGATTTTTAATTGCCTGTCGTAAACCACCCATTAATTTATTGAGGGTAAACAGATTATGCTGTAGCAGAAGTTGTTCACCGTAAAGACTATGATTGGTAATTAAGCTATGGAGCAATGCCCGCGAATAGCCCGCGCGACAAGTAGCACATGCACATTGACGATCGAGTACTTGGAAATCGAAGCTAAAATGTTGCCGATCAAGATGAAGAACTGTTGTCCCTTGATTAACTAATGCAATCCCATTCGCCGCTTTTTTAGCTGCTAGATTGCTATCAATTAAATCTACTCCTGCTAAAACTGCCGCTAGCATCTGGTTAAAAGAAAGTGCAGCAGGGAGATAGCGTAGTTTCTTTTCTTCTAGTTTAGGCGTAATTTCGTTAACAATTCGACTAAATTCTTGATCATCTAAGTTGCTAGGAATTCCACTCAACCGATAGCCGCTTAATCCAGCCTCATCAACTGCCTTAATACTAGCTGTTCGCAAAGCTTTTAAGCCGCCACCAACAATTGAACCAAGTGCTTGTCCTTTTTTGGGGGTGACATCAGATAACCAGTCATTGGTTTGGTTTACCCCAGCGTTTAAATCGTCAACTGGCGCATAATAATCTGTTGCTTGGTCAAAGCTTTGAAAAATATCAGCCCCGAGCGCTTCTTGAACTTGAAGAGCAGTTTCTGGTTGCCAAAATTTTAGTTGTCCCGTTACCGGATCATGAAAACGAACCCCATCATGTTTTTTTCCGCGTGGCTTTGCTAAGTGATAGGCCTTCTCAGTTTCCAAATCCACAAATAAAAGGCCATCCCACTGAAAAAGTTGGTGGAGATCTCCTAATTTTTCAGTCATCGAGGCATATTTTAGCCACCGCTTTAACCCACTTGTCTTAACTGCATTTACACCAGCCTGATTAAGCTGGATAGGTGATAACTTTGCTAATTCATCTCCACTTGCAACCAAAGCCGGTGTTTCAATTTGTCGTCCATTAACCTGCAAAAGTCCGGTTCGTGCTTGGCCATCACTTTGATTAATTGTAAATTCTAACTTACTCATAATTTTCCTCAATCAATTTTTATCAGTAGGATACTCAATCCCTAAATGTTCATATGCTGTCGGTGTCACTAACCGGCCGCGAGGGGTGCGACTAATAAAGCCAATCTGTAATAGATATGGTTCATACATTTCTTCAATCGTATTAGTTTCTTCACCAATATTTGCCGCAATTGTTTTTAATCCTACTGGACCTCCATGGTAGAAATTGATCATCGTTAACAGCATTTTCCGATCAATCTCATCTAAGCCCCGATCATCAACTTGGAGAAGGGATAATGCTTGCTTAACAATTGTCGAATCAATACTTTGTTTCCCTGCTACCTGGGCAAAATCACGTACTCGTTTTAAAAGTCGATTTGCGATTCGTGGTGTACCACGTGAACGAAGAGATAGTTCGTGGGCCCCTTCATCTTGAATACTAGTATGGAAAATCTTGGCAGAACGAAAAATAATTTTTGTCAATTCATCTTGACTATAGTAGTTCATGTGTTCAACAATCCCGAAACGATCACGTAATGGTGCCGATAACATTCCGGCTCGTGTCGTTGCCCCAATTAATGTAAATGGCGGAAGGGGAAAATGAACGGGGTGCGCAGTTGGTCCCTCGCCAATAACAATATCAATATAGTAATCTTCCATCGCTGAATAAAGCATTTCTTCCACAACTTTGGGTAACCGATGGATTTCATCAACAAAAAGGACATCCCCCGGTTTCAGCTCATTCAATAAAGCTACTAAATCCCCTGGCTTTTCAATCGCCGGCCCACTAGTCGTTTTAATATTAACGCCCATCTCATTAGCAATTACCATCGCCAAAGTTGTCTTTCCTAATCCTGGAGGACCATATAACAATACATGATCAAGGGCTTCTTCTCGGGATTGAGCAGCCTTAATATATACTTCTAATTCGTGCTTGATTTTAGGTTGACCAATATATTCCCTCAATTTCTGCGGTCGAAGAGTTATCTCAACCTGGCTTTCTTCTTCTCCGGATGGGTGATCTGATAAAATACCATGATCATTTTCCACAAGTCCTGCACCTCCTAGTTAAGCAACCTTAATGCTTGTCTTAAGTATTCATCAGTTGCCATTTGTTCTTCTTTCATTAATGCCTTTTGAACCTTTTTAATATCCCGTTCCTTGTATCCTAATGCAGCCAATGCTTCCAAAGCGTCTTTCAACTCACGATTGCCTGTTGCATCAACGGTAAGCTGAGTTGTTGTAAATAATGAGTTGCTACTTTCATTAGTAAGCTTATCACGTAAGTCTAACACAATTTGCGATGCTGTCTTTTTCCCGATTCCTGGGAACTTAGTTAAATAGCTAACATTATTATTAGTAATTGCATCAACAAGTCCTTGATGATCAGGGTTAGCTAAAATTGCTAAAGCACTCTTTGGTCCAATTCCAGAAACATTGATTAATTGCATAAACAGATTTTTTTCATTTTGATCTGTGAAGCCAAACAAGGAAATATTATCTTCACGCACTGCTTGGTAAACATATACTTGGACCTTCTTAGTCCGATCCTCTTGATAACGATAGGGATTAGCAACTAGTAGTTTGTAACCAACTCCATTCACATCAACAACGATATATTGTGGAGCAACGATGGTTATAAGGCCTGTTAAGTATTCGTACAAGGTAGTTCCTCCTTAAAATTCATGGTCATCAAAATCGTCCGCATATGGGGTATGTGAATCCTGAATTCGTTTAAACATTTTTTCTAAATCCTGATCATTAAAATGAACAGTTACCGGACGCCCATGTGGACAATTAAAAGGATTTTCACATTGTGGCAATCGTTTCAGCAACGCTTTAGCTTCTCGTTCGTCAAGGTGGTGGTTAGCCTTTATAGCCCGCTTACAGCTCATCATAATCGCTGTTTTCATTCGAAATTCTTTGACGGTTAGCTTTCCATTCTTAATTAACCAGTCAATCATTTCTTTGGCCGTGTCTTCTTCTTGCCCCTCTTTAAACCATGTCGGATGGGAGCGCAAAATAAAACTATTTTGACCAAATGACTCTAATTCTAATCCGACCGCTGCCAGAGTATCAAGATGCTGATTAATTGTCATTGTATCGACAGTCGAATAATTAAGAACAAGCGGAACCAAGAAATTTTGCTGATCAGCGCTCACTTCCCCAATTTTTTGACGATAATACTCATAATTGATTCGCTCCTGAGCAGCATGTTGGTCAACAATGTAAAGCCCATCTCCTGCTTGTGCTAATAAAAAGGTTCCCTGAAGCTGACCAATATATTGAAGATCAGGAAACCGATTTTGCTGCTGATCTTGTTTATCATGGACATCCAATTCCATATTGGCAGGTTTTACCGATTTTTTCCTTATGGCAGGAACAGGAGTAGAAAATAGTGTCACTTCCCCCTCATTTTGATAACGTTCATCAAACTTTTGCATTGCTGGCGTATTTAAATCTTCAACATGGTGAATAACGATTGGTGCTGGGATTTCACTATCAAGCGCGTCAGCATGGGCAGGATTATCAGCTTCTGGAGTTGAAATCTCAGTTGCCGCCTTTTCTGTGGCTGATACTGCCGAAATCGGAGCGGCGTGATAAACAGGTGATGCTTCCTTTAATCGACGATCAAGGTCCGCTACCTCATCATCATTAGGAATAAATTGATCAGCATCTACATCTGGAATTAAGTTCTCAACTGCTATCCGTTTCCGAATTGTCTCAGCAATCAATTTTATTAGTTGCTGTTCTTTGCTCAAACGAACCTCGCGTTTAGCTGGATGGACATTCACATCAACCAAAACAGGATCCAGATCAATGTTGATTACAGCAATCGGGTAGCGACCAACCATTAGTTTCGATTCATATCCCTGAATAATTGCCTTTGTTAATTCAAAATTACGAATATACCGATGGTTGATTGTGATTGTGATATATTGACGTGATGCCCGTGTTAATTCTGGTAAGGAAACAAAACCACTAACGTTAAAATCATCATCTGCCCCACTTATCTCAAGCATCTTGCGTCCTGCTTGAACGCCATAAATTGCTGCAACTACTTGCTGTAAGTTATTATTACCTGCCGATCGAAATAATTCCCGCCCATTATGGGTAAAGCTAAAAGCAACCGCTGGATTAGCAAGGGCAAGCCGATTAATGATGTCCGTAATTCTGGTTAGCTCCGTTTGGGGTGATTTTAAGTACTTTAATCGCGCAGGAGTGTTAAAGAATAAGTCGGTTACCTTAATATCGGTTCCTTGACGCGCACCAGCCGGCTTCACTACTAATTCTTTCCCTCCCCGTAAATGGATCATTGTTCCTTCTTCTTGACCAGCTTGAGCAGTCGTAAGCGTTACATCAGCGACTGAAGCAATACTAGGTAACGCTTCACCACGAAATCCCATTGTCTGCACCTTAAAGAGGTCATGGCGAGAATTAATCTTACTAGTTGCATGACGGTGAAATGCAAGACTAATATCTTCAGCAGCGATTCCGTCACCATCATCAATCACGCGCACACTGTCTAAACCAGAATTTTCCACAATAATATCTACACGGTGACTATGGGCATCCAATGAATTTTCAACTAATTCTTTTACAATTGATGCTGGACGTTCAATTACTTCACCGGCAGCAATTTGATTGGCTAAAATATTATCTAATTCATGAATCTTTCCCATTAAATATCACCTTATTTCAATTTCTGCTGCCACTTATAAATTTGATTCATTACATCCATGGGTGTCATTCCCATTAAATTAAGTTCTTTTAATTGATGTAAAATCCGCCGATCAATACTCGATTCTTTTTTCTCAGGTTGAGTAGCAAATAATTCAAGTTGACCATTATCTTCAACAGCTGGTGCAGACTCTTTCTTTACCGTTGCCGCTTCATTTATCTTCGCTGATATTGGTTCTGTATGGTAATTATCTGTTGCTGGTTTAGGTGTGTTCGGTAGTTTTACATCCTTTTGCTCTAATTTTTGCAAAATAGTATCTGCACGTTTTAATAATGAGGACGGCATTCCTGCTAGTTTAGCCACGTGGATTCCGTAAGACTTATCTGCAGGGCCTGCACTTACCTTATGCAAGAATACTAACTCCCCATCTTTTTCCGTTGCCCCTACATGAACATTTTTAAGCCGCGACAAGCTATGCTCAAGAGCTGTCAGTTCATGATAGTGAGTTGAAAATAGCGTTTTAGCACGAACATGCTGATGAACATACTCAATAATCGCTTGAGCCAATGCCATCCCATCATAAGTTGCGGTTCCCCGGCCAATTTCATCAAAGAGGATCAAACTACGATCTGTGGCATGAGTCAAAGCATTATTTGCTTCCATCATTTCAACCATGAAGGTACTTTCACCAGAGATTAAGTCGTCAGCCGCCCCAATTCGGGTAAAGACTTGATCAAAAATTGGCAATTCAGCGGATTTGGCAGGGACAAAACAGCCAATTTGTGCCATCACTGCAATCAATGCTAGCTGACGCATATAGGTACTCTTCCCTGACATGTTTGGCCCAGTAATCAGGAGAATATCAGTATCTTCTCCCATCAAAACATCATTAGGCACATATTCCTGATGTCCCATAAACTTTTCCACAACTGGGTGACGACCATCTTTAATTTTTAATACGTGACCAGTATTCATTTCAGGACGGACAAAGTGGTAGTCTTCACTAACAACCGCAAAGCTTTGGAGTACATCTAATTCCGCAAGTTGTTGTGCTAATTTTTGTAGGCGTGTAATTTGCTCCTTGACTTGTTCACGGATTTTAACAAAAATATCATATTCCAAGGCTGTCGACTTTTCTTGCGCCCCCATTATCAATGCCTCTTTTTCTTTTAATTCTGGAGTAGAAAAACGTTCAGCATTAACTAAGGTTTGTTTACGCTCGTAGCGATCTTTAGGAAGCTTGTCAAGATTAACTTTTGTAACCTCAATATAATAGCCAAATACATGATTATAACCAATTTTAAGGTTATTTATGCCCGTTAATTTCCGTTCATGTTCTTGCAGGTCTGCAATCCACTGTTTTCCATTATTCATCGCATCACGGTATTGGTCTAATTGGTCATTATAGCCATCCTTAATTACGCCACCTTCAGTAATAGCAATTGGCGGTTCTTCAACAATTGAGTGATCAATTAAATCTGCCACATCGTCCAAAGGATCCAATTGTTTTTGCAATTCTTCAAAGACAGGTGAATCAAGAGTTTCTAAAACGTATTTTAGTTTAGGAACTTGCCTTAAGGAAGTCTTAAGTTGAATAAGATCACGTCCATTAACACTTCCATAGGCAACCCGCCCTGCTAAGCGTTCAAGGTCATATACCTTAATTAACTCTTGCTGCAAATTACTTCTCTCAAAATAGTGGTCTAGTAATTCTTGGACCTTATCTTGTCGTTCACTGATTGCATTTTGATTAATTAATGGCCGGTCAATCCACCGTTTAAGAAGACGACTGCCCATCGCTGTTTTTGTCTCATCTAAAAGCCATGCTAAGGTCCCCTGACGCTTCCCACTTCGCATATTGCGCATTAATTCAAGATTTGTTTTTGAATAGTGGTCAATCTTCATAAAAGAACTTGGTTGATATGCAATTGCTTTCTGCAAATGGGCTAAAGAGCGCTTTTGGGTCGTTAATAAGTACGACACAAGTAACGCAACAACGTGCTGTTGGGCTTGATCATCAAGATCTTGAGTAAGATAACTAATCTCAGCATTTTTAAGGACCGTTGGCTGATGTGATTGAAGGATATTTCGTTGCTTAAACTGAGTTGTTATTTCAACTGGTAGTTCACCATCCACAACTACTTCCTTACTTTGGAGATTAACCAATTCATTAACTGCGTCATTTGCATTATTTAAGCTCGTCGTTTTAAGCTCCCCAGTTGATAAGTCTGTATAGGCAATACTAAATAACCCATTTTGTCTACTAATCGCTGCAAGATAATTGTTATCACGTGCCTGTTCACCATTTAAATCCATTTGCGTTCCAGGTGTAATTAAACGGGTAACAGCTCGTTTAACCATCCCCTTCGCCTTTTTAGGGTCTTCCATCTGTTCGCAGATTGCTACTTTATAACCTTTATCAATTAAAATATCAATGTAGTTGTTAACTGCGCGATGGGGTACCCCACACATTGGAATTGGATTTTTCGCACTATGGTTTCTCGTTGTTAAGGTTAGCTCAAGAAGTTGTGCTCCTTTAATTGCATCGTCATTAAATAGCTCATAAAAATCACCAAGTCGGTAAAATAAAAAGGCATCTGGATATTGATCTTTTACCTTTTGATATTGTTCCATCATCGGTGTTGTTTTTTTTGCCACTAAATTTCACCCCGTTAATATATTTTTTAATCTTAATAATAAACTAATTATATTTTTTGTCTAAATTTGCTGCAAGATCTCTGTTAATGATGGATGTTGTTTAAAATAATAAAGAGACTGAAGGTTATACCCAGCCTCTTTATAGGAACTGAAAAATCAGTTTATTTAGCATAATCAACTGCTCGAACTTCCCGAATAACGGTTACTTTAATATGTCCTGGATATTCTAATTGCTTTTCAATTTTGTTCTTAATATCATGTGACAAAGTTGTTGCCTGCAAATCAGAAATCTTCTTCGGTTTGACAATCACGCGAAGTTCTCGACCAGCTTGAATTGCATAACTATGGTCGACACCATCATAACTGTTTGCTATGCTTTCTAGTTTCTTTAAACGTTGAATGTATTGTTCTAATGACTCGCTTCGAGCACCAGGACGTGCCCCTGAAATTGCATCTGCTGCTTGTACAAGAACAGCAATCACAGAAGTGGCAGGAACATCCCCATGGTGAGAAGCAATCGTATTGATAACCACTTTATTTTCCTTATACTTGCGGGTTAACTCTACACCTAACTCAACATGTGAACCATCAACTTCATGATCAATTGCTTTCCCAATATCATGGAGGAGACCAGCACGTTTTGCTAATGTAACATCTTCCCCAAGTTCAGCAGCCATAATTCCGGCCAACTTAGCAACTTCGATCGAGTGGTCTAAGACATTTTGACCGTAACTAGTCCGGTACTTCATTCTTCCGACCGTCTTAATTAGGTCTGGATGCATTGAATGAATTCCTAAATCAAATAATGCTTGCTCACCAGTCTCCCGTAGTTGAGTATCCATTTGCTTACGAGCCTTATCAACCGCTTCTTCAATTCGTGCAGGATGAATCCGACCATCTTGAATTAGTTTTTCAAGCGCGATCTTAGCAATCTCACGTCGTACCGGATCAAAGCCACTCAATACAACAGCTTCTGGCGTGTCATCAATAATCAAATCAATTCCTGTTAACGTCTCTAAAGTTCTAATATTTCGCCCTTCACGACCAATTATTCTTCCCTTCATATCATCATTAGGAAGATTAACAACTGAAACAGTCGTCTCTGAGACAACATCAGCAGCACTACGCTGAATTGCTTCAACAATTAATTTCTTTGCATTACGTTCTGCAGAAAGTTCCGCTTCTTGTTCACTGTCGCGAATCATTACTGCTCGTTCAGTTTTTAACTGTTCTTTTACTTCAGATAATAATAACTGTTTAGCATCTTCTTGTGACATTTGAGCAACTTTTTCAACTTCTTGTTTACGTTGTTCAATCAAGGCATTAGCTTGTTCCTTTGATTGATGAAGCTGCTCTTTTTCTTGATCTAATTTACGTTCACGAACGCCAACGGCATTCTCCCTTTTTTCTAGAGCGCTATCCTTATGATCTAAAGAAGCCTCTCGTTGGAGTAATCGATCTTCCTGTCGCTGAACCTCACTCCGCCGCTGTTTTAGCTCATCTTCCACTCTCTCGCGGTATTGATGGCTCTCTTCTTTCGCTTCTAAAATAGCTTCTTTTTTCGCCGTTTTTGCTTCTTGTTTTGCTTTAGAAATAATACCTTTAGCATCATTATGTGCTTCTGCAACTTGTTTTTCATATGAAACCTTACGAATTACATAGCCGACAATAATTCCGACAACCATAGCAAGCGCGGCGAACATTAAAATTTTCACTATTTCACCTCCGCTTCAACTATTATGTTGTTGGTATGAATAAATTAATTTCACCGTGTAACGTCAAAAAAACATCACACAAGTTAAATTTTAATCTTGCCACACTAAGGTGTCAACTATTGAATTTATCAATTGCTTAAACAGCCATCATAAAAAGGGAAATCCCTAATATTCAGCTATTAATGCTAAAAAATTAGGGAATTTCGGTTTCAAATATTATTATTTATTCTTTACTTGCTTCTTCAATTGTTTCTTGTTTATTTTCACCGGTCTTACAACTGGCTTTATCGTCAGTAGTTTTTTTAGTTGACTTTTCATTTAACGGTTCCATCCCATTTGCAACACGAACTTTATCCATTAATTCACTCATGCTATCTGGGTGTTCCTTAAGCCACTTTTTAGCATTTTCACGACCTTGTCCAATACGTTCGTTACCATATGAGTACCAGGCACCGCTCTTGTCAACAAGATCGTTTTCAACTGCCATGTCTAGTAATTCACCAGTCTTAGATATTCCTTCACCATACATAATATCAATTTCACAACGTTTGAATGGTGGAGCAACCTTATTTTTAACAATCTTTACTTTAGCTTTATTTCCAATAACATCCGTACCATTCTTAATTTGTTCTGCACGACGAATTTCCATACGAATAGTTGAGTAAAATTTAAGTGCACGTCCACCAGTTGTTGTTTCAGGGTTACCAAACATTACTCCAACCTTTTCACGAATTTGGTTAATAAAGATAGCAATTGTCTTTGTCTTATTAATTTCACCAGAAAGTTTCCGAAGAGCCTGAGACATCAAACGAGCTTGTAATCCAACATGGGTATCACCCATATCACCATCAATTTCAGCACGAGGAACTAATGCTGCAACTGAATCAACAATTACTAAGTCAACTGCCCCACTTGAAATCAATGCATCAGCAATTTCTAATCCTTCTTCACCACTATCAGGCTGTGAAAGCAATAGGTCATTAATATTAACACCTAAGGCTTCTGCATATTGAGGATCAAGAGCATTTTCAGCATCAATATAGGCTGCTGTCCCGCCTTGACGTTGTACTTCTGCTACTGCATGTAATGCTACAGTAGTCTTACCAGAACTTTCAGGGCCATAAATTTCAACTATCCGACCACGAGGATATCCACCAATTCCAAGTGCCTTGTCAATAGCAAGGGAACCACTAGAAACCGAAGCAACCTTCATATCAGTGGCGTCACCCATTCGCATAATAGAACCCTTACCGAAGTTCTTTTCGATCTTTCTGATAGCAACATCTAATGCTGCTTTTCGTTGGTCAGCCAAATCAAATTCCTCCTTTTTTACGGTTTATCCGATAACTAATAATAACAGTTTTAGACAAAAAAACAAGAAAAAAGTGAACAAAAGTTCGTTTATTTTTTTAGTTCACGGTAAATTAATTGAAGTCCATATTGAACACTCAATGTCCGAATTGCCCGTCTTCCAATATAGGATGCAAGATGTAATTGCACGGTTTTAGTCGGGCACCCCTTTATTGCTAGTCCAATCCAGACCGTTCCTGCTGGTTGTCCTTCTAACATGTCTGGACCCGCTACACCAGTAAAACCAATCCCAATTTCAACATTTAATTTTCGTCGACACCCTTCCGCCATTGCCGCAGCAGTTTCAGAACTTACAACTCCGTACTGGTCAATCATGTTGTGGGGAATTTCTAATAACTTTTCCTTTGCACTAATAGCATATGTAACAAAACCACCATTAAAAACAGTTGAGGCTCCTGGTATGGAACAAATAGTACTTTGGAACATTCCCCCTGTTAAACTTTCTGCTGCAGTCAATTTCCAACCATGATTTTTTAATTGATCAACGACAACTTTGGCAAGTGTGAGGTCGTCTCCTACTCCAAAGAAAAATGGTTCTTCAACTGCAAGAATTGCTTTTTGCGCCTGATCAATTTTTTCTTCAGCTTCAGCCACTGGTAAGTCACGCACGGTGAGTCGAACCTGGATTGCCGTTGGTTGAACATAGGAAGTAATACTGATCCCCGCTATATCGTTAGTAACTTCTTCAATTTCATCCATTAATTGTGACTCCGGCCGTCCTAAAAAGTTTAGTGTCCGACTAGTAATTTTCTTTCCCGTTTGGAAATATTGCTGGAGTTTAGGAATCAGACTCTTCTCAACCATTGCTTTAAATTCGGCGGGTGGTCCCGGTAAAACAACCACGACTTTACCCTTAGTTTCATACCAACATCCTAGGGCAAGCCCGACTGGATTAATAAGTGGTTCTCCTCCCTGCGGATACTGGGCTTGACGAATATTCTCTGCTTCCATTTTTATTTGCCGCTGTTCAAATGTTTTTTGAATCCATTTCCAGTGTTCTTCGTCAGTCTGCAACTCTTTCCCTAAGATTTTGGCAACTGTAGGCATCGTAATATCATCTGTAGTTGGCCCGAGTCCCCCGCAAACAAAAACTAATTGAGCACGAGTCAACGCGTGATCAATAACATGCTCTAACCTCTGCGATTGATCGTCAACAGTTGTTTGATAAGTAGCCGGTAAGTCAAGTTGGGTTAGCCTTTTAGCTAAGTACATGGCATTAGTATTAACTATTTGCCCAAGGACTATTTCAGTTCCTACTGAGATAATTTCTGCATCCATAAAACTTCATCCCCTATTAATATATATACGTAAAGTATAGTCATTTTCACTAAAATCTTAAAACTATGAATATAAAAAATGTGAGGGTGAAAAAAAACTTTTGTTTTTTCTCACCCTCATATCCTATTTAAATCCATCCGAAAAGACGTCGCGTCCTTGAATGAAGTAATCCACTCCAGAATAAATAGTAAAGAACAAGCAAATATATAACATAATTTGGCCAAACGGAATATTCCAAATAGCAAAAATAACATTATTTAAGAGTAAGAAGATAATTGCAATAAACTGCGTAGTTGTCTTAATCTTCCCCGGCATTTTAGCGGCTAATACTACCCCATCTTGTTCTACTAACAATAAGCGTAAGCCCGTAACAGATAATTCTCGCCAAATAATGATTGAAGTTACCCATGATGGAACAACACCATTTCCAGTTAAAACGATAAATGCAGTCATGACAAGCAACTTATCAGCAAGCGGATCAGTAAACTTCCCAAAATTAGTTACTAGATGCTGTCGCCGCGCAATTTGTCCATCAAGATTATCAGTAATTGTTGCGGCAATAAATAAAATAGCAGCAATAAGCTGAGCCATCGGGATAGTTGCTCCCCAAAAACTTACAGCTCCCCAGCTTTGTAATGGCAGAACCATTAATAATAAGAAAAAGGGAATAATAATTAAACGTATAACAGTTAGTTTATTTGGTAAATTCAATGTTCTAACTCCTTTAGTCCTCTTAATTAACGAGTTGGTTGATTACTTGGCTGACTAGCATTTGCCTGAGGACGACTGTTATTATTAGCAGCAGACGGTTGAGTAGCATTATTAGGACGTGCCGAGGATGACGAAGCTTGGCTTGAACTATTTGACGGCTGACTTGCTGAACTGCTGCTTGTTTGGGTACGCCCAAAGTTAATCGTTACATTCCGCGTGTTTTGATAACGGCCATTATTAGTAAAGTCGATTTCTTGATTACCGAGTTTTAATTTTGTTGCTCGAGCGTTGCCAACCGTAATTACTAATGAAGTTGTGTCACGACTTATTTTTATATTGGTTTTTTCATTATTGTTCAATGTTTTATTTAATAAGTCATTATTATTTGCTCTTACTTGCATCCAAGAACGATCACTTGGTTCAATTTGTAGCGTTGTGTCTTTAGTAAGTTGACCTGCTGTATAAGTAACGCTTGTATCATTCCGATTAGGTGCTTCTTGAAGCTTAATTGCCGTTGATTTACTTTCCTTTGTACTTGCCTTTTTAGCAGAAGTAGAGGCCTTCTTACGACTCTCTCCAGAAACGGATACCGAACTATTATCAATTCGTGTAGAAGAATCGCGATGATTGCGAGCAATGGCCGTAATCCAAATAGCTGCCAACACTAAAATAATCACGCAAGCAATAATAATCGTTGGCATGTAGTTACGCACCTTGTCTACACTCCCACTAACAGTTTTTCGTTGATTTGCACGAGTTTCAACTGCTTGAGCCAAGTGATCGGAATACTCTTCCGTTTTAGTCTGTGGCAATTGATCATCATATTTTTGCAATAATTCATTACCATCTAAGCCCACCGTATTGGCATATTGCTTAATGAACGCACGAACATAAAAGTCACCAGGAAGTTCGTCAAAATTTTCATCTTCAATCGCGATTAAATACCGCTTTTGAATCTTAGTCATTTGTTGAAGATCATCAAGGGTATAGCCCTTTTCTTCCCGTGCTTTTCGTAAAATTTTACCGATTTCAAGTCGTTTTTGATCGTTCTCGTTCTCACTCATTATTCTATCTCCATTTTCATTTATCTTTACTCTTGGATATTATATCATGCTCAATTATATATTAGCTTATCGGAATAAATCTATAGGAAAAGTTTAGTTTATTGATGTTGCGGAACAACTTGGTATACTGAAATACCTTGAGGAGTAATAAACTCTTTTGCAACTTGATAAAGATCATCAATCGTAATAGTTTCCAAGGTCGCTATCTCATCCATCAAGCTAGCACCAGCAAAGAGCTCCCCAGCATAACGATTAGCAATTGCTTCTGGCGAATCTAATAAACCAATTAATCGCCCTAGTTCTGCTTTTTTAATTCCCTCAAACCTTGTCCGCGCCGCTTCAATTTGTTGGTCAGCACTTTCAAGAATATCAATGATTTCATCTGCAAAGCGTTCCATCTGATCAGTATCAGAGCTAAAGTACGCAAAGTGAAAGCCCCGTTGCATTTCGAAGTTGTAGCTAAACGTGTCATCTAATGTTTCATTATTATACAAACGTAAATAATTATCTGAAGTGTCATCAAACAAAACATCTAACAAAAGATCAATTGCTAATTTGTAGTGAAGCCGTTCTTTACCATCATCAAATTGCTTGGTCCCTCGTAACCCTACCATCACTTTGGGACGAACAATATCCATCGTTAATGAACGAAATGGAATTACATCATGAGCAGTTGAATCGTTCAAGCTAAATAACCGTTGTGGTGTCTCTGCAGGAGCGAAAATCTTTTGTTCTTGATTTTGCTTGATCCACACCATTGTTTCTTCTGGATCTAAGCGTCCTACAAGAAAAAGGTTCATATTGGTCGGTTGATAAAAAGTCCGGTAACTATCCATCAAAATTTCTGGTGTAATATGACTGATTGATTCAACAGTTCCTGCGATATCAATCCGCATTGGATCTTTGGGATACAAGTTGCCTAAAATACCTAGGTAAAGCCGCCAACTTGGATCATCTTCATACATTTGAATCTCTTGGCCAATAATCCCCTGCTCTTTCTTCACAGTTTCTGCAGTAAAGTATGGCTCTTGAACAAAATCCAATAGAACATCTAAATTCTCATGGAGGTTACTAGTCGTCGAAAAAAGATAGCTTGTTTGGGTAAAACTAGTAAAGGCATTTGAATCAGCTCCTAGTTTACCAAACAAGTCAAAGGCATCATGATCTTTTTTCTCAAACATTTTATGCTCAAGAAAGTGGGCAACCCCATCCGGAATAGTAATAGCCTCCTTTTGATGGTACGGGATAAAATGATTATCAATGGAGCCAAAATCAGCTGTTAAAATAGCATATGTCTTATGGTAGTCTTCCATTGGTAAGAGCTGGACTTTCAAACCATTTGATAATTGTTCACGGTAAATGGACTGGTTAAATTTTTGATAAACTTCTCTATCCATATAATTATTTCTCACCACTTAATAAATAAACTGCCTGAAGTTTCATTTGTTTAGCAACACGCATGACGTCAGCTACGGTTACTTTTTTTATTTCGGTAATAAAGTTCTTATCTGATTCATTAACTAATTTGGTAACTAATTGTTGTTCTAAAACATTACTTGCCAAATCATGACCTGCCCGGTATTGGTTAATCAAACTATCTTGAACTTCACTTAGCGTCTCAATATTAAAATCACCATTTTGTAAGGCAGTCAATTGTTCCTGGATCATATTTTGAACTTTTTCTTGGTCACTCGCTTGAATTCCCGTTTGAACACTTATAATCCCATTGAATGGAAGAAACCGACTAGAAGCATAATAAGCTAAACTAGCTTTTTCACGGACATTCGTAAAAAGTTTTGAATATGGCGTGCCACCAAAAAGCCCATTGAAAACTAAACCAGCATAGTAATCTGCGTCATGATAATAGACAGGTAAAGAATATGCCAAATTTAACTTTGCCTGATTTACTTGTTGGTGTTCTGTTTTTCTTTGAACTTGGTCATACAATGCTTGATGATATAAAGGTGAATTATTAACAATATCGCGATCCTTAAAAGGCAACTTAGCAATAACTTGCTGAGCACGCATCGAATCGATGTCACCTAACACAAAAATATCAATTTTATCTTCATTAATCATTGAATGATACGTTGAAACTAAACTTTTAGCATTTAGGTTCTCAAGATCGGCAATTTGCCCAAAACTAGGAACCTTCATTACAGAATCATTTTGGTAGTACAAGTCCATAAGACGTTGATTAGCCAAAAATTGTTTGTCGTCATAAAGCGACTTTATCGCACTTTTTAAATTATTAGATTGAATCCTAAAAGTAGGACCATCAAATTCTCCATCATCGATTAGAGGATGGAAAATGATCTCATTTATTAAGCCACTAATCTTTTCAAATAAATCTTCACCAACAAAGTGATCATTAACAAAACTTGCTCGTAATCGAACCGTATGCAATGTCCCCAGCCGGTTAACATATAAATTAACATAAGCACCATATAAAGATGCCAATTGACGAGCCAAAGCCGTCTGTGTTGGATAGCGATGCGTGCTGGTCTCTAATAGGTTTGCCAATAAATTTCGTGCAGTAGCATTTGTTGGTGTTTGCGGAGTCGCAAAATCTATTAAGACGTGATTCATCTTAAATTGTTTTGTGGGTATAATGTGCAAGTCCACGCCACGAGCAAGATTAAAATCCACGTTCTCTTTCTCCCTTCAATATAAAATGCAGCAAGAGGGGTTCCACTAGCTGCAACCTAGTTACATTCGAATTATCGTACTGAATAATGATACGTTAAATAAGACTAAATTACAAACCGATTACGTAAATTCATCCTATTTTTATTAATCTGTTTGTAGGAAATAATAAAGGGCAGAGACTATTTTCCAAGTCCCTGCTCTTCTTATTTAGTGTTATCTGGTCCCAAGTAGTTACTATCTTGACCGAACCATTTTTCATTAAGCTTCCGTAATTCACCGTTTTTCTGCAGATTACCTAACCCTTGATTAATTTTCTTCTTTAAGGTCTTGTCACCTTTTCGCATTCCCACCGCAAAATGTTCCATTGGCAACTCTTTACTAAGATATGTACGATATGAATTGCTATTTGGTTGGTGCTTGATATAGTAATTAGCATAAACCTCATCCATTAAAATCCCTTGAATTCGATTTGCATTTAAATCAATGAATGCATTAGGAAACGTATCATAAAGTACTGGTGTATGATTCTTTATTTTATCTTTTAACAATTTTGGCTTCTCATCCAAAACGGTAACTCCGGTAGAACCATTCTGTACCCCGAGTGTTTTGCCCGTCATTCCGTTCAAATTTTTAATGTTACTCTTCTTTTTAGTTACTAATACCTGCCGATTTTCTAAATAGTAACGACTAAAGGCAACTTTTTTGGCGCGGCTAGGATTAACAGAATAACCATTCCATAGCAAGTCAATCGTACCGTTTTTTAGCTCAGTCTCTTTCATTGACCAATCAATTGGCTGAAAATCAACCTTTATCCCATACTGCTTAAAAACAGCGCGTGCAAGATCAACATCATAACCAACTAGCTTCCCATTCTTTTGACGAAAACCCATTGGCACAAAGCTATCATCAAGACCAACAATCACTCTTTTTCGGCGCTCGATCCGGTTCCATGTATCTTGCGTATCAGCACGCTTTGTTACACTTTCACAGCCACTAAGAAGGAGAACAGGTACTACTAACAAAATAAGTAACCAAATTGCTTTCGCTTTTTTCATCAGTATTTCTCCTCTCACTATTTATTCTGACGTTGATCAAGTGGTTGTACTCGTAAAATATCATCAGCAATATCCTCGGCAAACTCTAAATCGTGAGTAACAATTAATTGAGTCATTCCGTCCTTCTTTAATCCCAAAATAATATTAGCCACATCTTTTCGGAGGTTTGGATCAAGCGCTGATGTCGGTTCATCATAACACAAAATTTTAGGCTTCATTGCTAATGCACGGGCAATTGCAACCCGTTGCTTTTGGCCACCTGAAAGTTGGTAGGGGTACAATTTCCCTTTTGTATTAAGCCCTAATTCTTCAAGCAGTTTTTGCGCATCAGCAATGGCTTCTTGTTTATCCTTTTTCAATACCATCATCGGCGCTAACGTGATATTTTCCATTACTGAAAGATTTGGGAAAAGCTTAAAGTCTTGAAAAACCACACCAATTACCCGGTCAACTGCATCTGTTCCCTGAGGGTCAAATCGATGACCGTTAATGAAAAACTCACCACTATCGGGAGTTTCCAGTCCAGTAATACAACGAAGTAAGGTCGTTTTCCCAGCACCTGATGGACCAACAATACAAAGAATCTCACCATCTTTAACAGTTAAATTAACCCCATCTAAAATTTGCCGATCGCCAAAACTCTTTTTTAAATCTCGAACTTCTAACATTCAGATTCCCTCCTTTACTTGAAGTATGCATAACATTTTTCAACTTGCCGTAGAATTAATGTACAAATTCCTACAAGGATCAAGTAGATTAATCCGACTAACATCAATGGGACAAGCGTGACATCCCGTGAAGTTGCAACGTTTCCTGCTCGAAGTAAATCGCCGAGACCAATTACGTAAACTAACGATGAATCTTTTACTAAGTTAATAACTTCATTTCCAATTGATGGAATAACGATTTTTATTACCTGAGGAATGATGATTTTACGAAGGGTTTGCCAGTAGCTTAGTCGTAAAACACGAGCTGCTTCAAACTGACCTTGATCAACAGATTGAAAACCACCACGGAAAATTTCAGCAAAATAAGCTGCATAGTTCAAAATAAAAGCAACTAGGGCGGCATCGTAACGTTCAAAAACAATGCCAATAATTGGTAATCCATAGAATACAAAGATTAGTTGAAGCAGTAAAGGCGTTCCCCGCATTAACCAAACATAAATTTCTAATATCCACTTCAAAGGCTTAATTTTAGAAGTAAGCCCTAAGCTAACCAAAATCCCTAATGGCAAAGATCCAACTAATGTCCAGAAGAAAATTTGTAATGTAAGAGCAGCCCCTTGAAATAATGAAGGTAGAATTTCACTTATATATTGCATTGACATTTACTATTGCCTCCTTAAATTATTGAGTAATAGAAATAACAGGAAAAGAAAAATCCTCTAGGAGATACCTCCTAGAGGACGAGTACATCGTGGTTCCACCTCATGTTTACAAATATTTCACAATATTTGCCTTAATAAGTCTATTTTAATGAAACAAAAAAACACCCTCGAGCCTAAACTGGCTACGAGGGCGTTTCCGCGGTTCCACCTCATCTTGCTATTTTCTCACGAATAATAGCCTTAGTGAGTTCATTAAAATAAACTCCGCGCTGTAACGGGCTTCCCCGGGTCTTCCTACTATGGCTTTCAGAAGGCCAACTCACAGATGTGATTCAAACCAAAGCATCGATCCCTTCCCATCATTAAGGACTCTCTTTGCAATGCTTAAAGCTCTACTAGTCTGTTCCCTGTCATTTATGATATTGTAAATATCCTATACTGGAATATCTATTGTGTCAAGCACTAATTTTAAATTTGATCATCGTTTAATGCCCAGCGATATATTGCGCGAATTGGCCAGAAGAGGACAACAAAATAAATTAAATTTAATGCTAACGTTGGAGCAAGCGTATAAATAAGATAGTCGCCAAAACCAACATTAGTAATATTTACTAAATAATATGCCCAATAATTAAAGGTCTCAAAAATGACAATATCAACAAAGAAAATCATAATCATCGAAAGAAATGATGAACTAAAATAACGAGATAAAATTTTAGTTATTTCTACCACTAATGGATACAAGAAAATATATAATCCTAAAATTCCTGAAAAGTATAAATCATAAACTGCACCGGCAGCAATTGCAAATGGAATTAATGGAATCTCAATATCATCTTGAAAGAAATATGATAAAACTAACCATAGTAAGACAAGTTCACTTACCATTGAATAGGGATAACTGAAAAATAATGGTGCCCACACATGGCTTAAGGCTCCGTCCAAAAACAGACATACAAATAAACCAATTGGGAATATATATTTTAAGCGTGATAAACGATACATAATTTATCACTCCTGTGAAACTGCTTCAGCAACTGTAACAATATTAATATCATTAAAGTCCGTTGCTGGAGTAATATAGATTTTCTGGGCTAAGCCATAATCATCTTTACCGACACGTGACACGCGACCAACGTAAAGTCCCTTTGGTGTCACACCACCCATTCCACTGGTTACTACTCGGGTACCCTTTTTTATTTTAGCTTTAGAAGTTACTTGTCCCATTTCAAGCTCGTTATTTCTTGCATTATATCCGGTGATAATCCCATTAACCACCTTCCCACTTTGCCCATTAAGGGTAATTGCAAAACGGTTTGATGATTCACTAGTATCACTCAATAATTCAACTTTACTATTAGTTTTATTCACTTCTGTAATCCGACCAATTAACCCACTACCACTCATAACGGGCATATTCTTCTTAATGCCACTAGATTGACCTTTATTAATTACAAGTTGTTGTTGCCATGAAGATGGTGTGCGCATTAACACAGCCGCTGTAACTGTATTATAGTCGGTCATTGAATTATTAAGTTTTAACTGCTGTTTTAATTGTTTATTTTCATGAGCTAAGGTCTGATCACGGACTTTAGTTTGTGCTAATTCAGTTACTTGCTGTTTAAGTTCACGGTTTTCAGAATAAGTATTCATCAACCCATTTATTGAACTCACACTTGTCTGTGCCCAATTTACAGGGAGAGCAACTGCACTATCAACAAAGCCAACAATATCATTTCCAAATTGTTGGATAATCGGTGGTGTATTTCGTCTATTCCGTAAAGAAACAGAACCTGCCATTAGTCCAAAACAGACAACTAGAATTATCACAGCAATAACTAATCGGCGATTGGAAAAAAATTTCTGCATTATGACCCTCCAATGCATACACAAGGTAATTAAGACGGGGCCTGCCAAACAATCCTGCTTGGCAACCAGCCCCGTCAATCATTAGTTAGTACTAATGATGATTCATCGCTGACGTCACTGTCAGAGAATCATTTTACTTTTTCTTCATTACATCAATACTCTTTAATGACTCGCCGGTACCAATAGCAACACAGTCAAGGGGATCATTAGCAATAAATACTGGCACTTTGGTTGCATCTGCAATAACATCTGGTAAATGCTTTAATAGTGCGCCGCCACCAGTTAATACAATCCCGTGATCAATAACATCAGCAGCAATTTCTGGGGAAGTTTCTTCAAGTGTTCCTTTAATTGCCGTAATAATACTGTCAACAACATCTTGGAGGGCCGTTGAAACATCTTTTGCCGATACTTGCATTGTCTTTGGTAATCCAGTTACAAGATCACGACCGCGAACTTGTGTTGTTCCCATTTCTTCAGCAGCTTCAACAGACGCAGACCCAATATCCCACTTAAGCTTTTCAGCTGTTCGTTCACCAATTAATAAATTCATATGTTGACGAACATATTGAACAATTGCATCATTCATCTTATCTCCTGCCATTCGAATGGACCGGCTTGAGACAATACCACCTAACGAAATGGTAGCAACATCAGTAGTACCACCACCAATATCAACAACCATACTACCAGTTGGATCCATAACCGGCAATCCAGCTCCAATGGCTGCTGCAAATGGTTCTTCAATAACATAAGCATCACGAGCACCTGCAACTCGAGTAGCATCAATCACTGCCCGTTTTTCAACTTCCGTGATCCCACTAGGAACACATACCATAACATATGGCTTACCATTATTTCCTAGTGCTTTATCAATGTAATACTTCATCATTGCAACTGTTGTGTCGTAATCAGCAATAACACCGTCTTTCATTGGACGGATAGCCACAATGCTTTCTGGCGTTCGTCCGATCATATCACGGGCATCACTACCAACAGCGATTACTTCGTTAGTCTTAGAATTACGAGCAACAACTGATGGTTCTCTTAATACAATACCCTTACCTTCAAGGTAGACAATTGTATTAGCAGTTCCAAGGTCAATGCCAAGATTTTTTGTTCCAATACCTAGCAATCTGCTTCTTCCCTTCGTCTTAAAATCAAATTAATATCGTGCATATTATACCATAGCCACTCGGTACATACGAACATTAATATACATTAATACGAACAAAGAAAGCGTAATTATTGCAATAAATTAAAAGTTTCTTTACTTTTTAAGCTCATTAACGAGACTAGCTTCACGCCAACTATGGTATGTATCACGACCAACAATCATAAAGTCAACTAAATGAAGTCCAATAATCTCGCATCCTCGTTCTAAGCGGCGAGTAAAAGATTCATCTTGCTTAGAAGGATGGATATCTCCCGTCGGATGATTGTGGATCATAATAATTCCTTGAGCTGAACACCGGAGCGCATATTGAAAAATCTTATCAGGATAAAGAATACATTCACATCCACCGCCTACAAATAAAATTTTCCAATCAATTATCTCATTATGGATATCTGTACAGGCAATACAAACACTTTCTTGCTCCTCACTTTGAAAATGATCAACCATCTTACGGCCTAATTCGATACTCGAATAAGCATGGCCAATGATTTCTTCGTGACTTTTAGTTACTATCTTCCCTAATTCAATTGCAGCAAAAAAGTTAAACATTTCTGGCGCCCATTCATTTATCTCATTTTTTTCAATACGTGAAAGCCGTTTAATTGCTAGGGGATTAGGACACTTACGTAAGAAACGTTGACATAATTTCTGCTTCTTTGTTCCCAATTTATCAGGAATAGCCGTCCAGACTAATTTTGTATATTCGTTAATCACTTCATTTTCCATAAATAAATAATTCTCCTTTTTACACTCTATATATTTAAATACGGAAAATTTGTACTTTTACACTTTTTAATTTAAAAAGAATTTACGAACATCTGAAACAAAATAAAGAGAACCAGTAATAATCATTACATCGTCCGCACTCATTTGACTTGCCACCTGTCCGATCCCCAAGCGCCAGTCGTTAATAATCTGGATGGGATATTTAGTTGGAATATCAGCAACTGCTTTTGCCAAGTCTGCACTTGGCCTTTTAGGACCGGGGCCAGTAAAGTGAGTAACAGTTAAGTGAATATTTCCCAAGCTTGCTAATTCACCAAGCATTAATTCATATTGTTTATCAGCCAGAATCGCTACTAAGAGATAAACTTCCCGCTCGGCAAAATCATTCTTAATAGTATGGACTAGGGCCTGAATACCAGGGAGATTATGAGCGCCGTCTAATAAGATGAGGGGCGTAGTATTTATTTCTTCTAACCGGCCCGGCCAAGCAGCATTTTCTAATCCTGCTATCAAAGCACGGCGATCAATTGCCAGTCCACACTTTCCCATAAAAAGCTCAAGAGCCATCAAAGCAACTGCTGCGTTTTCTATCTGATAATCGCCTGGCAAGCCAAGAATTATTTCTATTTTTTGCAGTTTTTTTCCTTGATACCGAATTTTCGCGTGGAATTGATGACCATTAAGCTTGTGAACAGTAAAATCTTTTTCTAATTCAAAAACCGAGGAAGTTTTCTCCTTTGCATCTGCAAGAATAGTTTTGCGCGCTTCAGTTGGAAGGGCACCTAAAACAACGGGGACGCCTTTTTTGATTATTCCCGCTTTTTGAGCTGCAATCTTAGCCAAAGTATCACCTAAATACTTCATATGATCCCAGCCAACTGTCGTGATCACGCTAACAACTGGCGTAATTACATTGGTAGAATCGTATAGCCCCCCAATTCCTACTTCAAGCAATACAACATTAGGCTTCTTTTCAGCCATATAGCAAAACATTAATGCTGTATCAATTTCAAATTCAGTTGGTCCACCTGTTTCCAATGTATCATCAAGTTTTTTGACAACTGGAGCGATTTTTTGAACTAATCTTAAAAGATCATCATCGCTAATTGGGATTCCATTGTACTCAATCCGTTCATTAAACCGCGTAATAAAAGGCGATGTAAAACTTCCAACGTTGAGACCACTTTCTAGTAAAGCAGACCGCATCATTGCAACAGTTGATCCTTTACCATTAGTTCCTGTAACGTGAATGTATTTAAGTCCTTCTTGCGGGTTTCCTAATTCTGCCAAAAATAGTTTCATCCGTGTGAGTGTTGGAATTTTCTTGAATTGCGTTCGTCCATGAATAAAAGATAATGCTTCATCATAAGTTTTAATCATTTATTTCATCCTTTATTTATTATAGCCATACCTTTTTAGCGTATAAGTATAAAAACGAGGCTGTTGAAAAAACAAAAGTTTTTTCTCAGCCTCATTCGTTTTCTAGTGATATAAATCAAAGCGACCTTTAGCAAATAGCTCTTTCAAACCACCCGTTTCTAACAAGGAACGGTCAGCAATAATTTTCTTCATTGCTGAAGCAGGATATCCACGTAATTCGTGTCCCATGGCTTCACCAAATGCCCGCGTATTACCAACGGAAGCAACTGTTCCTAATGACTTGTAAGTAAATGGCTTAGCTTCATGCTTGCCAGTCTTAATGCGGCTAACAATGTCTTCAGCCGTGTAATCAGCCATTGCTAGGGCAATTTGTGCAGTGGTTGGGTATGGGCGTTTACCATCCGGTGGCATTACAGCCGCAACATCCCCAATGATGTAAATATCATCGTGCTTAGGGTCTGTTAAGTGGTCAGTAACGATTACCCGGCCACGCTTAGCATCAAAACCGCATTCTTCCATCAATGGATTACCGCTTACTCCAGTTGTCCAGATGATTGTACCAGCATTAAGGGACTCTTCATCATCATCTCCATGTTTATAGATGACTTTGCCAGGTTCAATCTTGCTAATTCGTGAACCATCAAGTAATTGTACGTTAAGGCTCTTAACAAGGTTCACCCCATATTCAGCAAGTTTTTCACTAAACATTGGAAGTAATCTTGTTGAAGCTTCAATCAGCGTAATTTTAATTTCATCTGGTGAAACTCCAGCAATTTTTGCATAACTTGCTCGAGCGTCAACAAGCGCCCCTGCTAACTCAATTCCAGTAAATCCACCACCACAAATAACAATTTGAAGATCATCAGGATTGTGAGTGGTACGATAATCTTTCATTTTGGCAATGATGTGGTCATAAATCGCTAAAGCTTCTTTAACATTAGTCATTGGTAATGCATTTTCTTCAGCACCAGGAATTCCAAAAGTTTCTGAAACAAAACCAAGCCCTAATACACAATAATCATAGTGCAGCAGTTCTTCATGACCAGCAAGCTTAACCGTCTTTTTATCAGGATCGATCTTTACAACTTCATCTTGGATAAAGGTAGTAATTTGTGGATTAATAACATCACTAATTGGATAAGTGATCCTGGAAGCAGTTTGCGTTCCCGCAGCAGCTTCGTGTAAATCAGTAGCTTCATAATGATAATTATTACGATCGACTAGTGTAATATGAACATTATTTTTTAGCTTTTTTTGTAATAATACGACCGTCTTTAAGCCAGCATAACCAGCTCCAAGTACAACAACTTCTTTCATTACTATTCATCCCTTCATCAATAGTCCTATTTATTATAACATTTCTAAACTAGCTAGATACCCTCATCTGCCATTTTTAACGCCCGGTAATGTTCATTTGTTTTTTGTAATTCTTCAGGGCTGCCTTGCATTGAAATTTTACCATCCTCGATAAAAACAACTTGATCCATCATTTCTATACCTTGTAAATGGTGAGTAATCCAAATCAAAGTTTTGCCTTGTAACTGCTTCATAAAAGTCTCAATTATCTTTTCTTCTGTTACCGGGTCTAAGCCTACAGTTGGTTCATCTAAAAGGATAATGGGCGCATCTTTGAGCAAAATCCGAGCAAGGGACAATCGGTGACGCTCTCCGCCAGAAAACCGTAACCCTGCCTCATCAACCATCGTATGAAGCCCTTTTGGCAGTCGTCTAATCATAGGAGCCAATCCAACTCGTTCAAGGACATCCCATACCTGATCCTCTGTCGCATCTTCGTTCCCCAAACGGATATTATTTAAAATTGTGGTATGAAATAAATATGGTGATTGGTGAACGATCCCGATATAATTCGAAATCTCATCACCAAATTCGTCTGTTGGCACATTATTAAGAGTAACAGTACCTGACGTAGGCTTCCGATCTCCACGAATTAAACTAGCTAACGTACTCTTTCCAGCCCCACTGCGACCAAGAATGGCAAGTTTTTCGCCGGGATCAACATTAAGATTAATTCCCCGCAAGATCATCTTCTCTGTCTTAGGATAGCGATAATAAACATCCGTAATTTTAAGATAATAAGGAGCGGCAATATCAATATTAGCTTTAGAAGGAGCTGGCGGTTGTGGCAATTCATTCAACCGCTTTAATGAATCTGTATATACATTGGTTTCTTGAGCAGCTGCTGGTAAACTAGACAACACTTCATCAAGGGGAAAGACACAAAGTACAAAAGCCGCAATCCAATTTGCACTGCCTCCCCAATGTCCGCCGAAACGTGCTGCTCCCCATATAATAAGACTAACAACCACCAATAAAATCATTACCTGAAGAATAAAATCACGCCAATGTTCAAAACGTTTCATCGCTTGTTGAGACGCTAATACGTTTTTTTCACTTTTTTCATAGTGTTGCAGATAATCCGCACTTCGCCCTGCAAATACCCAGTCTGTAATTCCCATGATATTATCAGTAAGATCAGCATACAAGGTATTTGTATATTGCTTTTCTAGTTGCTGGCGCGCACCATTAACAAGCACTGACCATACGGGAACCGCAATGATAATCAAGCCAAATAGAACTAACATTAAAAGTCCCATTAATGGAGAAATTATTCCCATTCCAATAACGATAATGGCATAAAGTCCAAATGCAACTAGCATCGGAAAAATCGTTCGTAAATACAAATTTTGAATGTGGGCAACGTCTTCTGAAAGTAACCCAAGAATATCTCCAATCCGATACTTACTATTAAAGAAAACGGCATCCTGCTCTAGTGAATCATAGAGCTTTTTACGAAATGCAGAAGTCATTTTAAGCACCCAATTATGACTAACCAATCGTTCAAAGTAATTAGTCACTGGTCTGAAAATCCCAAAGGCCCGAGTAAGAACGATAGGAACATATACTAACAAGATATTAAAAGGCATCGTCGCGGACTTACTGATTAAGTAGCCGGCGGTGAACATCAATCCACTAGCACAAATAAAGGTAACAATTCCAAGGGTAATTGCTAATGCCAAGGTCCACTTGTAACGCTTCAGGAATGGTTTTACCCACCGATCATGTTTCATTGCTTTAAGTAAAGGAATCTTATTCATGGGTTATCTCCTTCCCCCGTGTTTGATCCATCAATTCTGTAAAGTAACCATGTTCATCAAGGAGCTGCTGATATGTTCCTTGTTCAATTAACTCGCCATTTTTTAATACCAAAATGTAGTCCATCTGCTTCATCCAATGCAAACGGTGGGTAGCAAAAAACACTAATCTATTTTCCATCAACGGAAGCATTCTTTTTTTCAACTCTAGCTCAGTCTCAATATCAAGGTGGGCGGTTGGCTCATCGAAAATCATTACTCGGCGTTCCGGATCAAGAAATGCCCGTGCTAAGGCAATTCGCTGTGCCTGCCCACCACTTAATGCCCGGTGACCACTGCCAATCATCGTCTCTAATCCTTGAGGCAATTCATCAACAAGATTATCTAACCCAACAACATGAATTGCTTCTTTTATTTTATCTTCACTGACATTTGGCGTATAAAAGGCAATATTATTTTTTAACGTATCTGCAAAAATATAGGGAGTCTGTGGAATGTAGAGAATCTGTTTTTGCCAGTCATAAATATCCAAAGTCGTCACTTTTTTTCCCTGAATGGTAATTTGACCGCTTGTTGGAGCTAAAAAGCCACTCAAAAGATTAATCAAAGTTGTCTTTCCGGCTCCACTCATCCCAATAATACCAATTTTCCGATTTCCCTTAACCGTTAAATCAAGATTTGTTAATTCACTGCCATTTTGAGGATACATAAACTCAACATTCTTAAAACTTAACTCATCGTCTCCTGTCCACTGGTGTAATTCAACAGTCGGCCTCTTGGGTAATGGCATCTCAAGAATTCGCCGAACAGCATGAAATGAATTTTTACCATTCAATGTTGCATGATAATCACTTGCAAAGTTCCTAATAGGCAAAAAATACTCAGGTGCCAAGATCAGAATTGCTAGTGCTGGGAATAACAATAAGTGACCATTAATTAACCGTAAACCAAGAAAGACCGCTAAGATTGCAATAGCTAATGTAGTAAAGAAATCAAGAGCAAACGTTGATAACATTGCTACTTTAATCACGTTCATTGTTGATTTTCGAAAACGTTCGCTTGACCGATAAATACTTTGCGAATACTTCTTACTAAGGCCAAAGTACTTCAATGTGTCAATTCCCCGCAAAGAATCAATAAAGTGATTAGACAATATTTGAAAAGCTGCAAACTGCCGATCCGCCTTAGCCTTCGCCGCATAACCTAAAATAATCATGAATAAAACAATCAAAGGATAAACTAACAACATAACAATGCCTGAAATCCAATCAAGCCAAAAACAGACAACCAAAATAATGACTGGAATAATCATCATGCTGATCACCTTGCTATAGATGAGTCGAATATAATTTTCGACTTCTTTAATTCCATCAAGGGCCAGGGTAACCATATTACCGGTTCCCTCCCGCTGAACAATTACTGGTCCAAGCGCAAAGACTTTTTTTAATAATTGCTGACGAAAGTTTTGGGCAGCATTAGCCGAATACTTATCAAGCCAATCATTCCCAATTTCGGTTAGCCCATGACGCAAAAGGTAGCAAACAATAAATCCACCTAAGCCATATATTTGACTTAGAAGAGAATGCCCCTGCCATAAGCCTGTTAGTAAAGCAGCCAAACTTAATCCCTGACCAAGGATAAGAAAAGCTTGCAGGACATAAAGCCCCACAAGCTTAATCATGATATGTCTGCTCCCCTCGATTTTGAAGAGTAGTCGATCAATCATAAATTTTTATTTAACCTCCGGAATAGCTGGCATTGCAATCCGTTTACGGAAAATCCAGTAAGCCCAGATTGTATATGCCAAAACAAATGGTAAAAGACAGCAAGTAGCAATTGTCATCACTGTCAACGTATATTCTGTTGAGGAAGCATTTTGAATAAGAATACTGTACTTCGGACTAATGCTACTAATTAGTACCCGTGGGAAGAGACCGATAAAGATCAGTACAACTAATGATACTAAGGTTAACCCACTTGAAATAAAGGCAATTAGTTCATGACCAGCAAAGGTTTCTGCTTGAGCTAAGACCGAGAAACCAACAATCAATATAAGCATGATGATTGTGCCAACGGGGTGAACAGCCATAAAGTCAGTCATAAAGATTAATAATAATGCAAAGACAACTTCGCCAGCATAAAGAATCCAGTACAAAAATTCAGCATAGTTCCGGGCGCGTTCTTGAACCGGACCAGTCGTCTTTAAGGCAATATAATTAATTCCATGTAAGTAGGTTAATAGCAATAAGGCAATCCCACCAACAACTGAAATCCAGTTGAAATAATCAAAGAATCCTGCGTGAAAATTGCCATTAGCATCAATCGGCATTCCATGAATCATGCTAACAAACATAATACCGAGGAAAAATGGAACAATCGCACTACCAATTGCTAATGCCCAATCCCAAATCCGCTTTTGTGGCATTGGACTATTTTTGCGGAATTCAAAAGAAACACCACGAACAATTAAGCCAGCTAGGATAATCATTAAGATTAAATAATATCCGCTGAAAAGACTAGCATACCAATATGGGAATGAAGCAAACATCGCACCACCAGCCGTGATTAACCACACTTCATTTGCATCCCAAACCGGTCCAATTGTCCGCACAAGTTGGTCACGCTCTGATTCGTTATGAGCAAGTGTTTCAACCGCCATTCCTACCCCATAATCAAATCCATCTAGGAAGAAGAAGCCAGCAAAAAGCACCCCAATCAATACAAACCATAATAATTGAAGAAAACTCATCTAGAACGCCTCCTTGTCAAATGGGTCAAGGACCTTCTTGAATTTAGGTTCAATTGCTTCCGATGGATCTTTATGTAACTCAAGAACAATTAACCAAATTAATGTAATTGCCAGAGTTGTAAATAGGATAAAGTAAACAATATTTGATGTTAACAATGATCCAACTGAAACATTTGGCGATACACTTTCAGCAATTGTAAACAAGCCATAAACTGTCCATGGGATACGACCAAATTCTGTTACAAACCAACCAGCAGTATTCCCAATAAATGGTAAGAAAGTAGTAATTGCAATACACCAAAGTGCCCAGCGTCGTTGTGCAAGTGGTTTTTTGCTCTTTTCCCTAGTCATAATTAATCCAACTAATGAAACTAAGAAAATCCAAGCACCAACAGCACACATAATCCGGAAACTATAGAATAATGTATTTACCGGTGGGTAGTAATCAAGATTCTTACCGTATTTTTTCTTAAATTGGGCATTGAGTTCATTCATCCCAGTAACTGCACCAGTAGTTTTATGGTATGACAAAATACTTAGGGCATATGGAATGTCAATATTGCCCTTTACTTCATGGTCTTTCATATCGGCAATACCAACAATTGTCCATGGTGCATGCTTACCAGTAGTTGTGAAAACATCTTCAGTAGCTGCAAATTTCATTGGTTGTTCTTTGATTAAGTATTGCATCTGGGCATCCCCTAACGCAATTCCACCAATAGAGAAAATCAATGAAATTAAAAGGCCCAACCGCATTGACTTCTTGTAAAACTTCTTATTAGCTTCAGAAAGTTTTTGATTCTTTAAAAGTTGGAATGCAGTTAAACCAGCAATAATAATTCCACCCATCATGATAGCATTAAGGATAACATGCCCAAATTCATACCATAATTGAGGGTTTTTAAGCAATGCGCCAAAATTAACCATTACTGCACGGCCACCCTTAATTTCATAACCAACTGGGTGTTGCATGAATGAGTTGGCAGTTAAAATCCACAAAGCGGATGTTAAAGAACCAAAACTCGTCATCCAAATAAAGAAAAGGTGTAACCCTGGCTTAACCTTTTTCCAGGTAAATACCCATAAGCCAATAAATGTTGATTCAATAAAGAATGATAGCAAAGCTTCGAGGGCTAATGGAGCACCAAAGATATCACCCATAAACCGTGAGTAATCCGACCAGTTCATCCCAAATTGGAATTCCTGAATCAAACCTGTAACAACACCGACCGCAAAACTAAGTAAGAAAATATTTCCCCAAAATTTTGCCATTTTTTTGTATGTTTCGTCTTTAGTTGAAACATACATACTTTCCATAATGGCGACGATAAAAGCTGTTCCAATGGAAAATGGAACAAAAAAGAAGTGGTAAACCGTCGTCATGGCAAATTGGAAACGTGCCAGACTAAGAATAGTCATTATAAATACCTCCCTCCGAAGTATATCAATAAAAAGAATAGTTGAAACCGTTTCCCGTTTCTCCACAATTAATCATAATACTTGTGATAAATAATTACAATAAATAAATGGCAAATACGTGAAATAATTTCTAAATAAACCGCTTAATTATCGATTATTTAATCCTTATCATTAGATAAACATTTTTGAATAATACATGATTATTTTTTCATATTAATTAAAAAGGAATCGGCAATTACCAATTCCTTTTTAATCTAATTTTAAAATGCATTCATAAATCTTATAGCAAATGCATCTCCACAGTGGTCTCGCCTATTTAATAAAATGATATATTTTTTATTTATTATTAGAAACGTTAATTATCCCACTATAAATCGACACTAAGCTTGTTGAAGTGATTGAAGGCGTTCTTTAGCAGCTGCTAATTTTTGTTGCCATTCCGCTGCCTTTTGTCGTTCAGCTTCAACAACTTTTTCCGGCGCGTTATTAACAAACTTTTCATTACCAAGCTTCTTTTGTGAACGTTCTACTTCTTTTTCAAGTTTAGCAATCTCTTTTTCCATCCGATCTCGTTCTTCATCAAGATCAACTAATTCAGCCATCGGGATGTAAACTTCTGCTCCAGTCAAAATACCGCTCATCGCAAGCTTAGGAGCTTCAACATCCTTACCAATAGTTAAGTTTTCTGGATGACAGAAGCGTTCAATGTAATCCCGATTATCATTCAACATCTGTGCCAAATGATCACTATCAACTTTCACCAAAATATCGACTGGTTTAGACATTGGTGCATTAGCTTCATTTCGAATGTTACGAACAGCCTTAATTAATTCAATTAAACTATTCATTTGTTCAGTCGCAACTGGATCATCCAGTTCGGCATTGGCAACTGGGTAATCTGCAACCATAATTGATTCGCCATCATGCGGCATTGATTGCCATAATTTTTCGGTAACGAATGGCATAATTGGATGTAACATCTTCAAGGTCTGGTCCAGAACGTAACCAAGAATATTCTTAGTATCTGTCTTTTCTTCATCAGTTCCATTATTGAGTTTTTCCTTGGTCATTTCGATATACCAGTCACAGAAATCATTCCAGATGAAGTTGTAAAGCGCCCGACCAGCTTCACCAAATTCAAACTTGTCAAACTGTTCGTTAACCTGCTTTACAGTTGCATTTAACCGACTCAAAATCCACCGATCAGCTAAATCCCACTTACTCTTATCAGGAAGGACAGGCGCAGGCATCTCACCAAGGTTCATAATAACGTAACGACTAGCATTCCAAATCTTATTAATAAAGTTCCAAGCAGCATCCATCTTAGTGTAGCTAAAACGAATATCTTGACCAGGAGTTGAACCAGTAATTAAGAACCACCGCAGGGCATCTACCCCGTACTTCTTGATAACATCCATTGGGTCAATACCATTCCCCAAGGATTTACTCATCTTTCGCCCTTGTTCATCACGAATCAAACCATGGAGAAGGACATTCTTAAAAGGTGCCCGACCCGTAAATTCAAGCGATTGGAAAATCATCCGGGAAACCCAGAAGAAGATGATGTCATAACCAGTAACTAAAGTATTGGTTGGGAAGTAGCGCTTGAAGTCTGCTGAATCAGTATTAGGCCAGCCCATCGTCGAGAATGGCCAAAGCGCACTGGAGAACCATGTATCAAGGACATCCTTATCTTGTTCCCAATTTTCGGCATCTTTAGGAGCTTCCATACCAACATAAACTTCGCCAGTCTGTTTGTTATACCAAGCTGGAATCCGGTGACCCCACCATAATTGACGAGAAATAACCCAATCATGAATATTTTCCATCCATTGCGTAAAGGTATGTTCAAATCGTTCTGGAACGAAATTAACTCGGTCATCAGTATCTTGGTTCTTAAGAGCTGCTTCGGCTAATGGCTTCATCTTAACAAACCATTGTGTGGAAAGACGTGCTTCAACTTGTACCCCTGTTCGTTCTGAGTGACCAACAGAGTGAACGATTGGGTCAATCTTTAACATGTAACCTTGGTCTTGAAGATCCTTAACAATCGCTTCACGAGCTTCAAAACGGTCCATACCTTCGTATTTACCGGCATTTTCATTCATAGAAGCATCTTCATTCATTGTATTAAGCTCGGGAAGGTTGTGACGCTTACCTACCTTGAAGTCGTTTGGATCATGAGCCGGGGTAATCTTAACCATCCCGGTACCGAATTCAGGTGTTACGTAGTCGTCAGCAATAATTTCAATTTCCCGGTTGACAAGTGGTACCATGACTTTCTTACCAACTAAGTCCTTGTAACGTTCATCATTAGGGTTAACAGCAACCGCTTCATCCCCGAACATTGTTTCTGGACGAGTAGTGGCGATTTCGATGTAATCCTTACCGTTAAAAGTAGTCCCATCAGTAAATGGATACTTAACATGGTAGAATGCACCCTTGTCGTCCTTATGAATAACTTCAATATCTGATAAGGCCGTCCGTGCTTGTGGGTCCCAGTTGATAATGTAAGTTCCACGATAAATTAAGCCCTTATTATAGAGATCAACAAAAACTTTTCGAACAGCTTTATTTAATCCTTCATCAAGGGTAAAACGTTCGCGGTCATAATCTACAGAAATACCCATCTTAGCCCACTGCTGGTGAATAATATCAGCATATTCATCTTTCCAGTCCCAAACTTGTTGAACAAACTTGTCACGACCAAGATCATAACGAGAAATTCCTTGTTTACGAAGACGGGCTTCAACTTTCGCCTGGGTAGCGATACCAGCGTGGTCCATTCCAGGAACCCATAATACATCGTAACCCTGCATACGTTTTTGTCGAATGATCATATCTTGTAAAGTTGTATCCCAAGCGTGACCTAAGTGCAACTTACCAGTAACATTCGGTGGTGGGATAACAATTGAGTATGGGTGAGCTTTTTTGTCCCCACTTGGTTTAAAGAATCCTTGGTCAATCCACCATTGATAACGGCCTTCTTCAACCGCCGCTGGATCGTACTTGGTTGACATATCTTTTTCTGTCATGGCAGAAACTCCTTTCAGAAAGCAAACTTCATTTTTGTTTTGTGCATTAACTAAAAAACGCCCTATCACAATCGATAGGACGAATCATCGCGGTACCACCTAATTTGAGTATAAAATACTCCACTTTATCATTTCATAACGGTAAATGAACCGGACATACCTACTATTAATTTCAGTATATCAGCTCCCGAACTACCTTCATAAAGTTTAACTAATCCTCTCTCACTATCAGGATCTCGCTTTTTAGGGGCCGCTTTACTACTCTTTCGGTCAATGCTTATTAAAATGTATCATAGCTAAATTATCAAACCTCGTCAAGGCCTAATTAAAGTAATTCAGCAAAAACATCTTCATTTTGGTTTAAATAATCTTCACCAGGATGAATTTCCGTAATTTCAATCCCATCAAGAGCTCGTTGCATTAATCCTTCAATATCAAGTCGTTTTTCGTATTCACGAGCCCGCTCAACATTTGGCCGGGTTTTCGGCGATGGCGGTGTAAAGACAGTACAACAGTCTTCATATGGAAGAATTGAAAGGTCATAAGTATCAATGTCTTGGGCAATCTTAATGATTTCGGTCTTATCAAATGACAATACTGGGCGTAATACCGGATAAGAAGTTACATCATTAATCGCTAGCATACTTTCCATTGTCTGTGAAGCAACTTGACCTAATGATTCACCATTAAAAATAGCCAACCCATGACGTTTAATCATTAAGGCAGCTGCCAACCGAAGCATCATCCGCCGTTGAATCGTCATTAGGTAACCTTCAGGAACTTTTTCCTTTACTGTTTCTTGAATTTCAGCAAATGGCACTTGAATAAACTTAATACTTCCGCTATATTTTGCAAGACGTTCAGTTAATTGCTTGGCCTTTGCTAAAGCTTGGGGACTAGTATATGGCGGACTAAAGAAGTGAACCATTTCCATTGAAACACCACGTTTCATCCCAAGGTAAGCGGCTACTGGTGAATCAATTCCACCAGACATCATCATCATTCCTTTACCAGCAGTACCAACTGGCAAACCACCAGCACCCTTAATCGTTTCACTTGAAAGGAAAATCCCATTAAGACGGATCTCAACCCGTAAAGTTAGGTCTGGATGGTGAACATCAACTTTTAATTTATCAGGAAACTTATCTAAGAGATATCCCCCTAGCTTGTTGTTCATTTCAAAGGTATCAATTGCAAATTGGTGATCTGAACGACGAGTTTCTACTTTAAAGGTAATTGGTTTATCAACTTGTTCAGCGATCATTTGAGCTGCCGCCTCTGCAGTCGCTTCAAACGTCTTATCAACTTTAATTGATGGAGAGAAGTTTTGAATCCCAAACACTAACTTCAAGCGATTCATCACTTGATCATAGTCAGCCCCATTTAATTCAACATGCAACCGATCACGTTGTGCATGCACCTTTACTTGGTCAAAGCTATGAAGAGCCTTTCGCACGTTTACTCCTAAACGATCAATAAAGGACTTCTTATTATGTCCCTTTGTCGAAAGCTCACCATAACGAACCATGATTTCTGTATATTGCACGTTATGTTCCCCTTTCAGATTTTATTCAATAATTTTCTTAAAGCCAGCGTATAATTCATCAAATGTTTTATTAAACTGGTCAGCTTCTTCAAGGGTATTTTGATCCCCAAGGCTAATCCGAACTGCACTTGTCGCAATATTTTCCGGAACTTTCATGGCAGCTAATGTTCCGGCTTCAGAATGCTTTTTAGACGAACAAGCACTAGTAGTTGAGATATAGATATCCTTGTCTTCAAAGGCATGAACAATCGTTTCGCCTCGAACTCCTACAATTGCAAAGCACAAGACATGGGAAGCAAACCCTTGATCACGGCCAGAAATCAATTTCACATGATCGAATTGACTTAAATGGTCGTAAATCCGTTCTTTGATTGCTTGTTCCCGCTTTACTGATTCTGTTTCATTTTCTTTTACTAGCCGAATTGCTTTTGCCATCGCAACATTACCAGGTGTATTTTCTGTTCCATTCCGTAGTGTTCGCTCTTGACCACCACCAGCAATCAAAGGCTCTAACTTACGACCACTCTTGAAGTAAACAAAACCGGTTCCTCGTGGAGCATGAAATTTATGACCAGAAAAAGTAGCAAAATCAACGCGATCACTAAATACTTGGTCATCTAACCCTTTACCAATTGCCTGAACAGCATCCACCATAAAGTGAATATTTGGATAATCTTTAAGGATTTCTCCTACTTCTTTAATTGGCTGAATCGTTCCAATTTCATTATTAACAGCCATAATAGACACTAAAATCGTATCTGGACGAATCGCGGCTTTTACATCAGCGGGATTGATCCGTCCTTCTTTATCAACGGGGAGATAAGTAACCTCAAATCCGAAGTCTTTTAGTTGTTCCAATGCATTTTTTACGGCCGCATGTTCAACACTAGTCGTAATAATGTGTTTGCCAAAACGGTGCTTAGCCATTGCAGTTCCCTTGATTACCCAGTTATCTCCTTCAGAACCACCACTAGTAAAAATAATCTCACTAGGCTTAACCCCGAATAGCTTTGCGATCTGCTGACGTGCCTGTTCTTGGAGGTTCCAAGCATTTTCACCAAAGTTATGTAAGCTACTTGGATTCCCCCAAATCTTTTGGCTCACGGTTTCGTATGTCGACAAAACATCCGGTAGTATCTTTGTCGTCGCACTATTATCAAAATAGATCATACTAATTTCCTTCCTAAAAATAATACACAGGGTTGTTACAAATGGGTAACCTACTCTGATTATGATTTCAACAGTATAGGATAGGCTACTGCTGAAGATTTCGACTCTTCTTAAAACGGTTTTATATTATAACAGAAAATTAGCTATTAGGCATTAATTATCACTATCATTTAATAAGAAAAGAGGCTGGAAAAAACTTCGTTTTTTCAACAGCCTCTTTATTTATACGAACATTGTTTAAGATATCGTGGAAATTAACCTTGATTTTTAATTTTTACCAATTTCACGATAATAGGTATCTTCAATTCGTTTGTAGCTACCAGGTTCAATTTCCTCTAAAACGGTTGCAATTGCTTCTAAACTTGCTGTGTAGTTAAATTGCTTAAAAAGTTCTTGGGATTTTTTAGCAGCTGCTGCAATCTTTTCGTTATCACTAAACCGGTTCGCATATTGTTGGAATCGTTCTGTTAATTCCGCACTATCACGAAGAATATCAGTCTTGTCATTTAATGTATCTAGGTCTGACTCAACGATAATTAGTTGCTTCGTAATTTCATCCATATTGATCTTATACTCATTCAATTCATCAGCTAACTTTTTAATCTCATCGCTTACCCCAAAGAAGTAATCTAAGTAATCTTTAGGTAAGCCAGGAAGGTTCAACTGTTCTACTTGTCGGTGAATTGTACGAATCTGGGTGGAATATTTTTGAAGCATTTGACGAGCGCGTTGCTCATCAGTCTGTAATTTAGCAACTTCATCGTTAAGCTTTTCTTGGCTTTTTTCAATTTCAGTCAAATTCTTTTGATTAGACTTTTGTCGATCAAGCACCTGACTATAAACAGCTGTTTTATTGGCAATTGCTTCTGCGTCATCACGATACTGTTTAATAATCGCTTTAATTTGTTCACCAAGTTCACGAACGGTTTCTTGTTCATGATTAGTAAGTGTGTAATTCAAACTTAACCGGTCTAATTCCACACCAAGTTCGTCATTTTGCCGTTGAGCGTGTTTTGTAAAATCTTTCATCACTTCAATCAAATGAACAGCTTCATTCTTAGCATCAATTTCTTTTTGCATTACCTCGTATAAGTAATCAATCTGGTCACCAAGATCTTTATTAGATTGTTCCACAACATCTAATTGTAAATTGTTAAGTTGGTCAATCGTCTGATCCAGTTTAGATTGGAGCTGTTCAATTTGCTTATCAATATTTTTCTCCGTAAAGTGGAAATTTTGTTTTACAAGTGTCTCATAACCACTTTTTAGCTCGGATAATTGTTCTGGAAACTCGGTTGCAATTGGCTTATAGAGCTGAGGAATCTTCTTAAGGTCTTGTTCAAATTTGTCGTTTTCAGATTGCAAATTGCCTAAAATTTCTTGAGCCGCTTCAATATCGCCCTTATTAGTTAAATCAGTAAATTGAGCAAATTGATCCTCTAATTCATTTAACCTGCTATTTAACTGCTTTTCACTGTCTCCATATTCGAAGCTCTTCTCATTTAGTTGCCGGTGGAATTGACGATATTTATTTTTAATCTGCTCGACCGCTTGCTTATGGGTATGTTGTTGTTGACGAAGATGTTGTAAGTCTTTTTGGATCTGTTGAAGAGTTGTCGTTAACTTTGCCAAATCCGCTTGCAGGTCACGAATCTGAGTATTAAGTGTTAGTAATTTACTCGTCCGTGAATCTGCTAACAATTGGGGAGCTTGTTTATTAAAGGCCGTGATTGCTGGTCGCACTTGTTTTTCATACTTGTTTTTAATTGTTTCGAATTGCTTTTTAGCATCCCCGATTAGTTGCAATTCTTCAACATTTTTGATCTGCTGGTCAACTTTTTGATCTGCTAGCTTTTTTTCGCTTTCCATTAAGTCGTTGATCTGTTTAACAGCTCGTCGTTGATAAAAATATACACAAGCTAATATTGCTACGACAATAATTAAAATACCAATCAATACTTGAAAAATCACTTTTTCCACCTACTACTTTTTATTGTTTATTGCTCTTGCACAACAATTATCCGTATAATCCTATTCAAAATTATAGCATACCACAATGAACGTGCTTTAAAAGATGTGAAAAAACATCTACGTTTAATAAACTTTTATATTGTTCACCATTCTGCCAAAAAGTTACGAGATTTCTAAAGAAATGATTGACTTATTATTACGAACCGTTGTACACTAATCTTTGTGTAAAATAATGCAGCAGTGAGGAGCAAGCTCGTCAACAGACTGGTGCCCAAACGGTGTTTTTAGTAACCCGGCTGCTAGGGTGAAAGATTCAAATCAGCCTGCACGAATGCCAAGCTCACAATCGGATTATTTTACTCCAACTAAAATTATTGGAGGAATTTATTTATGTCTCGTTACACTGGTCCAAGTTGGCGTGTTTCACGTCGCCTTGGCGTTTCACTTTCAGGTACTGGTAAAGAATTAGCACGTCGGGCTTACGCTCCTGGTGACCACGGTCGCGATCGTCGCGGTAAGCTTTCAGAATATGGTACACAATTACGTGAAAAGCAAAAGCTACGTTTTATGTACGGTATGACTGAACGTCAATTCTCAAACCTTTTCGTTCGTGCCGGTAAGATTAAGGAAGGTACTCACGGTGCTAACTTTATGGCATTGCTTGAACGTCGTCTTGATAACATGGTTTACCGTCTTGGTTTAGCCACTACTCGTCGTCAAGCTCGTCAATTAGTTAACCACGGTCACATCACTGTTGATGGTAAGCGTGTTGACATTCCATCATACGAAGTTAAGGTTGGTCAAATCATCGCCGTTCGTGACAAGTCTAAGAACTTAGACATCATCAAGAACGCTGTGGAAGCTGTTGTTTCTCGTCCTTCATACGTTGACTTTGATGCCGACAAGCTTGAAGGTAAGCTTAACCGCATTCCAGCACGTGAAGATATGAACGCTGATATTGATGAAGCTCTTATCGTTGAATTCTACAACAAGTAATCACTAGGTATTACTTGTTGGTTCAACTCTAAAAAAGGCATTCTCCAGGAATTGGGAATGCCTTTTTATGTATCACTCTAAACAAAAAACGCCCTAAGATCGTTTAAGTTCAACAATCTTAGGGTGTTTTTTTATTTTGGCAAAACATTCAAAATATACAGCAATGCAATAAAAACAAAAAACATGCTCCACATTACAACATTTACTTCTTTGCGACGTCCTGCGGCAACCATTAAGATCGGATACGTAAGAAAACCAAATGCAATCCCATAAGAAATGTTATAGGTTAGCGGAATTCCAATAGCAACCAAGAACGATGGCAGTGCAATTTCAAATTTATCCCATTCGATATCTTTCAAGGCGGAAACCATCAATACGCCGACCACAATTAAAGCGGCGGCGGTCACTTGAGTAGTAACAACTTCGAGTAAAGGAGAGAAAGCCATGCTTAAAATGAAAAGCGTTCCCGTTACAATCGCCGTCAAGCCAGTTTTTCCACCAACCGCAATACCAGCTGAGGATTCAACATAGGCAGAAGTTGGGGTCGTCCCCATTACCGCCCCTCCTAACATCGAAAGCGAATCGGCCATCAAAGCTCGACCAATCCGGGGCATTTTATTATCCTTCATTAAGCCTGCTTCTTGCGCTAACCCAACTAAGGTTCCAGCAGTGTCAAAGAAAGCTACCAATAAGAAGATTAAGACAACAGCCCACATCTTTGGATCAGTCATTGTTGGCAAGAACTTAATTCCCACCCCAAAAGTTGGTTCTAAGCTGGGAGCCATTGAAATTAGATGGTCCGGCATCTTAACCAATCCCGTTAACAAACCAAGAAGTGTTGTTGCAACTAAGCCGATAAAAATTGCTCCCGGAACCTTTTTTACCATTAAAATCGCAATCAAGAAAATCCCAAAAATCGTAATCCAGGTTGTAGGCACTGTCAAAGATCCTAATTCAACTAGTGATGATTTACTTGAAACAATGATTCCACCACCCTGCAAACCAACAAAAGATATAAATATTCCAATCCCCGCAGCCATTGCGTATTTCAAGTCTTTAGGAATAGCATTAATTACAATTTCCCGCACTTTAAGGAAAGACAAGATCGTAAATAAAACAGAGGCAACAAAAACACCAGCCATTGCCTTTTGCCACGGAATTCCCATTGCTAATACAACCGAATAAGTGAAGAAGGCATTATCACCTAATCCCGGAGCAATCGCAATTGGATAATTAGCCAAAATTCCCATCAAAAAGCATCCAATAATTGCTGATAAAGCAGTTGCAGTAAAAACTGCTCCTTTGTCCATTCCGGCTACTCCTAGTACGCTCGGATTAACAAAAAGAATATAGGCCATTGAAACAAAAGTCGTCAGTCCAGCTAAACATTCTTGTTTAATATTCGTGCCGTTCTCTGACAAATTAAAGGTTCGGTCTAAAAAACCAATTGTTCGTGTTTCTTCCAAAATACACACTCCAAATAAATATGATAGTGCGATCATCGCATACATTTAAGAATAATTCAACGTGAATGTTTGATTTAAATTCGGATAAAGCAAAGATGATTAATATTTTTCACTAAATAACGAACAATATAGTTTTTTATCTACCTTTCAAGCTCGTTCATGCCTTATCATCTATTTCATTTATACCAGCATAACTAACTTTGATTATAATTTTTTTAATAGCACAATCGTTGCAAAAAAAAAAAAAAAGCATATAGTTGAAAGTGTAAATAATAATTATTATTTATATGTCATTAAATTTTCTGCAGTGCTGACAGCTTATTGTGTATTGTTTTTTGCCTTCGCTTTAATATGTATTCAACTTCCATAATTAACCATTTTAGTTATTACATATTAATGCAAAAAGAGACAATTAGTAAATTGACTAAGGAGGCTACCATTTATGGCAGGACTATATGGAAAAAATGATAAGGAAAAGCGTGATGTTTTAGATCCAATCTTTGGCTCATATACTTCTGATCATGCTTTATCAAAATATGAATTAAATCAAGAATCTGTTGCTCCAGAAGTAGCTTATCGCATTGTAAAAGATCAACTAATTGATGAAGGTAACGCTCGTGAAAACCTAGCAACCTTCTGTCAGACATACATGGAACCTAAAGCAACGGAAATTATGGCAGAAACGATGCAAAAAAATGCTATCGATAAAGATGAATATCCGAGAACTGCTGAATTAGAAAACCGCTGTGTCAATATTATTGCTAAGTTATGGCATGGCCAAAAAGATGAAAATTATATCGGAACCTCAACTGTTGGTTCTTCAGAAGGTTGTATGCTTGGTGGCCTGGCAATGAAATTCGCATGGCGCGAGCGTGCTAAAAAGTTAGGCCTTGATATTCATGCCCGAAAGCCAAATCTAGTAATATCATCCGGTTACCAAGTTTGTTGGGAAAAATTTGCAACCTATTTTGATGTTGAACTTAGAACAGTTCCAATGGATGAAGAACACCAATCACTTAATATGAATACTGTAATGGATTATGTTGATGAATACACCATTGGCATCGTTGGCATTATGGGTATTACTTATACTGGTCGTTACGATGATATCGCAAAATTAAATGATCTTGTTGAAGAATATAACAAGACTACTGACTATAAAGTATATATCCATGTTGATGCAGCTTCCGGTGGTTTTTATGCTCCATTTATGGAACCAGATATAAAATGGGACTTTCAACTTAAGAATGTTGTTTCGATCAATTCCTCTGGTCACAAGTACGGATTAGTTTATCCAGGAATTGGTTGGGTTCTTTGGCGTGATAAAAAGTTCCTACCTGAAAGCTTAATCTTTAAGGTTCAATACTTGGGCGGTGAATTGCCGACAATGGCAATTAATTTCTCAAGAAGTGCTTCTCAAATTATTGGGCAATATTACAACTTTGTTCGTTTTGGCTTCGATGGCTATCAAAAGATTCAAAAACGCACTCATGATGTAGCCGTTTATCTCTCAACAGAAATTGAAAAAATGGGTATGTTTGAAATGGTTAATGATGGATCACAACTTCCAATTATTTGTTATAAGTTAAAAGATCTAACTGCCCAAAATTGGTCATTATACGACTTAGCTGATCGTTTACGAATGCAAGGTTGGCAAGTTCCTGCCTACCCTCTACCAAAGAACTTAGATACAGTAGAAGTGCAACGAATTGTATGTCGAGCAGACTTTGGGATGAGCCGAGCACATGAATTTATTGATGATATGCAACGTGATATTAAAGCATTAAATAACTCGACTTTAGTTGGAAAAAAAACAACTGAACTTAAAAAGTATGGCTTTGCACATTAATTTTTAAGACTACATTTGTTCTACATAGTTAAGCCTTGGTGAAAGCTTTTTAATTATGTAGAACATTTTTTATATCACCGAAATAAAAAAGGAGGTATATCGTCATTATGGGTACATTACAAAATAAAAGAACTCTTACAATGTGGGGGTTCTTCTCAATTACTGCAGCAATGGTTTTAACAGTTTATGAATACCCAACCTTTGCCACTTCTAAACTCCATCTTGTATTCTTTCTGATATTAGGAGGTCTATTTTGGTTTATTCCTGTTGCGTTATGTGCTGCAGAAATGGCTACTGTTAAAGGTTGGAATGATAATGGTGGTGGTGAGTTCAGTTGGGTTAGTCATACTCTTGGAACGAGGTTTGGCTTCGCCGCAATCTTCTTTCAGTGGTTCCAAATTACAGTCAATTTTTGTACAATGATTTACTTTATTTTAGGAGCATTATCTTTTGTTGTGAGTTGGCCTGCTTTAACTAATAACGCATGGGTTAAATTCTGGGGAGTATTAATAGTCTTCTGGTTAGTCACATTTTCCCAATTTGGTGGAACCAAATATACACAAAAGATTGCAAAAGTTGGCTTTCTAATTGGTATCTTAATTCCCTCCGGACTATTATTTATTCTTGCCATTTGGTATCTATGCTCTGGCGGAAAATTATTGATTAATTTCACGCCACATCAATTTATTCCTGATTTTACCAAAGTTGATACTCTCGTTGTGTTTGTCTCATTTATTTTAGCTTATATGGGTGGCGAGGCCTCTGCTTCTTATATCAATGACCTTAAAAATCCAAATAAGAATTATCCATTGGTTATGTTTATCCTTGTCATCCTAGCAATTTGTTTAGATACACTAGGCGGTTTAACTGTAGCTGCTGTTATTCCACAAAATCAGCTCTCATTAAGTGCCGGAGTTGTACAAGCATTTAATTATCTATTTGTTAATTTAAGTCATGGTGAATTAGGCTGGCTAACGCGTATTGTTGGGTTAATGTTAGCCTGTGGTGTTATTGCAGAGATTAGTTCATGGGTAACAGGACCTTCTCGTGCTATTTACGATACCGCCAAAATTGGTATTCTTCCTAGCTATTTCAAGAAAATAAATAAACATGATATTCCTGTTCGGCTAATCATCGTTCAAGGAATCATCGTTTCAATTTGGGATGCCGTTTTGACCCTCGGTGGTGGCGGCGGTAATGTTTCTTTCTTTGCTGCAATGGGCTTGACGGTTGTTATTTATTTAGTCGCTTACTTCCTATTCTTTACTAGCTATTTGGTTTTAGTATATAAAAAGAAAGATTTACCAAGAACTTATAATGTACCAGGCGGCACTTTTGGAAAAACAATCATTGCTGTTTGTGGTTTCTTAGTAACATTATTTGCTTTTATCATCTCATTTTTCCCAACTACGTCACTGCCTGCTTCATCTCATGGAACGTATATGGCGATTTTAATCATAAGCTTCCTTGTTGTTTTGACAATTCCATTTATTATTTTTCAGCTAACAAAAAAGCATCACACTGGTTTATTAGATGAAGATGAAAATGCAAAAGAAATTCATAAATAGGGAGGTAGTAGAAAATGAATAATCAGCCTATTGGAGTCATGGATTCAGGACTTGGTGGATTATCGGTTGTTAGGCTTATTCAACAACAATTACCTAATGAATCAATAGTCTTTGTAGGAGATGAAGGACATTTCCCATACGGAACCAAACCTCAGGCTGAAGTGAGGAAGTTTGTTCTTAAAATTGGTGAATATTTCGAAAAGTATCCTGTAAAATTAATGGTAATCGCATGTAATACAGCTACAGCAGCAGCGTTAGCCATGGCAAAAAAAGAATTATCGATTCCAGTACTAGGGGTAATTCACCCTGGCGCTCAAGCTGCGGTTAATACAAATGCACATACAATTGGAGTAATTGGAACCGATTCAACAATAAAAGATGGTGCTTACGAAAGAGAAATTCATAAAATTGATCCAACAATCAACGTCATTAGTAAAGCAACCCAACCTTTAGTCTCAATTGTTGAACATGGCCTCACTAATACTCCGCAGGCCCAACAAACTGTCAATGAGCAACTATCTATTTTTGATACACACCCAGTCGATGCTTTAATCTTAGGATGCACTCACTTTCCGTTTCTAAGAAATCAAATTCAAAATAAAGTTGGAGAAAAGACAAAATTAGTTGATCCGGCAAAAGAAACAATTAATTATATCCAAACTTTATTAAAAAGCAAAGATATGCTAAGCGATGATAAGGCTACCTATCATCTTTATTCTACTGGAAATAAAAATACACTAATAGCCGGGGCGAATAAGTGGCTCCATGGAAACTATACATCTTGTGAAAGTTTAAAACTTTAGAAGGAATTCTAAGTTTTGTCAACGTTTAAAAGACAGAAAAGAGACCGGAAAATTCAAATTTCCGATCTCTTTTCTCTTATCAACATAAACCACAGCTAATCTTTAATGACTTTCGTCCGTGGATTATGTGGTTTTTCTACTTTCGAGATTACGCCCTTAGCTACCAATTCTTCAATTTGTGCGGGATCGTAACCAAGCGAGGATAGAATTTCTTTATTATTTTCACCAAGATCTGGAGCTCGCTTATAGGTTGGTTTATAGTTTGACATCGTAAATGGCATCCCTACAGTCTTGAATTCACCACGATTCCCTCCCTGATTAATCTTAACCAGAGTACCATCTTCATTTAAGTCTGGATCATTTTCGAGTTCATGCCAATCTAAAACTGGGCCAACTGGTATACCAGCCTCTCCAAGTTTTTTAGTCAACTCATATTTATCGTAATTCTTGGTATATGATTCAATCAAGGGGTAAATTTCTTGCTTATGGAGCTGGCGATGTTCCCAATCCTTAAATCGTTCATCAGTAGCCCATTCAGGATGACCCATCGTTTTAGCAATCGTTTCCCAGCTCTCGTTTTTATTTTGAATAACAATATAAACATAGGCATTCGGATCTTTTTCCCATCCTTTAGCCTTATAAGTCCAACCAATCACTTGTCCACCTTCACTATTTTCTGCCCGTGGAATTGCCTTACCCCATTTATAGTTCGGATAGACTGCATAAAATGGTAATGCTCCTAGATTGTCTAACATTAATTGATCCCGAAGCTTAATTCGACAAAGGTTAATAACTGCATCCTGCATTGATTGATAAACATAGCTTCCCTTACCAGTGTGCTCACGCTGTAGTAAAGCAGCTAAAATTGCAATCGTTAAATGCATTCCAGAGTTAGAATCTCCTAACGCTGCAGCAGATTGAGTTGGAATATTAGCGCTACCTTCATTCCATCCTGTTGCCGAAGCAGCACCGCCAGCAGATTGAGCAACTGGTTCAAAGGCTTTTACATTGGCAAAACGTGATCCTTTATTAAATCCTTTTAAGGAGGCCATGATTAAACGCGGATTTAATTCGTGTACTTTTTCCCAGCCAAAACCTGCCCTAGTAGCAGCGCCTGGCTTAATATTCTCCACAAAAATATCGGCTTTCTTGAGTAAGTCATACATTATTTTCTGGCCTTCTGGGGTTTTAATATCAAGCGTTAATGATTTTTTATTTGCATTTAATTGTAAATAATAAAGGCTCCATGAATCTTGAATATCAAGCAGTTCATTACGAGTAGGATCGCCAGTCTTGGTACGTTCAATCTTAATAACTTCCGCTCCTAGCCATGCTAAAAGCTGAGTACAGGATGGTCCCGATTGAACCTGTGTCCAGTCAACAACTTTAATTCCCTTTAATGGTGCATTTTCACTTTGTTCAGTCATTATGATGGCTCCTCTCATTTTCTTCAAGTGATTGTAAATTAAGCTTTGGATTTAGATTTCCAATATGTCCAGATTCTTTTCCTCTTGATGGCGCAATTTGGACATTAATAATATTGGGGCGTCCCGAGTCAACAGCTCTTGCAAAAACATTTTTCATCTCATCGTAATTACTTACAAAATAATTATCGCCACCAAAGGCCTTCGCCATCAAATCATACCTTGCAGTTGGATCAAGAGTAGTTGGCCCAAGTTGATTGGGAACAACCTGGCCGATTCCGTTATAAATTCCGCCATTATTGACAACAACGACCGTAATTGGCAACTTATATCGACAAATCGTTTCAATCTCCATCCCATCAAAACCAAATGCACTATCGCCATCAAGCGCAACAACATGTTTTCCTGTTTCAACTGCCGCGGCAATTGCATAACCAAGACCGACACCCATGACACCCCAAGTCCCTGTGTCGAGCCGATGACGGGGGAGCTGCATTCCAATCATATCTCGTCCAATATCAAGCGTATTAGCCCCCTCACTGACTAGATAAGTATCAGGATGTTGTTGGAAGTATTCAGCAATAGGCGCAATTGCTCCATAATAGCCAAATTTTTGTGCTACTTTACCATTAGCAATTCGTTGCGCGAATTTTTTGTCATTTTTCTCAGTATCTTGCGCAATTTGCTCTAACCATGCTTCGGGCGCTTGATATCCAGTTGCCAATAGCGCTGGAACCAATTTATCTAAAATCGACTTAAGATCTCCTTGGAGCGGGGCACTAATTGGCTGTGAGGAATCAAACTGTGTGGCATCGATGTCTAGCTGAATAAATTTTGCTCGAGGGTTAAATTGTGGTGCATCCCCATATGAAAGCATCCAGTTTAAACGTGCACCAATCACAATTACTACGTCAGCATTTCGTAGGGAAAGAGAACGAGCCGCGGCAGCAGAATGAGGACTATTATCTGGAATTAACCCTTTTGCCATCGACATTGGCAAAAATGGAATATTAGTCTCTGCTACTAATTGTTGCACTTGTTTTTCGGTTCGATCATAGGCAGCCCCTTTCCCTAAAATAATAAGGGGCTTTTTTGCATTCTTGATTAAATCAACTGCCCGTGATATTGCTTCATCATTAGGCATCTGTTTAGGAGCCGGATCAACCAACTTATAAACACCCAAATTAGATTGATCAGCAGCATCTTCTTGAACGATTGTGTCAGCTGGGATATCAAGATAAACACCACCAGGACGGCCTGAAACTGCTGTCCGAATGGCTCTTGCAACAGCTAATCCCATATCCTCTGCTCGATCAACCCGATAAGCTTTTTTGCAGAAGGGTTTCGCCGCATTATATTGGTCGAGACCTTCATAATCGCCCTGTGATAAGTCAATAATATGTCGTTCAGACGAACCTGAAATCATAATTAACGGAAAACAATTCTTAGTAGCTTGAGCTAAAGCTGTTAATCCATTCAAAAAACCGGGTGCTGAAACAGTTAATGCAACGCCAGGTTTTTGCGTTAAGTAACCAGCGGCGGCGGCGGCATTAACTGCTGAATCTTCACGGCGAAAACCATAATATTTCATTCCGCGTAATTCAGCGAGCCGCGCTAAATCAGTTACTGGGATTCCAACTATTCCATACATCCGGTTAATATTATTCTTTTGCAAGGCCTTGATTAATAAATTGGCACCTGTCTTATTTAAAGAATCGCCTACCATAATTTTACTCCCTTCTATCATTAAAAATTTAATAGAATCAGTGCACTGTTGATAGTTTTGTATACAATTCTTTTATAAGACAATTCAAAAAGATTGGCAAATAATATGATTACTTTGCCAGTTCGAAAATTAATTTTTCATCAGTAGACAGATCTTCTCGAAAATGGTAACCGCCGACATTAAACCGTTTGACGTCTTCAATTGTTCGAATTTGGTTTTCTGCTAAATATCGCACCATATTCCCACGAGCCATTTTAGCTAATGTTGCTTTTTGTTTTATCTTCCCATTTATTTCTTCTCCAAAAATACATTTGATAAACCGATTTTGGGTTTGTAGATAAGGAATAATTGCCTTTTCGTATTCGACCGAGGCTAAGCTAATTACTAAATCATTATTCTTATAGAGTTCCCGATAAAGTCGTTCTCCCCAAAAGTCATAAAGATTCTTATGTCCATTCACTGGCGCCATGTCACCCATCCCTAATCGATAAGGTATTATTCCATCAAACGGCCGTAAAATACCATAAAATCCTGATAATATCCGTAAATTGTCTTGAACATATTTCAGTCCATCATCCGAAAAAATACTTGGCGCCATATATTGATATTGCAGACCAGTAAAGGCAATAATTGCGGGCGTTAGCTTTCGTTGAAGATCCATTTGTTGAAGCCATTGATAATTTTTCATTGCTAAACGCGAGCTGCAATTCCCCCATACTTTGTGTAACTCATCATAAGATAAACTCCTCATCCAACCTAAAATATCTTTTGTTTGCTGAATAAATTTCGGCAAATCTTTGTAAAGTAAGGAATCGGTATCAACTCGCATTGTTCGTGCAGGAGAAATGATTATTTTCACATATCTCATCCTTTCAAAATTTTTTTGTAAGCTTTTTCAGCTAATTGGTCTAATTAGATTTATGTTTCCTATACCCGCTCAATGATTACGCTTTCAGTAAATCGTTTCAATGATTTTGGTATAGGATAAATCCCGTCATTTCAACTTATGAAGCGCTTGACAAGCTTTTTTGATGGTTGTAAATTAATTCATCGTAGAGAGAAAGTGAATAACTTCACCAAATGATTGGTCAAGTTGGAAGGGAGAATACAATGGAACAAGAAAAAGTTCCAGTACAAGGTCAAGTTGCCGAGCGAACAATTTCATTAACTGCTAGTTGGGCATTCTTTGCACTATCAATTGTTATTAACTCAATGGGGAACGTTCTAACACTTGTTACAAGTTCACACGTTCATCCACAATTTCTTGGCTCCGCTTATTGGACAGCCGCAGAAAACAACCTAGGGATTGCCGTTTTAGGGAATAATTCAATGACCCTTTTCTGGGCTTTCATGGTCTTAGGGATGTTAACTTCTGTCCTAAACGCAATTTTGATGCATAAGTGGGACTGGCGACGAATTGGTGGTAATTTTATTTTCATGTTGCCATTTTCTATTTTTATCCAGTGGTTCTCTGACATTTTTAACCGAATTATGCCGGACGCCACTACCTTACCGATGATTATCCTATATGTTTTCATTAACTTCTTAGGGGTTGCTTTCATTGGGACCGCCATTTCAATTTATCAGCGTGTCAACCTCGTGTTACACCCCGCTGATGACCTTTTCCAAATAATTCGTTTCCGTTATTGCCATGGTAACGCAACGATTGCGATGTGGTTATCATACATTCCACCAACAATCATGGCAATCATCGCTGCATTCATGCAAGGCGGTATTTACAACTTTGGATTAGGAACATTATTTGCCCTTGCCTTCCAAGGTGCAATTACTGGTTGGGCAGACTGTTATATCTTCCCTAAATTAAAGCACCAGGCACTTGATATTGGTAATTAAAATTTATACAGGAGTGATTTATTATGGCATTTAACAAGAGTTTAGCAGGTTACTTTAACGATGTACAACACATTGGGATTCCAACCGATGATATGGCAAAAACAATTACTTTTTGGGAAAAGCTTGGTTTCAAGAAGCTTGGCGAATTTGATACTGATGATCAAGGAAATGAAGTTGTTTTTATGCAGTATGGCCACCTCACTTTAGAAATCTGGACTGGTGACGGTGCCGTTCACGAAACGGGTGCTATTAACCATATTTCTCTTAATACTAGCGATGCTGATGCGGCTTTCAAGGCTGCTAAGGCTGAAGGTTTCAAACTAAAGGACAATGAAGTTCAACACCTTGACTTCTGGGATAAAGGAATTAAGTTCTTCAACATTGAAGGTCCTAACAGTGAAACAATCGAATTCTGTGAAATTGTAAAATAAAACACCAAAGGCGAGGTCGGAAAAAATTTTTTTCCAGCCTCGCCTTTTTACAAATTCTCAATTAGAGCTATGATTTTTTACCATATTGATGTGGACGATATCCGTTATAAAATTGAAAAATGGCAAGAACAATGTTAGCCCAATTCATCAATCGAAACCAAGGAGCAATTCCGCCCCCGCCATTGCTGGCAGCATAAAACGTCCAAAAGCCAATTACTACTGCCACTACATTTATCCAGGCAAACGTTCTTGACATCATCCGATTATTAAGGCGTGCAATTGTCCAGACTAGATTGACAATAAACCAAAATGCTAAAACCCAAAATACTGCACTAAACATAAAAATCACTTCCCTTATATGTTAGCCTACTTTTGTTTCTTCATAATCATGATATAACAAAAATTATAATGTTATCAAGAAATATAGTTTTCTGCATTTCGTGTTACAATTGCATGATAAGGAGGCGTTCAATATGTCTGAACAAGAAAAAAGTGCTGCTCAACAGCGAATTGACAATGCTGTTTACGGTACACCAAAAATTAAGCCTGACGAACAGCGAAAATACCTCGGAACATTCCGTGAACGCGTCTGTCTAACAATTAGTGTTCAAGAACTACACGAACAAGATTGGACAAGGGCATTAACTGCCGAGTTAGATCGTGGAATTGGCAACCTTGTCTTTATCAACGGTAATCTCCCTCACGACGAAATTCATCCATACATTCAAACTGCCGCTAAAGATAATGCTCAGTTTACATTAAAAACTGATCCGGAATATAAAACAGGCCCAGATTCATTAGCAGTTGTCGTGGCGGCAAAAACAGCTGTCTACCAATCTCCAGTTGATGTCAAAAAACGATACCCTAATCTGGTAATTTCAAAAAATAATACAGCTGAAAAAACAAATGATCAACATCAAGGCTTTTTCCACCATCTCTTCCATAGAAAGGATCGTGGCTAATATATGATGCAACAACCACTTGCTTATCGAATGCGACCACGAACGTTAGATGAAGTGGTCGGTCAACAGCACCTTGTCGGCCCCGGTAAAATCATCTCCCGTATGGTTAAAGCAAAAATGCTTTCTTCAATGATTCTATACGGTCCTCCTGGAACTGGTAAGACCAGCATTGCTAGTGCGATTGCTGGTTCAACTAAATATGCTTTTCGAAAACTAAACGCGGCAACTGATACAAAAAAGGATTTACAAATCGTCGCAGAAGAAGCTAAGATGAGCGGGACGGTGATCTTACTACTCGACGAAATTCATCGCTTAGATAAAGTAAAGCAGGATTTTCTCCTTCCTCACCTCGAAAACGGACGAATTATCCTCATCGGAGCGACAACAGAAAATCCATATATTAGTATTAACCCCGCAATCCGTAGTCGGACCCAAATTTTTCCAGTCCACTCGCTTTCAACTGATGAAATGAAGATCGCTATCCAGCATGCATTAGTTGATAAAGAACGTGGCTTAGGTAGTTTACCATTAGTCCTTGAAGAAAATGCTGAGGACCAACTAGCAGCAGCAACCAACGGTGATCTTCGAAGTGCCTTAAATGGGTTAGAACTTGCTGCCAAATCAACTGATCCAGGTGAAGATGGGAAAATTCATCTTACACTACCGATTATTGAAGAAAGCGTCCAGAAAAAGGCGTTATCCGCTGATAAAGATGGCGATGCTCATTATGATGTCATCTCAGCCTTTCAAAAGTCTATTCGCGGGTCAGATACTGATGCGGCTCTCCACTATCTTGCTCGTTTAATTGAAGCTGGTGATCTTCCTATCATTGCACGACGTTTAATGGTCACAGCCTATGAAGATATTGGGCTTGCGAATATGCCTGCTGTGCAACGAGCTGTTACGGCAGTTCAAACCGCAGAACGAGTTGGCTTCCCAGAGGCACGAATTCCATTAGCAGATGCTGTCATCGAATTATGCCTGTCGCCAAAATCCAATTCAGGAATTAATGCAATTGACGAAGCTCTTGCTCAGGTTCGCCAAGGTGGCTTTGGTGACGTTCCAGCTCACCTTAAAGACGCCCATTATAAAGGGGCTGCTAAGTTAGGTCACGGGATTGATTATGATTACCCTCATGACTATCCCCAAGATTGGGTAGCTCAACAATACTTGCCCGATCGAATCAAAGATGCTCAATACTACCAACCGAAAAATAATGGTCGTTTTGAAGCTAGTTTAGGCCGACAATATTGGCAATTACGGAAGGCCCAGCAACACACTTTACGGAGTAAACATCATCCGAGCAAATAATTGCACCAACCACTTAAAAATGCTATTATAAAAGTGAAAATTCTGTAGTGTACGCGTTGTCTAAACGCAGGTTTGCCTTACAGTCTTATTACTTTGGGACTAGTGTATTGCCTTTTGGACAACATGCCTTTACACTTGGTAGTTGAATATTAGGCAGCCGTGTCCCACCTGTCTTAAACACAGGTCAACACTGAATGACAATTAACGGCACCAACGGAGTTTTCGTACATATTTAGTGAGGGAGGCTGAGAAAAAACTTCGTTTTTTCAACAGCCTCTTTATTTATACCAACATTACTTAAGATAGGATAGATTTTTATGTTACTACCACTTCTAATGACTCTTTTTGGTTTGATTGCTCTTTTTGAAGGAATCTTTCTTTTAACCCACATCCATAAGCCATTTCTTGTTTTCGATCCTACTAAAAGCAAATATTTAGCTCCGCAATTAAAAAATTGGGGGCTTGTGATGACCATCGTCGGTATCCTGAGTATCATTGCTGGATGGACAAACAATACTGGATTTCTAGTTATTATGGTAATTATTGGCTGTGTCAGCGAAACATTAATGGCCTTCGCAATTACTGCTGATTTTCGTATAAATCATCGCAAGTAATGTTTCGTAGGCGCTTTACGCTCAATAGTGAAAAAGTGTATAATAAATATATAGTATAAAGATTTCAGGAGGGCACTACAATTATGGCACAAGAATACAAACACATTTTAGTTCCTGTTGACGGTTCTAAAGAAGCTGAATTGGCTTTTAAAAAAGCTGTTGCTGTAGCAAAACGTAATGGTGCAGACACTGAATTACGTTTACTTCACGTTGTTGACACACGTGCATTCCAGAACATTTCTAGTTTCGATACTTCAATGGTTGAACAAGTTACAGAAACTGCAAAGAAGACTTTAGACAAGTACATCGACTACGCTAAAGAGCACGGTGTTGAAAATGCTAGTTATTCCATTGAATATGGTGCTCCAAAGACAATTATTGCTCGGGATATGCCAAAGGAAATGGGTGCTGACCTAATCATGATTGGTGCTACTGGTCTAAACGCTGTTGAACGAATTTTGATCGGTTCTGTTACCGAATTTGTTACCCGAACAGCAATTTGCGATGTTCTAGTAGTACGGACCGATTTGGATAACAAGCCAATCGAAAATCCAAAGAAGCGTCGGTTCTAAATATCAAGATAAAATCAATCAAATGCTTCATAAGCGTTAGCAGGTTGCTAATTATATGGAGCATTTTTTATATATTCAAAACTACTTTTATTAAGATAGGAGCGCAAAGCATTGGAAGTGAAGTATGAAACAGTAAAACAAACTTTACGAAACGAAATTATTGATGGAAAATACAAAATTAATGAAAAATTGCCAACTGAAAGTGCCTTAATGAAGCGTTTTAATGTGTCACGTTATACAATTCGTCGTGCTGTCGGTGACCTTGAAAACGAGCACTATATTTACCGTATTCAAGGTGGCGGGATGTTTGTTCAAGACTGGCAACGCGATTGGACAAAAAGTGAAAAGAATAAAATCATTGGGGTAATCAGCACTCATATGGCTGACTATATCTTCCCTCCAATTATTTCTGGAATTGATAGTGTGGTAACAGAACAAGGTTACTCAATGATTGTTGGAAATACTCTTAATGACCATAAACGCGAACGCCAAACAATCTTAAATATGTTGGATCTTCAAATTGCTGGGTTAATTATTGAGCCGACTGAAAGCGCCATGCCTAATCCTAACTTAGACCTTTATCGTCAAGTCCAAAAATATAAAATTCCAACAATCCTATTTCACTCAACCTATCCTGGCTTTACATTCCCTTCTCTTTTAACAAAAGATCAAGAGGCTGAAGAAGAGTTAGTAAAGTATCTTTTTGACCTCGGTCATACTAATATTTTAGGAGTATTCCAAATAGATGATCAACAAGGCGTTGACCGCATGGCCGGAATGATCAAAGCCTATCAAGATAACAATATCCCCACCACTAAATCAAATGTTATTATGTACCAATCAAGTGAAGACTACGAAGATATTATCAAAAAAGTCGATATGATGCTTAATAGTAATAATGACATCACTGCTATTGCTTGCTATAACGACCGCCTTGCAACAAGAGTTATTAGTCATCTTCAGAAAGAGGGAAAACAAGTGCCGACTGATATTTCAGTACTAGGTTTTGATAACTATGAAATGGCGCAAATTATCTCCCCTAGCCTCACTACAGCTAATCACCCTAAACGTCAACTAGGTGAAGATGCTGGAAAAATGATCTTAAAAATGATTGCTGGCGAAGAAGTTGAATCAAAAGTCTATCCTCCCTCGATTATCAAAGGTCAGTCTACTGCGCCACTTATTACAAAGGAGAAGTCAAATGAATAATGATATAAAACAATTATTACTTGCTGATGGTCAATTAATGCCTCAAGAGGGATTTGGCTTATATAAAATTACTGATCAAAGTACGATTACCTCCGCGATAAAGTATGCCTATGATGCTGGCTATCGTCTTTTTGATACCGCACAATTATATAAAAACGAAGCAGAGGTTGGTAATGCACTTCGAGAACTCAACCTTCCTCGCCAAGAGCTTTTTATAACTACTAAGGTATCTGAACCTAATCAAGGGTTTAAGCAAACAATCGCCTCTGTTAAAGACTCACTGCAAAAATTGAAACTCGATTACGTTAACCTTCTTCTTATTCATTGGCCAATTGAGCGAGCTTTCTTTGATACTTGGGCAGCCCTTGAAGAATTAAAAAGGGAAGGGCTGACTGGTTCAATCGGTGTTAGTAATTACCAAATGATTCACCTTCAGTATCTTGCTACCCAAGCGCACGAGATGCCCGTCATCAATCAAATTGAACGTCATCCTCGCCTAAATCAACAACCATTGCTCCAATACGATAAGGAACATGATATTGTTACCCAAGCGTGGAGTCCGCTGGGGCGTGGAACCATCCTCGACAATCCAACCCTCAATAAGATTGCTGCTAACCATCATAAGTCTGCCGCCCAAGTTGTCCTCCGCTGGCATTTGCAAAGCGGGGTTGCCTTTATTCCAAAATCTGTTCATGAAGCTCGTATCAAACAAAATATTAATATTTATGATTTCGTATTAAACGACGAAGAAATGACTGCTATTAATAACTTAAACAACTTTACACGCGTAGGTAAAGAACCAGCATTAGTGTATGAGTATAATCTTAAATATTAAGAAAGAGCGGTGGAAAAACTAATTTTTTATTAATGTTATAAAGGTAAATCCCCCAAAACTTAAATAGCCTAGACCCAAATTAATTTAATATTAAAATTTTTCCAGTTCATTTTACTTTATCTCCTTTTTAGATTTGTTTATATTTTAAGTATAAATATTTTTATAAAATAAAGGAGGTTTATTATGATTAATATATTAGTTAATGATGTTATACCAATTTTAATTATTATGTTATTAGGATATCTTTGTGGTAAATTCAGTTTTTTTGATAATAATCAACGACAAGGTCTAAATAAATTAGTGCTAGATATTGCTCTTCCTGCTGCACTATTTATTTCAATTGTTAAAGCCACACGAGCTATGTTTGCACAAGATGTTGTGCTGACGCTAATTTCTATTATTGGTGTTACTGGTCTTTTTATGGTAAGTTACTTTCTTGATAAATTATTTTTTCATCGTAATATTCAACAAGCCGCCGTATGTGCTTTAATTGCTGGCTCACCAACAATTGGATTCCTTGGGTTTGCTGTCCTTGATCCAATTTACGGTAATAATGTAACAACTAATTTAGTTATTGGAATTGTTTCAATTGTTGTTAATGCCATTACAATTCCCCTTGGACTTTCCTTAATTAATAAAGGTCAAGCTAAGTCAAGACAAACAACTTCGAAAAAGAAAGGAGTAACCGTTAAAGTTAAACAACATAGTGGAAAAGGAAATAATAAGACCACTAAATTAGTTGAACGAACAATTCCAGATGGAGTTCCAGTTACTGATGCTGAAGCTAAAGCATTAAAAGAAAAGGGATTAGATAGAGAAATCGACCTTATTCGTGCAGAAATTGATGATCATGCTGGTAAGGAACGTCCACTTAAAAATTCAACGCTCGAGTCAATTCTTAATGCAGTTAAACAGCCAGTTGCTGCTGCTCCTTTACTAGCTGTTATATTTGTTCTTATTGGGATTAAAATTCCAACTTCATGGGATCCGACTTTTGACCTTATTGCTAAAGCAAATGCGGGAGTTGCGGTTTTAGCCGCTGGACTTGCCCTGGCAACAGTTAAGTTCTCCATCGATAAAGAAGTATTATGGAATACGTTCTTCCGTCTTTTCCTAACGCCGGCTATTATTGTTGCCGTTGCTTATATTTGTGGAATGGGAACAGATCCAGAAAAAATCTCAATGCTCTGCCTCGCAACTGGATTACCGCCTGCATTTTCTGGAATCATTATTTCTAGTCGTTATAATATTTATGTTAAAGAAGGTGCTAGCTCAGTTGCTGTTTCAACCGTTGTCTTTGCAGGAAGTTGTATTTTCTGGATCTGGCTATTACCAATTCTTGCACGAATCTTTTAAGAATATTTCAAGCAATACAGTTTTTTAATTACTTTTGCAGAATTACCAGCAATAATGGAATCACTCCCAATCCACGCATCATCCCCAATGGTGACATCCTTACTTTGGCCATAAGCCCCATTGCATCGTAATTGTGGGTCAAGGGGATGATTGACAGTATAAATCTGCACTCGCGGTCCCAATAAACAATGCTTCCCAAGCCGAATCGGGCTGACATCAAGCATTACACAATCATAGTTAGCGAAAAAATCATCATCTACATAAATGTTATAACCATAATCACATTTGAATTGCGGATGAACTTCACACTTTTCGCCAACGTGTCCAAATAATTGACGAATCACAGTATTGCTTGCAGTCGGGTTCATCTCGCCAAGAGCATTAAAGCGCTCAACTAATTGACGGGCATATTGGCGCTCTTTAACTAATTCGGGATCGTAAACGTTAAAAACTTCCCCTGCTAGCATTTTCTCTTTTTCAGTTTTCATTATTCCATCTCCTGATAAAAAATGGTTCTACTCGTCTCGAGGTTTGCCGAGTAGAACCATTTTTGTATTTTTAATTAAAATTGACTATTCAATAAAATCAACTTTAACATCTAACATTCCGAAAAGATCTTTAATTTGTTGTGGTTTCAAACTGAAGCTCAAGATTGTGTGATGACCGCCACCAGCGTGCATCCAACGTTCAGCACCTTCCTTTAAGCCAACAGTTGGTGTCCATAACTGCTTAGCAACTGGAAGATGAGGCGTTTCAGCTTCTGGCTTGTGACAATCAACTGAGTAACCAATAACCTTGTAACCATCGTTGAAGTATGAAAGGGTAACATCGACAGCCTTACCTTCCCGGCCAGTAAATACTAACCGTGCTGGGTCATCTTTACCCCCAATGTCTAATGGGTGAACTTCAACCCGTGGTTTATCTGAAGCAATTGTTGGGTCAACTTCAAGCATGTGTGAACCAAGAATTGCTTGGTGGCCTGGACGAAGGTCTAATGTGTAGTCTTCCATAAAGGCAGTAGCAACATTATCAGCAGCAATCTTCAATAAGCGGTCCATTCCGGCAGACTTCCAATCACCTTCAGCACCAAAGCCGTAGCCATCACGCATCAATAATTGAGCAGCTAACCCAGGTAATTCTTCAAGGCCATGCAAGTCTTCAAAGTTAGTGGTAAATCCAGTGTAGCCTTTTTCATCCATAAACTTCTTCAAACCAAGGTATTCACGAAGTTGGTAACGAACTGAGTGTTCATAGTGTTCCTTAGTATTGTCACCTTGGACCATTTCGTAACGACTTGCTAGGTCCTTGTAAGCAGCATCAATTTCATCTTCACTGATACCATTTACATATTCTACTAAGTCACTTACTGGCCAGTAGTCAACAGTCCAGCCAAGGAACATCTGGGCTTCAACTTTGTCACCTTCAGTAACGGCAACATTCCGCATTGTATCGCCAAAACGAACAATCTTAATGTTAAAGCTTTCGTTGTAAGCAACTGCAACATTTTGCCAGTCAGCGATTTCTTCTTGAACTTCTTCATCACCCCAGAAGCCGTAAACAATCTTGTTATGCTTTTGTAAACGAGCGTTAATGTAAGCATATTCACGGTCACCATGAGCTGATTGGTTTAAGTTCATGTAATCAAAGTCAATGGTGTCATATGGAATCTTGTTCAAGTATTGAGTTGCTAAGTGAAGGAGTGGCTTTTGTAAAAGCTTAGTTCCTCGAATCCAGTTCTTTGCTGGTGAGAAGGTATGCATCCACGTCATAACACCGGCAACCTTGTCATTGTAGTTAGCTTCCTTCATAAACTTAGTGATTCCTTCAGCAGTTGTCATCACACCCTTGAAGACAACCTTGTAAGGCAACTTACCACTTTCGTTTAACTTATTAACAATATCTTCAGCATCAGCAGCAACTGACTTTAATTGTTCTTCACCGTAAAGGAATTGACTACCAGTAACAAACCAAAATTCGTAATTCTTAATATCCATGAGATTACACTCCTTTTATCCTAAAAAGTTTTTAAATGTAGCTACCAAATTAATTAAGCGTGAACTGCATGATCTTTTGAATGCGCATTATTTTGTCCGTAATATGCATTCGCACCATGCTTGCGGTAATAGTGTTTGTCCAACAAGTATTGAGGTAAGTGAAGGTCTTGATGCGTTAATTGCATTGCATGATAATCTTCTTCTGCCACAACTTCTAACACCTTGGCATTATAAACTGCTTTATCAGGTGTTGGGCCCCAGGTAAATGGACCATGTTGCATTACTAATGCCGCTGGGGTTGCTTCATAGTCCAAGCCCCGTTCCTTGAATGAACGAACGATTACCTTTCCTGTATTACCTTCATAGTCTTCTTCAATTTCTTCCTTCGTCAAAGCATCAGCGGCTGGGACATCAGTATAGAAAGTATCAGCGTGCGTGGTATTCATCGCTGGAACATCCATCCGTGCAGCTGCAAATGCTACTGCCCAGGGTGAATGAGTATGAACGACTCCACCAATCTTTGGGAAGTGATTATAAAGGTAAGTGTGAGTAGGAGTATCACTGGATGGATTCAAGTCACCCTCGACTACCTCACCATCCAAATTGACAACAACCATATCTTCCGGCTTCATCTCTTCATATGGAACTCCAGAAGGCTTAATAACAAACAATCCTTTTTCACGGTCAATTCCTGAAACATTGCCCCATGTAAAGGAAACAAGACCTAGTTTAGGAAGCCGCATATTGGCTTCATAAACTTCTTTCTTTAAATCTTCTAACATGTACTATTTACTCCCTTTCTCTTCACGTTCTTTAATGTCATCACCAGCCAATGCTTCAACAGGTAAACCTGCTTGGTAACGAGTAATAAAGCTTTCATATCCCTTTACACCAGCAGGTTCTGGTGTAAGGGTCATGCTTTCTGGATTCTTAAAGACTTTTTCGTCAAGGTAATCTGCTAGGGATTCTTTTCCGTACGTCTCAGCATACTTAGCAAGAACCGCCATTCCCCATGGTCCACCTTCACTGGCCGTATTCATGATTGTAATTGGGATATTTAAGGCATTCGCCAAAACTTGTTGCCCAATAACTGGTGTCCCAAAGAGTCCCCCTTGCGCAACCATGACATCGGTTTGAACGTGTTCTTCATTTAGTAAGATATCCATCCCAATCTTCAATGGCGCAAACGCTGCATAGAGTTGAGTAAGGAAGAAGTTGGCGAGGCTCATCTTACTATTTGGAGTACGGACAAATAAGGGACGTCCTTCTTGAATCTTGGTAATATTTTCACCAGAAAGATAACTATAATTAATTAATCCACCAGCATCTGGATCGGAGTGAACTGTTGAATCAAAGAGAGTCTCGTAAAGCGTATTGGTATCGATCTTGGCCCCAATTGCATTAGCAAAATCTCTAAACAATCCAACCCAGGCGTTGATATCAGAAGAACAATTATTGATATGAACCATGGCTACTGGATCACCGGTTGGCGTAGTAACAATGTCAATATCACGGTGGAGTTTCTTTAATGGAGCATCCAACACATTCATTGAGAAGGCTGAAGTTCCAACTGAAATGTTTCCTGTCCTTTTTCGAACACTATTAGTTCCAACCATTCCCGTTCCTGCATCCCCTTCTGGAGGAGCCATCAAACTACCCGCTTGCAAAGTTCCACTTGGATCAAGTAATTTTGCTCCATCCACAGTTAAGTGACCTGCATCGCGTCCAGCTACAAGGACCGCTGGCAAAATATTCTTAAGTTTCCATGGATATTGTTCGACTTCTGGTAATGAATTGAACTTGTCAACAAAGTCTTGGCAATAAGTTAATGTTTGGTCATCGATTGGAAATACTCCTGAGGCATCCCCAATTCCTAAAACTTTTTCACCCGAAAGCTTCCAGTGAACATAACCAGCTAAAGTTGTAATGAAATCAATATCTTTAACATGCGGCTCCTTGTTCAAAATTGCTTGGTAGAGGTGAGCGACACTCCATCGCTGTGGAATATTAAAATCAAATAAATCAGTTAACTTATCAGCTGATTCTTCAGTGATATTATTCCGCCAGGTTCTAAACGGAACAAGTAATTGGTTATTTTTATCAAATGGTAGGTACCCATGCATCATGGCACTGACACCGATTGAACTAATTTCATCCAAGCTCACATGGTACTTGCTTTGGACATCTGCCTTAATCTTGGCATAAGCAGCTTGAATTCCTTCCCAAACTTGATCCAGCGGGTATGTCCAGATTCCGTCTTTCAATTGGTTTTCCCAGGTATAGCTCCCAGAAGAAATAGTTTCAAAATTTGGATTAATCAAGACTGCTTTAATTCGGGTAGAGCCTAACTCAATTCCTAGTGAAGCCTGACCATTTTTTACTTGTGTCGCTGTTTCACGTAAATTCATAGAGTATTCCTCCTAGTTTTCAGGATTGCTGGCCTTTACTCGACCATGATTTGTTCCTTGCTCTTCAATTTCTTCAAGAGTGTGACCACGAGTTTCTGGAACACAAATCTTAACGAAGACGACTCCTAAGATACAGATAATACCGAAGATCGCGAAAACAGCTTCTTGTGGCATGCTTGCCGTCATAATTGGGAAGATAAGACCAACTAACCATGATCCAATCCAGTTAAATGATGAAGCTAAACCAGATGCACGACCCCGGATAGCTAGTGGGAAGATTTCACCAACAAGCACCCATGTTAACGGAGCCCATGTGAAAGAGTAGAAAGCAACATAGATACATAAGAACACAACAATTGTCATCGGATTCATATTTGGCATCATCCAATTAATAACGGCTGGAAGAATAAAGGAAAGTCCCATGACAGCACCACCAACCATTAACAATGTCCGTCGGTTAAATTTATCAGCAATCCACATGTAAACCAGGGAACCAACAACTAAGATAACCCCTTGAACAATTGGCCACATTAAGTTTGAAGATGCAGCTTGGCCAGTTGCTTTTTGAACAATTAATGGAATGTAGTAGAAGATCGCATTTGCACCTTGGAACTGTTGGAAGGCTGCAACCCCAACCCCAGCAATAACTAGGTAACGATACTTGCCACTGAATAAGGTTGACCAACTTGTCTTTTGATTTGCTTGTTGTTCTTCTTTAGCAGTTTCTTTAATACTTGCCAATTCTTGATCAATTTCAGCTGGATTTTTACGAATGTAAGAAAGAACTTTCCGCGCTTGAGCTTCTTCACCTTTACGTAATAAGAACCGTGGAGATTCTGGTAAGCGCAGAACACCAAGGAATAGGATTAAAGCAGGAACAGCAGCTAATCCTAACATAAGACGCCATGCCCATTCACCAGGAAGATCTTTCAATAGGAAGTCAACGATATACGACAATAACATTCCAGAAACAATCATTGTTTGGTTAAGTCCAGATAAACGTCCACGCGCTTTAGCTGGTGCCATTTCAGACATATAGGCCGGTACCAAGGCCGATGCAGCCCCTACCGCTAAACCTAAAAGCATCCGAACAATAATCAGATAGTAGGCACTTGCTTCGCCCATGTCTGGTGAAACACCAGATAAAACGGAGAATACCATGAATACAATCGCAGACATTAAAATCATTTTCCGCCGACCAAACTTGTCAGAAAGTTGTCCAGCTAATGCGCCTCCGAAGATCGCCCCAAACATAACTGCTGAAGTAATCCATCCAACTAGAGAAGCCGCATTTTCAAGGTGCCAATCAGCTTGTAAGAAAGGCAAAGCACCAGTCATAACACCGATATCGTAACCAAATAGGATGCCCCCAAATGATCCGAAGAAGTAGATAAATGCACTTGATATTTTCTTCTCGGCTTTAGCCATTACATTCATCCTCCTTAAAAATAAAAAATAATAGTTTTTCATGAACATGAACGCGCTTTCATTGAACAATTATTACTATAAAATATTTGTACGTATAAATCAAGTGAATTATTTAAAATTGATCATAACCAATTGTGAAAAAGCGTTTTATACATTTAACAATTTCATGTCTATCTTGTAGTTAGAAGCAGTTATGCATGTGAAAAATATTTTTATTTTTTACTACTAAAAAAGACTAATTCTCGTTTAATGTAAAAAAACTGGAATTAGTCTTTAATAATCAATTAAATTTTCATTAATTATTTATACGTATAAATCTTAATGTCATTTATAAAATAGCTTCATTTGAACACTTTCATGAAAATTTCCAAAATTATGGCCATAAATTGTACAGCCTCCTTTATGAGTAGCTGTCTTTTTTACTTCAAACCGTAAAATAAATCTGTCAGGGTCATATGTTAAATCACTAAGAGATATATCTGACCACGGTTGACCATCAAGATATGTTCCGTGATCAGTAATTCTAAAAGTTTTTTGTAAACCATATTGGTTAACATTATTAGGTACCCATGATGGCGTATATTTTCCTCTAACATCTGAAAAATCTCCTGGACTCGTCCAAAATCCTAATTCTGTTCCATTTAATGAAATAGTGATATCAGAAGGCCAATTATTGTTAGAAAATGGAAATTCGCTTCCTAATTCTGCCACAATATCAAGCATTTTTAACTCATCATTTTTTTGTAAATGATTAGGAAGTTGATATTCAATATACCCGTCATTCCACCAAACCATCCCCGCCTCCATTCGATGTGGATCTGCAAAATAAGATGGATTATCTACCTTGCCAATATATCCAGTTGAACCCGCTAAGCCACAAGAAGGTTTTACAGAAAAATTAGTAAATTGTCCTACCGGCACTTCTGTTTTATGAATTTTATATTTTTCATAAATTGTCTTTGGAAAGTGAATATTAATTTGATCAACTCGTAATTTAGCAACTTTATGGTGTCCAACACGATGAAATTCAATAATATGTACATCTGCTAATTTATCCAGATGTTTTGAAATGATTGTAGAACTTAATCCAACTTCACTTGCAAGTTCCATAATACTCAACTGTTTTTTAGATAATAATTTAATCAACTTTAAACGCACTGGTGAAGCTAGTGCTTTATAGACATCAAGATAATCTACTGAAATCATAGTTTCCATCCTTTTATTCGTTCCTTTCTTCTCATCAACATATTCATTAATTGTTTTAAAAATAAAATGATTTAATTCAATTAGAACAACTTTTTAGTTGATCATTTATACATCAAATTAAACATTTTTGTTCATCAACCAAATGGTATCGCTTTCACAAAAGAATAACAATAAATAAATTTGTTGATTTTCACTAAATTTATTGAATAAATTTCACACACTACATTGAAAGCCCTTTCCGGAGGAAGTATCTTTGCATTGTAAGATATTTCTTATCAAGGAGGAATGATTTTGAGCAAACTTACCTATACTGCACCATTAATTATTCAACGTGCAGATCCTTATATTTATCGTCATAGTGACGGTTATTATTATTTTACTGCCTCTGTCCCATCCTATAATCGAATTGAAATTCGAAGAGCTCGCACAATAGAAGGCTTAGCTCATGCCGCTCCACGAACAATTTGGCGTAAGCATGACCAAGGGCCAATGAGTCAATTAATTTGGGCTCCTGAATTACACTTTATAAATGGAAAGTGGTTTATTTACTTTGCTGCTGCTGAAACAACTGCCTTCGATAAAAACGGAATGTTTCAACATCGAATGTTTTGTATCGAATGTGATAAAGAAAACCCAATGGAAAGTGAAGATGACTGGATAGAGCATGGTCAAGTTCACACACCTATAGATTCATTTTCACTTGATGCAACCTGTTTTAAGCTTAATGGCAAATTATATTATGTTTGGGCACAGAAGGATCCTAACATTAAAGGTAACTCCAATCTCTATATCGCAGAAATGCAAAATCCTTGGACACTAAAAACTATTCCAGTAATGCTTAGTAAACCTGAATATGATTGGGAAACAAAAGTATTCTGGGTTAATGAAGGCCCAGCGATTTTACATCGAAATGGAAAACTGTTTCTCACTTATTCTGCAAGTGCTACAGATGAAAATTATGCAATGGGTATGTTAACCTGTGACGAAAATGAGGATGTCCTTAATCCACAAAATTGGCATAAATCTTCTACTCCTGTCTTCCAAAGTGATATTACTCATCATCAATATGGCCCTGGTCATAATTCATTTACAGTTGCAGAAGATGGTAAAACCGATTTAATGGTTTATCACTGCCGTAATTATACAGATATTAAAGGTGACCCCTTATATGATCCTAATCGGCATACGATCGTTAAATCATTTACCTATAACAATGATGGTACCCCTAATTTTGGCAAACCTGTTCCATATAGCAATCTTTAATAAAGAAAGGAATGTATATATTTATGGATAAAACAGAAAATTCAGCAGTTGTTACTGAAAGTCGTAGTAAAGATTTTTGGGGATTTCCAGTTACCCACTTTAGTTATTTCTTCACATGGGCAATTGTGTTTGGATATCTAACGCTTTGGCTTGAACAACAAGCTCACTTTAATGGAATTGAAGCCGGATTAGTTTTCTCAATGATGTCTGGAATTTCGCTAATTTTTCAACCTGTTTTTGGTATCATTTCAGACCGACTAGTAATGAAAAAGAACTTAGTCATTACAATTTCTGTTGGAATGATCTTAATTGGACCTTATTTTCAATGGTTATTTAACCCCTTTCTATCAGTTAGTCGGTTCTTCGCAGCTCTTATCACTGGGATTTACTTGAGCTTTATTTTAAACGGTGGTGTATCTGTAATTGAACAATACGTTCAACGTGCAAGTTTAACTAATGGTTTCGAATATGGTCATTCACGAATGGGAGGCTCATTAGCCGGAGCAGTTGCTGCATTAGTTGGTGGTCGATTATTCCTTTGGAGTCCAAATTCAATCTTTTGGGCTTGTACAATTGCAGCTATTATTTTAACTTGTTGCTTTGTTTTTAGTGACAAAATTCATTTAGATAATGTTCAAGCTGCCGGAGAAGATACATCTAATAAATTAAACGTTAAGCAAATTGGATCAATTTTTAAGCTTCGAAACTTTTGGATTCTTTCCCTATTTTATATGGGAACTTCTGCTATCTATGATGTTTTTGATCAACAATTTATTATCTTTTTCAAATCATTTTTCCATGCAGCTGCTCAAGGAACTATTGCTTATAGTTATATGACTAGTGCTCAGACTGCTTTAGAATTTCTACTAATGATCCCCATGCCATGGCTTATTAATAAAATCGGTTCACGTAACGGCTTACTTTGCTATGGGGTTATCTTAACAATCCGTATTGTAGGATCTGCTTTAGTACCTAGTTTAACGTTTGTTATTATCCTACGTTTATTAGCTGGTCTAGAAATGCCTATTTTACTTGTTTCTATTATGAAATACATTGCTGGAGCTTTTGACCTTCGTCTTTACGCTACTGTTTATGCGCTTTCCTCAAACTTTGCTAAACAAATTTCTGTTTTCTTCTTCTCATCTTTTGCAGGAAAATTATACGACCAAATTGGTTTTCAACATACATATTTGATTTTAGGAATTATAGTTGGAATTGTTACCCTTATTTGTGCCTTTACACTTACTAAAGAAGATCCTGTTCAAGCAGGTGAAATTAAAGAAAAATCTAATTGAAATTCATACTAAAAAACGAAGTTGAGATATATCAACCATCTCTCAACTTCGTTTTTTAGTTATACATATTTTAATTAAATTTCTAGATTCTTTAACTCTAGTAAAATTGTATTTTCGACTACTGATCCATTACGAGCAATACTAAGGCTTTCAGCAATCTTTAAAGCTTTTTTAGCTTCTTCTTTGTTGTTCTTTAAGATATAGCTACGACCTATACAAAGATATAGTTCATCTAATAAAAATAATGAATCATGTTCTCGACAAAGTTCAACTCCTTTATTAGCAACTTCAATAGCGTTATCCGGATCTTCAAGTTGAAGATATAATTCTGCAATTTGACAATCAATTGATGCCCATTGACGAAGGCTTCCAATTAATTTTTTATTATCAATCAGTTTTACAGACCGGTTAGTTAACCGTGCTGCCCGTTCTTTATCACCACGTTTTAAGTAAGCAAGCGCCATTCCTGCAGTTGTCATGGCTAAATAAATATTAGCACTAGTAGTAGCAAATTGAGTTAAAACAAGTTCAAAATTAAAAATGGCTTCATCAATTTGATTATTTTCAACTTGAACCATTCCTACTAGATAGTAGTAACGTTGTTTATCAAAATCACTTTCTAGATTTTTTACATGAACCTTCTTCAAAAGCGCTGAAGCATCTTCAAAGTTGCGGGAAATCAAATTATCAACAATTTGGTTGAATGTTTCATTAATTCCACTAACTTCATTTTCGACAATTCGATCAGAAGAAATATTTAAGCGTTCACATATTGCCGTTAAAATATCCATTTTGGGTAAGCGATTTTGTTTTTCCATTAGGCTGATTGTCGCTTGAGTACAAATCCCTTCAGCTAAAGCCGTTTGGGACAATCCACGCTTGCGACGAATTTGTTTTAATACGTCTCCTCGGAGTCTCATTGTTTACCTTCCTTAATCATAATTGTTGAATATAAAATATGTACTCTATGAACTGTACCATTGCCAATCGTATTATACCACCATTAGCAACAAAAATTACTTTGGTTTTATCTAGGCCTTTTATTATAGACCAAAAATAAATCAATACTATTTTTATGCTTAAAATGCAATAAATTTTATAAAAAATAAATGCTTATAACCATCTTCACAGTCACCCCCGCAATGGTTATAAAGTATTATAAGTAGCGTGACTGTAGGTTACTCTAACGCTTACAAAAACTACGTATCTTCATTATATTATAAATTTTTCTTACTGCAATACTAAACCACGGATTTTATACCATTATGATAATATTTACTTTCTGTTACAATTCTAATAATAAAAATAGTTAGCACATTGTCCTCACAACATCCTAACTATTAAATAACTATTCTTTAGTCTTCGTTATATTTCTTTTGACCAACCCGTTCAGTACCAAGCTTACGGAAATCATATTTAATCTTGCTGTTTCGTTCAAATTCTTGTAATCCTAATTGAATTAACCGATCAATTAAGTCGGAATATGAAATACCAGAAACTTCCCACATTTGAGGATACAAACTAATGTTAGTAAAGCCTGGTAAAGTGTTTGGTTCACCAAGATAAGGGACATTATTGCTGTCAACTAAAAAGTCAATCCGAGCCATTCCCTTCATTCCTAATGCCTTGTATGCCTTCAAAGCCATATCTGTAATTTCATCAACCAAGTATTGTGGTAATTTAACAGGAAGTTCAAAAACAACCCCACTGGCATCCACAAACTTGTTTTCGTAATCATAGAATGGATCATCCTTAGGTACACGAACAGCTCCTAACTTAGAGGCAATTGGGTGTTCATTTCCTAAGATTGAAATCTCAATTTCTTGAGGATTAGCGATTCCTTGTTCTACTAAGATCTTGTAGTCATACTTAAAAGCATCGTCTAACGCTTTTTCGTATTCTTCGGCGTTAGTAACTCGGTGAATTCCAACGGAGGAACCTTGCTTAGCTGGCTTTACAAAAGTGAGATTGCCTAATTTTTCTTCAATCCGTCCCCATGAATAGTCAGCCCGGTTTTCTGGCGTAACTACTACATAAGGGGTGTTGCGAATACCAGCTTGACTAATAATCTTCTTAGTAAGATCCTTGTCAAAAGACATTGCACTAGCTGCAATATTTGAACCAACGTATGGTTTATTAAGAAGCTTAAAGAGACCTTGAATTGTACCATCTTCACCTAAATTACCATGGATAACAGGGAAGAAGAAATCAATTTCCTTTTGTTCGTTTAAGGCCATAATTGGTGCTAATGGACTACTCATATCCATCTTTTGATATGCTTCCGCTACCACTTGGTCTTCAGGTTCGCCATCAAAGATCTTTTGGGAATCCTCATTGCCTAATAGAATTCCATCCTTTGTAAACATAAAAAGACTTACATCATACTTTTCTTTATCAAGAGCATCATAGATATTATGTGCTGATCGCTTTGACACATCATGTTCAGAGGAGTTGCCACCAAATAATAAAGCGATGTGTAATTTTTTGGTCATAATAAATACCACCTTAAATATTTTTATCTTAGCCGTTTTCCTAGAACCTTAAGTATAACATGAATTAGAAAGATCCGCTAATACTAAATAAGAGGGACTGTGACATGAGTTAAGTTACTTTCATAAAAAGGGGTATACACTTTCTGGTATGGATAGAGATTCCATGCCAGATTTTTTTATACAAAAAAGAGGACATTTGCTGTTCCCTCGTTATACAATCAATTCACCACAAAAATCATGAAAGAAGGTTAAACAAATGTCCCATAATGATTCTATCTTAAATATTCTTGGAATTAAAGATAAAAATATTAAAATCATTTCTGTTGAAGAAGCTGAACATAACGATGATTCTGTTAAAGAGTATATAACGCTAATAACAGCTACTCTTTCTTATCCGATTAATCGTTGTCGTAACTGTGGCTTTCCCACAGTTAATAAGGATGGCTTTCGCAAAACTCATGT
>NZ_JAJGTZ010000038.1 GCF_020784725.1 Limosilactobacillus reuteri
CAAGTGTCACGATGGAAGATCAAGAAGCTACAGTTACTTATGTACCAAATGGAAAGATTATTCCAGTTGATCCAACTGGTAACCCAATTCCAGATGTTCCAACCCCACAATACCCAACCGATCCAACTGACCCAACTAAGGTAACGCCAGATGAACCAGTACCAACTATTCCAGGCTACAAGCCAGAAGTACCAACGGTAACCCCAACTGATCCAGGTGTTGATACACCCGTTAAGTACACGCCAGATACGGTAAATCCAAAGCCAGCGGTTGATCAAATTGCGATTGTTAACTACGTTGACCAAGATAACAACAACGTTCAAATCGCAACTTCTGGTGACTTAACTGGTAAGGCAGGCAGTGTAATTAACTACAGTACGGCTGATCAAATCAAGCAACTGGAAGCACAAGGTTATGTGCTGGTAAGTGATGGGTTCCCAGCAGGCGCAACCTTTGATGATAATGCAGATCAAACTCAAGTCTTCACCGTTGTCTTGAAGCATGGTCATGCTCCAGTAGGACCAAACAATCCACATGAACCTGGTACACCAGTTAACCCGGATGAACCAAACGGTCCAAAGTGGCCTGCTAAGGACACTTACACGAAGGAATACACTTCAACGGTCCACTTCGTGGATAACAACGGTAATAAGATGCGTGATGACGATGTGCAAACTTCAACTTGGACACGGACATTAATCATCGACAAGGTAACTGGGCAAGTTATTAACCCTGAGGAAGGATGGACTGCTGATAAAGGGAGCTATAACGAAGTTAAGGTTCCAGTAATCAATGGCTATGTTGCGGATAAGGCTAATGTTCCGGCTAAGGAAACGGTTCAACAAAACCTTGAAGATACGGTTACTTACACTAAGGTTGGAAACATTGTACCGGTTGATCCAAATGGCAACCCAATTCCAAATGTTCCAGCTGTACCATATACCAATGACCCAACTGACCCAACTAAGGTTGTACCAAATGAACCCGTACCTTCAGTTCCAGGAATGACGCCAAACGTTACTACCGTAACACCAACGCACCCAACTGTTGATACGCCAGTCGTTTACACGACGCCAACACCGGTAACTCCTGAGACGCCAGTAACACCACAACCAGATGAACCGGCAACTCCAGAAACACCAGCTACTCCAGAACCACTTCAACCGGCAACTCCTCAAACTCCTGCTGCACCACAAGCAGATACGCCAGCGCCAATGAAGACTGAGTCAGCTGCACCTGCTAAGCAAGAAGCTAAGAAGTTACCACAAACTGGTAATGAAAATAATTCAGCTGCTGCCCTTGGATTAGCTGCATTAGGCTTAACTGGTTTATTGGCTGCAGGAAAGAAACGGCGTAAAGAAGATTAGTAATTCTTTGAACTGTCAAAGATAAGTTATGCGGAGAGTTGTGGTTAATTTGAAGATGGTTTATTGCAATGACTTAACACATAATGCAATGGATAGTGGCTTAACAGATTCATAGCAACAAACTCGAAGCAGACGAAAAAGCTCATGTCTAAATGACATGGGCTTTTTTGCGTATTTGATAGGTTGGTAATGATCGAACGATAAAGAAAGGAGGAGAAGATTGGTACATATGATCAATGCTTCATTTATAAAAAGGGAATAAAAAAGAGAGTATTCTGCCTTGACCCTCCTTAACGGTTGATATAATAGCATTGGAGGTTGGGCTTTATTAAGAAATTAAATTTTCTGATGATAAATCGGTTGAAAAAAACTGTTAAGAGTGTAGAATGACAATTGAAAGTTATTATTAAAATGTTGATATTAAATGATGGTGATTAGGCATCACTTAATTATCAGCTTTTTAATAAAATGATGTTTTTTAAAATTGCTAGTTTAGCCGCTTGTTTTAATAAATGATTGGTTGTAACTTGCCAGCAGGTGCCACCATTCATCTGATCGACAGCTACAGATGAAATGCCACCTGGTAGTGATCTTTATGGTTACTATTTATCTCAAGGAGTGCTTTACCTTTTATTTGTAAAACGGTTTATTGAATGACTTAACTTATTCCAAAAGATAGTGGTAAGTATGTGCCAGGTGGCTTAGGATAATTTCCTTTTAAACTGGCGGATATAGGCTATTATAATAACCCTAAAGGCGACCCCCGATGCCTACTTAGGTTAATTATAATAGTAGCTGTCGCTTGACTGGATAGTGGTAAAGTCAAGTTATTAAGTGTTAAGCAACAAGTTTTGTGCATTATTGTTTGTTGCAACTACTACTCCCTAATAGATATAAGGTTTATAGCCTTATATAGTAGGTATCATAAAATAGCTGAACACTGTTTAGATAAATTTGTCAAACGGTAGAATGATAATGCTTATAAGAAACCCCCGAATATTTAACTTTAAGCATTAGTAGCAATATCTCCCCCAGATAACTTAAAAGTCTTATTGTCTACGCCAACAGCAATAAGCAGATAACAGTTTAGTTTTATCATATAAGTGTATTTGCTGCTAAAAGTTTTTTTTACTGTTCATGACAATTGTGCTAAACAATGATTCAACAGTACACATAGTACTAGTGATACATCAAAAGTCGACACAGAAATTACAACAGTATGGTAAATGTGCTAGCCTACTGTAATGTAAGTCGCTTGGTGGTAGGTTTTAAATGTTGAATGGTGGACTTATCACTAAAGTTAGTTGTGCGTAAACTAACCAAAAAAGGATTTTCAGAAATGAAAATCCTTTTTTGGTTTAAAGAAAAATTCAATTGATAAATTAGAAAAAGTGTAATAAGATAATTGCAGAATAGAAAACACGAATGCATTTCAAGTAGGTTGTTCAGAGAAGCAGCGGGTGGTGAGAGCTGTCGACCGAAACTCCGGTGCAAAAAATATGTGGGCAGGTAATTCTGCACGGATAGTAGCCGTTATCTACTTCGAAGGGTGACTGAAAATAGTCAAACTTGGGTGGTACCGCGGAACTAGAGCCATTTCGTCCCAAAATATAAAGGATGGAATGGCTCTTTTTTATATAATTAGGAGGAAACACGATGTTAGATATTAAAAAGATTCGTCAAGAACCGGATTTTTATAAAGAAAAACTAGCTACTCGTGGTGTAAAGCCAGAAGAAATTGATGAAGTTATTGCGTTAGATAAAAAGCGGCGTGAATTGCTCCAACAAACTGAAACAATGAAGGCGCAACGTAATGAAGCATCAAAGAAGATTGGGGAAGCTAAGCGGAATGGTGAATCTGCCGATGCTGCCATTAAGGAAACTCGTGAACTTGGTGATAAAATCAAGGAATTAGATGCTGAAGTTGAAGCAAATGATGCTGAACTCCATGATAAGATGGCTCACCTTCCGAATGTTCCTCACGATGGTGTTCCAGTTAGCTTAACAGAAGACGGTGCCGTTGAATTACGGAAAGTAGGCAAGGTTCGTGACTTTGATTTTGAACCTAAGCATCATTGGGATATCGGTGAAAGCCTTGGTATTTTAGATTTTGATCGCGCTGGTAAGGTTTCTGGTGCGCGTTTTGTCTACTACCTTGGACTTGGTGCACAGTTAGAACGTGCCGTTTACAACTTTATGCTTGATGAACACATGGCTGATGGTTATACAGAGGTTATTCCTCCGTACATTGTTAATGCTGACTCCATGTACGGTACTGGTCAATTCCCTAAGTTTAAAGAAGGCGTTTATCAGGTTAACGGCGAAGATATGACCTTAATTCCGACAGCCGAAGTTCCATTGACGAACTATTACCGTGGTGAAGTTATTCCAACCGAAGAATTACCAGTTTATGTGACAGCTTTAACACCATGTTTCCGTTCTGAAGCAGGGGCAGCTGGTCGCGATACTCGGGGATTGATTCGAATGCACCAATTCAATAAGGTAGAAATGGTTAAGTACACTAAACCAGAAAACTCATGGGATGAACTTGAAAAGATGACTGCTAATGCTGAAAACATCTTGAAGAAGTTAAACTTGCCATACCATGTTATTACCTTAACTACTGGTGACATGAGCTTTACTGCATCTGAAACACATGATCTTGAATTGTGGATGCCAGCACAAAATAAGTATCGTGAAGTTTCGAGTTGTTCAAACTGCTTGGACTTTCAGGCACGGCGGATGCATACACAATACCGGGATGAAAATGGTAAGTTACAATATGTTCACACACTTAACGGTTCTGGTTTAGCGGTTGGTCGGACAGTTGCAGCCATCTTAGAAAACTATCAAAATGCTGATGGCTCCGTAACGATTCCAGAAGTATTGGTACCATACATGCATGGCGTTACTAAGATTACTAAGGAAAATGCAGTTCCTTTCCGTAATAAAGTTAATAAATAAGATATATAGAAGAATGTTTTTTACTAAAGAAGTTCAGATTGCTGAATCTGAGCTTCTTTTTTGATTAATGTCTTTAGGCCTGGTTGAGTGCGCGAGCAGAGCGAGTGCACGAAACAAAAAACCACCTGCTATGCGGGTGGGCGATAAAAATTATATAAAAAGGCCTCTTTTGCCTTAAGA
>NZ_JAJGTZ010000039.1:0-94657 GCF_020784725.1 Limosilactobacillus reuteri
CATCTTAAGGCAAAAGAGGCCTTTTTATATAATTTTTATCGCCCACCCGCATAGCAGGTGGTTTTTTGTTTCGTGCACTCGCTCTGCTCGCGCACTCAACCAGGCCTAAAGACATTAACAAAAAAAAGCAACAACTCTAGCTATAGGAAAGTTGTTGCTTTTTAACTAATCTGCAGCTAATGCATCAATTGGATTAAGGTTTGCCGCCCGACGTGCAGGAAACAATGCAGCAATAAACGAAATTACAACTGCAATTACAATCGCAAAGATTACATTTCCAACAGTAATTTGCACAATATTATATTTAATCAAGCCATACAGAGCGTGGTTAATAATAACCGTTACAACTGCAACAATTAGCAGTGCAAGAATCGCTGAAAACAATCCGATAAAGACAGATTCAGACGTAAATAAGCGACGAATATCTTTCTTTCGCTCACCAAGGGCTCGCAAAATCCCGATTTCTTTTGTCCGTTCTGAAACCGACATGTACATTGTCACAATAATCATTAATGCGGACACAAGTAATGAAATTCCAGCGATTGAAGCAAGAACCGTAGAAGCAAGACTAACATAAGTATTAACAGTTTTAAGGATCGAACCAACTGTAACTGCTCCTAACACCCGTTTGTTATTACTACCACGAAGATTATCGATCTTATTCGCTACTCCTTGAACATTGTCAAGATTTGTTACATTAACAGTTGCAAAGTTAGGAGCAGTAGAGGCGTTCGCTTTTTGAAGCAATGCACGCATAGTGGAATAAGTAATTAAAGTCCCAGCAGTTGCTCCTTCTGTAATACCCGCTACCTTGAAGTTGCCAGAAACGGGAACTGGATTATTGTTGTCATTTATCCATGTAAATGAAAGATGGATAGTTTTACCAACCATTTGTTTATAATTTTTGGCACTTGATAATTGAATTGCTTGTTGTTTTGTAAGAACGATTTCACCATTCTTGGGTTTATGCCCCTCCTTGATTGAATCACTAGTAATTGCCTTACTCCATGTACTTAGTGAAGTTCCACTTTGTTTTTTTCCATTATAATTAAGCTGAAAGGCACTCACCATAATTCCCGGTTGAACAGACGACACATTATTAAGCTTTCGTAACCGATCAAGATTATGATCACTAATCGTCATTGATTGGGGATTAGCCGCCATCGTTTGTCCTAATGATGATTGAATTTGTTCCTGGGTCATCTTCTTACCGGTTGTATTTTTAAATACGGTAATTGCCTGCGGGTTGGCAAGAGAATTAATCTGGTTTTGAATGTAACCATTTATCCCATTACCTAATCCACTAAATAAGAGTACCGCAAAGATACCAATTGCGGTTCCAAGCATAATTAACGAATTGCGCCAAAAGTTATAGATCAAATGTTTAAAAGCCGTTCGATAGCTCGCCATCGCCGGTAAAACTCGTGGAGTAATCTCTGTTGGGTCTTCCGGAATCGGATAAGCAGGACGCAACCTTTCGTCCCCATCGATTTTTCCATCGATCAAATGAACAATTCGTGTCCCATTATTCGCTACTTCCTGAGAGTGAGTAACAGCGATCACTAATTTCCCATCTCGAGCAATCTTGTCTAATAATGCTAATACTTCTTTTGTATTCTGCGCATCTAAGGCTCCTGTAGGTTCATCAGCAATAATAATTTGCGGGTCACTTGCCAATGCACGAGCAATCGCTACCCGTTGCTTTTGCCCTCCTGACAAATGGTTCGGATGCTTTTTTACTTGTTCACTTAAGCCAACCTTATCCAAGAGTTCCAATGCACGTTTCCGGCGTTCTTCCTTAGTCAAAGTTGTCATATCCAACGCGACCAAAACATTATCCAGCACCGTCAAGTGAGAAATTAAGTTATAGGACTGATAGATATAACCCACCGTCGCGCGCCGATAACTATCTAGTTGCTTTTCCTTTCTATGGTCAAGGATTTTGTCATTTACGAGGACTTCACCTTCAAAGTTACGATCAAGGCCGCCGATGATATTCATTAAAGTGGACTTTCCACCACCTGATTCACCAAGGATGGACACAAATTCTCCCCGATCAAACTGTAAGTTAATTCCCTTAAGAACTGGGAATTCCTCTTTGTCAATATAATATGATTTATATATGTTTTTTAATTCTAAAAAAGCCATTGCATCCTCCCCCTTTCCTATTTATTTAGTTCGCTTATTATAGCAAGGTTCGTGATGAAAAAGGCTTGTTTCTAATATTTCTTTAACATTATTTATATTATTGATCTGAGGGATTTTTACTTAATGTAAGCTTCCCATCAGCTAACTCGTAGACATTATCTGCATATTCACGCAAACGTAAATCATGGGTTACAGCAATCACTGCTTTCCCCCTCTTTTTAGCCAGTTCCTGAAATAATTGCCCTACTGTCTTTACTAAATTACTATCTAAGGCCGCTGTTGGTTCATCTGCAAGAATTATCTCAGGGTTGGTATATAGAGCACGCGCGATCGCTACTCGCTGGTTTTGACCTCCCGACAATTCAGAAGGGTATTGCTTGAGCAGTTTTTTTATCGCAAGCTTTTCCAACAGTTCATCAAAAGCTGTCGATGAAATATTACCGCTCTTCTTTATACGATCAACAAGTTTAAATTGATCAGCCACATTTAGATAGGGTAGTAAGTTATACGACTGAAGAATAAAGCCAATTTTCTGCAAGCGCAGTTCATCACGTTTTTTAGAAGATAACTTTTCAATATCAATTCCATCAATTAACACTTTTCCTGAAGTAGGTGTTTGCAAACCGCCTGCAATTGTTAAAAAGGTACTCTTTCCTGATCCAGAAGGTCCTAAAACCAAATTCAGTTCTCCCGCTTTAGCAGAAAAATTAACATCTTTAAGAACATGAACACGGCTAATTCCTTCGCCGTAATATTTGTTAACGTCTACTAACTTCAATTTTGACATAACATTACCTCCCCATCTTAATTTAAGGCCTGTACCGGGTCAATTTTAATAATCATTCGCACTGGTAATAATGAGCCAATCATTCCAAGAACTATTAACCCTGTTGCCATTAAACTAATTAGTGGCCAATTCATAATAACTGGTACTGACATTGGAATTGCTACACTCGTAAGAAGGGTTAAAAGAATTCCTCCTATTACACCACTAATCATTAGGAAAATTGATTGAGTAACTGTTGCAAGAATTAAGTGCCGCGCAGGAATTCCTTGAGCGCGCATAACTGCATAATGACTTATTTTTTGCATAGTCAGAATATATAAGAAGACCGCAATTACAATTAACGAAATTATCATTAAAAAGCCAATCATAAAAGTGAACGTATTATTTTGTGCTGAGTATCCCGGTAACTTATTAATATATTCGTTAACAGTATAGTGTTGAAGACCAGGGTAGGTACTCTTGCTAAGCTTATGGTCAGAAAAAAGCCCGCTAGCAACGGCTGAATTATTTAATCCTCTCAAATCTCGCCAAACCGGCAAACTGCCATATATTACAGGTGCAACGCTAAATTTAGCATCATTAACAAAGCCAACAATCTTATATTTCTCATTTTGAGAATTGATTGTTACTCGATCTCCTAAATGATATCCCTTTTTGCTTAAACTCTTGTCAACAACAATTTCGTTATTTCCCTTGGCTTGACGACCACTCGTGATTTTAATCTTTTCCCGGGAAATAAATTGGTCAGGATCTATACCAATAAATTGAGCATTTTCTTTACTTGCTCCTTTTTCTTTAAGAACTACTGGCGCTTGACCAACAAGTGCAACATTCTTTTGATCCTTATCTGGTAGTTGGTTGCGCGTAATGATTGATTGTCCGAGATTATCATTACTATTTTTATTTAGAAAAACAGTTTCCGTTCCCCATTCTTTAATGACAGCATCATTTTCATTTTGAAGTCCCAACATCATCCCCATTAAGAAAAACATTAGGTAACTAATCAAAACAATCATGGCAACAATTAATCCATAATGCAGTTTCTCATGTTTCATTTCTTTTAGTGCTAAAAACATATTCTACCTCCTACTGCAATAATGCAGTCAATACCTTGGACAGCCGTTCAATTGCTTCATCTTGTTTGTTAGGTTGAAGAAGGCAATCCTTAATTGTTTCATGACTCAAAACCATTACACTCCATTCTTGAGCACTATGAATCTTAATTTGCGGGCGCGTATTATCACGTAATAATCCTTCATTTGTTTGAAAGTGTAAGCGCATAAAATCACGGTACTTGCTTCCGTTGATTTCATCTACAAAAGCTTTAATCTGATTAATATAATCACTCGCAGCTAAAATGTGATTAACACGTGTAATTGGTGTATGAATTTCTAAAATTGCTACTTGATAAAGATACTGATAGGCCTCCGTTAAATCTGTAAAATACTTATAAAATGCTCCTCTAGCGATTCCAGCTTGCTTTACAATCCGTGCAACTTGAGCATTCGCTAAACTATGTTGACTAAACTCTGTTAATAGTGCATTAGTAATAAGTTCTTTTTTCTGTAGATTTAAATTTTCAAATGTTGTACTTGGCATCTTAATTCCTCCACCATGTTGTAACACCGTGTCACTATGAATGTAATTTATACATTATCACCAAAGTGACACCATGTCAATTATTAAACAATAAATTATGATGCTGCTATTTCTGCAAACTTTGCGATTATAGGGCTTGACCTAAATTTAATTTAACTGCTAATTACATATTTACTTACGGATGAAATGAGGTATAAAAAAAGCGAGACGAAAAATTTATTTCGTCTCGCTTTTAATATATTTAAGTTTTTGTCTTAATCTAGAATTAAGCTTCTTCGCCGCCAACTTTAACAACAGCTTTGGAAACCTTACCTAACTTACCACTAACAAAGTCTTCAACACCATCAAGATCTAATTCGTGTGAGAAGAGTGGTAGTGGGTCAACAACACCAGAAGAAAGAAGTGCAATTGAGTCTTCAAAAGTGTAAGGGTTAATGAAGGCCCCTTGAATTGTAAGTTGCTTTTGGAATACATCGTAAGTGTTTACTGAGAACTTGTCATCAGGGTTACCAACACCAAACATTAATACTTGAGCACCACGAGCTGCAGCTGCAAGTGCTTGTTCTTGAGTAGCTGGCAAACCAACCGCTTCAACAACGATGTCATATGCATCAGCAGGAATTTCTTCCTTAGTAGTGTTGATAGTCTTAACGCCGAAGTGCTTCCGGTTGTTTTCCAACTTTTCATCTGAACGACCAGCTAAAGTAACTTCGTGAATACCACGAGCCTTCAAGATTTGTGCAAATAATTGACCTTCAAAACCATCACCTAATACTAAAGCCTTTTGGTATGGGTGAGTTTCAAGTAAGTCAACACCGTGCATTGCACATGAAATTGGTTCAACAACTGCAGCTGCCTTTAATGAAACATCATCAGGAATTGGGTAAACCACCTTTGCAGGAGCAGTAAAGTATTCTTCAAAACCACCGTTACGGGTAACACCAACAGCATCAAGGTGTTCACATAATTCTGGGCGTTGAGTCCGACAGTACTTACATTGGCCACAGTAGATGTTAGGGTCAACAGTTACACGATCTCCCGGCTTAACGTTAGTAACTTCTGAACCAACTTTTGTAACTACCCCTGAGTTTTCATGACCTAAAACAATAGGAGGAACAGCTGATGCAGATCCTGGAAGACCGGCATAAAGTGCTTTATCAGTACCACAAATACCAGCGTAGGCAGTATGAATCAAGACTTCATCAGGCTTGATTTCAGGTTCTTTAATATCTTCAATTTCGAGTTGCTTTTTACCTGTTAAAACAAGTGCCTTCATAATTAAAATACCTCTCTTGTGAATTTAATCATTTGTCAAGTGATAGTATAGTGTGAAAACGCCTTAATTGTCAAACGTCCAACAATTATCTCACATTCTTTTCGCCATCATAAAACGTTAAACTCAGTAAATCCGAACCTAAACAAATCCCGTTATATCAGCATTTTTTAAAAAAGTGCAATTTTTAAATATTTTTTTCTTCACTAAGTTTAAACAGATTTTTTACTAGTACATAAATGGTTTTACTACTATTTTTTCGATTACATAATTTCACAAGGCTTGTTATCCTATTTAGCGTTTTATACCAAGAAATAAAATATTTCCTCATAACAAAGTAATAAATTCTAAATTTATATAGAAAATTTCTTTGTCTTTCAGAAAGCGCTTAACTACCATTAGGTACGCCAAAACTTATCTCCAACCATTCCTCAAGATCGTCTAAACTGCTGTTATAACGGCGATTTTCCATTGCGGGATATATTTTTTTATGTTACCCTAACAAAGTATTCGAACTAAGTTAATTATGATTTCCAATCTAATTAACAAAACTCAAACGAAAGGTGGATTTGGCGTGGACGACACAAAAAATCAACACCGTAAGCATAAATTAATTGAGTATGCAAACGGTAAATCACTAGAGGAAATTAACGGAACAGTTGAAGTTCCTCGTGGAAAAGGTTTCTGGCGAACATTATTCGCTTACTCTGGTCCCGGCGCATTAGTTGCGGTAGGTTACATGGATCCAGGTAACTGGTCAACTTCAATTACTGGTGGACAGAGCTTCCAATATACCTTAATGACTACTATCTTGATTTCAAGTTTGATTGCGATGTTACTTCAATACATGGCGGCTAAACTCGGAATCGTGAGCCAAATGGACCTTGCTCAGGCAACACGGGCACGTACCGGTAAAGCATTAGGTATCATCTTATGGATTATGACTGAGTTAGCGATCATGGCAACTGATATTGCTGAAGTTATCGGTGCTGCCATCGCGTTAAACTTATTATTCCACATTCCGTTAATTCCATCTGTATTTATTACTGTTCTTGATGTTTTAGTATTGCTATTGTTAACCAAGATTGGGTTCCGGAAAATTGAAGCCATTGTTGCATGTTTAATTTTAGTAATTCTATTTGTTTTTGCTTATCAAGTTGCCCTCTCTAATCCTAATTGGGGTGGTGTATTTATGGGTCTTCTTCCATCTGCAAAAGCAATTGCTCAACATCCAGAAATTGGTGGCATCACTCCATTAACTGGTACATTAGGTATCATCGGTGCGACTGTTATGCCTCACAATTTATACCTTCACTCAGCTATTTCTCAGACTCGGAAGATCGACCATAATGATCTTGATAGTATCCGTCAAACAGTTCGTTTTACTACTTGGGATTCAAACATCCAACTATCCCTTGCATTTATCGTTAATTCCCTTCTTTTAATTATGGGGGTTGCTGTTTTCAAGACTGGCGCTGTTCAAGATAGTTCTTTCTTCGGTCTATATGATGCCTTAAACAATACTTCAATGCTTAGTAATCCAGTTTTAATCGCTGTCGCTAAATCAGGTGTACTATCCACTTTATTTGCGGTTGCATTACTTGCTTCTGGGCAAAATTCAACAATCACAGGAACCTTAACTGGTCAAGTTATCATGGAAGGTTTCATTCACATGCGTATGCCTTTATGGGCACGACGGTTAGTTACGCGAATTATTTCCGTTATTCCGGTTATCGCATGTGTTGCCATGACCAGCGGTGAAAATACTATCCAACAACACACCGCATTGAACCTTTTAATGGAAAATTCACAGGTGTTCTTAGCTTTTGCCCTTCCGTTCTCCATGTTGCCATTATTAATGATGACTAACAGTGAAGTTGAAATGGGTGAATTTAAGAATAGCGGCTGGGTTAAAGTTTGCGGTTGGATCTCTGTAATCGCTCTTACCTTCCTAAATCTCTACAACCTTCCTGCAACTTATGAAGGTTTTGGCATTTGGTCAAAAGGGACATCTGATGTTCTCGCATATATCACGATTATTGTTATTCTTGCTCTTCTTATTTGGACTTGTATTGAACTCTATAAAGGGGATAAGCGCTTTGCTGCTGAAGGTAAAGGATTTGGGCAACGTGAAGCTCAAATGGGAAATTCAGCTTTAGAAGATTAAAATAAAAACTGGAAGTAAATTTCCAGTTTTTTATTTTCGTAATAGTTCTTTCACACAATGTTCATACTTCAACGGTATAGTATAGACAATCCCTAATATAAATAAACCCCTATTTTTCTTCTATACTATCCCCCTCAAAATAGCTATGAAGAAACACGAAAAGTGGTCGGCCCATAATGAGTCGACCATTTTTTAATACATCTAGGCTCACCATGGTATAATAAGGAACTAGATATATTACTCATTAAGCATGAGGTGAAATCATTGAATAATAAAGATAACAATCAAAATAATAAACGTCGACCGACACGCGTTGAGTTATACGACACTCCTAAGCCAGGTGAAGAAAAGAAAAAACGATCCTTCTTTAGTCGTAAGCCAAAACAACCTACTCCTAGTCATAAACATAAATCAGCAACTTCTAAAAAAACAAATACTAAGAAAAAGAACCCTTATGGTATTTCGCGACGGATGTTTAAGGTTATCCTTGGTTGCCTATTAGTTGTTTTAATCGCAACAATTGTTATTTTCCTTGTTAAACAACAAGACCCTGTTAATGTCGATACCAATGATACTACTGTTTCTACAAGTACGTCTTCACATAAAAAGAAACATAAAAAGAGTAGCAGCAGTCATAAGCATCGTTCTAGTTCTACCAGTACTAATGCCAGTGATGATGTCCAGGAATCGTACAGTATACCATCAGCAACACATTCGAATAATAGCAATACCACCCAAAATAATCACCCAACTAGTCAGCATACTACTACTGAATCATCATCCACTCCACAACAATCCAATAATCAGCCATCTCAAGATGAACACCATGATCAAGGCAACAGCCAACAACAATCCACTTCACAACCAGCAAGTAACAGTTCTGGATCACAATCCAGTCAAGGTTCGCAAAGTACTAATTCTCAATCGACGGTACAACCAGTTCAACCCCACTCTCAAAATAATAATCACTAATTTGAGATAAAGGGTTGTCAATTGAAGTGGGCGTGCTATAATCAAGACAATTGATTGAAGGATATGCACTTTCAAAATTCTCTGCAGAGAGCGAGTGCCTTGAGTGGAAGCACTTGTGAGTGATGCTGATTGTTGTACCACCTTCCCTTATTATTAGCCGACATAAGGCTAGTCGGATCGTGTCCGTTACCGCACCTTAGAGAGGACATTACTAGTGTGTCCTAAAGATGGGTGGAACCACGCTAATTTTTGTTAATTAACGTCCCTGATACTTCTAACACCAGAAGTATCAGGGACGTTTTTATTTATATTAAAGGAGAGATTTCTATGGCTCAGGTTGCTGTTATGTCCCCAGATGGATCAGTTAAAAAGATCGATCGGGATTCGCAAGAAGGTTTAGAAGCATTACGTAAACTTTCTGCGTTAATGTTAAAGGCTGCATTAAAACAAGAATTTAAGGGTATTCGACTTGGTGAAGCTGTCGCTGACGAAGATGGTTTCCACGTTGATTCTGATAAAGACAATCAACAAGTTTCTGCTGACGAATTACCAGCTCTTGAAGATGTAATCAAGGGAATGGCAAAGAACGATGTTAAGGTAGAATTTGTTGAAGTACCTGTTGAAGAGGCTCTTGCTGAGGTAAAAGATGATCGTTTCTCTACTGAATTGATCAATGAAAACGCTAAAGACGGTAAAGTAGCAATGTATCAACTTGGCGATGTTAAATCCGTTGCAGATGATGACATTCTTCTGTACGGTAATGTTGTTAAGAACTTACGCCTTCTTTCTGTTGCTGGTGCTTACTGGAAGGGAATGTCCTCTAATCCTATGCTTCAACGGATTTACGGAACTGTTTTCTACAAGAAAGACGCATTAGAAGAAGATTTAAAGAAACGGCAAGAAGCTAAGGAACGTGACCACCGTGTTATCGGTAACCAACTTGATCTCTTCTTTGTTGATCCTAAGGTTGGTGCCGGTTTACCATACTGGTTACCAAAAGGTGCTACTATTCGCCGGACCATCGAACGTTACATCATTGACCGGGAAGTTGCCGATGGTTACCAACACGTTTATACTCCAGTCCTAATGAATCTTGATGCCTACAAGACTTCTGGTCACTGGGAACACTACCGCGACGATATGTTCCCACCAATGGACATGGGTGATGGTGAAATGCTTGAATTACGGCCAATGAACTGCCCAAGTCATATTCAAGTTTACAAGCACCATATTCGTTCATACCGGGATCTCCCATTACGGATTGCGGAACTTGGTATGATGCACCGTTATGAAAAATCAGGTGCTCTTTCTGGCCTTCAACGGGTTCGTGAAATGACTTTGAACGATGGACACACCTTCGTTACCCTTGACCAAATTCGTTCTGAATTTGCGAAGATTTTGAAGTTGATCATGAGCGTTTACGAAGACTTTGATATTACCGATTATAGCTTCCGTCTTTCTCTTCGTGACCCTAAGAATGTTAAGAAGTACTATGCTAATGACGAAATGTGGGAAAAGTCGCAATCAATGTTGAAGTCAGCAATGGACGACCTTAACCTTGATTATTATGAAGCAGAAGGTGAAGCTGCCTTCTATGGTCCAAAACTTGATATTCAAACTAAGACTGCTCTTGGAAATGACGAAACAATGTCAACTATTCAACTTGACTTTATGCTTCCAGAACGATTCGGTCTTTCCTACGTTGGTCAAGACGGTAAAGAACATCAACCAGTTATGATTCACCGGGGTGTTGTTGGAACAATGGAACGGTTCATGGCTTACTTAACAGAAATTTACAAGGGTGCATTCCCAACTTGGTTAGCTCCAGAGCAAGTTCATATCATCCCTGTTAACGAAGAAGCCCATGGTGAATACGCAGATAATCTTGCTAAGAAGATGAAGGCTGCTAATATCCGTGTTAATGTTGACCACCGAAACGAAAAGATGGGCTACAAGATTCGTGAAGCTCAAACACAAAAGGTTCCATACACTCTTGTTGTTGGGGACGATGAAAAGAATAATAATGGTGTATCTGTTCGTAAGTACGGTGAAAAGGAACAAAACGAAATGAGTCAAGAAGCATTTATGAATGAAATTCTTGAAGATATTGCTTCTTACTCCCGTGAAAAGTAATTAAAACTAAAAATGGCTTTATCACAACTTTGTGAAAGTCATTTTTTTATTTTAAATTTTATAAAAGTGAAATTTTTAGCATAACTTTAACCGTCAAAAATAAACCGTTTTCGAAGTGTTCGTGAAGTTTTGGACAACCTAAAATTAGTGATTGACACTATTGATCAATGGTTTTATAGTAGTAAACGCTCGCTTCTGAGCCACTAAATATAATAATTAATCATAAAAACAAAAACTATTTATTTTGGAGGTATAAGATATGTCTACGATGAACGATTTATTTAAAGCAATGGGTAAAGCTACTGAAGAACGTCACGCTAGCGGCCTTTCATTTGAAGCTAAGACTGATACACCTGCCGGTATCGGTCAAGGTATCCTTAACGTTCGCAAGTAATTTTAAAAGGTCATGATTAGGAATCTTCCGATCATGACCTTTTTATTTATTCTTAATAGCTGAAGCAAATATAAACATAACGAACCCAAGGGCAAATAGAATACTTAATGAAGCTGCACCAACTGTCGATTTACCAGTCCATTGAGTAACGATTCCGACAATAAAGGGACCGAGAATTGCGGAAAACTTCCCAAGAATATTATAAAAGCCAAAAAATTCACTACTGTCATTCTTGGGAACAAGGCGGCCGAAGTATGATCTACTAAGTGCTTGAAGTCCACCTTGGCTTGTCCCAACTAAAATCGCTAAAATCCAAAAATCAATTAAAGTCTGTAACCGCAAAGCATAGAGACAGATAAAGAAATAAATTACAATTCCCAAAATAATAATACGTCGAGTTGAAAACTTATTGGCAAGCCAACCATATAAAATTGAAAATGGAACAGCAATTAACTGAACTACTAATAAAACCACCATTAGCATCGTTGTTTGAATCCCGAGGTCTTTACCAATAACTGTTGCCATCGTAAAGATTGTATCGACCCCATCAATATAGAAGAAGTAAGCAATTAAAAACCATGTCAGCTGCTTATATTGATTAATATGATGCAAGGTTATTCTCAGACGGCGCAAACTATCAACAAAAGGATTTGCCGCACTGTTGACGCTATAACGTTGATGCCCATTTTTTAATAATGGCCATGCAAAAATAATCCACCAAATTGCAGCCAAAATAAAACTAAATCGGGCTACACCATAGCTACTTAAGAGACCACCAAAGCCTTTACTTAGTTCTGCTACTAAAAAGATAATAAAGGCGACGACTCCTCCTAAGTAGCCCATTCCATAACCAGTCGATGAAACACGATCCATTTGCTTATCATCGGCTACATCTGTTAAGAAACTGTCATAAAATAGATTTCCTCCTGAGTAGCCAATGATTGACCCAATATAAACAATTAACAGTAATTGCCAGTACTTAGTTGGAACAAGAACAAGTCCAATTGTCAATATAATCCCCAACCAGGTAAAAAGATTAAGCCAGCGTTTTTTTGCATGAGGATAATCAGCCAAGGCTCCTAATAAAGGTGCAAGCAATGAAATAACAAGCGTCCCAAAACTATTTGCGTATCCCCACAGCGCTGTCGAGTTTGCTGCACTAACACCGGCATGATCAGCTACTGCTTTGAAATAAACTGGTAAAACAGCAGTCACAACTAAAATTCCATAACCAGAATTTGCCCAATCATAAAAAATCCATTGCCATTGTTGTTTTGTAAACCTCACAATGTCACCTCAGTCTTTAAAGATTGCATCAATTACTTGTCCAGCAGTTGCAGTCGGATAATGTAATCCTAATAATTTAGCAAATGTCGGTCCTTCGTCAACCAGGTGAGCATTTTCAATAGTCGCACCACCTTTGATTTGTGGGCCAGCAAAAATAGCGGTAGTAAAGTAATTTGCTTGTGTTGGCCCATAACCATGGACTCCACGATATCGATCATGGGTTCCAATCGATTCTGGATCAACTTTTTCGACAATTGCTGGTCTGTTTACCTCATCAGTAAAATAATATCCCGGCTTAGCTTCAACTAAAAACGTACATTTAGGATCTGCACCCCGTTTAATTGCCGCTGCGTTATCATAGATTTGCTTAACTCCTTCAACACCAGCTATCATTTGCTTAAGCTTTCCTCGATCTACGGCACCACGAGTATAAATATAAGTTTCTCCATCGCAAGTTTTAGCAGTGACTTGCCAGTTATTTCGATAAGTACTTTTCTTTCCAAGAGGGTGAAGAAGTCCTTGTTGCGCAAATAACATATTCAAATGAATCATCTTATCAACATTAATTTGATAGTGGTCTCCTAAAATTACAAAGTCTGTTTGCGCATAAGTACCAGCATCTTTTGCCGCTTGAATTATCCTAACTACGCGTTTATCTAGACGCTGTAATGCTGCTTTAGCTTGTGATGAGCGAACCCCATAACGGTGACGCATACTATCCATATCAACTAGGTGAATCAAGGTTAAGTCGGGTTTCTTATTCTTAATCGTATCAACCGCACAGGCTGTTACAAAATCATCAAGCCACGGCTGCTTAATCCCGTGACGTAATTTACCGTATTTTTTATTCATTTCATATAGAAATAACGGACTACTTGCCTTTAACGAAACAAGTACTTGATTTGTCCAAATTCGATTAGGGAAAATTTCTGCAAGGTTATAATCAATCTTACTACCAGCAGTCACAGGCCACAAAAATGCAGCCGTTGTTAAGCCTTGTTCTTTTGCAACATCATAGAGGGGTATCGATTGAATATCTTTTCGATACCAGAACCAGTCAGGCGATTGCCGGCGCGGCTGCAATTTAGTATTGTTAACAATTCCATGGACGGCCGGATACTGACCAGTAATAATCGAAGTATGGGATGGATAAGTTAGCGTTGGAAAGATTCCTTCAACTTTTTTAACCCATGTTCCTTGTTCTATTAAATTTGCTAATGTTGGCGTTAATTGACGCAATTCGTTTAGGTCACGAAAACCTAATGAATCTAGCGAAATAACAATTAGCTTATGCTGTTTCATCAGTTCATCTGCTTTCTTTTCAAACTCATTAGCTATTTTAAAATAAATCATTGTTAATAACTAGTTTTGAAAGAAATTATCAAAAATCACCTTCATCGTAAGCATTAAAATTTGTATAAAAGAACGGTTAGGCGATATTGGTGGGCCGTAGATTCCCAATAAGTTTTAAAGCGAAATTTGATTCACAGCAATTTTTAATGTAAAATTAAGTTTCAGTTTTCAGTATTTTACGAAAGGAATCATAATCATGCAAAATCAGTTACCTAAGGGAAAAGAGCATGAGAAGACTCTCGGTCTCTTCGACCTTTCTATTCTAGGTATTGGCGCAATCATCGGAACTGGAATTTTAGTTTTAACTGGAATTGTCGCCGCGGAAGATTCAGGTCCAGCAATTGTTTTCTCTTTTCTGATTGCTGCTCTTGCTAGTGGTTTAATTGGTCTTTGTTATTCAGAATTAACCACTAGTTTACCCAATTCAGGAAGTGCCTTTTACTACGCGTGGGTTTCAATTGGTAAATTTATGGCGTTCCTTGCTGGGTGGACGCTGATTGGAGTCTACGTTACTACAACTGCTACCGTAGCCAATGGTTGGACTGGATATGTGCAATCGTTCCTAGAAGTCCTTGGAGTTAATTTACCACATAAATTACTGGTTACTCCTGCAGCTGGTGGTTATGTAAATCTCCCTGCTGTCTTGATGATCCTTTTTATGACAATTATCCTGACACGTGGAACTAGTGAAAGTAAACTTGTTAATAATTTCTTAGTTGGTGTCAAAATTTTTATTATTATTCTATTTATCGTTGTCAGTGCTCAACATATTAATCCAGCTAACTGGCACCCATTTTTACCATATGGTTACAAAGGAATTTTCACAGGGGCATCTGCTGTCTTCTTCTCTTTCTTAGGATTTGATGCATTAGCTACTTCTGCTGAAGATGCTAAAGATGTTGATAAAAATATTCCCCGGGCAATAATTTTATGTTTAGTTATTTCAACTGCCCTCTATATCTTAGTTAGTCTTGTTATGACGGGAGTTCTAAGCTATAAAGATTTGAATGTCTCTGAAGCCATGTCGTATGTTCTTTTAGCTAAAGGTCATAAATACGTGGCTGAGATTGTTTCACTGGGGGCTGTTTTAGGAATTATGGCTGTCGTCTTCGCATTCATCTATGCTGGCTCAAATATCATGAAGTCAATGAGTCGAAGTGCCTTTCTTCCTCAAGGCCTCGCTAAAGTTAATAGCAAAACTCAAAGTCCTAATCGTGCTATTTGGTTAGTCGGGCTACTTGCAGCTATCCTGGCTGGAGAATTTGATCTCCATTATCTTGCATTAATTGCCAATATTGGATCATTGGTTGTCTTTGCTTTAATTTCGCTTATCGTAATTATTTTACGGTACCGTTATCCAGAATTAAAACGACCATTTAAGGTACCCTTTGGCAACATTATTCCTGTTTTATCAGTCTTGATCTGTATTGTTTTATTAGTAAGCATCTCACTTAATGCTTGGTTAACATATTTATTATGGTTGGTAGTCGGATTAGGAGTGTACTTCTGCTATTCTCTTCGTCATGCCAACGAATTTAACTTCCAAGATGAAAGTGATATCCCAGGTAATTAAAATCTATTTCTAAATTATGATAGACCTCTACATTAATCCAGAATGTTAGAGGTCTATTTTATATTATTTAACACTTCGATTTTGACGAGTCGTTTCCGCTAAGTGGACTAAATTAGTAACAAAATTATGGGTGTGAGCTTCATAATTATATTGGCGACCCAGCTTAACAAAGTAACCATTGATATAATCAACTTCCACTGGACGATTATGACTCATATCTTGGTACATTGAAGGATAATGATGAGGACAGCCAACTTTAGAAACGTAATTCACACTTTCTAGCTCTTCCGCTCGCGTATTAACCAATTGTACTCCAGCACGCTCACAGACATCATATGCTTCATCGATCAATTGACGGGATAGTTCATCAGCCTTATCAAACGCCGCATATTCACCCATTGTAATTTCAAACATAGTGCAAAGGGTATTAACAACTGAATTAAAGACCACTTTTGCCATCAACGTTCCCATAAAATCATCTTTAAGGGATGGATTAAAATTTGCTTTTTTGAGCTCTGCCATTAATGCTTTCGTTTTCTCATCAGGCTTTTCAGTGTAATTAGCCCAATTAGTTGTTCCCATCCCTCGTTCTCCAACAAATTCAACTTCGCCAGGTTTAGTTAAGATAGTTGCTACTAAGGCAGTTCCAGCAACTACTTTTTCTTCAGGGAAATATTTCAATAATTTTTCAACATGTCCCATTCCATTCATCGCTGTCATCACATATTGATCCTTCAAGAAATGTTCACAACGTTTTAACATATCGTCTAACTGCATTTGTTTTAATTCAAAGAAAACAAAATCGGCATCTGTCGCCTTGTATTCTTCAGGTGTATAAACATTAACAGGAACAAGGTGTCTATTTTTATGCTCGCGAGTTACATAGACTCCTCCTTGTTCTTTCATCTTGTTGTAATGTGGTAACCATCCTTCAACAAAATCAACTTCATTACCTGCTTCTTGTAATAGAACACCAAACCGTAATCCCATTGCACCTGCACCAACGACTGTAAATTTCATAATTATCTCTCCTTTTTATGACTATAAAAAAAAGCGCCCTTAGATTAAAAACTTAACCTAAGGACGCTTTTTGCGTGGTACCACCTTAATTTGCCAATAATTCGCATTATTAGCCTCAAATGTTCAATGTTTCCATTAAACACGTCAGCTATAATGGGCTGATCCCACCATTAATTACTAATTTCATCATGGCACTCAAAGTGATTTTCGTTATAAGTTAATTATCCTTTTTCATCAACCAAGGACTCTCTGTTAATCCGCTCATAATTACTCTTCTTTTCAACGTGTTTTTATAATCATCTTTTAATTTTTATCTAATTTAATACTTTGAGTTGTAAATGTCAAGATTTATTTTTTGTCATAAATTATCTTGACATTCATATCTCATCCGCGTATTATAATGGCAAACAAATGAGAAATAGCTTAGAAAAGATGAGTAATCTTAGAATCTTATTACAGAGAATCACGGTTGATGAGAGGTGACATAAGAGACTGAGGTGAAGATGGTCTTGGAGCTTAACGAATTACGAGTATTCTATATAAGTAGTTCACGATTGACGACCGATAAAACGTCTGGGTATAGCTTCCATCAGTGTACCTATTGAGGATAGTATTGTGAGATACTATCAAATTAGGGTGGTAACACGTTAATTAACTATTGATTAATCAACGTCCCTAGGAAAAGTAGAAATATTTTTCCTAGGGACTTTTTTTATTGCTTCAATTCTTGAACCCATCATGAATAGAAAGGATCGATTTACTATGACTGAATTCACTACACGTACTACATCCCCATTTCGTTATGACATCGTTGGAAGTTTTCTTCGTCCTCAAGAGCTAAAAGAAGCTCGCGCGAAATTTGCAAACGGCGAAATAACACAAGCAGACTTAACAGCTGTTGAAGATAAAGCAATTATTAATTTGATTAAACAAGAAGAAGCTGCTGGCCTGAAAGCCGTTACTGACGGTGAATTCCGGCGTAGTTGGTGGCACCTTGACTTTTTCTGGGGATTAAATGGCATTAAAAAAGCTACTCTAAAGAAAGGCTATAAATTTGCAGACGAAGAGACTCGTCCTGAAACTGCTCAAATTAGCGGAAAAATCTCTGGCGAAAATCACCCCTTTGTCGAACATTTCAAATTTACCCAAGCTCATACCTCTGATGGCGTTCAAGTTAAACAAACCATTCCTGCGCCAGCCCAATTTTTAGAAGAATTTCTTCGTCCCGAAAATCAAGCTAATGCTAAAGAATTTTATCCCAACCAAGAAGATTTAGATCATGACGTTGCAGCTGCTTATCATCAAGTGATTGAAGATCTTTATGCTGCTGGGTGTCGTACTCTTCAACTAGATGACTGTACATGGGGAATTTCTGTTAACGCTTTTGCCAACTTACAGAAAAAAGATCCCAATGCTGATGTATCTCAACTCGAAGCCCTTCAAAAACGATTCTTAAAAGTAAACAATGAGGCAATTGCTAATTTACCTGCCGACTTAACAATTAATACTCACGTTTGCCGCGGAAACTACCACTCAACATGGGCTGCCGCCGGTGGTTATGGCCCAGTTGCTGACACGTTATTTGCTAAAGAAAACGTCACTGCCTTCTATCTCGAATACGATAGTGAACGCGCTGGTGGATTTGAACCACTTAGCAAAGTTCCTAATGATAACTATGTTGTTCTTGGTTTAATTACTTCAAAATCAGGTGAACTTGAAGATAAGGCAGCAATTATCAAACGAATTCACGAAGCTGCGCAATTCCATCCATTAAATAAGCTCTGTCTTAGTCCTCAATGCGGCTTTGCATCAACTGAAGAAGGAAATATTCTAACAGAAGAACAACAATGGGAGAAAATTGCATTGGTTAAAGAAATTGCTACAGAAGTTTGGGGCCTTTAGTGACTTTGCTTAAATTCTTGTGTAATCTTGTTTGCGGTCATTAGGATATTTTTTTGAAATGCATTTTAGTTTAATTATTTTTTTCTAGTGTTATGCTTAAGGTAAGGATGGTTTTTAGGAGGAGTTAGTTAATGACTGAAAAGAAGTTTACTCGTAATGAACTCGCCAATTATAATGGGGATAACAATAAGCCGCATTATATGGCAGTTGAAGGAATTGTATATGATATTACAAATGCCTCTAAATTGGGAATTAGCACTAAGAACCTGATGGAGTTAATTTTTGGTCGTTCAAAAGATAAACATGAAATTTTGCAAAAATTACCTGTTGTTGGTAAGCTAAGCGAATAGATATAAAAGAGGTAATATCTAATGGGAGAAAAAAGATTTACTCGTAATGATTTGCAGCAATATAATGGAAAAGACGGCAATCCAGCGTATATAGCAATTAATGGTATTGTTTATGATGTTTCAGATAGCCCTGCATGGGTTAATGGCAAGCACCACGGCCATCAGGCTGGTTATGACTTGACTGATGCCTTATATAAGGACTCCCCTCACAAAGATCGCGTACTTGCTAATTTACCTAAAGTTGGCGTTCTAGCAGATGCGGATTAAAATTTGAATACGCAATGAAATAAATGGATATTAACCTAATTCAATAACACATTAATAAAAGGCAGAGGAAATATTTTATTTTTTCTGCCTTTTTTACTTGATATAATTGGTAACTTTGCTATGCTACTATCCCATCCTCATATCTAAGTGCGGAATATTATCTTCAAGGTAAACATCTGAAATCGGCTTAAATCCAAACGAGGCATAAAATTCTTGCAGGTATGCTTGAGCTTGAATCTGAATCGCCTTATGGGGAAATAAACGCTTAGTTTCATCAATTGTCGCCTGGACTAATTGCCGCCCATAACTATGTCCACGAAACTTTTTTAATACTAGTACACGTCCAAATGTTGCGTGAGATTCATCCTTATTCATAATTCGTGTATAACCTACTAATTCTCCCTGATCATCCTTCAGCATTAAATGGTGAGCTTGATAATCCTGTTCATCGATTTCTTGATAAGGACATTCTTGCTCAACAACGAAAACCCTTACCCGTTCTTCCGCTAATTTGCACCATTCTTGAGCTGTCATTTCGTTTAATGTTTTTACTTCAACATTCATATTAAAACCTCCTAAAAATAAAAGAGTACTAACCAACTTCTTCATGTCATTTCGACAGGCCCTAGTAGAAGATGGCTAATACTCTTAATGTCTTTAATCCGGGGACTAAAGACGAGTCGTTATTAAATTATTCGGTATCAGTATACAATGGATTAGTTTATCTTGCAATTAGCGATTCAATACCATGCCGGTTTATCCCCGTCTGTATTGGGTTTATTCACACCAAAGTTTTTTCTGGCATATGGTGCTGGATCATCAATGATTTTGGCTACAAAATTACCAATCGACTTTCGTGAGACCTCGGTACCTTTGAACGATTCCCCTTTTGCAGTCGTTTCGTAATCAACTTCATCCTTATCCGTTAACCAAGCAGGACGAATAATCGTGTAATCAAGGGTTGAATTTTCAATTATATCGGCAGCACTACGATAAGTTCCTAAATAGCTATCTTCTTGGCCGCCACCTAACATTTCATTATTCCATTCACCAAATTTACCTGGAACTTCATCATAGATTCCAATTGAAGAAATCCAGACTAACGGCTTTATAGCGTATTTTTCCATCAAACTGACAATATTTTTAGCTTGTTGCGTAATTTCAGGATTACGTAGATTAGCATAAACCACATCTGCTCGTTCAATTGCTGGCTCTAAATCACCAATATTTAGGACGTCCCCTTTAATAACTGTTTCGCGATTTTCATCGACAACATTCATATTTTGTGGGTGTCGAGTAAATAATAATAATTCATCATTACCATTTGCTAACAATGCATCAATTGCGTGTCCAGCAATTTTCCCAGTTGCACCCAGAATCAAAACTTCTCTTGCCATTATTTTTACCTCCTCATAAATTCTACTTTTAGTATACAATTCTCTAGACCAATTAAAAGTAAGTACACATAAGTAAGGTAGTTACATTCAGGTAAGATATGATTGATGGACAAGTAATCAGCAAAATTTTATTTTTTATTATATTTTTTGCCCCACTGGTTAATTGACTTAATTATTGGGACCAAACTTTTTCCTACTTCCGTCAATGAATACTCAGTCTTAGGTGGCACCGTCGAATAGACACGTTTTTGTATAATGTTTGCTTTTTCTAAGTCTTTTAGTTGAAGGGCTAACATTCTCTTGGAACAATCGGGAATTAATTTTTGCAGCTCTGAAAAACGGCAGGGCTCATATTCACTAATTTGATATATAATTACGCTTTTCCATTTTCCGTTTATTAACTTAAGCGTATTTTCAATCGGACAATCTTTTTCGACCATTTTTTCTCCTTTCTCTGGTGAAATAAAATTCACTTCTTGTATATTTTTGTTTTTAAGTTACTATTAGTAAGTAAATAAATGTACGGGAGTGATTATTATGAATTCACAATTTAATAGTTTAGCTACAAATCGTCGTTCAATCTATGCACTTGGTGATAATCTTTCACAAACACCAGAAGAAATTTTTGACTTAGTGAAGCAAACAATCAAAAACTCACCAACTGCTTTTAATAGTCAAACAGTACGAGCAGTCGTATTATTTGGCAAGTCATCAGATAAAGTATGGGAAATCGTTGAGGACGCTTTACGCAAAATCGCTAAGAGTCCAGATGCTTTTGAACAAACAAAGGCAAAAATTGATAGCTTCAAAGCAGGTTATGGAACTATTCTCTACTTTACCGACACTACAATTGTGCATCAATTAGAGAATGATTATCCATCATATGCTGCTAATTTTGCAAACTGGGCTGAACAAGGTCTCGGTGGTGCTCAACAGGCTGTTTGGACAGCATTCGCAGAACAAGGAATCGGTGCCAATCTTCAACACTATAACCCATTGATTGATGACGCCATTCATCAAGCATTTAATCTTCCAGTCGCTTGGCAATTGCGTGCTGAAATGCCATTTGGTTCAATTGAGGCACCAGCTGGAGAAAAGGCTCATCTTGATGACGAAGAGATGTTTAAATTAATCAAGTAAACTTATTTTTCTTCACCCTCTTTAACGTTATATAATTATCATAAATGTTAAAGGAGGAATTTTAGTGAAACAGCAACCTAAAATGTATAATACTGGAGCAGACTACGCTTTAGCAATCATCGGCGGTAAATGGAAATCCGTTATCCTTTACCTCTTAGCTGGTCATCCCCGACGAACAAGTGAATTAGTTAAGCAACTAGGGACCTCATATAAAGTCTTGAGTGACCAACTTCGTGAAATGACGGATGCTGGTCTCGTTATCCGTAAAAGTTTCAATACAATTCCTCCGCACGTTGAATATCGCTTAACTCCTGAGGGTGAAAATCTTTATGCCGCCCTTCGTTATTTAAATTATTGGGGTGAAAACAGGGCAAAACAAACTAGTAACATTAAAATCATGTGTACTGATGAAATGAAGCAGGTCGGGGATGATGGTCTGTGTGTCATCACTAAAAAACATCTTAATCATTGGCGACAAGAAATTGTAAAAAGCAAGAACAAAGATATTTCTATCTAAGTTCTTGCTTTTTTGTGTTCTTTAATCTAAAAGCCAACGCCATTATAAATATAATCATGTAACCCGCAAGAATAAGGTGGGTATTCATGATTATTGAAAAGTTTTGAATACTTGTTTTTCCTACTGAAAAAGCACCAAAAATTCTATCCATTCCCGTTGTTCCAGCGAAAATAAATAAGCTTCCCCACATTACTAATTGGGAAATTATCCCCGCAATTGACGCATAGTAATAATTAACGATCGAAGAAATACTATAATTATGGGTTGCTTTCTCGTAGTCGTCAATTGCTGTTTTACGTTCTGCGCCGGCAAAACTCCGGATAATAAATACGCCAATAAAATATGTTGGCAACCAAAATGTTAAGAGAATTCCAATTGTTAGCATCACTAAATTAATTTGGCAATCTTTAAAATGGAATAAATGGTGGGTTTGTTTCACCAATAATCCTCCAAAGACGAAAGCAAATAAGTAAGCAACAATTGTCCAGGAATACATTTTTGTGCCATACAAAATGCCAATAAAAACAGTACTATACAAGGTCCAATACTGACCACAAGCACCATAAAGCATTATTCGTTGCCGTAAATGATTTGGATAATGAAGTAACCGCCGATGGTTTACAAGTAAAGCAAAGATCATCGTGATGAGGAAGATTAATAAAAGTGCGGTTCCCCATTCAAGGGGTTTTCCAAAGCCTAAACTTCTCCCTAATCGCAACAATAGCATCGCACCAAGCAAAATTAATGCTAGTAAGCAATTAGCCCAATGTAGCCGAACTGGCAACGGTCGAATTGCATGGGGTGTTTCCCAAATTGATCCCATTGCACTAAAAGTAATAATTAGCATCAAAGCAAAACTAATTACTGGCTTCTTTATCCACATAATTATTCCAATACCGACCAAAACTATAATAACTTGAAAAAGTGGCTTAAGATGATCCTGCTTAGGTAATAGTCCTTGTTTCGTTAATCGCTTCCGCTGACTCATTGCGGTTGGAAATAGTTGAGAAGCAATTCCTGCCCCTACACCTGACAAGTCCCAGAAGATTGGTTGAAATCCACCAAACATTCCTAAAAAGTAACCAATGATTCCACCATAAAGACCGATCCAGGCAAGGCGTTGATAATCATATTCTAAATCACGGCAAAATAACAAAATTGTATGCCGGAAAGCATAGAAAATAGCGAAAGGCAAAGCACCAACAAAGACATCAGATTGCTCCTTAGTAAGAGAAATATACAGCAGAAAAGGCATTAAATTTAATAATAAACTACAAACGCCAGTTAATTTTTTTAAGTTTTTCATTTTATTACCTCTAATGCTGGTCAATTGCACTATTTAGCTTCTTTCGGTTTACTAGGAAAATAATAATAACTAACGGAATAATGAATAACATTACTGGATAAAAATACTTAACTGGCAACATGCTATCAATAATTCCCCCAATGATTGGTCCGAGCGTCATTCCAATGTCAAGACCGAGAAAGAATGTCGAACTTGCCAGACCTCGTTCATTATCTGGAGCTAGCATCATTGCAGTTGATTGACAAACGGAATAAATAATACCATAGCCAAATGCCATTCCAGCAGCTGCCAATGCCATTTCAATGTTATTTTTCATAATACTTAACATAATAAGATAAAAGATTGTTGCAACCGTGCTTAAAATCAACCATGGTTCAAAACGAACAGTATCAAATTGGGTCCGTAAAAATAACCGGCTAAGTAAAAGGACTACAGCATAAATTAAGAAATACGCACCAACAGCAATAGGTAAGTGACGTTGTTCAGCGTACTCAACAATATCTGCCTGCGTTGCAAAATATGGGATCGCAAATAAAGCAGTTAAAAGGGCAACTGGGATAGCATCTCGCTGAATGATTTTAATATGGAAACCACTTTGTTTTACGGAGTGTGCTGCTGGTTGGGCGCGGTTACTGACAAACTGAATTGTGACAACAACCAGTAAAGCCGATAATGCTGAAATCACCATTGCAGCTCGATAACCAATAATTCGATACAAGTTAATTGATACAGCGGGGGCACATGCCATTGCCAAAGCATTCATCAGGCCATAAAAGCTCATTGCTTCGCCAACATGATTAAATGGGACTAAATATGATAGCCATGTTGTCATGCAAACGGTACATAATACAAATCCTAACCCGTTAATCAAACGACATATTAACAAGAAAGTGCTATTAGGCGTTAACACATAACCTGCAACCCCAATAAAGCATAATATTCCACCCCCAAAAGCTAATGAATATTTCGAAAAACGGTCAGTCAGATTACCAGCAATTGGTCGCAAAAACATTGAAACAATACTCATCATTCCAACGATTATTCCTGCAAAAGCACTTGATGCACCCAAATCCTGCGCATAACCATTAATCAACGGATTACAGTACATATTACTAAACATAAAAAAGAATGAGGCCGCCATTACGAGCACAACATCCTTCGTAAAAATCGATTTCTCCTTCGCCATCAATTCCCCTGCTTTCTTTGCATGATTTCAATTAAATTCTAATTACTATCATACAACTATTTGGGGAAGTTAAGTGATTTCCCAAGAAATAAATAAAGAGGTTGGGTGTTGTTTCCCAACCTCTCCGTGTGTACTTCACTATTTATATTTTACTGCAAAGAATCCCAAGCTGGTAGAATAACGGGTTCACTTTCAGCTACTTTCTTTACTCGATCGCTAAGGTACTTCTTATTAATAACAGCTTCATAAGTATACTCTTCAAACCAGTCCTGGGTCATTACAAAGTATCCGTTATCGCCATTATCTTTACCCCAACTGTTTTCAATCTTCCATCGTGTAGGTTGATTATTTACCATATCAAAGCCTGTTAATGTCATTGCATGAGAAACAACGGCTTGCTTAGTTTCCAAACGGTGCTTCTTATCCATTACAAAGTCAACATCAAGCAATTCCTCTCGATGATATAACTTCGCATCCATCAAGCCTCGCTTACGGTCCATTTGTTGGAGAACATCATTCCCAACCCAAACCGTTTCACCAGCTTGCAATTGTTTGATGGCCCCTTCTTGCAATTCTTCAAAAGGAACATTAACAAATTTAATTGGCAAACCATCAACCACACTATCTTGAGCTGGCATTAAATAACTCCGATCCATTTCATGATCAGGAGCGTTAGTAACTACAACATAGTCACTTAAGTTTGTATCAAAATATTCATGATAGAACTTTAATGGCGTTAAGCCAAGAACTTGGTGAAACTTTTTATCATCATCCCGATATTCAAGATCAAATTTTGCAGGCGGTTCACCAAATGAGTAGGCCGCAATCTTATAAACGTCACCCATCATTCGTTCTTGTGCTTCCTGTAATTCCGTTGCACTGGCATTAGTTTGCACCATTGCCCGTAATTCAATTGCATCTTTGCGCATTAAACTATCAAATACTTCGGCCACATCTGAAGTATCCTTAGTATTATGTGTGTCTGGCATTACATATTCTGGAACAACACCATATTTCTCAATAATAGAAGCGGCATTAGCCCATTGTCCACCATCATTTAATGCGAAACTAAGGTAGAAATCAACGGTGCGATCATGCAAAGGCTTATCAGCAGTTGCAATAATCTTTTGGAAAAACATATTTGCCCGTTCAATTCGATCCCAGAAAAACAGATAATTCTGTGACAATTCAAAATCCTTGAACTTATATTTTGTTGCAAACTTATGACGTAATGTGTTTAACGCTGCAAAAGACCAGCAACGTCCACTATGACGCTGGTTAGTTGGTTTCCCCGTCTTAATTTCATAAGAAAATGCTCGATGAAGACGTTCGCTTGCCGTTGGATCTTCACTCGCAGCTTTAATCCCATTTTTTTGTATTGCGCGGGCAATAATTTCTGCATCTTTACGTGAATGAAATTCTTTCTTTAATTTTTCAACCATTTTTGAGGTTAAATCGTGTTCTTCAGTCACAATAAATCCCTTCTTTGCCTAAAATTCTAAAATGACTTATACACTATTAATAATACCGCATTTTAGGTAAAATTATTGAATTAAAGCTTTGACATTTTAACTCATCACTAATCCTTTACCACTTATAAAAAGTAAGATAAAATCGTATTTAGTAAGCCACTTTTAATTATAAATTGTATGAACTGCGTTAAAATTCTATCTAGGAGGTTGATTAATTATGAAGAACGTATTTGTTGTCGGCGGTTCAGGTCGTGTTGCTACTGACTTAATTAAAGATTTAGTTGCTACCGGTAATGAGGTTACAGCTGGTGCTCGCCATCCGGAAAAAGTCATTAAGTTAAACCACGTTACTGCTGTTGAATTGAACCTACATGATAGCGTTGAAAAAATCGCTGAATTAATGAAGGGGATAGATGCAGTTTACTTTGTTGCCGGATCACGTGGCAAAGATTTACTGCAAACTGATGCAATGGGCGCAGTTAAAACAATGCAAGCTGCCGAAAAAGACGGCATTAAACGTTACATTATGTTAAGTTCTCTCTATGCTTTACAACCTGAAATGTGGTCAAAAGTTCCATCATTAGCTTCAATTATGGATTACAACATTGCCAAGTTCTTTGCTGATAATTATCTCATCTCAAATACAAATCTTGACTACACTATCCTTCAACCCGCTAATTTAACTGAAGAACCTGGTACCGGTAAAATTCAAATTGGTGAAGGTGTTGCAACCTCTAATCCGATTCCAGACGTTGCCCAGACTTTAGCCGATATTTTACAACACGATAATACAATCGGTCATGTTATCATGATGCGGAGTGGCGATACGCCGATTGAAGAAGCACTAGATCAAATTTGATTTTTTACAGGTTGTTGATCAATCTAAAATAACATAAGATTGGTTCACAACTTTTTTCTATTCCAAAATCAGGTAATAGTTTAGCTAATTCTTCTCAGCAGCCGTATAATAAACATTAAAAATAAATTAAGAAGGGAATCTTCTACATGGCAAAACTCGAACGCTTTTATAATACTTTCCAACCTGACCATTATGATGTTTTTATTGATATTGATCGTGCAGAAAAAATAATTAATGGAAAAACAACTATCACTGGGAACGCAACTGATCCCCAAATTGCAATTAACCAAAAAAATTTGCAGATCACTAGCGTTCAAGCAGACAGTGAAGAATTAGACTTTAATATTGATAATGAAGCCGAGGCAGTGCGGATTACCCTTCCTCAAACTGGTAAAGTAACTTTTACTGTAACTTACAATACTAAGTTAACTGATTCAATGATGGGAATTTATCCATCATACTATGAGGTTGATGGGGAGAAAAAACAAATTATCGGAACTCAATTTGAAACAACTTTTGCTCGGCAAGCTTTCCCCTGTGTCGATGAACCAGAGGCTAAAGCTACCTTCAGTCTAGCAATTAAATTTGATGAGCATCCTGGTGAAACTATTATCGCTAATATGCCAGAAGATCATGTTGAAAATGGTATCCACTACTTTGAACCAACTGTGCGAATGTCCACTTATCTTGTTGCCTTTGCCTTTGGGGAACTCCAAAGTAAAATTACTGAAACAAAGGGCGGCGTTAAAGTAGGTGTATTCGCAACGAAAGCGCACCAACCCAAGGAACTTGATTTTGCATTAGACATTGCCAAACGAGCCATCGACTTTTATGAGGATTTCTATCAAACTCCATATCCTCTCCCCCATTCATGGCAATTAGCTTTGCCTGATTTCTCTGCTGGTGCAATGGAAAACTGGGGATTAGTAACTTACCGGGAAGCGTACTTATTACTTGATCCAGACAATACTTCCCTTGAAATGAAACAATTAGTTGCAACTGTTATCACACACGAACTAGCCCACCAGTGGTTTGGTGATCTTGTGACAATGAAGTGGTGGGATGACTTATGGCTCAATGAAAGCTTTGCCAATATGATGGAATATGTTGCTGTGGATGCTCTCCAGCCTGACTGGCACATTTGGGAACTCTTCCAAACCTCAGAAGCTCCAATGGCATTACAACGAGATGCAACTGATGGTGTTCAATCCGTTCATGTTGATGTTAACAATCCTGCTGAAATTGATGCCTTATTCGATGGTGCGATTGTTTATGCTAAAGGATCGCGAATGTTAGTAATGGTCCGGGCGCTTTTAGGTGACAAAGCGTTACGAGAAGGTCTTAAAAATTACTTTGCTGCTCATAAATACAGTAATGCAACCGGAGCTGACTTATGGAAGGCCCTTGGCAACGCATCTGGACTCAACATTGGAAAGATCATGAATTCATGGCTTGAACAACCAGGTTATCCTGTTGTAACAGCAAAGATTAATGATGATGGCGATTTAGTACTGTCACAAAAGCAGTTTTTCATTGGGAACGGTAAAAATGTTGATCGTCAATGGCAAATTCCACTTAATAGCAACTATGACGAAGCTCCACAAATTATGGCTGAGCAAAAACTCAATCTTGGAAATTATCAAACATTGCGCGATAAGAATAGTCAACCATTCCGTCTAAACCTCGGTAATAATTCCCACTTCATCGTAAAATATGATGATACGTTGCTAAACGATATTTTAGATCACGCAGCTGAATTAGATCCGATTACCCAGCGCCAACTTCTTCAAGATCTACGGTTGCTTGCTCAAGGTCAACAAGTGTCGTATGCGTCATTAATTCCATTATTAAAGCAATTTAAAGATAGTCCTTCTGCAATTGTTAACGCCGAACTATACCAAATTGCTAATAGTCTTAAAATGTTTGCTAAGCCTGATTCTCCTGCTGAACAAGAACTACGACAATTCTTTGATTTATTAAGTAAGGACCAGGTAAAGCGGCTTGGTTGGTTGCCAAAAGACGGTGAAAGCAATGATGATCAGTTAACTCGCCCTTATATTCTTAGTGCTTCACTATTTGCACGTAATAATGATTCGATTACCCAGGCTCATCAAATTTTTACCGAAAATCAGGATAAATTAGAATCCCTTTCGGCAGATATTCGCGGGTTGGTTCTTAAAAATGAAGTCCAGAATTTCGGAAATACTGAATTATTCGATAAATTGATCAAGGCTTACCAACAAACAGCAGACGCAAGCTTTAAACAAGACTTGCGAATGGCAATACCAAATACCACCGATCCAGCATTAATCGCAAAAGTCGTTAGTTACTTTGAAAATGCCGATGTTATCAAGCCACAAGATTTACGAGCATGGTATCGTGGGCTTCTTGCCAATAAAGCAGGTCAACAAGCTGCCTGGAATTGGCTTCGTGATGAATGGCAATGGTTAAATGACACAGTTGGTGGCGATATGGAATTTGCTACCTTTATCACTGTCACTGCTGGCGTTTTTCATACTCCTGAACGATTGAGCGAATTTAAAGACTTCTTTGAACCTAAGCTTAATACACCAGGTTTAACCCGGGAAATTAAAATGGACATTAGCGTAATTGAAAGCAAAGTCAACTTAATTAACAAAGAGCAAACAGCCGTCAATAATGCAATCGTCCAACAATAATTAATCGTAAAGCACTAAAAAAACGCAACTAAGAATTTTTCCTCAGTTGCGTTTTTTACTTTAAATTTGTTTCTTTAATAAATCTAACTTTGTACTTTGGCGTTGTAGAATATCGTCGATTACATCTGCTAATGAAATTTTCTTCATCTCATTAAAAGCTGCTGCTTGAACCTGATCATAATACTTTTCTAATGATGCCTGAATGTTTCCACCAACAATACACTTTAAATTAGTTTTTGGATCAACATGAAGCAAATCATGATCCATCTTTATTGCCTGGTAGATATCGAACAGGTTAATCTCTCGTGGCTTTTTGGCTAATCGCGGTTTAGCAGCCCCCTTTCTAGTTACAATCAAACCAGCAGTCCTCAAATCTGACATTAATTGACGAATAACACTCGGATTCGACTCAATACTATCAGCAATCGCTTTACTAGATAAGTCACCATCCTGATAAATGTGTAAATAACTTAATAAGTGAACAGCATCACTTAGCTTATATGAATATTTCATACTTTTATTTTATCTTGTTGTTTTTTTATATTCAAGTATCCCATCAATAATTTACAAGCTTCACCTCCAATAATTATGTTTATTAAATAGATTAAAGTCTAAGAAAATAAAGACATGGTAAAAATAAAAGCACATGTTTAGGCTTGATTAATAAATGTATTTAGCATATATTACTACTGTTGGGGTAGGAATCTCAGAGTTATTGTCTAACGGAACGGAATGTGAACGTTAGAAGGAGGCTAGTAACTAGCTGCTTTGTTATTCCGCATTCACCATGAACGGAAACGTCAATGTGTTCCCTAACAAAATTTTTAAAAGGGAGTGGATTGATATGTCTACGTTATCATTTGCTGGACCGCGTTTTACGACAAAGAATTTAACTTTAGCTGCTATGTTAGTCGCACTGCAGGTAATCTTAAATAAACTTTCAATTGGAGATCCAGCGGTTTTAAAGTTTAGTTTCGGTTTCATTGCCACCGCACTTATTGGCTATTGCCTTGGTCCATGGATTGGTGGTTGGTCAATGGTCGTATCGGATATCATAAGTAATACTATTTTGAACTCAGGAAGCCTGTTCTTTCCCGGCTTTACTCTCTCAGCATTTATCTCTGGTGTAATTGCAGGCATGTTTCTATACCAACAACGGATAAGCTGGCAACGAATTTTAATATATGAGTTTTTCCAAATTCTTCTTACTAATGTTATCGGAACAACCTTATGGCTTTACCTTATGAGCTTAAGTTCTAGTAGTAGCAGCCATACTTTCGTGGCGCTCCTCTTCATCCGTTTACCAAAAGAGCTAATTACTTGGCCGATTGAAACTTTACTCGTGCTGATTATTCTGCGTCAAATATCACAACTAAATTTAATTCAAAAAAATCATGATTAGAAAAATGAAATCAACTGATATCAATAGAGTGATGGATATTTGGTTATCTACTAATCTAGAGGCTCACCCTTTTATTGACCCCAATTATTGGTATCAAAATTTATCAAATGTTCAAAATGCGATTCAACAAGCAGAAGTTTATTGTTCAGTAGCTGCCAATAATCATCTTCAAGGATTTATTGGCCTGCAAGAAAATTATATTGCTGGTTTATTTATCGCAAAAGAGTATCAATCACAGCATCTTGGTACTAATCTACTAAATGTTGTTAAAGAAAAACATCAACAGCTCATTTTAGATGTATATTTAGAAAACCAGCGTGCTATTAAGTTTTACCAACAAAACGGTTTTCAGATTACTAACCATAATAATTTAGAAGCCAAGATGACCTGGTTAAAATAAATTATTTAAAAAAGTATTGCATTTTAAATGAATTAGGTTAAAATACAATTAACAAAATAAAAAAGCGATGAGAAAGAAGAGTAACTAGTTGTATTCGTTCAGTGAACTGGTGGTAGTGAGAAACCAGTCGACCCTACACTAGTGAATAACACTTTCGCGAGTGCTGCCAACCCAAATAAGTTTACTTAAAGTAGGCTTGGCCGGATCCGGACCGTTACCTCACCGGCAGAGCATGATGTGCTCTTGAGGAGGCCTAGTTTTATACTAGACAATTTGGGTGGTACCGCGGAAAAAAGCCTTTCGTCCCTTGATTATAAGGGGAACGAAGGGCTTTTTTAATTCATTCCTAAATATATTATTTGAGGAGTGTCTATTATGGACTTAACTATTCCAAAGGATTACGATCCACGTCTTTCAATTAGAGAAACTGAAGCTGCTATTCGTTATATTCGTGAAACTTTCCAAGACGAATTTGGCAAGGAACTAAATCTTCAACGAATGTCTGCACCAATGTTTGTTGAAAAAAGTACTGGATTAAACGATAACTTAAATGGTGTTGAACAACCAGTATCATTTGAAATGAAAGATATGCCAAGCGAAACTGTTGAAGTCGTTCATTCCCTTGCAAAGTGGAAACGACTTGCCCTTAAGCGGTACGGTTTTGGAATGCATGAAGGTCTCTATACCAACATGAACGCTATTCGGAAAGAAGAGGACCTCGACAACTTCCACTCAATTTATGTTGATCAGTGGGATTGGGAAAAAATTATTAGTAAGGATGAACGAACAGAAGAAACTTTAAAGGATACAGTTCGTGATATTTTCAAAGTAATTAAGCACATGGAACATGAAGTTTGGTACAAATTCCCTCAAGCTGTTTACCATTTGCCAGATGAAATTCATTTTGTTACAACGCAAGAACTTGAAGACCGGTGGCCAGACCTTACTCCGCTCGAACGGGAAGATAAGATTGCTAAAGAACTTGGTGCTGTTTTTGTAATGAAGATCGGTGACAAGTTGCAACGCAGTGGTAAGCCTCACGACGGTCGAGCACCTGATTATGATGACTGGAGCTTAAACGGTGATATTATTTTCTGGTACGAACCTCTTCAACGCCGGATCGAAATCTCAAGTATGGGAATCCGGGTTAGTCCAGAAGCAATGAAATATCAACTTGAACAAGCCGATGCAACTGATCGTGAAAAATTACCATTCCATAAAATGTTGCTCAATGGCGAATTACCATATACAATTGGTGGAGGAATTGGTCAATCCCGTCTCTGTATGCTTCTTCTTGGCAAAGCTCATATTGGAGAAGTACAGGCAAGTATTTGGCCAGAAGATATGATTAAGAAGTGTGAAGAGAACCACATTCAAATTCTATAATTTAAGGGAGAGTATAAAAGTGGAAACTATTACAATTAGTGAAGCACCAAAACATGTTGGGGAAACAGTTAAAATTGGTGTTTGGTTAACTGATAAGCGTTCAAGCGGTAAGATTGCTTTCTTGCAACTCCGTGACGGAACTGGATTTTTCCAAGGGATCATTCGTAAAAATGATGTTCCTGAAGAAAAATTCGACTCTGCTAAGCATGATTTACACCAAGAAACTAGTTTTTGGGTAACTGGTGAAATTGCTGAAGACAAGCGTTCGAAGTTTGGTTATGAAATTCATATCAAAGACTTTGACATTGTTGGCGAAAGTGAAGATTACCCTATTGGTAACAAGGAACATGGAATTGACTTCTTACTTGATAACCGTCATTTATGGTTACGTTCTCGTAAGCCATGGGCATTAATGCGGATCCGAAGCCGTGTTAAGCTTGCGACAATGGAATTTTTTGAAAAGCATGGATTTACTCAATTTGATGCTCCAGAACTAACTGGAAGTGCTCCTGAAGGGACTACCGAATTATTTGAAACTGATTACTTCGATCGTTCTGCCTACCTTTCACAATCTGGTCAATTATATGCAGAAGCTGGAGCCATGGCATTAGGTCGAGTTTACACAATGGGTCCTACCTTCCGTGCTGAAAAATCAAAGACTCGTCGTCACTTAATGGAATTCTGGATGATCGAACCCGAAATGGCTTGGATGCACCAAGAAGAAAGTCTTAAGATTCAAGAACAATACATTGCTTACTTAGTTCAAGACTTAATTGATCATTGTGCTCGCGAACTTGAAATGGTTGGTCGGAGTGTTGAAAGCTTAAAGCCATTCACTGAATTACCATATCCACGGATCACTTATAAGGAAGCCATTGAAATGCTTCAAAAAGGCGGTTTTGATGTAGAATACGGCGCTGACTTTGGTTCACCAGAAGAAACCTACTTAGCCGACCAATTCCAAAAGCCAGTCTTTATCTTAAACTATCCTAAAGAAATCAAGGCTTTCTACATGCCTGAAGATCCTGAAGATTCTCGCCAAGTTATCTGTGCGGACTTGCTTGCTCCAGAAGGCTATGGTGAAATCATTGGTGGTTCTGAACGTTCTTACGATTACGAATACATCACAAATAAGCTTGAAGAAAATGGCTTAAGTAAAGAAGATTATGGTTGGTATGATGATTTACGGAAGTACGGTTCAATTCCTCACTCTGGATTTGGAATGGGACTTGAACGATTCTTAGCTTGGATTACTCTTCAAGACCACATTCGTGAAAACATTCCATTCCCACGGATGCTTAATCGTTTGAACCCTTAATAAAAAAGATGAGACTAAAATTCTTGGTCTCATCTTTTTTTATTTTGTAAATTTACGCACCATTTCCAACTTTAATTTCCCTATCTTATAATTGATAATGTTTAATGATATTCAGAAAAAAGGGTTAAAGATTGGCAATTATTTGCTGGTCTTTAACCCTTTATTCGTTCGTCTTTATTTTCAAAATGCAGTGTACCTTTTCCCCAGTAAAAGCCTTGTTGTAAAACAACTGGATTCCCCGCAAATTTTTTAGCTAATTGTCGATTTGAGATTCCTTCAATAACAAAAGTAAGTTGATGTTTTTTGGCAAAAGCTAACCAGGCGTCAACGAAGCTAATCAACGTTTTATCGTCTTCATCCTTAAAAAGTAATAGAGATAATTTGATTCGACTAATAGCCTTTAGCTGTCTTTTAATGAATGCATAACTATTATTACCCGCACACACATCATCAATTGCCAATTCAAAGCCCATTTTTTTGAGACGTTGGATTTCTCTATCTAAATAATCAAGACTATGAATCGTTTCGCGACGTTCTGTAATCTCAATTGCCACGTGATCATGATATGCTTCGCGAATCTCTTCTAAAAATTGCCAAATGCTTTCAAACTTCATTTGACACGGTTCTAAATTAATATATATTTTGCGATTTTGTTGATCTTTTAAAGCATCCCTTAAAGATTTACGACTTGCCTTAATCCATGTATCGTTTCCCTCTTGCGTCGTGAGACTGTGCAAAAAATTATTTCCTGGAAACTCGCCATTATTATTTCGAATAAGCATTTCATAAGTGTCAATTTCAGCATTCATCGCTTGATCAACACTAAGGATTGGCTGAAAGATATTGTACATTTTTATCCCTAACTTTTAATAATTATTTGTTTTACGTTCTGAACTAGGCTTTAGAGATGTTTATGCCGATCTGTAACTATCCATCCCCGGCCATTATTCTTTACACTATATAACATTTTATCAGCTCGCTTCAAGGTCGTGTCAAGTAATTCATCATTCAAACGATCAGTTAAACTGCATGAAAAGCTAATCGTTAATCTAATTCCTTCTTTAGTAACAATCGATTTATTATTAAAGAATTTTTCAATTGACTGTAGTAATTGATAGACTTCTTCTAGGGAATGGTTAGAAACTACGATCGTAAATTCTTCGCCGCCAAATCGATATACATAACCATGCTTGGGAAATGCGGAATGAATTTGTTCGCGAAAAACTGTTGAGAAATAATTTAACACTTCATTACCAACAAAGTGACCATATGTATCATTTATCTTCTTAAAGTGATCAATATCTAATGCCCCGATTACAATATTATGAATTTCACTATTATTAGCTAATCGATTAATTTCTTGACTAAGCGCTCGGTAGTTAAGTAACCCTGTCAAATCGTCACGTTCACTTTCTTTTTCAAGAAGTTTTATTTTTTGCTCATTTTTCTTCTCACTATAAAAACGTTGCTCTTCAAACATCGCAATAACGAATAATCCTAACGTGGCTGCAACAACACTTACAGGTGAAAAGCTATGGTTAATCCCTAACGATACTAACTCAACTATTCCCAACGATGCAATGGCATAAAAATAACTAATTCTTTTAGAAATGCTGCGCCACCGCGTTAAAACCAAACAAATTGTCGTAAAAACAATCGATTCAACGATCCAATACCACCAATCTTTTAGCGGCAAAATCCCCATCAAGTATTCCACGACATTCACAAACAACGGGGTTAGAGCTAATAATGCCCACCATATTTTGTACACTTTATCGCGAAAAAGCATTGTAACAGAAACAACTTGCATGAAAACAACTTGCCCGATATTAAATAAGGACAACTGAAACAAACAAAATTCCTGAATAAAGTAAGTAATTATAATAACGGCTCCTAGCCCCCAACTAGTTAACCGTGAGTTCTTATACGAAACCCAATACCGTTCAAAATAAATTTGACTGATAATCATACAAATAACGATGATTGGTAAATAGAGTATCGCGTAAAAAAGTTTAAGCGCCAACTTATTTTCACCTTTTCAAACTTTATTTTTATTAATAGCTTTAAAATTGTACTTCTTATAGCTGAATTAATCTAGTAGCGCTTCTAATCTTTCATTTAATAATATTCTCCTAAAAGAACCGTATGATATAATTTTTTCTGCTAACGCGTTAAGAATATTAAGAAAGGACGACAGATCTTATCTTTATAATGAAAAATAATTACCATGATATGTATTTTGAGCATCACCACTGGCTCTTAAAAATTCGACAAACACTAATTATGCTCCTTAGCTGGTGCATTTTACTTATCCCCATTATCATCACTATTTCAACTTACCTGGCTTACCGGACTAATGGTCATCAAGGGTACTTTTTTTGGTATTACGCTGAAGGATTTCGTGAACTTAATTTTTTAGTAATCATTTTGCTATTTGCTTTAGGAATGATTGGGATCTTCTGCATTACAATGGGATATATCCAAGCTCAAAGGACTCGTGGACTAACTACAAAATGGCCCATGTTTGACATTAACAAAAGTCATTTACAACGCCAACGAGCTGAATCATTCATAACCAAGCAGTTTGGTGATCCTGAGATGCGAACAAATACGCGCAATTTTGTTGTTAAGCCTGAACAAAATCTAACTAAGAATCAATTACGCGATATTGTTAACAATCACATAGGAGATGATAAAGATGGTTTCTAACATTTTCTATGAAGCATTTCAAACCAGCTCACCATGGATGGTCTTTCTTATAATAATCAATTTAATTTTATGTATATATCCTATTTTAGGAGCGATGTTCTGGTTCTTTGGCGCAATATCATATGTTCTCTTTCGCCAAAAAGAAGAATTACCACCAAAAGCCGAACTTACTCCCGAACCTTTTATCACAATTATGATTCCAGCGCATAATGAAGAAATCGTAATAAAAAGTACTTTAGAGTATTTACTAACCCAATTGAATTATCATAATTATGAAGTGCTGGTAATGGATGATGGAAGTGATGATCGTACCCCTGAGATTCTTCGCTCAATGCAAGCAAAATATTCGCGCCTCAGAGTTATTAGAATCGAACAGAATCAAGGAAAGGCTCATGCGTTTAATATTGGACTTTTCTTTGCGAAGGGTGAGTATATCTTGAGCAATGATGCTGATACTATTCCTGAAACTGATGCACTGATAAAGTATATGCAATATTTTACAAGTGCTAACGGGATAAACTATGCTGCTATTACTGCGAATATGGATGTTTATAATCGTTCCTCATTATGGGGTAAATCCCAAACGGTTGAATTCTCTAGTATTGTTGGCATAATCAAGCGAAGTCAAACTGCCATCAATAACACGATGTATGCATATAGCGGTGCAAATACCATGTATCGACGCGATTTTCTTATTAATGTTGGTGGTTTCCGCCAAGATCGTGCGACTGAGGACATTAGCATCGCCTGGGACCATACCTTTATTAATGCTACTCCGAAGTTTGCTCCAGATATCGTTTTCCATATGAATGTTCCCGAAACGTTTCACGATTTATATCGGCAACGTAAGCGGTGGGCGCAAGGTGGGTCAGAAGTTTGGCTTTCTAATTTTCTGAAAGTCTTTCGCCATCCGTGGCAGTATCGGTTTGTCATCCCCATGTTAACAGACACAACTTTATCGATTATTTGGTCTTTCTTTTTCTGGATAACAAGTATCATTTTCATTATTGCAATGTTGGACTTCTCAATAACTGGTAACTACGAACGAATTTGGCATGGCATAGTTATGAGTATGATCTTTGTTAACTTTCAATTGATAGCTGGTCTTTTTCAAGTACTGGCGGCGTTGATTCTTGATTTTAATGGGTCTAAGTTGCGCTATTTACTGTTTTCGCCACTTTATCTCTTATTTACTTGGATCATCAATCCCTTAACAATTGTTACTACATTTCATAAAGCGATAAAAACTGTTACCGGCCATGGAAGTGGTAAATGGATTAGTCCCGAAAGAAAGGCAGTTGATAATGATGGCAAGTTTTGAAAATTTTCTTTGGTGGATATTCATTGCCTTCACCCTAATTTGTAGCGGCTTTTGCATTGAGGCTCACTATCGATATAAAAATAAAAATGGAATTGATAATGAGCACAAATTTTCAAATAAATATAAATATTTTGGCCAGCCAATTTATGACGAACAAAATAAAATTCGTGGTTATGAACTTTTATTACGGGAATATGATCACCAAACTCATAACTGGCAATTACCTCAGAATGTTGTGGACTTTCCCCTCAGTAAAATTGTTTCTACAATTCAAGAAATCAATCCACAATTAGAAGAAATTCCAAATCTATCTTTAAATATGACTGTCAGCCAAATTACCGATTTTCGATCTGAGTATTTCTTTACTTGGGTATTAGGAACGATAAATGTTAAGCAATTAGTCATTGAATTAGATGCTAATGATATTAGACGTGCCAATATTTTTAAACGTAAAGAAATATTGCAGATACTAAGAAAACTTAAGCAACTTCAAATTAAAGTTACTATTGAAAATGTTGATTCTTCTAAAATGACCTACAACTTGTTACAGCGATATTTGCCATATATCACCTATTTAAAATTCAATATTCATTCTTTTAATAAGTCGGCAAATCACTGGATAGATATCACGCTTGCGCAGTGGCAACGGAGAATCGCCATTTTCAACATTGAAATGATTGTCGGTAAAATTGAAGATGCTAACCATATTGTATTAGTAAATCAACTAAAGATCCCTTTTCGACAAGGTTATGCTTACGGTCATCCAAAAAATTTTAAAAAATAAAAAGCGAAGTTGTTTTTAACCAGCCTCGCTTTTTTACTTTAGAAATATATTCGCATTAACAAAATTTTGCGCTCTAATTATTTGCGATAAACTCCAACAGTTGATACATAACTCGCTTATTTTCAGCCGGAACGCCATGCTGAATGATTTCTTTTCCATTTTGGTGAAGATCATTATGGTCTAATGGATATTGATCATCATTTACAGCAATCTCGCGAACGTTATCTGCTGTCGGTTCAAAGTGAAATTGAAGTCCAATTACATTACCGTTCATAACAAAGCCTTGATTTTTAACTAAGTCACTACTAAATAATAAGTCTGCTTGCTCTGGAACCTCAAACATCTCTTCATGCCAATGTAAAGCAGTTAATTTTTCTGGAATATTAGGAATAATATCACTTTTTAGATACACCGGCGCCCAACCAACTTCCTTATGTGGTGCCGTTTTTATGGCATAACCGAGCGTCTTAGCAATCTGTTGCGCCCCATAACATGCGCCAAAAATTGGCTTGTGAGCTTCTATCAGTTGCTGAATTAAAACGCGTTCTTGCTTAATCCACGTTAAGTCGTCATTAGGGCTCATAGGACCGCCAAGAATAATCAGCATGTCAGTCTCATCAGCGGTTGGCAAATTGCCGAACTGATAGGGATGATAAATATACATCTCATGTCCATGATCCTGTGACCATTCTTGAATCATTCCTGGTCCTTCATTTGGCGTGTGTTGCAAAACATTGATTCTCATCGAATATCCTTTCCGTCGACGGCAATGTTGTGCTAGGTATCGCCTGCAAGTACCTAAGATATTATTGTTATAACACCAAATCGTAAGCTTAACAATATTTTATTCCCAGTATTCTTCATATTTTCGAGATGCCCCAGGCGCAGCGTCTACATTTGGTTCGCCATTATCTTCGCGTCTAAAAATAAAGATAGGCTCTCGATCTCCTTGTTTGTAATCAACAGTAACAGCTAGCCCTGAGAAGAACCAAGCATCTGCAAAGTTAACATGATATCTTTTTTTATTACGATTGTTGCCTCACCGAGCGTCGATTCAAGTTCATATCTCTGCTTAGGACCATGTTTAACATTATGTGGTTGAATTGTTTTACCATAAAATTTTATTCCATCTCCACTAACTAGGTTAAAGTTTTGCTGGAATCATTTGCTGGCAGTATCAGTAATAATTAATTGCACTTCAATCACTCCTTAGATTACTGTCTTTTTTATTTTACAACTAAGAACATATCTTTACTTATTTCTAAACTCAAATTTTTTGCACCTCCTCAAAAATATGTCGTCTTATTATTTGCACATATAAGCCAACTCTTTCATCAAATAATCGCAGCATTTTCAAATCCAGTTTAACAACATGTTGACTTTAGAAAAACACGTGTTATTATAATGCATGTAAATCAAAAAGTAACAAGTTAAAAATTAAAGGAGATTGTTAATTATGAAATATGTTGTAACTGCTGCTACTGGTAACTTAGGACAAACTGCTGTTAAAGAATTAAACAAGTTAGTTGGTGCAGAAAATGTTATTGTTATTGCCCGCAACACTGATAAGGCTACTAAGCTCTTTCTTAATAATGAAGTTCGTCATGGAGATTACGAAGATAAGTCATCAATGATCGATGCGTTAAAAGGAATTGATCGCGTCCTCTTCATTTCTTCTCAACCTAGTGATAAGGTTGATCGTGCTACTGCTCATGCTAATGTAGTTGATGCATTAAAAGAAAATAACATTAAATTTGTTGCTTACACTAGTTTTCCTGATGCCCAAAATTCTACTACTCCTCTTGCAACTGACCACCGCCTTACAGAAAACGCAATTAAAGAAGCCGGGATCGATCACTCATTCCTTCGTGATAACTGGTACCTTGAAAATGAAATTGGCTTCCTACAAAGTGGAGCTGCTAATCATGATGCATTATACTGGGCTAATAACAAAGCTGGCTGGGCACTTGAACGTGATTACGCTGAAGGTGCTGCAAAGGTTCTTACCAGTGAAGATCCCCGTGAAATTTACGAATTTGCTGGTAAAACCCGTACTTACGATGAACTAGGAAAGGCTCTTCAAGAAGCTACTGGTAATCACTTTGCTATCAAGCAGATTTCTCATGATGATTATGTAAAATCACTAGAAGAAGCTGGCTTAGATACGCCAACAGCTGAACTCTTCGCATCATTCCAAGCCCCCATTGATTCTGGAAGCCTTAATAAAGAAAGTAACGATTTAGAAGAAGTTCTTGGTCATCCCGTTACTCCGCTTGTTGATGCTATTAAAGAAGTTCTTGCACGATAAATTATTATTAGCTATCACAGGTTAAGAAAATTTTCCCTTAGCCTCTCTATTTCTATATTATTAATTATTTTTCATCATCTTGAACCATCTTTAAGCTGGAGCCAAATATCTGTTCAATCGTAACTGGATCACGGTGGTCAAAAAATTGGCTTTCGTTCTTGTTAAGACTAGCCATCTTCTTCATATCATCATCGGAAAGTTCAAAATCAAAGACATCGATGTTTTCTTCCATCCGGTTCTTGTGGACTGACTTTGGAATGACAGTAATCCCACGTTGCAAGAGCCAACGAAGAATTACTTGACCATTGCTCTTGCCATATTTAGCAGCAATCTCCGCAATTGTTTCGTTGGTAAAGATATCATGCTTACCTTCCGCAAATGGTGCCCATGCTTCAACACGAATATCTTCACTTTGCGCAAACTTAACTTCTTGGTCTTGTTGGTACCAAGGGTTAACTTCAATTTGGTTGACCGCTGGCTTAACAGGCATTGTTAATTCAAGATCCTTTAGTTGATCAGCGTAAAAGTTCGATACACCGATTGCGCGAATCTTACCTTCCTTTTGTGCTTCTTGTAATGCGCGCCAAGCACCCATTGTATCGCCATATGGTTGATGGAGAAGGTAAAGATCCATGTAATCAAGGCCAAGTTTTTGCAGTGAAGTATCAATCCCCGCTTTAGCCCGCTTATAGTTAAAATCAGACACCCATAACTTTGAAGTTACAAAAATATCTTCACGATTTACGCTACTATTCTTTATTGCCTTGCCGACTGCTTCTTCATTTTGGTAAGCAGCAGCAGTATCAATTAAACGGTAACCGACTTCAAGAGCATCGGTAACTACTTGTTCAGCTTGACTTAAATCTGGAACTTGGAATACTCCAAATCCAAGGGTTGGCATTTCTACTCCGTTATTTAATTTTACTGTTGGTACTTTTGACATGTTAATTCTTCCTTTCTCTAATCAATCATTGTCTATATATTAATCGCTAATTTACGAATTGGAAATTACTACCTTAGCATGATAGTATACAATTAACGTATGCTGATGAGGTGTGATCAAATGATCGATAATTACTTACTAGAAGAACTGGTAACTTTTGCTAGTGAAAAAACACTTGCTAAAACTGCTGAAAAGTTAAACGTTACCCAGCCGACTGTTACACGAGGAATGCAAAAATTAGAAGACGAACTCGGGATTCAACTATTTGAGCGCCACCCAAACCGCATTATCCTTACTGATACCGGAAAATTAGCTGCTGAAAAAGCTACTGAAGTTCTCGCCGTCAACCGTAATTTTGTTCAACAACTTCAAAATTATGCTGCTCGACAATCAGTAATTAAAATTGCAGCCATTGCGCCCGGTCCATTAATCCTCTTTCGCACGAAACAAGCTTCTTTCTCTACTCATATTTCGATTAATGATGACTTTACCCCCTCTGATCAAGTCACGGCTTCTCTTTTAAACAATGAAAATTCAATAATTATCAGCGATCAAGAAATTCAAACCGATCAAATTGAATCACGTTATTTGGGTACTGAAAATCTCTATGTTAACCTTGATAAATTCATGTATCTTGCTAATTCCCACCAAGTTTCTTTTAGGGACCTAGCCGGATTAAGTTTTGTCGTTTTGAACGATATCGGACCGTGGAAAGAAATTATCCAAAAATATATTCCAAATGCTAAATTTTTATATCAAGAAGAATGGGCCGCGCTTACTGAAATCACAAAATACTCTAGTTTTCCATACTTTAGTACTAATATAACAACAGTTACTCCACGACAGCGTACTTCAAACGACGATCGCGTTAGAATCCCGATTACCGATGAAGCTGCGACTATGACGTTTTATGCTAATTACCTTAAGAAACAAAGAAAATCCTTAACGCCCTTACTTAATGAAATTAGCCAAAACTGGCCTAATTTAAGTTAAATTATAGGCGTTTAACTTGTTTCGCTGAAAATCCCTATTTAAAATATTAATAAAAAATGAATCATGGTGACTAAAATGACGAAAAAATTATTACTCCTTTCAACCGGTGGAACTATTGCCTCGGTTGTCTCTGATGAAGGACTAGCTCCAGGCGAGTCTGGTGAAGAATTAATCAAAATGCTTGGTCGGCTGGAATATGACATTACTGTTCGTGATATTCTCGAATTAGATTCGTCTAACATTCAACCTGAAGAGTGGAAAATTATTGCTGAGTCTATTTATGACCATCGTAATGATTATGACGGAATTGTTGTTTCTCATGGTACAGATACGATGGCTTATACTGCTTCAATGCTGACTTTTATGCTTCAACATATTAATATTCCGGTTGTGCTAACTGGAAGCCAAGTTCCTATGAATGTGATCCTTAGTGATGCACCTGATAACTTACGACTTGCCTTTGCGGCCGCTGCTAACTGCGAACCAGGAGTTTACATTGCTTTTAATCGCAAAGTAATGCGTGGCTGTCGGAGTGTAAAAGTGCGAACAACCGCCTTTGATGCTTTCGAAAGTGTGAATGTCCCGCCAGTAGGAGAAGTTACTTCAGACGGCTTTTCCATCAGAGCTCATCGGCATCCCCAACCCGGTAAAAGTCAATTAAATACTAAGATCGACACTCATGTTTCGCTGGTAAAGCTTTTTCCTGGATTTGACCCATCTCTCCTTCATGCAATGGCTAAAAATGGTTGTCATGGCATTGTTATTGAAGCATATGGCTTAGGAGGAATGACATCTATTCGCCGAAATATGGTTGCGGCTGTTGGTGAATTAATCCGAAATGGCATCCCGATTATTACTTCTAGTCAGTGTCTTTATGAACGAAGCGACCTAACAAAATACGAGGTCGGACGCCTGGCTCTCCTAGAAGGAGCAATCAGTGCCCGCGACATGACTTCTGAAAGTGCCATCACTAAGTTAATGTGGGGCCTTGGTCAAGGGATGGACGTTAAAGAAATTACTGACTTTTTTAACACTGATGTTGCTGGTGAAGTAACCCTTGACTAATTATTAATTACAACAAAGAAACGAGGCTGGAAAAAACTCCTAGTCTCTTAAAACTAACAAAATTTGGACAATCAATTAGTCGATTGGCGACTAATTTCATCAATAATTTAAAATCCGGACTACGATTTTTGATCGATCAAAAATCGTAGTCCGGATTTTACTGTTAGAGAATTAAGAATTAATAATTGATTTACACTGCACTTATCATTATTGTATCCCTTAATTTCTTGTCGAGATAATCATTTCATACTCTTATTGTTTATCATTAATTTTCCCGCTTATAAATTAGATCAACTATTCCGTTACAAGATTGTGTACTAATTAAATTTAAATTAATTTGATGATCAAGATTATCAAACAATCGAATTCCCGAACCCAAAACTGTTGGAATTATAGTGAGGTAGTAATAATCAATCAAGTCTGCATTTATTAATTGCTGAACAAGATGGGCTCCACCGCAGATCCAAATATCTTTTCCATTTTCCTTTTTTAGTTTTTCTACTAAATCGTAAAGATTTTCATCTGTAAAATAAATTTTATTATCAATATCTGGAGTCATTTGTTTTCTATGCGTAAGAACATACGTCTTGCACTGGTTATATATCTATTCTTGAGGCGAAAGTTCTGTAGCTATTTGGTTATAAGTTTTCCATCCCATTAAAATTGTGTCGATATCTTTAATGAAGTTAGAATAAGTGTCAACAGCTTCCTCACCATTGTTACTATCTTCTAACCAGTCGACTTTGCCATTCGGATCAGCAATATACCCGTCAAGACTCATCGCAATAAATAATTTTACCTTTCGCATTATTATTTCCTTCTATTATTAAGATCTTTTGCCTATGCTAAAATTTTAAAACCAACTACGGATCCAGTTAACAAACCGGGTCCACCAAGACTGAGCTTGTTGCTTAACTGCCTGCCCGTCTTGAGAATTCAAGAATTTTTTCGCCTTATTCATCATATCTCCTGATGAATTCTTTACATTATTAATCGTATCAGTTACGTGCGAGCTATAGTCTTTACTTGAACTAATTGGAGCATTATTAAACTGAACAAGCGCATTGATAATTGGTTGTTCATGATTCTTTGTTTCATTGTAAATGTTTCGCTCTTCAAGTTTCTGATTAAAGATTACTTGAATTTGATTTTGCGTTGGGGTAGTTCCTTGTTTCTTTTGTTGGTTAATTTCCTTAGTGGTATCACCAACCGCAGCCATCAACTTACCAGGATATTTACTATCATCCTTATTAGCTTCAATTGCCCCATTTGTTGCGGTCAACATCTGGTTAGCAGATTGAGTATTTTGCTCATTTAAACTGACTCCATCTGCCGCAATGGCTTTATAGACTCCGGTTAAAGCTGATTCTCCAGAAACGGCCCGGTTAGCGCTAACGGTGATAGTAACATCCGTGACTCCGGCCATTTGAGCAACCATAGCATACTGTTGAGCAGTTACTTTAGTAATATTATCCTCACCATTAAACTTTTTTACATTAACTTTAATCCCCGAACCTGGATCGGTGGGGACAATTGCTACTGAACTAACCATGGCAGCATTAGTTGTCGAGCCATTCGGATTGATATACTTCTGATAATCACTGGCAGTAGCGGTTAACGTTGTAAAGTTATCATCGACTGCTAGTACATTATTTAATTCATTCTTCTCGGCAGCCCCTGCTCCATATACAACATATGATTTATTTAGCGTATGGGTCTGAGTAGTTGAACTGTTGCTCGTACTTTCACTAGTTGTCTCAGCCGCCAAAACTGTGGCCTGGCTAACTGGCACTGCTAATAAAGATAGTGCGAGAGTAGAGGTAATAATGATTTTGGTTAACTTATTTGAGCGCACTTTTTTACTCCTTTTAAGGCAAATTAAATTTATGTTAATGATAAGGAAAAATCCGCCAAAATACTAGCGGATTTTATTTTCTTTACCACAGTTTAATTATTACGCCAGTGGATTGGGCGGGAGCAGAAAGGCGCTTAGTCATAACTTGGCTTGGCCGTTAATTCTCTCTCTCGTCTTGCAGAGCTTCACCGAGTTGCTTCATTCCTGCCTTGATCTGGTCTTCCTGAGCATTGGAGTAGTTCAACCGGAAGGCACCAGGCTGTGGTTCACCTGCATAAAATGGGTCACCTGGTACAAAGGCCACGTTATGTTCCAGACATTGCTTAAAAAGCTCAACAGTATCTTCTACTCCGGGTACTTCAACCCATAGGAACATTCCGCCTTCCGGATCAGTATATTTAACACCTTGGGGGAAGTATTTCTCTAGCCCCTCTGTCATTAGTGCTTTGCGTTGCCCATACAGGTCACTAATTTGCTTGACATGTGCATCAAGGTCGTTATGCTTCAGAAATTCTACCACGGCATACTGGGCTAAGTTATCTGTATGCAAGTCTGCAGACTGTTTCAGTACCGTCAGCTTATTAACAACAGCTTCATCGGCTACCACCCATCCTAAACGGAAACCAGGAGCAAGCGTCTTGGAGAAAGTCCCCATATAGAAAACATGTCCGGTTTTGTCAAACGACTTAACTGCTGGTACATGCTGCCCCTTAAAACGAATTTCACCATAAGGATTATCCTCTAACACATAAACATCATATTTAGCGGCTAGTTCGGCCAGCTTTTCCCGTCGCTTTAGTGCCATGGTTCGGCCAGTTGGATTTTGAAAGTTTGGCACGGTGTAAACCAGCTTAGCTTCCGGATGAGCCTTTAATGCTTCTTCTAGGGCATCCATCTTCATCCCCGCTTCATCCATTTCTACCCCCACAAAGTTGGCACCATATGATTTAAAGACATCAAGAGCACAAAGATAAGTTGGCTGTTCGACCAGTATGGTATCACCAGGATTAACAAAGGCCTTCCCGACTAAGTCAAGGGCTTGTTCTGAACCTGTCGTCATCAACACATTGTCTAGCTGCCCGGTCACGTTTTCTTTTTCTTTGACACGTTGGAGAACCAATTCACGGAGGGCTGTCACCCCTTTAGCGGCTCCATATTGCATTACTTCTTGACCACGTTCAGCAAACACCTGGTCAACAGCTTCTTTCATCGCTTTGACAGGGAAAAGCTCAGGCGCCGGCAATCCTCCAGCAAAAGAAATAATCTTTGGATCCGCCGCTGCTTTTAAGATTACACCGACTGCATCTGTTCCATCTGCTGGCACGCGTTTGGAAAAATTAAACTTGGTCATTGTCGTCACTCCTCGTAATAGATGTCACATGGCATTAACGTTATCAATCTATTCTGCCTGAGCTAGCTGGTTTGCTCGCTCTTCTTCTTTTTTCAATCGTTCTTTGATGTATGTTGCGGATGTTGCTAGTTTTGCTTCTTCTTCCGGCGTCAAGTCCAGATGCAGCTGCTCCACTACCCCGTCACGGCCAACGACAGCTGGATATGAAAGGTACGTGCCGTATTCTTCACGATAATTAGAAACTGGCATTTCAGTTCGCGCATCATTCAATAATGCGTTGGTTAACCGGACTGCTGCCGTGGCAACACCATAATTAGTGTATTTCTTCCCTTGATATACGAGGTAGCCTCCTTGACGAGCACGTTCTTCTAGCTCAGAAAGCTTTAATCCCCGTTCTTTTGCTAGTTCAGTGACCGGATTCCCCAGGACGCGGACTGTCGACCATGCCGTAAATTGCGAATTGCCATGTTCCCCAAGATTAAAACCAACAACAGAGCGTGAATCAACTTTCAACGCTTCACCAACCCGGGCCCGCATCCGTGCAGAGTCGAGTAAGGTCCCCGTCCCCATCACGTGTTCTTTTGGTAATCCCGTTAATTTTTGGTACATTGAGGTAATCACATCACAAGGGTTAGTAACATCAACTAACTTACCGTGAAATCCATTGTCTACTAACATCTTCGCTACCAAGGGCACTTGGGTCCGCGTAAACTTAAATTCAGCAAAGCGATCATGATCTGGCGTATCAACCAACTTTGATTTCCCTAGGGCTGACACGACCACATCACAATCACGCAATTGGCTTTCATCATTAACAGTCAGGTTAGTATGGTAAGGCAAATTGGCCATTGCATCTCGTAAGTCCAAAGCATCCGCTTGCACCTTAGCTTCATTAGTATCAAATAATGCGAGGTCATCGACAAAGCCACCAGCAACTAAATAGTGCGCTACCGTTGCCCCAACGTGACCCATTCCGACTACTGCTACTTTTCTCGTCATAATAAAACTCCCTTTCTCTTTTATTGCACAACTATGTAAAATAATTAATTCTAGTCGGTCACGTCCACACTCACAGTGCCGAAGCCATTATCAAATTTGGCTTCCCACTTGCCGGCAGTTAAATGTGGTGGTAAGAGGAAAGTACCTGATGATACTAGCTGCCCTGCGCGGAATGTCTTCCCTTGTTCTTCAAGCTTTCTGACTAGCCATTGCAATGACTTTAATGGGTTGCCAAGCACTTCACTTGACGCCCCACTATCCACTTCTTTGCCATCGTGGTAAAGGGTGACGTTTACATTTGCTGCATCATCAACGGTCTTAAACACCTCATCGGTTGGTCGTTCTTGACCATATACTACATACCCACCAACAGCACAATCACTCATGACACTGAATTTATTTAGATCTGGGAACCAGTCAGCAAAACGACTATCAGGTACTTCCAGCGTGCCGCAGACAGTAGTCTTATGTAATAAATCTTCCATCGAGTCACTGGCGTGCAAGTCAGTTTTAGCACGGAAGCCGAGTTCAACTTCCACTAACGGAGCCATCGTTTGTTCTTTGAGAGAGAGAACGGCAGGTGATGGTAAGAAGTGGGCATCAACTTGTTGTCCATAGAGCGGACTATCAGAATCAAACATGTCCTGGGTTTTCTTACTAGTTAAGGAAACTTTATACCCGCCAGTTGGGAGTCCCTTTAATTCAACGAAACGATCTTGAAGGGCATAAGCTGTATTATCATCGCTAACGACCTCTGCCCATTCATCCATTACCAGTGGTTTCTTGCTTTGATAAGCTTGGAAAAGTTCTTGAGCAAAAGCTTCTTGTTCTTCATTTAAGGTAACGTTTTTATTTGCAGTCATAATAATATCCTCCTTAGGACCTGACCGCTGTTACCAAATTAATTATCGGTCTAAGCCGGTCAGGTCATGTTCTAATTTTTCTTTAATGTTAATAATGTCTGAAATATCACTGTCTGCCATGACCACCACCACCTTTAAATATGTCTAATAAAAAACGCCCTCCTAGCTCTATTAAGAACTAAAAGGACGTCTATCAACGTGGTACCACCTTTATTTACAACACAAGGGTTGCCTCAATCAACTGCCCACAATGGCAATTAATCGGCAAGATAATGGCTGCTACCAGTATGTTCTACTATTATTTCGGCATACAACTCGCGAGGGATTTGTCACAACTACCTCCTACCGGTTTCCACCAACCACCGGCTCTCTTAATTCAGCAGAATTGACGATTCTCGGTCAACGTTTTTTAATCTCTCTTAATTGATTATTAGTAGAATATCACGTGAAAATGAGAAAAACAAGAGTTAAATTAGAAAATCATTAAAAACAACATTGCCATGGATCATTATTCGCAAAATATGCACAGTATCAACTAATTTGACTCTTCCCACAAGAATTTAATCAATTCACGGTTTACTTGACTGTTATTGTGGAGCTTACTGTGCTGGGCATTCTTTCCATGAATTTCAACTTCGCGATATGATTTTGCACGATCACTGACTAAATACTTTAATGATTTAGCAGAATTTACCGGTACATCTTCGTCCGAGTGACTACCACCCCCAACATCCCCATAAATATTTAACACGGCTGTATTTTTCGGAAAGATCTGCCGTAAACCAAGTAATTCGTGGTAGGCAGAGTCCATTTTCTCTGGTTCGCCAGTCTTTGGATTTATCTTAGCATTTTGCGTCTCACTTTGCCCTACCAGTCCATTATAGTGTCCAGCAATCGCTACTAAGTGGGCTACTTGCGGAAGGCTTTTATCATTTACATTGTCATTAATATAATTGATAATTTCCAAGTTTCCCATTGAATGGCCCACAAGGTTAATTTGCTTATAATGGTGTTGTTTTTCTAAAGCTAGTACCACATTTTTTACATATTCACCACCATGATGATAACCTTGCGTGTAATTATCTCGATATGCACTTAATTTATTATCTTCAAGGTTGACTTCCACAATAGGATTAACGGCATTTGCGGGAATTGGGCGGTTAAAAGTTACTTTCCCTTTTTTGTCAACATTCGCCCGCACAATTGTCTTGGTTACACCGGCATCACGGGCCGCATTAGCCATTTTTTCTTCGGCATGAGAACTGCTCCCCCAACCATGAACAAAAATCGTCGGTGTTGACGACTGAACATAATGGGTTACCGCATGGACTTTATAGTTTCCTCCCAACAAACTAGCAACAATGATAATCAGGGCAAGTAATAATTGATAATATTTTTTCATCTATTTCTCCCTTACAAAAGCTTCATCAAAGAATTGTCTGATCTTATTAAATGGTATTTTATCAACCCGATCATAAAGATCAATATGTTCACAATCATCTACAACATACATCTCTTTAGGTTCTTTTGCTAACTTATAAGCTCGTTCAGAGAAAGCACGTGAATGAGCATGATCTCCAAAAATAATGGCGTAATGTATCCAAATGACATATTATTCGCCTCCGATTTTCTTAATCACTTTAGCAGGAACGCCTGCAACAACAGTATTAGCAGGAACATCTTTACTAACAACTGCTCCCGCTGCAACAACCGCATTTTCACCAACTGTAACACCTGGTAAGATTGTAGCATTTGCGCCAAGCCACGCGTTTTGCTTAATAAGAACTGATTTTAACTCGACCCCATGCCGCTTTTTCGGTTCAAGGGGATGATTTACCGAAATAATTGTTACATTGGGTCCGACTAAAACCTTATCTTCTAATTCAATTCCGCCGAGATCAGTAAACATCGCACCACTGTTAATAAATACTTGTTTCCCAATTTTCAGGTTAGCTCCGTAATCACTACGGATCGGCAAACGAATTTCAACCGAGGCATCTATTTTTTGACCAGTTACATCATTAAGGACATGGCGAATTTCTCTTTGCGATGCTGGCCGACTATTCAATTGTTGAAGCAAGTCTTGATTTTTTAAAGCCGTGGCCGTGATTGTCGCAAGTTCTTCTTTTTGAATCTCTTTCATTTCCATCCCTCTTTTGCTTGAAATTATTGTTTATATCTTATCGAGTTTTTATAATAATGTTAAATACTTATATTTAATGGCATACTATAGTTAAAAAGCATATCGGAGTGATCAAAATGGAAGTCCGTGTACTGAGATATTTTATTGAAGTAGTTCAAGAAAGAAACATTTCAAATGCCGCTAAAAGATTACATATTTCTCAACCGACACTATCACGACAATTAATGGATCTTGAAAAGGAACTTGGGATTACTTTATTTGAACGAGGACACCGCCAAATCAAACTTACCCAAGAAGGCTATTATTTATATGAACGGGCACAAGAGATTACTGGCCTCGTTGACAAAACTGAAACCGACCTGCAATCACAAAATGTCATTAGCGGAACATTAGATATTGGTGCAGGAGAAAGTGCAGCTATTCAGCCAGCAATGACAGTAATTGGTGATATTATCAAAAAGTATCCAGATATTAAGATTAACTTAGTAAGTGGTGATAGCGATCAAATCTATCAGCGCTTAAATAACGGTACCTTGGATTTTGGAATCGTTATGGGGCCAGAAAAGCTCCTAGATTATCATTCAATTAGGTTACCCCAAAAGAATACATGGGGAATTTTAATGCTAAAAGACCACCCGCTTGCAAAAAGAGCACAAATTACTCCGGAAGATTTAAAAGGCGTCCCTATTATTACGTCAGCCCAATCTAAAGAGCAGGATGTATTTCGGGTATGGGCTGGTTCATTGATTGATCAGTACAACTTTATTGGTCAGTACAATTTAATTTTTAATGCTCGTTTATTAGTGGAAACTGGGGCCTGTCTTGCGCTAACCTATAAAAATTTGGTCAATATTACTGGAACTAATCTTATCTTCCATCCTTTAACACCTACTATTACAGATCAAAATAATCTCATTTGGAATAAAAACCGGCAATTATCTAACGTTGCGCAGGTTTTCTTGAACCACTTAAAGGAAGTGCAATGAGTTTTACTATTACAAAAAGCGCTGAACAACTGGATTTCCCAGCTTCAGCGCTTCTCTTTATTTAAAATTAAGTGAGTCAATCCAGCCGTCAATTTGGCGTGGGTCATTTAAAATTGCCCCTTGATTAATCTTAGTATCATAACCATTTTCATTAACCGTTCGTTCAACATAGCTTTGTGAGCGATCATAGTTTGTTCCACCAGAAGTAGCAAATAAGGCTAAATTCTTCCCGTTTAAATCAAGATGATCAATCACCGTACTAATCATCCGTGGCGGAATTGCCCACCAAATTGGATGACCAATAACAATATTATCGTAGTTAGCAAGATCAGGTAAATCATCCTTAACGTCAACTCGACTATTGTGTTCATGCTGTTCAACCGTTGTCCGGCTCTTCTCATCATGCCAATTAAGATCAGCAGCAGTATATGGTTGTGCAGGATGAATTTCTGCAATATCTGCATTTAATTTTTGAGCAATCTGTTCTGCAATCATCTTAGTAGTATTAGTTGCAGAGTAGTATAAAACAAGGGTCTTTGCCATCCTTGAGGGCCTCCTTTATATTAAAACTCTATCTAAATTTTAACGTAAAAAAGTAGCAATAAAAAATACCTATAATCAATTCTTATCTATGCTTTAAATGTATTAATCATTAGCATGGATATCATATGCATTTAATAACATTTCACCAACCCCGGGTGCATCCGGATCGTGCATTCCCTTGCCTTTATCGAGTGCGCGAATTTGGTCCATTTCTTCATCTGTTAATTCGAAGTCAAAGATATCGAGGTTGCTCTTAATTCGTGTTTTGTGAACAGATTTAGGAAAGACAACAATTCCTTCTTGATTTTCAAAACGAAGAATTACTTGACCGGCATTCTTACCGTACTTTTCGGCAATTGCTGTGATTACTGGTTCATGCAGCAAGTCAGCGTTACCTTGTCCAAGAGGTGCCCATGCCTCAAGACGGACATTATCTTTCGCAAGGATTTCCCGTAATTCCCTTTGTTGGAAGTAAGGATTAAATTCTACTTGGTTTACAGCAGGTGTTACATCAAAACCAGGGACAAACTTGTTCCAGAGCTTTGGTGTCATGTTGGAAACACCAATTGAACGGATCTTCCCAGCCTTTTGTGCTTCTTCAACAGCCTTCCATGCTTCATCAACGGCTCCATATGGTTGGTGAAGGAGATAAAGGTCAATATAATCAAGGTCTAGTTTGTTAAGGGAAGTTTCAATGGCCTTCTTAGCGTCTTCGTACTTGTAGTCTTGAAGCCACATTTTGCTAGTAACCCAGATTTGATCTCGAGAAATGCCGCTATCCTTAATTGCTTTTCCAACTTCTTGTTCATTCATGTAAGCAGCTGCTGTGTCAATATGACGGTAACCAGCAGCCAGAGCATCCTTAACCGCATTGTATGTCGTGCCATCAGCTGGGATTTGGAAAGTCCCAAAACCGATTACTGGAATCTCATTGCCATCATTTAATTTGAAAGTAGGTACATTATATTTAGACATTATTTTTCGTCTCCTTTGCTTTAATCATTGTCTAAATATTAGCATCAAATTTTCTAAACTAACATTACTTGATTATCATATCAGTATACACAAAAAGTATACTAAAAATTTAACTATCGATTATTAAGTAATCATACAGTTATGATAATTCATTTCCTAATAATATTCTCAACTCCGCAATATAATTTTTTCCCTCTACTAATTCAGTTGTTAAATAATTTAAGGGATATGATTCTTCGTAAATAAACTCGCTGTCAGTAGGATAAGACAATAATTTTTCTAAATTACTAAGATACTCCTCAGTCGACCACATAAAATTGATACACAAATATTTCCCTGATACATCTTTAATTTCTAGCCCTGTTTTCTTCTCTGCTGGAAAAATAAGTTCTTTAAAAATATTCTGGTAGCAAATATCTTCAAGAGTTTGATAGGGAGTAGCTTTAAAACTAAAGCCATATTCTAGATTGGGCGTTTGACCTGCTTTCATTAGTAATTGGTCTAATTCCGCAACTTCTTTATCCGGAAGACTTTTTGGTGTAATCTTTTCTTTTGCGGGAATAATAGCAATTTTTTTGTTAATTTTCTTAACATAAGGCCCCTTTCCTAAGTGATCCTTCATTATTTCAATTGCATCTAATTGTCTTCGTTGAAACTTCGCGAGTTCTAATTTTTGTTGTTCTTGTTTAATTTGCTCTTGAATTACTTTTTCTTGTTGATTCCAAAAAGTAGTTAAACCTACTATATCATTTTGCAACGTTTCCTTTATCTCTTTCAAAGACAAATTAGTACTTTGTAAATATTTAATAAGGTTAAATAAAAATATCTGATCTGTTCGGTAATAACGATAATGAGTATGCGGATCAATATAGGCCGCCTTGATTAAACCTTCTTTATCATATAGTCGTAAGGTTTGGACACTTGTCTGACATAGTTGTGCCATTTGTCCTATCGATAACATTTTATTTTCTCCCTCCTTGACTCTATACTTACTATAGAGTTTATGATGAAGTCAATAAAAAGGAAAGGATGTCAAAATTATGAATAAACAAACTTTACGGCTAGTTGTTCCAGATTGGCAAGCAGGTAACAATCCGATCTATGCTTTAGGCGCAAAAATATTAGCAGCGATCGCACCCGAAAAACCCCACCAAGAAACAATTACTATTGATGTTCCAAATGTTCCTAAAAAATTATCTCAAGAAAATAATGTTAATGGCCAGCCCCTCATTAAAAACACTTTATTAAAAACAAAAGATGCAATTAATTCTGCATCTCCCGCTAGAATTATTACCCTCGGTGGTAACTGTTTAGTTTCACAAGCCCCAATTGATTATCTAAACGGTAAATACGATGATTTAGGGGTAATTTGGGTTGACGCGCATCCCGATATTTCAACTCCCGAGATTTTTGAAAATGAGCATGCCATGGTTCTCGGAAATCTACTAAAAAAGGGTGACCCCGTCTTTAATAATCTCGTGGACCACCCACTTCACCCTAATCAAATTTTCTATGCTGGCCTCCAAGAACCAACTACGATAGAAAAACACCTTCTTCAAAACGATAATCTTGAGTATCAACACCATGATAATCTTTCAATCGCTGAAGTGAAAGATTGGGTTGATCAAAATACTTTCACCCATCTTTATATTCATTTTGATATCGATGTTCTCAATCCCCATAATTTTTATGCAACCTACTTTAATAATCCGCAATTAACTGCTATTCCGGAAAATGCGGCAATGGGACAAGCCAACGTACCAGAAACGTGGACCTTCTTAAAAGCACTTAACCAAGAATTTAATTTAGTTGGTCTCACTATTGCTGAATACATGCCCTGGAGCGCCCAACAGCTGGTTAGCTTAATGAATGGGTTAGAAATTTTTAAATAAAGATAAGAAATAAGACTAAGATTCGCTATCCTAGTCTTATTTCTTATTTACTTTTTACTCATATCGATAATTATTTTACCTTTATTATGTCCTTGCTGAACTTTTTCCATCGCTTGGGAAACTTCATTCAATGAGAATATTTTTCCAACTGCGGGGTGAATTTGATTTTTAACCAAGACCTGGCTTGCATCTGCTAATTGTTGACCATTGGCTGTAACAAATAAAAATTGATAGTCTATTTTCTTTTTGGCTGCTTCTTTTTCAATACTACGGGATGCAAGACTAAAAAGTCCTTGTTTGAATTTACCCATTTTCATTCGTTTAGCAAATTCCTTATTAGGCATTCCACGTAAAGATACGAGCTTCCCATGAGGACGTAAAATTGCCATCTGCTTAATTGTTTCTTTTCCACCTAATGTATCTATTACTAAATCAATTCCTGAAAGAACCTTTGTGTAATCTTCTTTGGTGTAATCAATAAATTTACTTACTCCAAGTTGTTCAACATATTGCTGCTTTTGTGGACTACCGCTAGTAATTACTTTAAGTCCTTTTGCCACTGCAATTGGAATCGCCATGGCACCGAAACTCCCTGTCCCACCAGAAATAAATAATGTCTGTCCTGGCTGTGCTTGTAACAATTCAAGAGCCTGGATTGCTGTTAAAGCAGTCAAAGGAACACTAGCCGCTTCTTGATCGGTAAGGTATTCTGGTACATGGGCAACTGCAGATTGATTAACTACTAATTCTTCAGCAAACGCACCAATATTATTTACTGGATTGCGCCCATATACGCGGTCACCTACCTTAAATTTAGTAACATTTTTACCAGCTTGTTGAACAAGTCCTACGAATTCATTTCCCAGTATTTGTGGCAATTTATATGGGGTAACTAATTTCAAATCACCATGCGCTATTAAATTGTCCAATGGATTCACGCCGGCCGCTTTAACTTCAATTAGTAGGTCATCAGGTCCGAACGGCGGCAAAGAAGCATTGCTAATTAGTATTTGTGGAGTCTTTTTATTGTATTTAGTAAGTTGCGCTGCTTTCATAATAATCCTCACTTTTTCTTATCTTTATCAACCATAGCGAATTAAGAAAATAGCGTCAATAAAGTAGCTCTAACATGTGTTTCATGTTTTAATTTTTATTTTTACTTCCTAGTATTATATCTTTTAATGTCTTACTAAAAATGCATTAATTGCACTATTATTATTCAATAAGTTTTTGTCTTGCCTTATTTTATTAGTCAAAAATAAAAACTGCTAACTATTCATTTTTTGCATTATTACCTACTTAATATTGGTATTTTCAATTTCTTCTTTCTAGGCTTATAGTAAAAGTAATCAAAAATAACAGTGTTGAGAAAGGAAGATTTTCATGGCTAAGAAACAAACAGCTGGTCGCGACCAACTTGGTGATTTCGCCCCTAAGTTTGCAGAATTAAATGATGATGTATTATTCGGACAGGTTTGGTCACGGGAAAACGAACTAAGCCTTCGTGACCGGAGTCTTCTAACCATTACCGCTTTAATTACAAAGGGTGCCTTTGAACAACTCCCTTACCACATGCAAACTGCTAAGAACAACGGCATTACAAAAGATGAAATTGCGGAAATTATTACTCAATTGGCCTTTTATGTTGGATGGCCGAATGCCTGGTCTGCATTCAACGTTGCTAAAAAAGTATGGGACGATTAAAAGATTAATTTAAAACGTATCTTTAATGGTGCATTTTTTTATTTTCGGCCTATTGTGATTTGATCTTGTAAAAAGAGCCTTCCTTTTATTGGCTGCACGATCCCAGCTCAACCGCTAACAATAAAGTAGGGGCCCTCGCCGTTAAATTACGTACTAATTATTGATACAAATTAGCCACTGGCATCATATGATATTACTTCTCCTTTTCTTCAACCTATAATGTAATCAACATCAAATGAAGGATAAGATTTTGAGGAGGAATTATTATGTCAAAAGAAACTGCTTTAATTACTGATACCACCGGTGGTCTGGGAATGGAATTTGTTAAGATCCATGCACAAAAAGGTGGTAACCTGGTTTTAGTCGGACGAAATCCGCAAAAACTTGCCCAGCTCAAGTATGATATTACTAACAAATACCACATTAAAGTAATGGCGATTGCCGTGGACTTTACACAATTCTGGTAGGCTCCCTTCTAGGTGAACATGGAAATATATGGATATCTGTCAACCATACCAGTTGACAGATATCCAATTAAACAGCTTAATCCCAGTAGAATACCAGAATCAAGCTGCTTAACAACTTTATATATTTACATGTTCACTTGACAGGATGCGATTCATTTTCTCCCGGCCTCAACTGTTTTCCCGAACGATATCAGCCCGTGCTTCAATTCCTTGATTGAGAATCCTTAACTTGAGATTGACTCCGTACCCCCGCGATTGGTTGCATATTATCATTATTACATTGTTAATCTTTCATCAATTATGTGTGGTGACTTAACATTAAGTTTCCGAAGCATCTTTTCGACATTTAAGATGACATGAGCTGGTCCCACGATAAAGTAGAGCCCTTGATCAATTTCTTTAGGTGACAATTCTTTTTTTATTGATTCTTCCGTAAAACGACCTTCTTTTGCAATAACCGTAATATTAGGATTTTTCTTTAATTTTTCCAGGGCTTTTTCAAAATATAGGCCGTTCTTTTTTGATGAAGACCATAATATTTTTATTTGTCGTTGATTTCCATATTGTTCTGCCAAGCTAAGAAGGGGTGCTAACCCTGATCCTAACCCGTAAAACACTAATGGTTGATCCTTAGGTAATTTACGAATAATGCGATCAAATTGTCCGTATGGCCCTTCTAAATATACTCTTGTTCCAATTTGTACTGATGGGATCTTTTTTGTAAAATCCCCAAGTTTTTGGATCGTAAAGGCAATTTCATGAGGGTTATTTTTAGGGGCGGACGTAACGGAAAAAGGATGCTTTTCCCTCCCAATTGATTTACTGCCCCTAAAAGATACAAAGTAAAAGTCACCGGCTTGATAAGCTGGATCGGTTTTATCTAACTTAATTACTAACTGTTGAGTATTCGGTGCAAGCTGTTTATTCGCTATCACTGTTCCATTTGTTTTAAACAGCGTGATAAATTTTGCTAACAAGTAATAACCAATAATGATATAAGTATACGCATCAAATATTGTTATAAAACTTGTCATCTCGCTAAAATTATCTATTAAGTGAACATGCAACCAGATCAGTAGGATTAATAGTAAGTTTAAGCGGTGGATCCAGACAGAAACTTGATGGGAGCAAATTATGCTTAACTTTAGTTTAATTTGACGAAGCAGCTTAAAGCGGTCAACTAACCATCCCGACATAAAGACAATCGCGTAAATTATACCGACAATTGCCAAGTACCAAGCAATATCTCCCGTCATTTCAACAAGGTGATCAGCGCCGGGACTTAAAAATTTGTGAGCAGTCGCAGCAATCAGCGCTGCAACGCCTAACGAAGCATGCAAAAAATACATTGAAGGGATTCCAATATACTTTTCAAGCCATCTTGGACGAGTTGAGAGGAAAATGATAACCAACCACCAAACATAGGCCAATATCCCCACATCATAAGCAAAAAGATCTTCATAATCAGCCGTTAATTGACTATTTGTCAAGATAATTAACGGTAATGGAATAACTGCTAAAGCAACTATCCACGTAATATATAAGGCTAAAGGGTGTTTCTTTAACATTTTTGTCCTCCTCGTATTTATTACATGACCAGCAACTGAAGAAAAAGCACTCGTTGCTTTAAGAAGGCGATTCATCCCCCACTTATAGAAGTGGGGGATGAAGGCGCAAATTATGGATAAATTAATGGTCGTTTTCCACGGCTAATACTTTTTTCGAACCGGCATCAATCTTAACTTCTTTAACTGTTCGGCCATCTTTTACTTTAACTTCCCAAACAGCTTGATTTTCCTTTTCTTGTTCTAATTTCCATTCGATCGCACTACCCTTTTTAGCGGCTTCTTCGGCAATTTGGCTCGCTTCATCACGGCTAATTGCCTTACCTGGATCTAATGTGTATTCCTTCTCATTTTGGTCAAGCTTTTCAGACTTGTTAGAGATTAGTTTGCCATCCTTGGCATTGACTTTAACCTTGTATTCGTTGGTATTGTCAAAGCCTTTTACCTTGTACACATATTTTCCCTTGTCACTTTCCAGCTCTACTTCATTGAGGTGTTTATCTGGGTACTTCTTGTTAAACTGATCAATTGCAGCCTGTTGGTCAATCTTGATGTCGCTCTTATTAGCTAACTTTTCATGTTTCACCGCGGCTTCGATTTGAGCATGATAACCATCCATTGCGGCGACACCAGCAATGCCTCCAGCTCCTAACACAAGTCCTCCACAAACACAGGCGGTAATCAGAACCTTTTTAGTCATCTTTGGGAACTTCCTTGCTTTCTTCTTGTCTGGCTTTGGTTGTTGGTCTTGTCTTTTTTCAATTTTTTCAGTCATTTTTATTCTTCCCTTCTTAACTTTAATTGGTAATTTTATTTTACGAAATAATCTCTCAACTAAAACCAAGAACAGGTGAAAGTATGATGAAGAAATCTTCATTTTTATTTTGGAAGGTAAACCGTAAAAATGGTCCCACTTGGTTCATTACCGCGTATCGTGATTTTTCCGTGGTATTTTTCGATAATCATTTTGACAATCGCCAGGCCAATCCCTGAACCAGCAACCTTATTAGAGTGTGATTCATCTTCACGGTAAAATCTTTCGAAAACTTTTTCCCGATTTTCCCTAGCAATTCCCTGCCCTTGATCGGCGACGCTTAATATTATTTGGTGATCATCTGCCGTTAATTGGACATTAATCGTTGAATCAGGAGGTGAATATTTGGCCGCGTTTTCTAAGAGATTATGAACAAGACTTTGAAAATCTCCGGTAATTATCCGATAAGATAGCTCTGGGTCTAAATCGGTAATAATCTTTTGGTGATATGCCCCTTGAAGGGATTTAACTTCTGCGAGAACAACTTGTGATAAGTTGATTTCGGTTAACTTTTTCGTTTGATGTCCTTCTAAGATCAACAGCTCATTTATTAATTGACTCATTCGTTGCGCTTCTTGGTCAATATACTTTAATGACTTAGCAATTAATTCTGGATGTTTATCCCCGTGCCTTCTGATTAAATTTACATGTCCCAGAATTCCGGCAAGGGGGGTCTTTAACTCATGAGAGGCATTCGCAATAAATTCTTTTTCTCGTTGCATTACCTGATACTGCCGGCCTAATAATTGATTAAAGGACTGCGCAACTTTGTGTACCTCTAACGGCTGTTTAGGGACCGTCAAAGTCTGCAATCGATCACTTTGGGGCGTGATTGCATCGATCTCAGCGCTCAAATTTGTCAGGGGCTGGGTCCACCGGTGTGCCAAGCGACGAATGATGGGGAGAGCCACGATGCTTATTACCAGGTTGATTAACAAGGTCACTATCAGCAACCAACCCGTTAATTTGATTAAATCATCAACATTAATTGCTACTTTCACGGTGCGATGATGATGGACCTTTTCCTGCCGTAGATAATAGACCCCATGACGGGTTAACTGTAGATTTTTAAGGGCTAACTTGCGGTGGTCAATGCGCTTAAAAATTTTACGCGCTTTGGGCGAGGTATATCTCCGTTCTCCATCAGTAATCTCGATTGCATCATCATCTTGCCGCGCAACATACGCATTCAAAAAAGTTTCCCGATTTTGATTTTCGGGCCAGTCTTTTTCAATGGTCTCAATTACTTCTTCGGCCTGATCATCAGCATAACGATAGATTAAGTTAGTAGCTGTAACCACAAAGAGCAGATTAATAACTACCAAAATAATTGCAAATAGCATTAGAAAAAGGCGGGTTAATTGTCGAGATGCAGTTACTGCTCGTGTGGTTTTCATTGTTCATCACCTAATACATACCCAATCCCCCGCACAGTTCTAATTGAGTCACGATATTTCCCTAACTTATTGCGTAAAGCCCGGATATAGACATCGACCGTATTGGTCTGGCCGTCAAAATCATAACCCCATATTTCGTTAAGAAGGTCATCACGGGTTTGGACTACTCCGGGTTCTTTAATGAGGGTCGCCATGAGGGAAAATTCTTTCGGGGTTAAATGCACCTGTTTCCCATCCACCATAAATTGATGTTTCAGTAAGTTTATTTCAAATGGTCCAAAATGGTAGTCAAGCTTGTCTACTTTTTCTTGACCTAGCCGTCGTAAAGCAACCCTAATTCGAGCTAAGAGTTCCTCTATTTCAAATGGTTTAGTAATATAATCATCTAATCCTTGGTCAAGTGCCATGCTAATATCAGAAGTTTGGCTACGGGCGGTAATCATAATAATCGGCACATTGCTTGATTGACGAATTCGTCGGAGAACAGTTAGCCCATCGTAAACGGGGAGCATCCAATCTAATAAAATCAAGGTTATTTCTTTTTCTTTGAATATTGCTAGGGCCTCGCGCCCATCTTTTGCCCAGATAACTTCATAGCCTTCGAGTTCTAATTCGGTTATCAAGAAACTAGCAAGGCTCTCTTCATCTTCAACTAACATAATTACAGCCTTATTCATTTTTTGATCCTCCAATTGCTTGTCTTGTATTCTATTTTAGCTGTTTTATGGTAATTGAAGGTAAAAAAAGTTTCATATGAAACTTTTAAAATTCTTGTTCAAGTTGATATAAATCATTAAGGAAATGAGCAACAACCGTTAATTCATCTATTAACGGAAACACCCTCCTTTACATAAAAGTCATGAATACTAACCTTGTCATTAGGATGTATTTCCCTATAGATATCAACGAAAAAGATAAAATTGCAATTATAGTTTCTAGCTACCTCATTATTACCCTTAATCAGTTACTCATTTTTTACATAGTATTTCAAATAACAACCTCCTTAACCTATGATGGAATTAGATATTAGAGAGGCTTTATAAATGAACAAACCATATATTATCGTTCATATGATGACATCAGTTAATGGACGAATTGACTGTGGAATGACGACCCAATTAGCTGGCGAACCCGAATACTATTCTACATTGGACAGTTTAAATGTTCCTACAAGTATTAGTGGACGTGTTACTGCAGAAACTGAATTGACCCGTGGTGGAAAATTTAATCCACAAAACAAAGAAATTCTTGGTAAAACTGACTTTGCTAAAAATGCGACAGCTAATAGTTATAATATCGTTGTCGATACTAAGGGAACTTTACAATGGGGCAAGGAAAATGGCAATAACTTCCCTCAGCTCATTATTACGAGTGAACAAGTTACGAAAGTTTACCTTGATTACCTCAACGGCCAAAACATTTCATGGATCGCAGCTGGGAAAGATCAAATTGACTTGGCTAAAGCAATGGAAATTCTTGCTGATGAATTCAATATTGACCGTTTAGCAATTGTGGGCGGCGGAAAAATCAATGGTGGTTTTCTAGAAGCGGGATTAGTTGATGAAATCAGTATTTTAATTGGGGCTGGTGCCGATGGGCGAACCGGTCAACCAAGCCTTTTTGATGGTCGTCCAGAAAGCAGTAATCCAATCGCTTTGCAATTAAAAGATGTTGCAAGTTTTGATGATGGAGCGGTCTGGTTACGGTATTCGGTTAAGTAACTGAAATTTGAACGCATAGGATCGTAGTAAATCACCAGGATTCTATGCGTTTATACTTTAAAAACAAGAAAACAAAGGTATGGTCCCAATATTCAACCGGGATCATACCTTTTATTCTCTAGATTATTGCTTTTTAAGTTTCTTTAGATAGAAAAACAAGATAAACAATCCTATTACTATACACGCCAATGCACCCGGCCATAAATCTGCCCGAATAATTAAAATAAACACGGCATATGAGATTAGTGCTATCCCTCCTAAGAAAGAATATTTTTTCTTCAAACAACTAATCAGCCAAATTATTGCACCCAGTAAGGAATCGCTGGCCATAACAATGTTTTTATCATAAACATAATATATACAAAGGCCAAAAAATATTAATATTGCAATTATATTCCACTTATTCTTTTTTAAAAAATTAATCAAAATCATCAAAACTCCCCATGATAGTCGAAACAACTTTTCCCTCCGACTCTAACTATTCTAGAAGCCAGTTCAGCCTCTAAAATAAAATATAAAGAAAACTATTCCAATTAAGATCAAAATTACAGAAACTATCCATGTGCTTGGATGAACTATAAAAAGTAATAATCCATATATTATGAACAATAGTGCTTGCAGATATAAAAATTTCTTCCCTAGATTACTAATTAATAGTGAAAGTCCACAAAAGATTGACATCGATATCATGCCAAAATTGTAATCAAATATTAAATACATAAAAGCTATGGCAAAAAAATATAATGGATCAAACAGAATTTTTTTCATAATAATTTCCTTCTCAATTTCTATACTTTAAGCATAAAGTAAATTAAGACAGCTAAATAAAAACTTCTAATTTGTACAAATTACACTCATATCCTGCTTCAATATCCTAATACGCTAAAATTCCACTAAAATTAGAAGAAAATTATTAAAAAAGATAAATTATGTTATGGTAAAAAACAAACTTTTTAAGAGGAGTAAATTAATGAATAATAAACTTTTTCAATGGTTCTATAATATGCCCAAATTAACAAATCAAGATAATAAAGATTATATGGCGAAGATTAGTCTTAATATCGCTGTTAGCCTATTTCTTTTTAACCTCGTTGCAGTTCTTATTTCTTTTTTCATTGTTACTACAACAGAGAATTATGAATTGTCTTTTAATATTTTAGCTGGGGCGTTACTGATTTTTACTGTTTATATTGTTGGTGGCTATTCTATATATGCAAAACGTAAAATTAATAGAGTCGTGACTCATGATAACACACATATTGTAAAGAATAGTTTTGCCTCAGCTGTATATATAACACTGATTATTTATTTACTTAATTCTCTTACAAATGCTCTTAGTTTTCATACTTCACTCATTAGCGAATTAAAAAATCCTATGAGTTATATAATCCCAACTGTAATTGGGATTATATATGGGGTGCTTATGGCTATTATTACATGGTATAGGAGTAAATAATTAAGTATGTTTTTATTAAGAAAGATTAACTGAAAGTAATTTCCTTATTGAGAAGTTAAACAAAAATTTAACATTTATTATTTTTTGCTAACGGAATAATCGGACTCATTTCTTACAGAATTTGAACCTTAAACAACTACTTTTGATTATTTATGATTTTTTTGATGCATCCTGTTAAAATAAATTACTGATAAAACAATAGGAGACATGATATATTTATGCAAAAACTATCAATTCAGCAACTATCTTTAATTAAGGGTGGTGCTATACCCGGTATTAATTATACTGACCATAGTAGTTATGCCAGTTGGATGCTTAAGAAATTAATAAAGCACTAATCTTATAAGAGGTTATACATTGTCTATTCCAATTCAAATTTTTGCTGCAACAATATCAATACTGTTTGATTATATTTTCTTTTTCCTACTTATAAAAATAAGACCGACAAAATATGATATCTGCCCCTTGCTCATAATATTTATTATTGTGTTCTTTATTAACGGACTAGGCTATATTGGATCGTATTTAGTACCATTCTTTGAGGGCAGTTTTCTATATTTAAATTACAAACGAAGGGCATCCAACAAAAAATTGCTAGGTGCTCTTTTAATAACTTTTATCACATCTATATTGATTGCTTTTTTAGCATTTGTTATCGGTAAATTATTCCTTCTATCAACTAATCAACGTCTTGGAATCAATTTAATATTCTCAATAACCATTTTAATTTTCTTTTTCTACTACAATCCAATTAAAAAAATTCAGGAAGGTAATGAAACTCTTAATTTATGGATTTTATTTTACCTTCTTGTCAGCCTAATCATTGTAGGCTTTATAACTTTCACAACAACGGAAGTAACGCCAGCCTTTATTGTTATCTTTTGCTTACTAGTTCTTCAATGCAGTTTTACAGTCTTTATATACCGAATTAGTAAACAAATTCAGCAAAAAAAGCTCCAGCTTCAAGAAAAGAAAGACTTATTATTTCTCATTCAAAACCTAGAAGAAAATCAATCGAAGTTAAGACGATTTAAACATGATTATCAAAACTTACTAAATAGCCTCAAATTAAGTGCCATCCATGGTGATAATCAAGCCTTACTCAATAAATTAGAAAACTATTCTCGAGATAACCTTGGTAAAGATTCTCTTTGGCAATTCCAAGACACTAAAAACATTAAAGATGATGTCTTGCGAAGTATCTTTATTAGTAAATTAAATTCAATTTACCAAAAAGATATTAAATATCATTTTGAATGTTTAACTGAAATTAATGATCTCCCAAATATCGATTTATTTGATTTAATTCGAATAATTGGAATCGCTTATGATAATGCCCTTGAAGAATGCGAAACCTTAAAAAAGTTAGGAGCACGTACTGTAGAAATCAATTCAATGCTGTATCAAAGTGCCCCTAACAAGTTAGAATTTGAAATTAAGAATACTTGTCGAAAGCAGCTTAGCACCAATAAGCTTCATCAAGAAGGAATTACAAATAAGACTAACCATGAGGGACTTGGATTAGCAACTGTAAAAAAAATAGCTAACAAATACCGTAACGTATACATTGCTTACTCTTCTGATAATGGTTACTTTACATTTACAATTTCAATTGAATAGAAAGGAATACTTATGGACTACCATTTACTTGTCTGCGATGATGACAGGACTCAAGCAAAAAATATCGCTACACTACTTAAAATGTCATCAATTATTCTTGAAGAACAAGATATTCATCCGACCATTGATTTGATTGCAACCGACGCAGAGAGTGTATTAGATTACCTTGAGTTTAATAGTGATTTAAATAATATTATTGCCTTTTTAGATATTCAGTTAGATGAAAATTCTAATTCAAAAGGCGGTCTAGATTTAGCTCAAAAGATAAAAACACTTAACGAAAAAGCACAAATAATCTTTATTACAACGCATGAAGAACTAGCTTTTCTCACCTTTCAACGACGAATTAATCCGTTGGACTATATAACTAAAACTACAAACCAACGAGATTTACAAAGACGGCTAACCGAAACCCTAGAACTAGCTATAAGGAACCTGAATGAATTTAACTATATTAAAAAAAATACATTCAGTTATAAAGTTGGTACAAGGATTATAAATGTAAACTTCAGTAATATCCTTTATATCTCTACTACAAAATTCCCTCATAAATTAAAGATTGTTACATCTAATGGTCAAGGGGAATTCTCAGGTGATATTAAAACAATTGAACAAAATTATCCTCTATTTTTCAAGGCTTCTCAGTCTAGCTTAATTAACTTACAAAATGTTGAAACAATTAATACCAAAAAACGGCTTATTAAGTTTTCCAACAATGATTATCTTAAGTATTCTAGAAGCAGAGCTAAAGAATTAAATAATCTATATAAATCAAGTTAATAAGACTGATTGTAGATTAGCAACAGTTCTTCATAATTACGGCTCTAAAATTTCATTAGCAACACTGCGAAAATTTACAAAAACTACTACTGATGGAACTACTGCACTTAGGATTGTAAAAGCAGCAGAAAAGTTAAAAATGAATGTTGAAGCATATCAAGCAGATGCTAGTTTATTTGATTCAAAAGATGTAATTTATCCTTTTATTGCTCATCTCATGAAAAATATAACCTCTCACTCCTTAATTTTGATGGTTTATCCTATAATTAATGTAAGCGTTTCACAACAAGTGATTTAATTATTTAATTAAGGAGCAAAATTATGACATTAGGAACTTATCAGCAAGTCAAGGATGCATTAAAAAAATTTGGAATAACTGACTATACTGTGATTGATCACCCTGCTGCTCACACCACCGAAGAAGCTGATACATATATCGCTGGTCATGAAGGTGTGCGCACTAAAACCATGTTTCTGAAAGGGAAGAAAAAGAATTTCTACATGGTTATTATGGATGATAAAAAACCAATGGACTTTCATAAATTCATGGCCCTAACTGGAGCTAAAAGGGTTTCAATGGCCCGACCAGAGTATCTCCAAGAACAGCTCGGTCTAGCACCAGGAATTGTTTCTCCATTTGGTTTGCTAAATAATGAAGCTCATAATGTTAAGGTCTATTTTGACAAGGACATTGTCGACGAACCGATTCAGACTTTCCATCCTAATGAAAATACCCATACAATTTTTATTAAGACGGATGACCTGTTTAAGTTTCTTAAACAGATTGATTTTGAACCAGAAATTATTGATTTGTAACCACCAGTCGATTACTTATCGCGATTAGCTCCCTCTTTTTTGGGGGAAGTTTTTTTGTCTTGTAATGTTCTCACTAATAGCAAATAAGTTCAAGTAAAAAACAGAGCCACCTTCAGAAATAAGGTGATCCCCCGTCGGGAAATTACATTGTGACATAACGTACCTATTAGGAATAAGTAACAAGCAATATATAAGTCTATTTTAAGCTCGTGTTCACTTTTACTAGTTTTCAACTTAAATTCTCCATTTTCATGAACTTAAATTCCTAACTTTTTCGTGTTATTATATCAATAATTCTGCTTCTCTCTAGTCCCTCAGCCTACTTGATCCTAATTTTATCCCAGGAGATATTACTAAAATGAATAAAATTTATTTCTTATGTACTGGCAATTCTTGTCGCAGTCAAATGGCGGAAGGCTATGCAAGAATTTTTCTAAAAGACAAGTACGAAATCCAAAGTGCTGGTCTTGAAGCTCATGGCGTTAACCCCCTGGCAATTAAAGCAATGGCAGAAGATAATGTCGATATTAGTCACCAACATTCTAAAACGATTAACCCTCATTACTTTCAGGCTGCCGATTTAATTGTTACCTTATGCGGTGATGCTAAAGACCATTGCCCCGTCACCGCTCCCCAAACGCGCAGTATTCATTGGCCCTTGCCAGATCCAGCACAAGCCACCGGAACTCCTGAGCAGCAGCTGCTAATTTTCCGGCAAGTCCGCGATGAGATTAAGCAGCGGATTTTAGCCTTAGCAAGCAACCCGTAAAATTATACTAATATCTAAAAAAATGCCTTCTGAGCAAAACTCATTTGTTTACTCATAAGGCATTCATCGTTATTCCATATAATTATGGAGAATATCATCCGACGTTGCCTTTAATTTTAGATAATCGATATTATTAGAGAACAGCATAATCATTCGTTTCGTCTTGTAATCAGCGACAAAGCAACTGTTATATCCAGGAATACTCCCATTTGCGCGAATAACGTCCCCATCAAAGTAGACTCCACCAAAATAGGCAACTTCTTGATGCTGCGCCTGTTGGTAGTATTCATTAATCATTTTTGGATCTTTCAGCACCTCATTATATACAAACTTCCAGTAATCATTTGGCGATATAAAAAGGTTCCCTGCTCCAAAGTCTGAGGAGGTCGTTACAGTTACCCGGTGCCAATCAACTGTTGGATCCATAGGTTGTGGGATTTCTTTTTTTGAAACTTCAGAAAAGTCTTTAATTTGGTGAAGATGGAGCGGTTTAGCAAAGTTTTTTTGAATATATGCATTATAGCTTAAATGTGCTTGCTTACTAACAATGGCTGCCAATATTTCATAATCAACATCTTGATAATCCCATGTGTGCGTATGATCATACTTGAGATGTTTAAGCATATAAGCGATTTGTGCTTTTTGGCCTCTAAGCGGTTCGAAGGGACGATCATTATTAATCAAGCCACTAGTATGGTTCATTAATTCTCGAATTGTAATCTCTTTACTGCCGTCAATCTGTGGGTAATACTTACTTAGCGAAGTGTCCCAAGCTAATTGCTTTTTTTGTTTTAATTGGTAAACAGCGGTTCCCGTTACAATCTTTTGAAGCGATGCCGTGGGAAATAGTCGATCCGCCTTTACGATTTGATCTTTATTTGTGGTTTCATTATTCTCAATGACAACTGGCTTCCCATCTTTGCCATTAACTAGCATCACTCCATTAATATGATGGTTCTTCATATAATCTTGAAGTTGGTGTTGCGTTTGTTTGTCAACTACTTCTGCCTTTACCTTTGATGGCGTGGTCAATAAGAAGATGGCAAAGGAACAGAGCGTCAAAAAAATATATAAGTTAACTTTTTTCATAATTATAAGTATCCCTTCCAGGCATCCATTTTCAAAAAAATATCTACCTGTATTATACAAATTTTATGCCTCATCTTACAAAATAGAACAAAAATCTGACTTTTCTTACTGAAACACTTTAAATTCATTCGATTTATGTTAAAATTCTAACGTTAATAAATAAAAAACGCAAAAATAGTTCGTAAATAACGAACTTTATCCAAGGGAGCGCTAGTATGAATAACGATGTCGAAAAAGTTTTATATACCCAAGATCAAGTCAATCAACGCTTAGATGAACTTGCCAATACCCTTACTGAAAAATATCACGATGAATTTCCAGTTTTAGTTTCCGTAATGACAGGGGCAATGATTTTCACTAGTGAAATGATGAAGCGCCTTAATTTCAAATTAAATGTTGATTATGTCGATGTTTCTAGTTATAAAGAAAGTTCAGAATCTACTGGAAAAGTTAATTTAATTCAAGATCTTTCCCACGATATTAAGGATCGGCCCGTTATTATTATGGAAGACATTATTGATACCGGTCATACCTTAAAGTATCTTACTAAGCTGTTTTCCGATCGTGGCGCTAAGAGTATTGAAATCTGCTCCCTACTTGATAAACCTGACCGTCGTGAAGTTGACGTGGAGGCCAATTACGTTGGCTTTAAGGTGCCGAATGAATTTATTGTCGGATACGGTCTGGACTTTAATGGGCTTTACCGCAACCTCCCCTTTGTGGGCATATTAAAGCGTTCTATCTATGAAAAATAATGAAGAGGCTGGAGGAAAACTTTAATTCTTTCAGCTTTCTTTTTGGCTTTAAATACTTAAACGCGATATAGTACAGTTAGATTAATAAAATTGATAATAAGTGACTTTTGGTAAAGGAGGCGGAATCGTTGCTTACGCTTGACTGGTGTTTGCGAATGCTGATGGCGGCACTATGTGGTGGCATTATTGGCTTTGAACGAAAAAGCAAGGCTAAAATGGCCGGAATTCGTACTCATGCATTAATCGCAGTTGGTGCGGCGATGGTCATGATTATTTCCAAGTATGGTTTTTTCGATTTACTGAAAGTTACCCACAGTAATTGGAACGTTGATCCATCACGAATTGCCGCACAAGTTGTTAGCGGAATTGGTTTTTTGGGTGCTGGAACCATCATTAACCGCCACGATGAAATAATTGATGGCTTAACAACGGCAGCGGGGATCTGGGTGACTGGTGCCATCGGACTTGCCTATGGGAGCGGTTTATACAGCATCGGCATTATCGGTACTTGTTGTGTCCTCTTCGCAGAAATTATTGGCAAATACCTTGATCAGTTTGCCTTGAAACAAGGTAAGGGATTTTCTTGTTTTATTCAGTTAGCAGGAAATACCAATGACCTGCACGCCCTGATTACTCGATTAAACAAAAAGTATTTTAAAATTCCTCTTAAATACTCGATCTATGATTATAGCGAGGGAAAAATCGCCTGTCAGCTTTATGGTGAATTAAAATCAGGGGTTAAGTCAGAACATGTCTTTACAGATCTTACTGAACTAGAAAATATTAAAAGCGTAGAACTAGAATAAACGGATAAAAACTTTTAAAATATCCTATTCAAAAGCAAATTTTAGTGAATTTGACGCTCAATTATTAGTAAAAGGCATCAGAAGTTTAACCAGCTCCTGATGCCTTTTTGGCGAACGTTTCCAATAAAATGCTTTAGGACATTTCCTATTTAACATCCTTATTAAATTGTTGCTGAACATCTTGACTATTGAGATATTTAGTCAATGGCAGATGTCCAGTAATGGTCACGCAAATTCCAATCATTCGTCCAACTCTCAACGTGAACCTTCGAAAATTCGCCCGTTGGTAATTGACTAACGACGGTTTGATTTACTTTCTTCCATCTCTGCCAAACCTTTTTAAACTTTTCTTTTAACTCTGCAACTTCTTCTGGTAAATTATTTTCTTAGCTCGTGTTTTTTTATCGTTATTAAAATAAATTTAACATCACCATATAAAAGCCAGTTCCAACCAAGATTGATAATGGCATATTTCTTTTCCAAAGGTGAATAAATAACGTTACTAATCCGGCGACGATTTCTAATAATGCCTTACTAGGCTCACCAAAAGAAATATTTCGATAGCAATAAATTACTAATACTCCCATGATTGCTGCTGGGAGGAATTTCCCCAGTTCTTCCAAATAAGGTGATAATTCTTTCGACTGGTCAAAAATCAGAAATGGGATAAAACGGGTTGCCATCGTGACAACTGCTGCGATTAAAATTGAAATAATTTGTTCAGTTAATGTCATTTTTTCTCCTCGTGATTAAGTAATTTAATGAAAACAGCGCGACAAGTGTTACTAATGTCACTAATAAGAAAGCATTCTTGTTGCAAAATAATAAACAAATAATTGCAAATACTAAACCAATCAGAGCATCACGCTGAGTTCGGACATTTTTCAACTGTTCTGTAAACAAAACAATAAAGAGCGCCGTCATTACAAAATCTAAACCTGCTAAGTTTAAGTTAATCATTCCTCCAAGGAGACCACCTAAGCCTGCACCAGCTACCCAACTAAAATAGTTGAACGCGGTTATGTAAAAATAAACATATGAGCGATCAAGGCCATCTGGTACTTTTAACGTTGCATTTAAGGAAAAAGACTCATCACACATTCCAAAAATAAGAATCGGCTTTAATTTTCCTGTATTTGAATATTTTTTTAACATCGTAATGCCATAAAAAATATGTCGTGAATTAACAAGGGCAGTTAAAATGAGAACAGTTAATGGCTGAAAACTTTGGACTAAAAGATTACCAATTACAAATTCAACTGATCCAGCAAAAATGGTAGCGGCCATTAATAATGGATACAAAAAATTAAAGCCCAGTTTATGCATATATATCCCATAGCTGGCGCCTAAAAATATAAAACCAAGCATTACTGGACTAGTTTTCTGAAAAGCATAACGTACTTCCTTTCTCATGGATGACTTATCCCTCCTTAAAATAACTTGAATTTATTTTAAACAGGAGTATTTTATCCATACAAGGAATTAATTGTATGGATTACAATATTGGAGTGATAAACTATGCCTATTAATGATTTCTCCCACTATCAGCTTACCTGGCATCCCGATAAAAATAAGCTGACACGACCAATTTATAAGAGCTTGCTTGACCAACTAAAATCAGCGATTGAGCGTGGAATTCTTACGCCTGGAACGAAACTACCCCCGCAACGCGAACTCGCCGATTATCTCGACATTAATTTCACCACCGTCACTCGCACTTATAAATTAAGTGCGCAACTTGGTTTAACTTATGGAATTCATGGTAAAGGAACCTTTGTTAATTCAAATGGTATCGATCCGTTAACTGCCAATTCTCCTTTGACCCGCACCATCGATCTTGGCTTTGTTGCTTCCTTTGAACAGACAAATCACCTCCTAGACAATATTCTTAGCAACACCATCAAGCAAGGCGCCTCGCAACTTCTAACCTATGATTCACCAACTGGACGTCCGATTGATAAGGAGGCTTTTCGGCATTATCTTAACTGGCTTGGCGTGAAATTAACTCCTACTCAGCACATCCTTATTACAGGGGGAGGAGAAAACTCACTTACATTACTGCTAATGACCTTATTTTCAAGTGGCGATAAGATTGCTGTCGACGAATTTACCTATGCCAACCTGATTGCAACCGCGCAACTAAATAATCTCCATTTAGTAGCGATAAAAAATGATCAAGGCGGGATGAATATTGAAGCATTAAAACGCGCTTGTCAAAACCACAACCTAGCTGGCCTTTATACCATGCCCGAATATAGTAATCCAACTGGTAATATTTTCTCGGTGGCTCGCCGGAAAGAGATCGCAACGATTGCGCAAGAATACGGGCTAAAAATAATTGAAGATGATTACCTAAGTTTTCTTAGTAAAATCAATCCAGAACAGCCGCCGAAAATAATGGAATTACTGCCAAATCAGACCTGTTATGTTTGCAGTATGTCAAAAGTTCTTGCATCCGGGCTCCGTGTTGGTTATCTAATCTTTCCAGCCCAACTCGCCCAGCAAATTAAAAATGGCTTTTTTAACACAACAGTCAAAACGTCAACTCTCAATACAGCAATTGCATCCACGGCAATAAAAGAACATATTGTCCAACAAATAATTCAAAGTAAAATTAGCCTTGCCAAACAAGCTAATATCCTTTTTGAACAATATTTCCCAACTGCTCCCACAAACCAATTAACTGATTATGCCTTTTTTCGTCGATTACCGCTTAAAAATATTCAAAACACATCCAAGATCGAACAAGCCCTCGCTAATATAAATATCCGTTGTTTTGGCTCTGGTCGTTTTCAAGTTAATGCTTCTTCAAACAATCATTTTCTCCGTGTTTCATTGTCCGCAAATAAGTCACTTGATGAGTTAGAAATAGGACTTAAAAAATTACGCGAGTTTTTGCAAAAATCTAATTTAATTTGCTTGAAATAAAAAAGCGAGTATGAAAACTTCCCTTACTCGTCTAATAAAATTTACTTAACTCTCTTTCCTGCCATCCACGTTTCATTAATGTGGATCTTTTTAAGTTCATTATGGGCAACTGTAAAGATGTCATCATTTAAAATAACAAAGTCCGCGGCCTTCCCTACTTCAAGCGTCCCATTATCATCAAAGCCGCCAATTCTAGCACCATCCCGGGTATAACCAAGAATGGCTTGTGGAACTGTTATTGCTTCTTCTGCGTTCACAACATCGCCATTAGCTGCCTTTCTCGTTACAGCCGCATAAATACTATAAAATGGACTATCTGGTTCTGCCCAGGGCGTACATGGGGCATCCGAGCTCAAACCTAACATTGCTTGAGAATTTAACATCGTTTTAACGCGGTAGGCTAATTTAAACTGGGCTGATGAAAGAAAATGCCGATAGGATTCATCTTCCGCAAAGAAAAAGATCGGTTGCGTGACTAGGGCATAATTCATTTTACTATTGGCAATCTCCGCAAACATTTGATCAGTCATTAAGGATGCATGTTCAATTCGTACGGACGGCATCGTTGTTAACCATGGCTCAATATCCTTTGTTACATCAATCACTGTTTTAATTGCTTTATCGCCCATCGCATGCACAGCTAGTTGAAGCTTATTATCACGCGCCATCTTAACTGCTCGCTGAAGTTTTTCCACTGAAGTTAAACTAACTCCCATTTTCCCCGATGGATAAGGATCAGTATTATAAGCCGTTTCACCAGAAATACTACCATCCATAAATACTTTAATCCCAGCAACGCGGAGTTTTTCATCCCCGCTTGGTTGTAGTCCTACCTGTGGATCAATTTCATCAAAGACATAGTAGATCGAGGCTTTCGGACCAAAACCTTGCTTAACTGCATCTTGGTATAGTTTTAAAGAAGTATATGGTTTCATCCGACCCATCATTTCACCAATTGCCACAATTCCTTCTTTAAGATAGTGTTCGGAACTATTAACCATATTCGCTACGTCATTTTCATAACTTTGTGCTGATTTAGCCCGAATAAGAAGTTGAGAAGCAGCCACTTCCCGCATAAAACCAGTTGGTCGGCCATCCGCAAATCGTTCAATTTTCCCACCGACCGGATCAGGCGTATTTTCATCAATTCCTGCAAGCTCTAAGGCTTTAGAATTACCAACTGAAGAATGACAGTCAGAGCGATAAATAAAGATCGGTTGTGTTGTTGACACAACATCTAAATCATCTCGATTAGGGCTCCGATGTTCTGCTAATTTTGTTTCATCAAAACCCCAGCCTTCAATCCACACATCCTCACCTTGACCATATGCAGGAGAGTTGCGAAGTGCTTCTTGCATTTCCTTGATACTATTAACATTTGGCGGGGTACAAGCAACGCCATGAAGTGCATCGGCGATATATTTAGGATGGGTATGACAGTCAATCAATCCTGGCAAAACTGTTTGTCCTTGAAGATCAATAACTTCGCCTTCATCATTAGGTAAATTATCACCAATTCGTTTAACCGTTCCATCTTCAACAACCATACTATTAACAAAGTGTGTTTCATTATCACCAACAAAGATTTTACCGTTAATAAATGTTTGCTTAGGCATTATCGTAACTCCTTTCAACTTCAAATATCCTTACCAAAGATACTTTCATTATAGAATGGAATCGCTTTAAAATGACTTTTATTTAAAATAAAAACGCCATGACTCCTAAGCCATGACGCTTTATAAATATTTTTAACTAATTATTCTGCCGCCTTCTTTCTGGATGTTGCTGTAAAATATATCTTCTAATTAGACTTAAGACTTCCTGATTTTGCGGCAATGCTGAATGTTGGGCTAACTTCCCCGTAACCGTAATCTGAGTATAATGACTAACTACTCCTTGATAAATATACTTTCCAGCAAGCACACTACTTAATGGTACTAACCCATCTTCAACATAATTTTCCGACCCAGCAATCGAGTACATCGTCAGATTGCTGGGTAATTTTTTACGATTTTTAATGAAATCAGTTAGCATTTGTGTCCTCCGATTTGAAGGTTCAGCAAAGTTATATGGTGTCCTGATTGTCATTAATCGCTTTATCCGAATCTGTCGCTCATTAAAATAGTGTTCCAAGAAATAAGTATAGATTAGTCCACCATTCGAGTGCCCAATGCCCTTGAAATTGTTAAAGTTGTATTGTGCTTTTAACTGGTTAAAGGCAGTATTAAACATGCGAGCTTGCTTTTTGACGTTTCTATAGCCATCATGATTATTTTCGAATCCGACGACAATAAAAGGTTCATTATCGCCTTGCCTGATCCGGCCCGTATAAGTGATTTGACCATTGTTATAAACTTTAACTTTTAGCAAACTATGATTCTGCCGGTCATGTTGGTTAATTTTTGCCACCAGCGTATCAAATCGGTTCAGGTGGATATCGTCCTAATGATGTTGCACCCGTATTTAAGATTTTGACAACATATCAAGCTCAAATTAAAAAAATGGTTACAAAAGTTTATCCATGGAATGAATTAGAAACAGCAATTAAATTAGCATCTGATCCCTACCGAGCAATTAAGTACTAAATATAATCTTACCCAGACTAACATATGCAACAGCTAAGAAATTTGGTAAACTGTAAGTGTCTAAAACTAAATGGTCAATCGACGCATTAAACTACGCTGATTGACCATTTTGTGTATTTTAGGAGGAACTTATGGATATCATGGAAATTCTAGGAGACTTATTTAGTTTAATCTTCCTAGGGGCCCTCATTTGTGTGATCATTTTTGCTATTATGTGGTTTCGCACTAATCGCGAGAAGGACAAAGAAAAATATCAAAAGAGTAAAAAATATACAATCATCTCCACCATTATGTTAGTCATAGGCCTTGTTGGTTCAGACATTTTTATTCCTGATGATGAAGAAAACTCAGCTAGTACTGAACAAACTAGTAAAATTTCGTCAAGCAGCAAAACAAGCAGTGCTGAACCCAAAATTGATTCCGAGGTTTCACGCAAACCTACGCAGCACACAATCGACAAGGTTGCTGAAGCCCTAAATAATGACCTCACAACGGCAGATACTGGGAATACCAAATGGACATGGAACGAAGAAGACGCCTGTTGGGAGGCAACACTCGATCAGAATAGTACCATGTACCAGTCAATGAATTCCGGACAAGTATCACTATGGAACAGCTATGTACGAGACATTCAAGAAGCTTCGCAAACAATAGCAGATGAAAAGCTCGATTCTATGGCTACGTTTAAAGTCCTGACACCTACTGATCAAAATAGATGTTTCTTAATTGTAAGTGATGGGAAAATAAAATATAATATTGGCGAAGATTTAACTAACTAAAATTTTTGTCAAGAATATAAAACAACCTAAGTTCAAAAAATGGCACGCCTGTTTAAATGTAATCAGCACTCAAACAGACCTGCCATTTTTATTTATCTTTACATTTTTCCACCGTAAACAGGGTAGATATCAAAATCACCGTAGTCTAATGGCTTTACTCGCCGTAATAGGTCCATATCAGCTTCAGAAATTTCAAAATCAATTTCAGCATTTTCTTTCATGTGCTCTGGATTAGTAGTCTTTGGTAAGACAATCATTCCTAATTGCCAATCATACCGAATGCACAATTGTGGGACTGAAACGTTGTACTTTTTAGCCATCTTTTCAATTACGGGGTTGTCCAAAGCAGCGCCGTGAGCAACTGGCGAATATGCTTCAACCGCAATGTCGTGTTCATGAGTAAATGATAAAAGATTGAATGGCGTATGCCCAATATGAGCTAAAACTTGATCAACAGCAGGGACGGTATCGCTATTCTTGATAATATTTTCAAGATCAGCTTTTTCAAAATTAGAAACCCCAATTGTCCGAATCTTACCTTCATTTACAGCATCTTCCATGGCCCGCCATGCCGCAAGATTTCCTTCAAGGTAACGATTATCGGATTGATTTACTTCTTTCCATGGTTGAGGACTATGGATAAGCATCATGTCGATATAATCAAGCCCCATCTTTTCAAGAGTCTCATCAATCGACTTTTTAGTTATATCATAATCTTTGTGTTCAGCAGCAATCTTTGAAGTAACAAAGATTTTATCCCGATCAATACCGGCTGTTCGTACACCTTCACCGACTCCCCGCTCGTTATCATAAGCCTGAGCTGTATCAATGTGCCGATAACCAATCTTAATTGCATTTCGGACTACTTCAGCTGCTTGGTCATCATCAATCATCCAGGTCCCCAAGGCAAACTTAGGAATCTTTACACCACTGTTAAGCGTAATTGTCTCATCTAAAATCACTGTTCTCCGTCCTTTCGCATTTCAAGTTATTCCTACAAAACTATTGTCGTCATTTTTTTCATAAATGTAAAATGGTAAGCCTTGATTTGAACAATAAAAAAGAGGTTAAAGCTTAAAATTGCTCAACCTCATAAAACTTGCTGCTTATTAAACTGCCTGCCCATCATATATAAGGATCGCCTTTGACCATTTATTTCAGCAATCTGTGGCAACTTGCCCCATTCTTCGTACCCGCAGGAGGTAAAGAGATGATAGCTTGCTTGATTTTCAATATAAATATATGCAATTACGGTTCTTATATCTAAATGATCTTCAATTTGTTCCTGTACATATGTTAGTAAATTATGACCAAGATGTTGACGCCGATAATCTTCATGAATATAAATAGCTATCTGTGCTGAATGATCATAGGCGGGATGCGAATAAAAATATTCAAGAGCACACCAGGCAATTACTCGATTATCTATTGTTGCTACCCAAATTGGATGGGTGCTGTCAAATTGCAGAAACCATTCACGGCGATCCACAACCTCAATCGGTGCGCTCTCATCATTGACTTTCAGCGGAATGGCTTGATTAAATATATCGACAATCGCTGGTAGATCATTTATTGTTGCTAACCGAATTTGATAATCCATGTCAAAGCTTCCTTACAGAGTTTTTTATCTACTAATTATTACTTAGCATAGAAGTGTTGCCATTCTTTATTAACATTTTCGCGAGTTGTCTTTGTCCCAGTCCAAGATGGAACTTTTACGACCCCATCAATCTTACTCTTAGGTACAAATCCCCAGTAACGACCATCATTAGAAACACTTCGGTGGTCCCCAAGAACAAAGTATTCCCCCTTCGGAACTCTTGTAGCACCATTATTTTTTAACCAACTGTTCTGAACTGAAATACTACGCAATGTCCAGTTTCCAGTTCCGGTTGTTCGTTGACTCTTGCTAATGTAGTCTTGATTAATTTTTTTACCGTTAACATAAATATTTCCATTTTTAGAGCTAACAGTATCACCAGGAAGTCCAATTACGCGCTTAACATAATCAGTCTTGACCGATACTTGCGGATCAACACCATTAGCATCAAATACAACGACACTTCCATGATGAATCTTGGCAGTTTTCAAACAAAATACTCGTTCATTATTTTGTAAGTTTGGTTGCATGGATGGTCCATCAACCCGAACAATTTGGAAGAAAAACTGCTTAATTACTAATGCGATTATTAACCCGATTAAAATGGGAATAATCCAACTCATTGCTTCACGAAATGCTTTCATTATAATTCCTCAATTTCTTTGTTTAACTGTTATTAATCATACAACTAGTAATAAAACCTGAAAAGTTATTTATAATAAATAATATATTATTTTCACATTTAATAACATTAAAAAGATATTAAGGCTCAAAAAAGAAGTAGAAAATTTATGCATTTCCTACTTCTTTTAGTTTCTATTTCTTTTCGACAAAGTACTTTTCAAAATTCTTTTGATAGTTATGGTTAATCCGTTGTTCCATTAACCACCGCATGAAATTCATGTCCTTGTCATAATGGAAAGTTGTTCCATAGCGCCCTTCTTTAATAAGCTTCTCAGCCTGCTTTTTAATTTCATTATTTTTAGCATACTGAAGAAAGGTCTTTTTTGAAACCCCCAGCCATAACTTGTAGTTGCTTTCATCCTTGTTCCCATAAATCGTCTCTTGATCTTTTAAGCTATCAAAAACGTAATCTTCAACTGGGAAAGTAGCAAGTTGATAGCCATTTAATGAAACAAAGAAACTACTACGACCTTGGCGAGGATTGAGGTCAAATACCTTGAATTGACCATCACGACGGTCATATTTTAAATCAAAGTTAACAAATCCAGTAAATTCAATACTTTCAAGGAAATTTTTGATGTTGTCATAGATTTGTTGGTCATATGCTGGCATAATCGCAACGTAATTACCAACATTTGCTGGATTACAATCTTCAAGCAGCGGATGACCGAGACACATCATCTTTACCTTATGCTCTTTATCAACGTAACAATTGATTGTCCGCATATTACTATCATCACCAGGAATAAATTCTTGTAAAACAAGATCGCCGTTGTATGGACTATGTTCGTAAATAATCTCAAGAACTTCCGCTAGTCTTTCTGGTGTTTTAATAATATAAGCCTTTTCGTATCCTTCAAAGTTTCCCTTATGCCATTGCACCGCATCAGCAGCTTTCAAAGCAATTGGAAATTCAAATGGTGATTTGTAGTTTTTATAATCAAGGTCGGGTTTTAAAATATCAGTTTTAGGGTAAGGCAAACCATACTTTTCGCAGACATTGTAGAATTTCTCTTTATCCGTTAATGTTGCCACTTCATCATAATCAGCATACGGACAGAACATATGCTGAGAAAGTTCTTTACGATTTTTCGCAACTAATTCGGTATAGTCATCCCCACAACTAATTAAAACGGTCTTCTTGCCTTGCTTAGCAAACTCATCTGCCGCTTCAATTAATACCTTCGTAAACACTTCTGGTGATTGTAATTGTTCATTATAATGCATCTCAACAATTTTTGAATAACGAGTTGGTGCCAATGGTTGCCGAGCATATAATTGCGACTTAATTCCATATTTTTCATACATTGACCGTGCCATTCCGTAAGCGTTGAAATCACTACCTAGAATCAATGGAACAAAAGGTTGTTCACTCATTAGATCCCCACTCCTCTTTATTTTTCTAGTTCATTAATATAATCACGTGCAATCTTCACATCAGTTGGGTAAGGAACATCTTCACCATTAATCTTTTGGTAAGGATCTTCACCCTTCCCTGCAAGGACTACAATATCATCTTTTTCACTACCGTCAATTGCCTTTTTGATCGCCGTTTCGCGGTCCATTTCAAATTGAATATGTTTAACCTTATCATGATCAATATAAGAATCTATTTCCCGGGCAATAGTCATCGGATCTTCAAATCCTGGGTCATCAGTCGTCAAAATCACTTCATCTGGTTGTTCTTCAGTTAAAGCTTTTCCAAACCCGGGACGGCGTGAAATACCTTTATCACCAGTCGCTCCTAAGACAACTGTTACTTTGCCAGCATTAGTTTGTCGTTTTAAGAATGCCAACAGTCGCTTTAAGCTAGCGTAATTATGGGCATAATCAACATAAATTGTTCCATGCGTATTACTGTTAATCATTTCCATTCGACCACGGATGTGAACGTGGTTTAATGTTTCTACGGCATCGTTAGCACTCGCCCCAGCTAATCCACTAGCAATGATTGCAGCAACCGCATTTCCTTCATTATAATCTCCAGGGACACTCGTCTTATAACGGCTATCTAAGTTTAACTGCTTTGCTTTCTCAGTTAAGGTGGTCAATTCAAATTCACTTTCATGAAGATCTTCTAAATCATTTCGATATTCAAAATCTATTTGGGCATTATCAGGTAATTCGATGTTTGCTCCCCGCCGTGCAAATAAGAAAATGTCTTCTGGTTGTGTAGTTGCCTTAGCAGTGTAATAAACATCAGTAAATTTTTCAGTTTCCGCATTAATTAAGCATTTAGCAGAATTTACTAATAATTGTTCCTTACAGTGAAGATAATCAGCAAAAGTTGGATGCTCATTTCGTCCGATATGATCCGGCGAGATATTTAAGAAAATTCCCACATCATACTTTAAACCGTAGATTCGATTCTTCTTGTATGCTTGTGATGATACTTCCATTACTAAATGCGTCATTCCATTATCAACGGCAGCGCGCATATCATGGAAAAGGTCTAAGGATTCAGGAGTAGTCAAATCAGATTTAAATTTATCTTCCGGTTTATTGCCTAAAACCCGATCCAGCGTTGAAAAAAGGGCAATATGATTATTTGTACTTTGAGCTAGAATATGGTCAGCAAAATAAGCCGTTGTTGTTTTGCCTTTTGTTCCTGTAATTGCAATAATAAACAAATCATTTTGGGGATAGCCATAGAAGGCTGCCCCTAGTAAAGACATCGCTTTTTGTTCGTCGTTCACGATAATAGCTGGCAATCCTTCGCCCTCTGGATATTCCTTTTCAGCCACGTACGCAATCGCACCTTTTTCTTTAGCGGATGCTAGATATTTAGGCAAAAAATTTCCTTTACAAAAGAATAAAGTTCCTGATTTTACCTTCCGTGAATCATAGGACACGCTAGTTGCGGTAAAATCAGTTAAATTACTAACATGATCCAATAAGTGATGCTCGCGTAATAATGCTAAAGCAGGTGTAATATGCAATTCCATCTTGCAAATGACTCTCCTTTAATCTAATCTGCCCTATATTATTTCATTTTTTATCATAAAAATAAATAAGGGTTATCAACTAACAAAAAAGGAGACTTAGAAGAGTCCTACAGCCCTTCGCCAGCCTCCTTTAATATTTTTCTATGCTTCTGTTGTAGCTGTTTTTTGTGCGCGGTCAATTCCTGATTCATCAGGTTTGAAGTTATCAATAAAGTATAACTTATACCACGTTAAGAAGGTGTAGATTGTCCAAATCTTACGACGACCATCCACCTTGCCTTCAAAATTATCATCGGCAAGTTTTAAAAGCTTTTCTTGATCAAAGAACTCTTTTACGAAGTCTTGTTCAAATAATTCACGTACTTCTTGGTAATACTTCTTTTCCCGAAGCCATGCACGAACTGGAGTTGGGAAGCCCATCTTAGGCCGCGTAGCCCATTCTTCCGGTAAATGCCGATTTGCTGCCATCCGGAATGCCCACTTTGTATCCTTATAGTTAAAAAGGTACTTAGTTGGTGTCGTTTCAGCCACTTTCATTACCTCTTTATCAAGAAGTGGTACCCGGATTTCAACAGAGTTAGCCATGCTCATCTTATCTGCCTTTAAGCAAATATCACCAGGCATAAAACGGTGCAAGTCAATATATTGCTTCTTTGCGACTTCATCGATATCTTTATCTTCCATCTTATCAAAAAGTGGATTAAGAATATCGGCAATACTTGGTCCGCAATCAAATTCTGGTTGCAAGTAGTCAGCAGCTTCTTCAGGACTAAAGATGTATGCTTGACCAATAAAAGTATCCCGTGCTGGCGCTAAGTTGCGGTACATATGCTCTTGGCCGTGGAAGTGTTTCCCATCTAACCACTTAGCAAACTTATACCGACGTTCACGAGGCATCTTTTTTAATTGGTCAGTTACCCAACGAATAAACTTAACTTTCGTATTAAAACCATAATCAATATATCCCGCGAACAATTCATCGGCACCTTCACCAGAAAGAAGGGCCTTGTAGCCGTTATCCTTTGCCAACTTGTTCAAGAAGTATAAAGGAACAACAGATGGATTAGAATCAGGTTCATCTAAGTAGTATTGAATCATTGGGAATGCATGGAAAGCTTCTTCGTTAGTTAACTTTTCATCAGTATTCTTCAGACCCATCTTAGCAGCTAATTCCCGTGCTTGTTTGGTCTCATCGTAAGTACTATCAAAGCCGATTGAGAACGTGTTATCTGGACGCATCAAAGCCGTTACTAAACTTGAATCAACCCCTGCGGAAAGAAATGAACCAACCTTAATTCCTTTATCTGCAAAGGTATGGGCCTTAACAGAATTCTTAACAACATCGTCAATCTTGTTAACAGCTTCATCAAACGTCTCGTCTTCTGGCTCAAAGTTTTCGTCCCAGTATTGGGTCATTTCAAACTGACCGTCTTTATAAGTGAAGTAGTGCCCTTCTGGGAGGCGATAAACACCCTTAAAGAAAGTTTCCTGAGTAACTGGGTACTGGAATGTCATGTATGGTTTAAGGGCTTCTTTGTTAAGTTCCTTCGTAAAGTTAGGGTGATCAAGAAATGCTTTGATTTCAGACCCAACAAAGAAAGTGCCGTTCATTTTAGCGTAATACAATGGTTTGATCCCAAAATGATCACGGGCACCGAACATCTCTTTAGTCTTAAAATCCCAAATAACAAAGCCGAACATTCCACGCAGCTTGTTAACAACATCCTTGCCCCATTCTTCATATCCGTGCAAGATTACTTCAGTATCGGCATGTGTCTTAAATGTGTGACCCTTACTGATTAATTCTTCACGTAATTCTTCAAAATTGTAAATTTCACCGTTGAATTCAATAGCTTTTGAGCTATCTTCATTAAAGATTGGTTGATTACCAGACTTAACATCAATAAAACTCAAGCGCCGGAAGCCAAGTGCTACATCCTCGTCCACATATTGACCTTCTGCATCAGGTCCCCGGTGAATAATCCGGTCCTTCATTTTTTTGATTAATTGGTCTTTAATTTGTGGTTTTTCATTATCAACAAATGCAACAATCCCACACATTATAAATTTCCTCTTCTTTCTCTTAAATTCACGGATCACAAAATAGTTATTTAAAATTCATTATTAAAACTCGAACCTAAATTATACCATATAATACCAAACTTAAGTATATTATCCCTTTGCTTTAAGAAAACCATAATAAAATCTCGAGACCTGAGTCGTTACTCTGTTTCTCCAGATTTTATTTCCCAGGAAATTTTATTTGCGATCCTTCTTGGAGAACTTTCCCTGGCGGACGTAAACACTCAAGATTGCAATATCAGCAGGATTAACCCCACTAATCCGTGAAGCTTGCGCTAAAGTTTCTGGACGAATCTTTTCAAGTTTTTGACGTCCCTCAGTTGCCAGGCCATCAATATCACCATAATCAATATCATCTGGAATTCGTTTGGCTTCCATCCGCTTCATCCGTTCAACCTTAACTTCCTCTTTCTTAATGTAACCAGCATATTTTAATTGAATTTCAACCTGCTCAATCACATGACGATCAAGTTCCTGTGCCGGTGCTGGAATGAATTCAGCCAACGTTTGGTAATCGAAGTATGGTCGCTTCAAGAGGTCAGCTGCCGCAATCCCATCTTTTAAGCGGTTATCCCCGTGAGCTTCAATAAATTCATTAACCTTATCATCGCTTGGCTTGAGCTTAATTTCTTCTAAACGTTTAATCTCTGCTGCAACTTGGCGCTTTTTATCCTCCATTTTAGCAAGCCGCTCATCACTAACTAAGCCAACTTTATAGCCCATTTCCATTAATCGGAAATCAGCATTATCATGACGTAAAATTAGCCGATATTCTGCCCGACTTGTAAGTAAACGGTAAGGTTCTTTTGTTCCTTTTGTTACTAAATCGTCAATCATCACGCCGATATATGCATCAGAACGCTTAAGGACAAATGGTTCGTTGCCTTGTGCCCGTAATCCTGCATTAATCCCTGCGATTAACCCTTGACCCGCTGCTTCTTCATAACCCGAAGAACCATTTGTTTGGCCTGCAGTATAGAGGTTCTTAATGATCTTGGTTTCAAGGGTTGGGTGAAGTTGGTACGGCGCAACTACATCGTATTCAATCGCATATCCAGGACGCATCATTTCAGCATTTTCTAACCCCCTGATGGAGTGCACAATCTTTTGTTGGATTTCTTCTGGCATTGATGTTGAAATTCCATCAAGGTAATATTCATCGGTATCCCGGCCTTCCGGTTCAAGGAAAACTTGGTGCCGTGGCTTATCAGCAAAACGAACAATCTTATCTTCAATTGAAGGACAGTAGCGTGGGCCAACCCCCTTGATTACACCAGAGAACATTGGTGCCCGACTAAGGTTTTCGCGAATAATGGCATGTGTTCCTTCATTTGTATAAGTTAACCAACAAGATAATTGTTCGCTAATCGGAATATAGGCACTATCAGGAGTATCAAAACTAAAGTGGTGTGGTTCCTCATCGCCTGGTTGTTCTTCCGTTACACTATAGTTGATTGTCTTTCCATTAACCCGTGGTGGCGTTCCCGTCTTAAAACGCTCAAGATCAAAACCAAGTTCTTCAAGGTTTTCCGAAAGCTTTACCGCTGACTTAGAGTTATTTGGACCAGATTCATATTGCAATTCACCAATAATGATCTTTCCGCGCGCCGCAGTTCCAACAGTTAGTACAACCGTCTTAGCGTGGTAACGAGCTCCCGTATTAGTAATAACGCCTTTGCAGACACCATCTTCAACAATTAACTGGTCAACAGTTGCTTGACGGAGAGTAAGGTTAGGTTCTTCCTCAATTGTCTGCTTCATTGCACGATGATAAGCATGTTTATCTGCTTGAGCTCGTAATGCACGGACAGCGGGACCCTTACCGGTATTTAACATCCGCATTTGAACATAGGTCTTATCAATGTTATGGCCCATTTCACCACCAAGAGCATCAATTTCGCGGACCACGATTCCTTTTGCTGGACCACCAACAGAGGGGTTACATGGCATAAAAGCAACCATTTCAAGATTAATTGTTACCAATAAGGTCTTATTTCCCATCCGGGCTGCGGCAAGGGCAGCCTCGCTTCCGGCATGACCCGCACCGACAACAATTACATCGTATGATCCCGCTTCGTATTGAACGGCATCAGATGTTTGCAATGCTTCTGAACTCTTCATTCTTCTATTCCCTACTTTCCTAAACAGAATTGGCTAAATAACTGGTCAAGTAACTCATCTTGGTAACTATCCCCAGTAATCTCACCTAATAATTCCCAACACCGGGTCATATCAATTTGAACCAGGTCTACCGGCATTCCATCATTAATTCCTTTTAAAACATCGCTTAAAGCATCATTAGCTTGGTGGAGTAAACCAATGTGCCGAGCATTTGTAACCATTACATTATTCTGATTGCTTTCAATTCCCTCGTTGAAGAACATGTGACCAATCTGTTCACCAAGTTGGTCCATTCCTTCATGGTTAACGATTGAAGTTTCAATAACGGCACTCTTGCCAGCTAGTGATTTCAATTCCTCTAAATCAACCTTCCGTGGAAGATCCGTCTTATTTAAAATAATGATCCGCTGCTTATCCTTGGTTGCTTCAAGTAATTGGCGATCTTCGTCAGTTAATTCATTTGAACTATCAATCAAGAGAAGTACTAAGTCCGCGGCACCCAAGGCTTTGCGACTCCGCTCTACCCCGATCTTTTCAACTTGGTCATTTGTATCGCGGATTCCTGCTGTATCAATTAACTTCAATGGCACCCCGTTGACATTGACGTATTCTTCAATTACGTCCCGAGTTGTCCCAGCAACGTTTGTAACGATCGCCTTATCTTCGTGAAGCAAGGAATTCAATAAACTTGATTTACCAACATTTGGCTGCCCGATGATTGCCGTTGCTAAACCATCTCGCAGAACCTTTCCTTGCTTAGCTGTTTTAAGAAGACCTTGGATTCGTTGTTGAATGTCCGCTGCTTTTTCTTTTAAGAGTTTCGTAGTCATTTCTTCAACAGCATCATATTCTGGATAGTCAATATTAACTTCTACCTGTGCTAATACATCCAAAATGTCTTGTCGTAAATTACGAATTAACCGCGACAAATCACCATCAAGCTGGTTTAATGCTACCTTCATCGATTTATCCGTCTTTGCGCGAATTAGATCCATTACTGCTTCTGATTGGGATAAATCGAGACGCCCATTTAAGAAGGCCCGTTTAGTAAATTCACCTGGTTCTGCCATTCGGGCACCAAAGCTCAGTACTAATTGCAGAATACGGTTAGTTGCTAATAATCCCCCATGACAGTTGATTTCAATTACGTCTTCACGGGTATAAGTGTGTGGAGCGCGCATTACTGAAACCATCACTTCATCGACTTCTTGCTCCGTGTCAGGGTCGATAATATGACCATAGTTAATGGTATGAGTTGCTACTTTGGCGAGATCTTTTCCTTTGTAGATCCGTTGAGCAACTTTCACCGCGTCATCCCCACTAATTCGGATAATGGAAATTCCACCTTCACCAACCGGCGTCGAAATTGCTGCAATCGTATCGTTCTCGCTATTTGCCATCGCTACTTTACTCCTTTCTAACAAAAAAAGTGCTAGTCCATGCATAGCAATAAGATTATTACTAAACATGGTCAAAGCACTTTCACTACTTTAACGAATATTAAATTTATAACCGCTCATATTCTAAAATCATTACCAGAAATTGTCAACAAATAAGTTAGTCTTTGGGGGCAATCACGATACTCCGATAAGGTTCCCGACCGTGGGAATAAGTTTTTACATGGTCGTTATCCTCAAGTTCCTGGTGAATTTGTTTCCGTTCGCGAGCTGGCATGGGATCCATAAAAACTGCCTTCCCACTTGCAACTACTTCCATTGCCGACTTTTGTGCTAGCTTGTGAAGTGCTTCTTGACGCCGTTCGCGATAATTGGAAGTATCAAGTTCAACATTTACCTTTGCTGCTCCATGGTAATCCATGAATATATTACTAAGCTGCTCCATCGCATTGATCCGTCGACCGTGCTTCCCGATTACCCGTCCATTTTCTTCAGTTTGAAGATCAATTTTGAGGTCATGAGCTTCTAAATTAATAATCCGCGGTTCAACAGTAATACCTAATTCTTTAAATACTGTTGTTAGATATTCCACCAATTCTTTACTTGTTGCTTGAACCTTTTTAAGATTGGCCTGTTGCCGCCGTTTGATTTCAGCTGGATCGAGCTCATTCTCAGTAGAATTTAAGCTTGCTGGCCTTTGTTCTGGCGCTTTTGCTAGCTGCTCATCTTTTTCTTCCAGTGAGGGCATCGCAATTTCTTTATCTTTTATAACTGCATCCACTTGTGCGCGGCGTCGCCCAATTCCTAGAAACCCGTGTCGTGGCTGTTGAAGGACCGCAAATTCAATTGTCTGATTAACGGTTGGTTTCAATTGTGTACGGGCCTTTTCTTTTGCTTCTTCAATTGTTGTTCCAGTAAAAACTGCCATTTTTATCCCCCGTGAATTTAATTAATTTCCACTCTTTAAATTTATTACTAATATAAAAAGGCTCGCAACAACTTTACTTGTCACAGCCTTAATAACTTATTTCCGCCGACTTTGGTAAGCGCGACGTTTTGCTTTTTCAATCTTGCGACGTTTTGCTTTTTCAGCCCGTTGCTTTTCTTCACGTTCACGACGAATCTTAAATGGATTCTGGATGATAAGCGTTTGGACAACCTGGAAGGCGTTTGTTACTACCCAGTATAAGGTAATAGCTGAAGAGAAGCCTAATGCCATGAAGAATACCATAATCGGCATAAACCACGTCATTGTAGTTGTCATTGAGTTTTTTTCGGGCATCGAAGCCATGGATAACCATGAACTAATAAACGTAAATAATGCCGCTAGAATAGGCATGATGTAGTATGGGTCTGGGTGACCTAACTGAAGCCACAAGAAAGTTCCATTCCGTAAGGCTGAGGTCCGCCAGATTGCTTGATAAAGAGCCCACATAACTGGTAACTGAACCAGTAACGGAAGCATCGAAGCCCATGGATTAACTCCTGCTTCTTTATAGAGCTTCTGTGTTTCCATTTGCATCTTTTGCATTGACTCGCGATCACGTGATGAATACTTTTTCTGAATTGCCTTTAATTGAGGAGCAAGTTCTTGCGTCTTCATCATGGTCTTTGTTTGGTAAAACATCAATGGCAGCAAGATGATTCGGATGATGATCGTAAAGATAATGATCCCCATTCCATATCCGCCAAAGTGCTTTGATAACCAAATGATAAATTGTGAACAGTTATAGATAATGTAGTGGTCCCAGATACCAGTACTATGACTAGTAATTGGCTTATTGGAGCACGCAGCTAAAAATAGGGTTAAGCTCATGATTGCTCCCAAGCTTAGGAATTTTTTTGTTTTCTTATTCAAATCCTAATCCTCACTTTTTTCATCTAACAAATGTGCTCGCTTTAAAACGTGCACTAGGTTTTTCTTTGTTTCTGCCATTGATAAACCATCTGCCGCTGACCGAGCAATAACCAAGAAATCAACATCAGACCGTAATTGCGGTTTCACCTCTAATAATGTTTGACGAATACGCCGCTTAACCCAATTACGATGCACAGCATTTCCAATCTTTTTTCCAACAGAAATACCGACACGAAAATGTTTTTGTCCTGGCTTTTCCATTTGATATACGACAAATTTGTGGTTGGCCACGGAATTATGGGTTTCAAAAACCCGTTGAAACTCATTTTCCTTTTTTACGCGATATGATTTTCTCATTTGTATAATCCCCAGCCTTAATTTAAGTAGATATAAAAAATAGGGCCGGGCATACGTCAACTTTAACGATTAAAATTGCTCGTCAAGCTGACTGCCCTGCCCCACACAATAAAAAAAGCCACTATAAAAGTGGCCGTGGTTATGCAGATAATACTTTTCTGCCCTTTTGACGCCGACGTGCTAATACCTTACGGCCGTTACTGGTGCTCATGCGCTTACGGAAGCCATGGACACGTGCACGGTGACGCTTCTTTGGTTGAAACGTGCGCTTCATACAATTGCACCTCCTATTAAATTCGAGTGGTTTGGTTTCTAGAGTCTAAAAGACGATCTCTTCAAACATACTTTGGTAGTATAACACACTTACCGAAATTAATAAACGGCGAATTTTTATTTAATTTTTTTGATTATTAACAAAATTGGCAAAATAATCCACAGCGTTGTGTAAATTTATAATTTGTGGACAAGTTATCAACAACGTTTTTCAGAGATTATCCCCAGATCCACACCTGTTGATAAAGTTATCCACAAGTAACCTTTAAGATGTTGATAACTCTCTAGTTAACTGCTATATCAATAGCGTATATCAACACAATTCTGTGGATAAATAATAATAAAACCTTCTTTTCCCCATTTTTCACAGGAAGATTATTAATTTACACACAGTGTTGTGTAAACTTTTTTATTATTATCCACTTGGTTGTGGAAAACCTTCCCATGTAATGATAAAATACCGTTTGTAATTTAATACTTTAGGAGGAAATTATTTTGACTGAGCTCGATTCTCTGTGGGAAGCGATCCAAAATTCATTTCGTCAGGATACCACTCCGGTTACCTTTGACACTTTGATTGCTCCGGCAAAAGCAATTTCTCTCTCTCAAAATCAACTGGAAATCGAGGTGCCCACTCCGGTGCACCGCGATTTTTGGCGCAAAAATTTAAATACGCAGCTTAAAGAATTCGCTCAACAGGAATTGGGACGTAATATTGAGCCGCATTATGTGTTAGAGGGAGAATTTACCTATACAAATAAAAAAACAGAAGATGATCCAACTCCTTCTTTTGAGATGGATACTCCTCTTAATCCTCATTACAACTTTGGAACATTCGTTGTTGGAGAAGGAAACAAAATGGCACACGCTGCAGCATTTGCCGTTGCCGAAAGCCCTGGCAGCCTTTACAACCCGCTATTTATTTATGGGGGAGTTGGTTTAGGAAAGACCCACTTAATGGAAGCGATCGGTAACCATATGCTTCAAGTTAATCCAAATTCGCGTGTCAAGTATGTGACGAGTGAGGATTTTACCAACGATTATATTAATGCTATTCGTAATAATACGACTGAACAACTAAGAGAAGAATATCGTAATCTTGATCTCCTATTAATTGATGACATTCAATTTTTAGCCAACAAAGAGGGGACACAACTTGAATTCTTCAATACTTTTAATGCCCTTCATGATCGCAAAAAACAAATCGTTATGACATCTGATCGAATTCCAAATGAGATTCCTGAACTGCAAGACCGACTTGTATCACGTTTCAGATGGGGACTTACTGTTGAAATTACTCCTCCTGACTTAGAAACGCGAATTGCCATCTTACGGAGCAAAGTTGAGGAAGATCATATTGATATTGGAAACGACACCCTTAACTATATTGCTGGACAAATCGATACAAACATTCGTGAACTAGAAGGAGCCTTAACAAAGGTTCAAGCATTTGCTAATTTAAGCGGTGAGCGAATCACGCCAAGTTTAGCATCCCAAGCATTAAAAGGACTTCATCGCGTAGCCAAAAACGAAATATCAATCGCTTCAATTCAAAAACAAGTCGCTGATTTTTATAATATAACTCAGGGAGATATCCTTGGTAAAAAGCGAGTTAAACAAATTGTAATGCCTCGTCAAATTGCTATGTACCTTTCTCGAGAACTCACTGATTCTTCTTTACCAAAGATCGGCAACGAATTTGGCGGCAAAGATCATACCACCGTTTTACATGCTATTGATAAAATCGAAGCAGAACTTAAAAAAGATACTGATTTACAAAACGATATTACAAAACTAAAAGCTAAGCTACGATCATAGGCTGTGGATAAGTATAAGAATTATCCTCTGACTTATCCACAAGTTATCAACAGGTGGATAAGTCACAATAAAAGGTGTTTGGATAGTTTTCCACAGTATTAACAGGCCCTACTACTACGACTGTATTTTAAACTATTAAATATATTTATATATTCATACAAAAGGACTGAAACATATGAAATTTACAATTAACCGATCTGCATTCATTAGTCAATTAAATAATGTCTTACGAGCTATTTCTTCTAAAACCACGATTCCAATCCTTACTGGATTAAAGATGGTAGTAAACGAAGATAACATTGTGTTAACTGGTAGCAATTCAGATATTACAATTGAAAGCGTTATTAGTGCCAATAATGCTGATAATGATTTAACAATTGAAGACACTGGCGCTATTGTATTACCAGCTCGCTTCTTCAGTGATATTGTTAAAAAGTTACCAGATAAAAAAGTAACTATTGAAGTTACAAGTGGTTTTCAAGCAGATATTACCTCTGGTTCTGCTAAGTTCCAAATTAATGGTCAAGATGCTGAAAACTTTCCCCATTTACCAGAAATTGAAACTAATAAATCAGTAACCCTTCCAAACGATATTCTTAAAGAAGTAATTCGCCAAACCGTTATTGCAGTATCAAAGCAAGAAAGTCGTCCAATCCTTGCCGGGGTTCATATGACTTTAAAAGATGGTGTCCTGACTGCCGTTGCAACAGATAGTCACCGACTTGCACAACGGAAAGTGGTCCTCGATAACATTGATAACAGCATAGATTTTGATGTGATCATTCCTGGAAAGAGCATGGAAGAACTTTCTGGAATGATTAGCGATGTCCACGAAGATGTACAAATGCAAGTAACTGAAAATCAAGTATTGTTTATCTTTGGTAACACTCATTTCTATTCTCGATTACTAGAAGGAAACTACCCTGAAACTAGTCAATTAATTCCACAAACTGCCGATACAACCGTTGAGTTAGAAGCCGGGACATTTTTATCATCAATTGAGCGTGCTTCGCTTTTATCTCATGAAAGTCGTAACGACGTGGTTAAGTTAAGTCTAAAGCCATCAGAAAATCTTGTCCGAATTAGTGGTGATTCTCCAGATATCGGTACCGTCGAAGAAGAGGTAGTAACGTCTGCTCTTGATGGTAATGATCTTGAAATTTCGTTCAATCCTAATTACATGAAAGATGCTTTGCGTTCTTTTGGTCAAGCAACGATCAAGATTTCATTTACTTCACCATTGCGACCATTTACCTTAGTGCCAACAGAAGATCAAGAAAACTTTGTCCACTTAATTACACCAGTACGGACATTTTAGAAAGAATCTTAATAATTTTTATAAAAGGGAGCGAGACAGAAGTCACTTGTGACTTCGTTTTTCGACGCGAAGCTAGCCTCTGGGAGCCCCCGCAAGCAACAATAGGCCTCTAACGTTCGGTTTTGCCGGACGTTAGA
>NZ_JAJGTZ010000039.1:94707-102427 GCF_020784725.1 Limosilactobacillus reuteri
ACTTCGTTTTTCGACGCGAAGCTAGCCTCTGGGAGCCCCCGCAAGCAACAATAGGCCTCTAACGTTCGGTTTTGCCGGACGTTAGAGGCCATTGTTGTACTGCGTATTTGCTTTTTATAAAAGTAACTTAACTTATGTCACAGTCTTTTCTATTTGACATTGATTAAATTTAATTAGGATTGCTAGTTTATATTTAGATTTTTGACCATAGAGCAAATTTACCCGAATTTTGATAAAAAAGGCTAAAATAAGTTAATGCGCTCAGAAAGGCTAATAACGCAAAATTAGGCCAAATAATGTGGTATAATAGAGTTACAAAAGTAGGTGAAAAAAATGGAAGAAAAGTCAGTGTTGATTGATAGTCCATTTATTACACTCGGTCAGTTACTCAAAGAAGAGGGAATTATTCCTACTGGCGGAGCAGCTAAATGGTTTCTAAAAGAAAATACTGTATTAGTAAATGATGAGCCAGATGATCGGCGGGGACGCAAATTGTATCCTGAAGATAAGATTCAAATTCCTGACCACCAATTACTTGTTATTAAGAGTAAGTAGGGATAAGCATGATTCTGACGGAATTGCATTTACATCACTTTCGAAATTATCAGGATCTAACCGTTCACTTCAACCCTGGAGTGAACGTTTTAATTGGTCATAATGCACAGGGTAAAACGAATATGCTAGAGGCAATCTATGTTCTTTCCCTGACCAAGAGCCATCGAACAAGTAATGACCATGAACTTATTAATTGGCAAGAAAAATCAGCCCTAATAAGTGGCACAGTAGAGAAAAGTATTGGCAAGATTCCGCTTGAATTACAATTCTCAAGTAAAGGAAAAAAGGCAAAGGTAAACCATTTAGAACAAGCGCGATTATCACAGTATGTGGGTCAACTAAACGCAATATTATTTGCTCCTGAGGACTTATCGCTGGTAAAGGGATCACCAGCTTTACGTCGCCACTTTATGGATCGAGAGTTTAGCCAGATGAGTAGTAAATACCTTTACAATGCAGGCCAATATCGTACACTCTTACGACAAAAAAATAAATATTTAAAGCAACTAAAATATAAGCAACAAACTGATCGCGTCCTTTTAAGGGTCCTCTCTGATCAGCTTGCTGCTTTTGGTGCGGAAGTAATTATTGCCCGCCAACATTTTTTAAAGCACCTTGAAGGCTGGGCAGCTGATTTACATCAAGAGATTTCACTAAATAAGGAATCATTACGGCTTGAATATGTTAATCAATTAAAGGTTAATGATGAGACTACTGTTGAAGAGGCTTATCAGGCCCTTTTTAAGTTATATCAGGACAATGAACGGCGTGAAATTGAGCAGGGAACAACAATTTATGGTCCTCATCGTGATGATATCCGCTTTCTAGTAAACGATAAAAATGTGCAGGCTTTTGGATCGCAAGGACAACAGCGAACGACAGCACTATCAGTAAAACTAGCAGAGATTGATTTGATGAAAGAACAAACCGGCGAGTATCCATTATTATTATTAGACGATGTGTTATCAGAACTAGATACAATTCGACAAACACACCTATTAACAGCCATTCAGAATAAAGTTCAAACATTTTTGACGACAACTAGTCTGAGTGATGTTGCTCGCCAGCTAATTAATGAACCCACGATTTTTGAAATTGAGCACGGCACTTTGAATAAGGAGGAAGTAAAGTGAGCAACGAACAACAAAAAGAAACCAAGATAGAATTGGCTAGCGAATACGATGCTAGTCAAATTCAGGTTTTAAAGGGATTGGATGCAGTTCGAAAGCGTCCCGGAATGTACATTGGTTCCACTTCAGCCCAGGGACTTCATCACCTTGTTTGGGAAATTGTCGATAACGGAATTGACGAAGCCTTAGCAGGATTTTGTGATGAAATTAATGTTGTAGTTAATCCAGATAACAGTATTACTGTTAAGGATAATGGTCGGGGAATTCCAGTTGATACACAAAAAGAAACCGGAAAGTCAGCCTTAGAAACAGTCTTTACTGTTCTGCATGCTGGAGGAAAATTTGGCGGCGGCGGATATAAGGTTTCTGGAGGTCTTCACGGGGTAGGAGCTTCTGTTGTAAATGCCTTATCTACTGAATTAGATGTTAAAGTTGCTCGTCAAGGTAAACGTTACTATATGGATTTTGATCATGGTCACGTTAAATCTGCGATGAAGGTAATTGAAGAAGGCCTTCCAGAAACTGAGCATGGTACAACCGTTCACTTTAAGCCGGATCCAGAAATTTTCCGTGAAACAACGACTTACAATATTAAAACTTTAACTGATCGTTTAAGAGAGTTAGCCTTCTTAAACAAGGGACTTAAAATCACAATCGAAGACTTACGACAAGCAGACCATGAACGGAAAGAGTTCCATTATGAAGGCGGTATTCGCCATTATGTTGAATACCTTAATGAAGACCAAAATATCTTATTTGATCCACCAATTTACGTGGAAGGTAAAGAAAACGATATCACTGTTGAAGTATCCTTACAATATACAGATTCATACCGCAGCAACTTGCTAACTTTCACTAACAATATTCATACTTACGAAGGTGGGACTCATGAGACCGGATTTAAGATGGCTCTTACACGTGTCATTAATGACTATGGCCACAAAGCCGGTGTTTTAAAGTCGAATGAGACCTTATCAGGTGATGACGTACGGGAAGGTTTAACTGCTGTTGTCTCCATTAAGCACCCTGATCCGCAATTCGAAGGACAGACTAAGACTAAGTTAGGAAATTCAGATGCACGAACAGCGACTGACCACGTCTTTGCGGCAACATTTAACCGGTTCTTATTAGAACACCCAGACGAAGCGCGACAAATTATTGAAAAAGGTCAACTCGCTTCGAAAGCACGAGTAGCTGCTAAACGAGCACGTGAAGTTACTCGTAAAAAGAGTGGTCTTGAAATTAGCAATTTGCCAGGTAAGTTAGCTGATAATACAAGTAAGGATCCGGAAATTTCAGAATTATTTATTGTCGAGGGTGATTCTGCTGGTGGATCAGCCAAGCAGGGACGTTCGCGACTCACTCAGGCAATCCTCCCCATCCGAGGAAAAATCTTAAATGTTGAAAAAGCAACCCTTGATCGAGTTCTAGCTAATGACGAAATTCGTTCTTTATTTACCGCTCTTGGAACAGGTTTTGGAGATGACTTTGATATTACAAAGGCTAATTACCATAAATTGATTATCATGACTGATGCGGATGTCGATGGTGCCCACATTCGGACATTACTGTTAACCTTGTTCTACCGCTTTATGAAGCCAATGATTACGCATGGGTATGTTTATATTGCTCAACCGCCGTTATATCAAGTTCGGCAAGGTAAATTTGTAAAATATATTGACTCTGATGAAGAACTAGAACAGGTTGTAAGCTCACTGCAACCAAGTCCTAAGCCGGTTATTCAACGTTACAAAGGGCTAGGTGAAATGGATGCCGAGCAATTATGGGAAACAACAATGGACCCAGAAAATCGGCACCTATTACGAGTAAAATTAGACGACGCAGAACAGGCGGATAAGATTTTCCCAATGCTAATGGGAACTAAGGTCGGACCACGGCGCGACTTTATTGAGCAAAATGCTAAGTTCGTTGAGAACCTTGACCTGTAATTAACTGTTGTTTACTGCTAACGCAAAAAAGGAGGAACGACATTGGCTGAACAAGAGATGCCTAATCGGATCACGGATGTAAATCTTACAAGTCAGATGAAAAACTCATTCTTGGATTATGCAATGAGTGTTATTGTGTCACGTGCGCTTCCAGACGTCCGTGATGGATTAAAACCGGTACAACGCCGAATTCTATATGGAATGAATGAATTAGGGGTTACTCCAGATAAGCCTTACAAGAAATCGGCCCGGATTGTCGGGGATGTAATGGGTAAGTTCCACCCACATGGTGACTCTTCAATTTATGAAGGACTTGTGCGAATGGCTCAAGACTTTAGTTACCGTTATATGCTTGTTGATGGTCATGGTAACTTTGGGTCGGTTGATGGTGATGGAGCGGCCGCCATGCGTTATACCGAAGCAAAGATGAGCAAAATTGCAGTTGAAATGCTTCGGGATATCAATAAAGCTACCGTTGATTTTCATGATAACTATGATGGTACGGAAAAAGAACCGGATGTATTACCAGCTCGTTTTCCTAACTTATTAGTTAACGGTGCCTCAGGAATTGCCGTGGGGATGGCTACTAATATTCCAACCCATAATTTAGGAGAAGTTATTAACGGAATTCATATGTTAATGGACAATCCTGATATTACAACGGAAGGACTAATGAAGGCTATTCCAGGTCCAGACTTTCCAACTGGTGGAGTGGTAATGGGTAAGTCTGGTATTCGTAAAGCTTATGAAACCGGACGAGGAACTATTATTGTTCGAGCAAAAGTTGATATTGAAGAACAGAAGAATGGTAAGCAACGGATCATTGTCCACGAAATTCCTTACATGGTTAATAAAGCAAAGTTAATTGAACGAATTGCTGAATTAGCTCGAAATAAAGATATTGATGGAATTACTGATGTTAACGATGAAACTGACCGTGACGGAATGCGAATTGTAATTGATGTTCGTCGTGATGCTAGTGCAGAAGTTATCTTGAATAACCTTTACAAGATGACTTTGATGCAAACAACTTTTAATTTCAATATGCTAGCAATTGTTAATGGTGCTCCAAAGATTTTAAGCTTAAAACAAATTTTGCAATATTATCTGGAACACCAAGAATCAGTTGTACGGCGGCGGACAGAATTTGAATTAAAGAAAGCTCAGAATCGTGCGCACATTGTTGCCGGGTTGCGGATTGCTTTAGACCATATTGATGAGATAATTAATATTATTCGTAATTCACAAACAAGTGAAGTAGCGAAAAATGAGTTGATGAATAATTATGGTTTATCAGATCGCCAGGCACAAGCTATCCTGGATATGCGGTTGGTTCGGTTGACTGGCCTAGAACGGGAAAAGATAGAGGATGAATACCAAAAATTAATGGCAGCAATTGCCGATTACAAGGATATTCTTGCTCATCGTGAACGGATTAACCAAATCATTTATGACGAATTGATGGAAATTCAAAAACGTTTTGGGGATGAACGACGGACTGAGCTTCAAGTTGGTGATATTACCAATATTGAAGATGAAGACCTAATTGAAGAAGAAGATATTATCGTTGCCTTGACCCACAATGGATACATTAAACGTCTTCCAGTTGATGAATTTAAGTCTCAGCATCGTGGCGGTCGTGGTGTTAAGGGAATGGGAGTTCATAAAGATGATTTTATTGAACAACTAATTTCTAGTTCAACACATGATATGTTGCTCTTCTTTACTAATTCAGGAAAAGTATACTCAATGAAAGGGTATGAAGTTCCTGAATATGGTCGGGCTGCTCAAGGAATTCCAATTATTAACCTTCTTGGCATTAATAATAAAGAGAAGATTAGTGCTGTTATCAATGTTTCACATGAAACTAACGATGATGATAAATACCTCTTCTTTACTACCAAGCTAGGAACAGTTAAACGGACAGCAGTAACAGAGTTTAAGAATATTCGAAGTAATGGATTAAAGGCACTTAATCTCCATGAAAACGATGAATTGATCGATGTAGAAGTTATTAGTGAAGATCAGCCAATGATTATTGGTACTCATAATGGATATGCTCTTAGCTTTAAATCATCAGTTGTTCGGTCAATGGGACGAAGCGCGGCTGGAGTTCGTGGGATTCGCTTACGAGATGAAGACTACGTAATTGGTGCTGCACCTCTTGATTCTGATAGCAAGGTTCTTGTAATTAGTGAAAATGGTTTTGGAAAGCAAACTCCTGCTTCTGAATATCCAATCAAAGGACGGGGCGGACTAGGAGTTAAGACAGTTAATGTTACCGCAAAGAATGGTTCGTTGGTTGGTTTAACCACTGTCAATGGTGATGAAGATATCATGTTAGTTACCGACCAGGGAGTAATTATTCGTTTTGGCATTGAAAGTGTATCACAAACTGGACGATCTGCTGTTGGTGTTCATTTGATTAAGATGGATAATGGTGCCCGTGTTGCTACGATTGCAAAGGTGGATAAAGAAGTCGATGAGGAGACTGAAGAAGTAACTAATAATTCCTCACAAGAAGAAAGTCAAACAACAGAAAATTAAAAAATAAAGTGAGAAAGTAGATATTTTACGTATATATAGTTATAGTGACCGCAACATTTAGGATTTCTTGTTAGATGTTCCTTGTTTTAAATAGAATTTTATGCTATATTTTATGTCTGTGAGTATACGTAATGACGTCTACTTTCCTTGTTCTTCTCAAATAGCGAGAAGAGCCAGAGTCCATAAGGAGGTGTAACATTCATGGAAACACGCAAATATGAAATTACTTACATCATTCGTCCTGATATCGAAGAATCTGCAAAGAGCGAATTGGTAGACCGATTCGACAAGATCTTGGCGGACAATGGTGCAACTATCGCTGACTCAAAGGATTGGTCAACTCGTCGTTTTGCTTACCCAATCGCTAAGTACACTGAAGGTACTTACCACGTGGTAAACTTAACTACTGATTCAGATCAAGCTTTAAACGAATTCGATCGTTTAGCTAAGTTCAGTGATGATATCCTACGTCACATGATTGTTAAGCTTGATGCTTAATTAATTTGTCAATAAAGTAAAGAGAGGAGAAAGATCTATGCTTAATCGTGCAGTCTTAACTGGGCGTTTAACAAGAGATCCCGAGTTGCGGTACACAACCAGCGGGACAGCAGTTGTTTCATTTACGTTAGCTGTTGATCGGCAATTCCGAAACCAAAATGGTGATCGTGATGCTGACTTTATCAATTGCGTTATTTGGCGTAAATCCGCTGAAAACTTTAGTAACTTTACGCATAAGGGTTCACTTGTTGGGATTGAAGGGCGTATTCAAACCCGGAATTATGAAAACCAACAGGGTAACCGTGTATACGTTACCGAAGTTGTTGTAGATAACTTTGCATTGTTAGAACCTCGTCAAAATGGTGGTATGAACCAATCAGGCATTCAGCAGCCATTTAACAGTAACCAACAATCGTTTGGTGCTCAGGCTCCACAATATGGCAGTCAACCACAACCTGGAAATAATGCTCCTCAAAGTAATCCGTCACCAAGTATGGACAATGGTTTCGATCCCAATCAAAATGCTGGCAACCAGTTCCCTGGAAGCAGTGATGATGGTGGTCAATCCATTGATTTAGCTGATGACGAATTACCATTCTAAATAAATTTTTACTCAGAATAGGAGGGTAATTTCATGGCACAACAACGTCGGGGCGGACGTCGTCGTCGTAAGGTCGACTTCATCGCCGCAAACCACATCGAATACATCGATTACAAAGACACTGATTTATTACGTCGGTTCATTTCTGAACGTGGTAAGATTTTACCACGTCGGGTTACTGGTACCAGTGCTAAGAACCAACGTAAGTTAACTATCGCTATCAAGCGTGCACGGATCATGGGTCTTTTGCCATTCGTTGCAGAAGACTAGGTTCCGCAAGACTAAAGATAATAAAGAGGCCGAGATTTACTCAGCCTCTTTATTATTAATGTCTTTAGGCCTGGTTGAGTGCGCGAGCAGAGCGAGTGCACGAAACAAAAAACCACCTGCTATGCGGGTGGGCGATAAAAATTATATAAAAAGGCCTCTTTTGCCTTAAG
>NZ_JAJGTZ010000004.1 GCF_020784725.1 Limosilactobacillus reuteri
TCACGCTGGTATCGTGGGTTCAAATCCCGCACGGGTCACTTTTGGAGGATTAGCTCAGTTGGGAGAGCATCTGCCTTACAAGCAGGGGGTCACAGGTTCGAGCCCTGTATCCTCCATTACAGCTTAATAGTTGTATACACCCATGACACAATGGCTCGGTAGCTCAGTTGGTAGAGCAACGGATTGAAGCTCCGTGTGTCGGCGGTTCGATTCCGTCCCGCGCCATTTATGGGGGAGTAGCGAAGTCTGGCTAAACGCGACGGTCTGTAAAACCGTTCCTTCGGGTTCGGTGGTTCGAATCCACTCTCCCCCATTTTTATAGGGATATAGTTAAACGGTATAACTACGGTCTCCAAAACCGTCATTGTGGGTTCGATTCCTACTATCCCTGCTTAACTGAATATTTTGGCGGTATTGGTGAAGTTTGGTTAACACACCGGTTTGTGGGTCCGGCACGCGTGGGTTCAAATCCCACATACCGCCCTTTTGATTAAGCGTATTACTTAATCTTAACTATTTGGTGGTATAGCCAAGTGGTAAGGCAGAGGTCTGCAAAACCTTTATCATCGGTTCAAATCCGATTACCACCTTTTAGTTAGCTGATGCCTCTGTGGCGGAATTGGCAGACGCGCTGGACTCAAAATCCAGTTCCCGTTGAGGGAGTGTGGGTTCGACCCCCACCGGAGGCATATTTAAGCAGGAATGCGAAGTATCAGCTAAGCTAAAGTTAACACCTGTAACTCTTTTGTATCAAAGGTTACAGGTGTTTTTGATTTTAAAATAATTTTACTTTGATTCGATTTGTACGTCTTTTGTGCATCATTGTTAGAATTTGGGAAACCTCTTAAAAGCTAATCGGTATAAAAGATGTTTTTTATGAAGAAAGCATATGTTAAAATTAAATTAGAATAATAATGAAAAGGTGCAAGTCTATAATTGACTGGTTTTATTCGATGTCTCCAAGAATTATGAGAAGAGAGGTTGAATTAATGAAAATAATTATCAGTATTATAATTTTAGCAATAGGTGTATACGCAAGTTATAGACTCGGCAAGTGGGGATTAAAGGTTCGAAATAAGGATGATTGAAGAGAGTAGGAAATAACTTTCTCGACATGACAGTGGGCTAAGCTAGGCCAATGCAATGACTAGCACGGCACGGGCTGATTATCATTCGTACTTAGACTCGCGCCTTGTGGCAACGTGAAGCTAGTTCCATGTTATATTACTAGTGTTCATAAAAGCAGTTGAGGCTGAGAGAAAACAAAAATTTTCTCTCAGCCTCTTCAATAATAAAAGAAACAAAAATTTTTAATGGATGAACAGTCATGAACTATTGGTAATAGAATTATTTACTAAAAGTCAATTAAGAAGTAATACGAACTAGAGACTAGCATAATATTAACTCCTGTAATTTTTGCCCATCACCTGAATTAAAGTGTTTCTTCTTTAAAAAAACTAATAAAGTTTAAATTAGGTTCTTGTCTGTTGTTGTCTTTTTAGGTACCATTACGTAAATGGAGGAATCGTTAAATGATCGAAGTACGTAAAGTGTCTACAAAGTCAAATGATTTTAAGAATATCAAGCAGGTTTATAATACCGTATTTCCACAAAATGAACTTTTACCATTATCCTTGCTTAGAATGCGGGCCCAGGCTGGAAAAGCTGAATTTTGCAGTATTTATAATGAAGAAAAGTGGGTGGGCTTTTTCTACACAGTTTACAATAAACGAATAGCCTACATTTTCTTCTTGGCAATTGATCCGCGGTATCATGGTCAGGGTCTTGGGAGCGCAACTTTAGGTATGCTAAAGAAACGTTATGCCGGAAAAATAGTCACCCTTAGTGCTGAACGTCCAAATAGCCAGGCCGCTAATAATGAACAACGAATCAGACGACATCGTTTCTACGCCAAAAACGGGTTTATCAAAACTGGCTTTTATACCGTTGAAAAAGATAATGAAAAATTTGATCTTTTAAGTACACAACCTAATGTAAATCCACAGCTTTACCAACAACTAATGGATAGCTATTTGACTAAGCATCGACGTCATTACTTACCATATAAAATTATTAAAGAGTAAAAATAGGGGGCGAGACAGAAGTCACTTGTGACTTCGTTTTTCGACGCGAAGCTAGCCTCTGGGAGCCCCCGCAAGCAACAATAGGCCTCTAATGTTCGGTTTTGCCGGACATTAGAGGCCATTGTTGTACTGCGTATTTGCTTTTTATAAAAGTATCTTAACTTATGTCACAGTCCTATTTTAGTTTTTCTGATCTTTAATTTTGAATGATAAGAGCAATGCCACCACAATTAAGACTATTGCAAAGTAAATACCGTAGTGGAAACCATTAGTAAAGCGAACAGCTTCCGATCCACTAATAGAAGAACTCCCCCAAGCTAAGCAACTAGTCGCTAAGGCTGTTGCAAGTGCACCAATAACTTGTTGCATTGTGTTCATGATTGTACTGCCGTCTCCAGATTCTAATCCTGAAAGCGCACTTAAAGCACTAGTTTGGGCAGGAGACATTGCTAAAGGACAACCAATCATTAAAATAACATGCGCGCATACAACGTAAATAATGGAACTATGTGGTGTAGTAAAGGCCAGCATCAAAGCGCCAAATAGGGCAAGGATAAAACCAATTAAGGCAGGACGTTTAGCCCCGATACTATCGTAAAGGCGACCTGCAATTGCAGAAGTAGCTGCATTGATAATTCCACCAGGGAGCATTACTAGTCCAGTAAGGGCCACAGAAACTAAGAGCCCTCGTTGGTAGAATAGCGGTAAAAGATACATCGTGGAAAGAATGATTCCAAAGTCAAGCATCACGATGGAAGAACCAATTGTGAAGGCCGGATATTTAAAGATACGAAGATTTAAAATTGGTTCTTCCAGATGAAGTTGCCGATGGATATAAAAAATTAAAACAATAACACCGATTATTAATGCACTAAGAACTGCTGGTGAAGTCCAACCGTCTTCACTCGCTAAACTAGCACCGATAACCAGTCCCGAACACCCTACTGCCGACTCAATAATTGAAAGCATATCAACATGTGGCCTAGTAATTTCGCCAACATTTTCTAATGAAATAATCGCAAAGACTAAGGCAATAAATAAAAACGGGATAAATAACCAGAAGATCCATTGCCATGATAGCTTAGCAAGAATTAGTCCAGTTAAAGTAGGACCAATTGCAGGGGCAAACATGATTACGAGGGCACACATTCCTAGAACTGCTCCTATTTGTTTCGGTGGGAAGATTTGCATTGCTACTGCAAACATTAATGGAAGAATTAAACCTGTTCCGATTCCCTGAATCATTCGTCCAATCAGCAAAATAGTAAAATTATGCGCTAAAGCAGAGATGCAAGCCCCAACCATGAAGTCAATTAATGCAAAAATAATGACTTGGCGAGTTGTAAACCACTTAGTAATTATACTGGAAAGTGGCAAGATAATCCCAATAATTAACATATATCCAGTAACTAACCATTGAATTGCTGACGTACTTACTTGAAAAGCAGCCATCAATTTTGGCAAGGCAATATTTAATGAAGTCTCACTAAACATTCCGACAAAAGCTCCCAGCAGCATACTAACCATCATTAATTTAGGATGTGCTGCTTGTTTACGAGCTTGTAAAGCATTTTCCATAAATATAAAAACTCCTTTTATCCTAAAAATTGCACAAGGATTAGTCTAGCAAATTGCTCTATCTGCTCGTAAGTTATTTTTTTAATAACTAATAATCTTAAGTATACTAATTAAGATTATTAAGTTAGGTTTAACGTTTTCAAATTTGATCTTTTTGGTACAAAAAATTCTATTCGGTGATAATAGGAATTTAAAAATAAATGATTTAAAAGGTCACCTAAGAATCTCAAAATAGCGTCGTTACTTGTGATTTCATTTTATTCCTGGTAGATCAGAATAGAGTATAAACAAATATTTAAGAAACTAAATCGACCACAACATATAGTGTTTTGAATGTCAATACTTCCTATAAGTTGTATTTTGAGCTATGATAGATAACGTTAATTACGAGAGGGGAAATAAAAATGAAAGTGCAAATAATCGATAAGAAGGATCTTAAAAGTTTGACAAGTATTCAAGTAGTTAAACGTGATGGAACAGTTACACCATTTTATTCCTATAAGATTAACCTTGTTTTAAATGCGCTCAACGCTGATGAGCAGACTAGCCAAAGTGTTTATGTTGCCTTATTAGATGCCCTACTTAATCAAACAACTGTCACTACTAAAAAAATTGCGGATCTTTTTGTTAAAGGACTGGTTAATGCGAACCATGAAGAATTGGCAAAAGTTTATCGTGATTATCGCCAGCATGATGAAGAAGCATTTGCTGAAGCTACTAATCCCCAAAATAAGTTAGAGCAGCTTTTCGATCGAAACTCACGAATTGTTCACGAAAACGCTAATAAAGATAGTCATGTTTTTAATACTCAACGGGACCTTGAAGCAGGAGTTGTGAGTCGTGCATTAGGATTACGAATGCTTCCTGGTATTGTGGCCAAGGCGCATCTTCGTGGTGATATTCACTGGCATGACCTTGACTATTCACCGGTAACGCCTGAAACTAACTGTTGTTTAATTGACTTTGATGAGATGTTTAAGCATGGATTTAAGATTGGTAATGCCTGGGTTTCTTCACCACGCTCGATTCAAACGGCAACCGCGCAGATGTCGCAGATTATTGCTAACGTGGCGTCCCTGCAATATGGGGGATGTTCTGCTAATCGGATTGATCAATTATTAGAACCATATGCAAAGCTAAATTACGAAAAGCATATGAAGGATGCTGAAGAGTGGATAGTACCAGAGAAACGGGAAGAATTTGCTCGTGAGAAGACTAAAAAAGATATTTACGATGCAATGCAGGCTTTAGAATACGAGATTAATACCCTTTATTCTAGCCAGGGCCAAACCCCATTTACGACCATTAACTTTGGCTTAGGGACAAGCTGGATTGCTCGGGAAATCCAAAAAGCCATTTTGAAGATCCGGATTAAGGGCCTTGGTAAAGAACATCGTACAGCCATCTTTCCTAAATTAACTTTTACTATTAAACGAGGCTTAAATCTTGACCCCGAAGATCCTAATTATGATATCAAGCAACTAGCGCTTGAATGTTCAACGAAGCGGATGTATCCAGATCTTTTGATGTATGACAAGATTAAGGAATTAACAGGAAGTTTTAAGACACCAATGGGTTGCCGTTCGTTCTTACAGGGATGGACAGATCCAGAAACTGGTAAAGAAGTAAACTCAGGACGGATGAACTTAGGGGTTGTGACGGTTAACTTGCCACGGATTGCCCTTGAGGCTCATGGCGATAAGCAACTCTTCTGGGAGATCTTTCAAGAGAAGATGAATATTTGTAAGATTGCCTTGGATTACCGGATTAAGCGCACTAAAGAAGCTAAACCGGAAAATGCTCCCCTCCTGTATATGTATGGTGCATTTGGTAAACGGTTAAAAAAGACTGATAGTGTCGATGAAGTCTTTAAGAATAGTCGGGCGACCGTTTCGCTAGGTTATATTGGTTTATATGAAGTATGTACGACTTTCTATGGGTCAAATTGGGAGCATAATAAAGAAGCACATGACTTTGCAATTGCAATTACTAAGGCAATGCATGATTTATGTGCTGAATGGGAAAAAGAAGAAGGATACCACTTTAGTCTTTATTCCACTCCTGCCGAATCGTTAACAGATACATTCTGTCAAGATGATTTGAAGAAGTTTGGTCGGGTTGAAGATGTAACTGATAAGGAATACTACACAAATAGCTTCCACTATGATGTCCGTAAACATCCGACACCATTTGAAAAATTATCATTTGAAGAGGCTTTTCCTAAGTATGCGGCCGGTGGCTTTATTCATTATTGCGAATATCCTAACTTGCGCCAAAATCCAAAAGCTTTAGAAGCGGTTTGGGACTGGGCATATGAGCATGTAGGTTATCTTGGAACGAATACTTCAATTGATCAGTGTTTTAAGTGTGGATTCAAAGGTGAATTTGAAGCAACTGCTCGTGGTTTTAAGTGTCCGCAGTGTGGAAACCATGACCCAGCAACTTGTGATGTTGTTAAGCGGACATGTGGTTATCTTGGTAACCCTCAGCAGCGACCAATGGTTCATGGACGGCATGAGGAAATTATTCACCGGGTTAAACATATGAATGCAGGAATGATCAAGAATGCAGCTGAATTTGAACAGCACCGGCAAATGGATAATAAAGCCCATGCTCATATTACTGGTGATCAAATTTAATTATCAAAAGGCCAGTTGCTCGCAAAGCTACCGGTCTTTTATTATATAGGAGGAAAAATAAATGGTAGAAACACGATTACCCCGTAACCCTAAACCACAAGAATGGTTAGCGAAGGATCATTCACTACAATATATTGCAGACTATAAGCCCTTTAATTTTGTGGATGGAGAAGGGGTCCGGTGTAGTTTATATGTTAGTGGCTGTCTTTTTAATTGCCCTGGTTGCTATAACAAGGCGGCGCAGAATTTTCATTACGGACAACCCTACACCCAGGATTTAGAAGACCAGATTATTGAAGATCTTTCTCAAAGCTATGTTCAAGGATTAACTTTATTGGGCGGTGAACCATTTCTTAATACTCAGGTTTGCCTTAAGTTAGTTAAACGGGTCCGGAAAGAATTCGGCCATGAAAAGGATATTTGGTCTTGGTCTGGATATACTTGGGAAGAATTAATGAAGGAGTCGAGCGATAAACTTGAACTTCTGCACTATCTCGATATCTTAGTCGATGGCCGATTCTTGCTGGCTAAAAAGGACCTTACCCTTCAATTTAGGGGGAGTTCTAACCAACGAATTATTGATGTTCCGCAATCTCTTCAAACGGGGAAAGTGGTTATTTGGGATAAACTTGTTCATTAGAGGAGAAAATGATGGCAAAAATTTGGAAGCAAGAGCCAGCATGGTTAGAGAAAAAACGTCAACTGGCAGTTCTACTCCAAGCACGTTTCCCAACTTTACCGGGCCAAGAAGAATGGATAGATTACTGGCAAAAAGGGACAACTGGCGTAAGCAAGGGCTGGCTTTCCTTACAGGAAGATAGGTTAACAGCGATGCCTCTTGAAGAAGCTGTTAATGAATATTCAACGTTACTACAGGAAAATTTGATGGAGAAGGCCATCTTTTGGCAGGATAGCCAGTTAGTGGCCACCCACCTTGCAAATATTAATTGTGGCCAGTTTATATATCTGCGTCCACAAATTATTCGGGAGCGTCCAATTGTTTTTAATCCTCACCTTAACTCTGCAAACGTTCATAATATTATTGTTATCAGTGCAGGAGCTCATGCAATAATTGAAGAACGAATGGTTAATGATACGATATTGCCATCATATGAAGGGACAGAGATTTTAGTAGGAGCTAACGCGCATGTCACGTACCGCCAGGCAAATCACTCAACTAGTAAAAATATCTATCGGACAATCCATGCATATCAGGCTCATGGGTCAACGTTGCAGTTTGAAGTAGCGAGTCAAGTTCAAACTAAAGCGACTGTTGATCTTTATAGTTTTCTGGATGGGCAAAATACGCAGTGGGCTCCGACGATTGCTTTAAGCGGGACACAACATTTAACTGCAATGGTCGATGGTTTTGGTAAGGGAACTTCTGCCACTCTTACCCAGTATCGGGATCCTGAAATGGTCAATGAAGCACCTTTTAAAGTAAAAGCCGGAGAACCACTGACAATTAGCGAGGATATTCATCCATTAAAAGAATTAGCTAGTAGTGAGAGCTGGTTAAAACAAATAATGAGTGCTGAACAGAACTAAAGTTAATTACAGCAATGTTACAAGAAAATATTAATAACGAAAAATAAGTCGTTGAAATTCTTCTTTTAAGAACAATTCAGCGACTTATTTATTATTATGTTACAAATTTTGGCTAATTCTGGGGGAAAGTTAGCCAGGCCTAAGTTGCCATCAGGGCGTGGCCGAGGTTGATTTACTTGACAGACTATTAAAATTTTTATTACAAAGTATTACGAAAATCAACTGAATTGATATTTCGGAGTAATCCGTATGTAATTTTAAGGGAGTATAGTAATAGTTGTTGAGAGATATGAGAACTCAACAACTTAAACTAAATTAATAAATAACTAATTAATAAAAAAGAATTTTATGAAAAGGATGGGATTTTTCTTTATGAAGTTAACTAAGAACATCGCGAAAATCACTGCTGCCGTTGCAGGTGCTGTTGCTTTGGGAACATTTGCTACTGCAACTACTGCTAACGCTGATTCTGTTTACACGGTGCAAAGTGGTGATACTTTATCAAGTATTTCCTATAAGTTAGGTCATGACTTAACTTATGTTGACTCTTTAGTTTCAACTAATCAAATTGCCAATAAGAACTTAATTTATGTTGGTCAAAAGTTAGTAATTAAAGACGACGGTGAAGTGACCCAAGCTACTGCTCAACAAGCAGCTACCTTACCTGAAGTATCTCAAGCTCCAGCATCAGCTAGTGTTGAAAGTCAACAACCTAGTCAGGCTCCGGTATCAGCTAGTGTTGAAAGCCAACAACCTAGTCAAGCTCCAGTAGCAACTAGCCAAGTACAATCTTCAGCTGCACCGGTTTCTGCTCCTACTCAATCACAGGCTCCAGTACAATCCCAAGCACCGGTTCAACAACAAGCACCAGTTCAATCAGTAGCTCCACAACAATCAACTGTTTCAGCTGCTGCTCAACAAAGCTATAGTGCACCAGTACAAGCACAAGCTACTAGTTCAAACTACAGCGCAAGTGTTAGTGGTAATGATGCTGCGGCTAAGGCTTGGATTGCAGCTCGCGAATCAGGCGGTAGCTACAGTGCTCGTAACGGTCAATACGTTGGTAAGTACCAATTGTCAGCATCATACTTAAATGGTGACTACTCAGAAGCTAACCAAGAACGAGTAGCTGACCAATACGTAACTAGCCGTTATGGTTCATGGAGTGCTGCTCAATCATTCTGGCAATCACATGGTTGGTACTAAAATTTAATTATTAATTGTTAAAGTAGGAAATTGTCTCAGTAAAAGGGATGATTTCCTCTTTTTTGTAAAATGAAAAAAAGTTAATATTATTTTCATCCTAATCTTAAAAAATATATTATAATAGAGTTATTCAAGTGATGAAAGGATGAGATCCATGTCAAAAGAGAGTCAGATTATTGATACAAAATCATTATATGTAAATCCTGACCGCAGTGTTGCAACGTTAAACTATAGTCAAAATTACTTTACTGATATTCCTTCATTAATTAATAGTGATGAAGTAAAGGAAATTGTTCGTCTGTATTTAGCTTCGCGTAACCCTGATAATGATGATGATGCTTTTGATAATGCCACTGTTAACAAGTTTGTTGATATCTTAAAGAAAGTTCTTTTTGATGATGATAGTGCATTTGATGAATATGACCCTAAAGATATTCTTGAGAGTGTTGAAGAATTATACTCATACTATCGTTCACTATTACGGGTATCAGTAATTAATCTTAGTGATAATCAGATTATCGGTAACGAATTCCGGACTATTGATACTCAATTCAACGACTTAGTGCGTAAAGCATACCGGATCCTCGAAGAAAAGCTCCAAGGTTTTGAAAACCGGACTTATCGACAAGTTAATGCGGCAACTAACGCAACAATTTTAGTTCAACAACAAGATTGGAAGATTCCAGCTGGTTATGAAGAATTAAAGGATATTGATTTTATTAATACCGTGATGCTTCGTCCGCCAATGATGATGCATACTAAGAGCAACAAACGGGAAGGGGTCTTTTCTGAAGTAAAAGATAACCCGATCGAACGTTTCCGTGGTGAACGTGGTAAATGGTATTGTTACCCAGCTAAGATTGGTGAAAGTTTAGCTTTTATTTACTTCAATGTTGATTACTTGGTAAATGGGATCGCTCTTTCGAACTTATTTGAAATTGCATCCCCTGATGAGATTAAGGGGCAAAAACCTGATATGATTCTTCTTTTCGGTCTAAAAGAAACAGAAGGCATGGTTTCTCATTACTATCGTGACGAAAAGAATGATTTATGGGTCGGTGAAGTACCTTACACAGATAAGACTACTTACTTTGGTTACATGAAGAAGATGTGCTTGACGCTCCATAACCTTCATCAAATTTACAATGGCCGCTTGCCAATTCACGGTTCCATGTTGAAGATTAAATTTACTAATGGTAAAGAAAAGAATGTTGTTTTCTTCGGTGATTCAGGTGCCGGAAAGTCAGAATCAATTGAAGCATTGCAAGAATTAGCTGACGATAAGATTGTTAGCATGGAAACAATCTTTGATGACATGGGAAGCTTTACCCTTACTGATGGTGAACCAGGGGTATATGCTCAAGGAACAGAAACGGGTGCCTTTGTTCGTCTTGATGATTTGAGTAGTGCCGTGGCCTTCAATAACATGGACCGTGGTGTTTACCTTAATCCTGAACAAAAGAATGCCCGGGTTATTATTCCTGCTGATACCTACGAAAATGTAATCAAACATCACCATATTGATATGTGGCTATACGCTAACAATTATAGTGATGAAGTTGGTATTCATCGTTTTGATACAAAGGAAGAGGCAGAAAAAGTATTTATTGCTGGGCAACGGAAAGCTCTTGGAACAACTGATGAAGTTGGAATGAGCAAGACATTCTTTGCTAACCCATTTGGTCCAGTTCAAGAACCAGAATTAACTAAGCCAATTATTGACAAGGTCTTTACAAAGTTATTTGACCAAGATGTATACGTGGGAGAAATCTTTACTCACCTTGGTAATGATAAGTCAAAAGATGCTTTGAAAGAATCAGCTCAAGAATTGCTTGATGTTTTGATGAATAATTAAGATTACGATTAAGACAATTTTGTCATCGCCCTGTAACAAACAGTCTGTTACAGGGCGCTTTTTGTGTCGTCAAGAAAAAATGAGCAGTTTTTTTGAATAATTTTTACATGAGATAATTCTAGTTATAATTTTACGAGTTACTCAAAAGCGATTAAATCAACGTTTGAGCGACTATAAAAAAATCAGCGAACGTTTGTTACAAAAAATTACAGAAATAACGAAATTTGATAAGTCCTAGTAACCCGTTCGTAACCCTAATCCTGTATAGTAGTTATCGTTGAAATGAGTTATTTGATTAATTAAGAGAAAAGGATGGATTGAATTTATAATGAAGTTATCTAAGAAAGTAGCCAAGATTACAGCAGCGATTACTGGTGCAGTTGCATTAGGAACAGTAGCTACTGCAACGACTGCAAACGCCGATAGTATTTACACGGTGCAAGCAGGTGACACCCTTTCTGGGATTTCTTACAAATTAGGTCACGATCTAACTTTTGTAGATACATTAGCAAACCATAATAATATTGCTGATAAGAACTTGATTTACGTTGGTCAACAATTAGTAATCAAGGATGATGGTGAAGTTGCACCAGCTACTCAAGAAGAAGTTGCTACTTTACCAGCCGCAAATGTTGCACCACAAGCAGATACACAAGCTACACCTGCTGAAAATCAAGCACAACAAAACCAACAAGTACAATCAAACCAAGGAGCACCGGTTGCTCAACAACAAGTACAAACTCCACAAACACAAAATGTACAACAACCATCTAGTGCTCAAGCATCAACTGGCTATAACTCAAATGTAGCTGGAAATGATGCTGCTGCCAAGGCTTGGATCGCAGCTCGCGAATCAGGTGGTAGCTACAGTGCACGGAATGGTCAATACATTGGTAAGTACCAATTGTCAGCATCATACTTAAACGGTGACTACTCAGAAGCTAACCAAGAACGAGTAGCTGATCAATACGTAGCTAGCCGTTACGGTTCATGGAGTGCTGCTCAATCATTCTGGCAATCACACGGTTGGTACTAAAATAAGATTTAATAAAATAGATAATCAACAAATTTCAAACATACGATAAAAGAGGTTGGAAAAATTTTAGTTTTTCCAACCTCTTTTCGTTTAACTATTATAAAATTCAGTTCGGTTTTCTTATAATTCAACATTAGCAATAAGTTCAATCGGACAGTGACTTGAACCTTTAACATCTGAAAGAATCTTGGCTTCTTCAATTCGTTCTTTCCATACATCAGAAACTAAGAAGTAGTCGAGACGCCAACCTACATTTCGTTCCCGTGCATCATAACGATAACTCCACCAGGTATAGGCACCATGTAAATTAGGGTGGAGATAACGGAAAGTATCCGTAAAGCCGGCATTAAGCAATTTACCAAAATCAACTCGTTCTTGTTTTGTAAAGCCGGCTTTATGATGATCTTCTGTTGGCTCTGCTAGGTCAATTGGTTGATAGGCAACGCTCATATCACCACCAATGATTACTGGCTTACTACTTTGCAAATTAGTAACATAATCAAGGAAAGCACGATCCCAGTCAAGACGATAATCAAGGTGTTGCAACTTTTCCCCTGAAACTGGGACGTATACATCAATCAAATAGAAGTTTGGATATTCAAGCGTGATTAGCCGCCCTTCTTTGTCAAAGATTGAATTATTCATTCCATATATAACGTTTTCTGGCTTATATTTAGTGAAAATGGCGGTACCAGAATATCCCTTCTTTTCCGCATAATTCCAGTATTGGTAATAATTAGGAATTTGAATCGGTTTTTCACCTTTATCCAATCGTGTTCGTTGTAGACAGAAGAAGTCAGCATCTTGGCGTTTAAAATCTTCGACAAATCCATGAGTAATGGCTGATTTTAAGCCATTGACACTCCAAGAAATAAATTTCATGTTAATCCTTCTTTCAATTTAACCAAATCTTGTCTCTGTAATAATTGTACAAGGAATTTACTTTTTTCTTAAGTGATAAGACTCTTTTTGTGAGGTTTGATACAAAAACAGTTGGAGATGTTAAATAAAAATATTCATATTGTATATACAAAAATACCAACTTTAAGAATAAATGATGCCATATATTAAGGGGATCGCCTACTTATCTTGAAAGTGTTTATATAATATTATTTATATATAAAGTTACGTTTATCACAAAATTGTCAAAGAGTCACAACTTAGAGGAGGGTGTCTAATGACTTCAAAGTATGAAACAGAGTCGAAAGGTTACACGATGACAACCGTAATGCAGGAAGCTGCACGATGTTTATTATGTCATGATGCACCATGTTCACAAGCCTGCCCAGCACATACTAATCCGGCAAAATTTATTCGAAGCGTTCTTTTTCGTAATGTCAAAGGGGCAGCTGAAACGATTCGGGAAAACAATGCGTTAGGATCAATCTGTGCGCGTGTTTGTCCAACTGAACGTTACTGTGAAAAGGCCTGTACTCGGGCTAAAATCGACGGACCAATTGATATCGGTGGGATTCAACGGTATGTCACTGATATGGAACGAAAGATGAATATGAAGATCCTTAAAGCCGGTAAGCCAAACGGGATGAGTATTGCCATCATTGGTAGTGGCTCATCAGGTTTACAGGCAGCTACGACTCTCCGTGAAAAGGGCTATGCAGTTGATATCTATGAAAAAGCTGCTAAGGCTGGCGGTTACTTGACCTATGGCATTCCTGAGTATCGGTTGCCGGAAGAAATTGTGGATTATGAAGTTCAACGAATTGTCGACCTTGGTGCTCACATTGTCTATAACACAACTGTCGGTAAAGATATTTCAATGGATGACCTTAAAGCTCGTTACAATGCAGTAATTGTTGCTATTGGGACAAGTGAAGCAAAGATGCTTCCAATGTTTGAACACAATATCTGTACCGAATCAGCAATCTCATTCCTAGCCCGGGCAAAAGAAAGTAAGGGCAATTTAGAAGATCTTCCGCAAAATGTCCTTGTTATTGGTGGTGGGGATGTTGCAATGGATGTTGTAACAACCTTAAAGAAGCTTAACGTTCCTTATGTCACCGATGTTGTTTATGAGCAGTTTGATGAATTCAAAGCTTCTAAAAAAGAACTTGCCGGTGCTCAAGAAGCTGGTGTAACAATTGTTGATGGTTACGTTCCCAAAGAAGTTCATCAGAATCGTGCTACCTTTACTCACCGGAAGATTAAGAGTGAATTAACTATTACTGCTGATAAGATTATTTTAGCAGTTGGTCAAAAAGCTAATGCAGAAGGACTAGACATTGACTTACAGCATAATGAAATTCCATTCCGTGAACCACGATTCCGGACAAAAGATCCCAAAGTCTTTGCGACTGGTGATATTGTTGCCGGAAATAAAACCGTTGTAGTAGCTGTACAGAAAGGAAAAGAAGTAGCAGAAGAAATAGATCGGTTGTTAGGAGGACAAGAAAATGATTAAAAAAGATTTATCTGTAGACTTTTTAGGCGTTCATTTTGAAAATCCATTTTGCTTGTCGTCCTCACCTGTTGGGAACTGTTACGAAATGTGTAAGAATGCGTATGACGCTGGTTGGGGTGGAATCGTATATAAGACTTTATCACCAACACACTTTAAGATTGATGAAGTTTCTCCCCGATTCGATGAATTAGCCAAGGAAGACATGCATTTTGTTGCTTTTAAGAATATGGAACAATTATCAGAACACCCCTTGGAACAGGACTTGGCTGATATGCGACGGTTAAAAGAGGAATATCCCAATAAGGTCTTGATTGCTTCGATTATGGGTGAAACCTTGGAAGACTGGACCAACTTAGCCAAGTTAGTAACTGAGGCTGGAGCTGATATGATTGAATTAAACTTCTCTTGTCCGCAGATGACCTCCCATACCATGGGTTCTGATGTGGGAACTAATCCAGAATTATGTAAGAAGAATTGTGAAGCTGTTAAACGCGGGACGAGTCTTCCAGTTCTTGCAAAGATGACACCCAATATTACGACGATGGTTCCGGTTGTTAAGGCATGTCTAGAAGGAGGGGCAGATGGCTTCTCCGCAATCAATACGGTTAAATCAATTGTTGATGTTGATCTTAAGAAGAAGGTTGGTTTACCAAATATTGATGGTAAATCTGCTGTTTCTGGATTATCTGGGAAAGCTGTTAAACCAATTGCTTTACGTTTCTTACAACAATTACGCTCAGCAGCTGGCCTTGAACAACTACCAATTTCTGGGATTGGGGGAATTGAGACCTGGGAAGATGCTGCTGAATTTATTCTTTTGGGTGCCACTACTCTCCAAGTTACAACTGCGATCATGGAATATGGTTATCGTATCATTGATGATCTTACTAATGGTTTAATGCATTATATGGAAGAACAACATGTAGACCACCTTCAAGATCTTGTCGGCTTAGCTAATAAGAATATTATCCCTACTAACCAACTTGACCGAAATTACAAGGTTTACCCTAAGATCGATTGGGATAAGTGTATCGGTTGTGGTCGTTGCTTTATCTCATGTCAAGATGGTGCCCACCAAGCTTTAACTTGGGATGATGAAAAACGGCAACCAGTCTTTGATAAGAGTAAGTGTGTCGGTTGTCAACTTTGTGCACTTGTTTGTCCAGTGGGGGCTATTAAGTTAGGCCTTGTTGAGATTAAGCCGGGTCACAAAGGCAACCCAGCAGAAATTGATGTAGGATCTCAACGTCTTCATCGCTATCACCCAGTAAAGGCTAATCAAGAAAATTAATTAGCTTGCCTTATATAAAAATCGAACTACAATTTTGCCTTTTACAAAGTTGTAGTTCGATTTTTAGTCTATTACTACGCCACGTCGCTATTAAATTACTGCAAGGGGTTCTTTTTTGTTTGGTGATGGAAACTCTTTTTGTAAAGCGAGTAGTTCATCATCACTTAGTTCAATATTACCAGCTGCAACATTTTCTTCAGCATGTTTTGGGTTACTGCTCTTTGGAATAGCAAGGACATTTCCAATTCTCAAAACCCATGCAAGCATGATCTGACTAACGGTCACATGGTGATCTGCGGCAATTTCTTTTAGTAGCGGATTCTCAGTTAACTTTCCCGATAAGCTATCACCTTGTGCAAGCGGGGAATAGGCTATTAATGGGAGTTGATGCTGTTTCATTAAGGGAAGGAGGTCAAATTCAATTCCGCGACTATCGAGATTATAGAGATCTTCGTTGGCAACGCAATCAGTGCCATTTTTTAGGCGCCATAATTCTTCAAGATCACTGACATCGAAGTTTGAGACCCCCCATGCTTTAATCTTTCCTGCCTTTTTAACTCTTTCTAATTCGTTGACTGTTTCTGCTAACGGAATCCCACCCCGCCAGTGTAAAAGATAAAGGTCAAAATAGTCTGTTCCTACGGCTGCTAAGCTTTGATCTAAACTATGCTCAAGTTTTATCTTACTGGCATTTGAAGGAAGAACTTTATCAATTAAGAATAGCTTTTCTCGGCTATATGGTTTGATGGCCTCAGCTACAAGCGCTTCAGAACGACCATCGCCATACATTTCCGCCGTGTCAATAGCTTGTGCGCCAGCGTCAATTGCTGTTTGGATTGCTTTAATTTCTGTTGAGCGATTGACGAGGGAATCACCCATATTCCATGTTCCAATTCCAATTGCAGGCATTGAAACATTATTGATTGTGACTTTTTTCATCTTGCGCAGCTCCTTTCTGTTTTCCTACTTTTATTATATTCTTTTTAGTCAATGGGCCCTAGCATATTAGTTGCATTTTATTTGAAAGCATTTAACATAGACAGTGAATAAGAAAGAAAGGAAGCATTCTTTATGGCTAATGAATTACAAAACCGTAATAACTTATTTGATAGTTTGATGAACATGCGTAACTGGATGAACGATGATTTCTTCTCTAACCTAACTCCAGTTGCTGATCACATGAAGACAGATGTTACAGAAGATGACAAGAATTATACCGTAAAGATTGACATGCCTGGATTTGATAAGAAGGATATTCACATTAATTATGCTAATGATATTTTGACAGTTACTGGTCATCGGGATACCTTTGATGATGATGGTGACAAGGATGGCAACGTTTTGCATTCTGAGCGGCGGTATGGCCAAATGAGTCGGCAATACCGTTTACCAGATGTAAATAAGAAGGATATCAAGGCTCAATATAAGAATGGTGTTTTGACAATTACTCTTCCTAAGAAGGACGAGACTGATGACGATGAAAATCATATTGATATTGAATAATTAAATTAAGTTAAATAAGGAGGTTGAGAAAAAACAAAAGTTTTTTTCAATCTCCTTATTTTTTTGTTCGTTTCTTGAACATATGTTCGGCAAAGGATATAATAGTATTTACTAAAGCAATGGAGGTACATTACAATGGGGCAAACATATATGGCAATTGATTTAAAATCATTTTATGCCTCGGTCGAATGTACTGAGTATGGGCTCGATCCTTTAAATGTTAACCTAGTAGTTGCCGACGAATCGCGAACTAGTAAGACAATTTGTCTTGCCGTCTCACCAGCTTTGAAAAAATTTGGCGTTGCTGGTCGTCCGCGATTGTATGAGGTAGAACAACGGGTAGCGTACTTGAATAATTGTCGTGCCGAAGAAATGGCTCGCCAGCGATTATCACCAGTTGTTTCAATCTATCGGAATGAACTATTAAAATCACCGGAACTTAAAATTGGTTATAAGATCGCACGTCCACGAATGAATTTTTATCTTGAAAAAAGTGCCGCCATCTATGAAATTTATTTACGCTATTTACCACCAGAAAAGATCCACGTTTATTCTATTGATGAGGTAATGATGGATATTACTGATTATCTTAATGAATACCATGTTAGCGCCCGTTCCTTAGCTAAGGAAATTATCCAAACAATCAAAGCAGAGACGCAAATTACTGCAACGGCAGGGATTGGGACCAATCTTTTCTTAGCGAAAGTAGCGATGGATATAGTAGCTAAACGAATTCCAGGAGATAAAGACGGGGTCCGGATTGCACAGATGAATGAACATACTTTTCGCCGTTACCTTTGGGCGCACCAGCCCCTAACAGACTTTTGGCGAATTGGTCCTGGATATGCGCGCCGACTAAAAAAGCTGGGTCTGCATACAATGGGAGATATTGCTCGTTGTTCATTGGGAAAATTATCTGATCCAATGAATGAGGAAGTATTATACCGCGAATTTGGAAAAAATGCGGAAATCATTATTGACCATGCATGGGGATACGAGCCCGCGTCCATTAAAGATATCAAGAATTATCATTCATCTGATCACGGGATATATTCTGGCCAGGTATTACCACGACCTTATAGCTTTACAGAAACCCGGTTAGTGATTCAAGAGATGGTTAATTCGCTAGCTCTTCAGTTAACCAAGCAAAACTTAGTAACTGATCAAGTTGCTTTAAGGATCGCATATGATATTTCTAACATATCTGAGGATTACCAAGGGTCATTAGTGACAGACTTCTATGGACGCCAGGTACCAAAGCCAATGCATAGAAGGACTAATCTTCCCTTACCAACTTCATCTGGTACAGAATTAATGGAGGCATTTATGAAGCTATATGATTCTGGCCTTGATCGGCGATTGACAGTTCGCAAAATTACGGTAATAGCGAACCACCTTCTCTCACCAACGCTTGCTCGATTGGCGAATTATAATGAGCAGTTAGATTTATTTACTGACTCAACAAAAAAACATAAAAATCGTTCCCAAGTTCAAAAAAATGATCAAAAACTGCAAAGACTTGTCCTTGATTTGCAAAATGAATATGGTAAAAACGCCATTATTCGAGCGGCTGATTTGAAAAAAGGTGCCACTATTTTAGAAAGAAATAATCAGATTGGGGGACATCAAGCATGAGGGAAAATGAAGATCTATTGAAAATAGAAAAAAGCTTGTTCAGTGATATCTCAAAATATCGGGATATTATCAACATCCCTCGACATATTTCTCAAGCTCATACACCAATGTCCACGAAAGATCGGGCTGCTCAGTTTTCTCCTTTTGCAGCCTTGACTGGCTATCATCAATTATTAGCAAAGGTAGGGGAAAAGTATGGTCATAAAACTTATCCCACAGCTGAGATGAGGCATCGAATAAAATTTCAACTTGCCATGATTGAACGAGATCAATCGCATCCGATAGTAAAGGTTGAATTTTTTAATGGTAGAACAGGTTTTTATGAAGAATACACAGGTCAATTAAAACGAATTGATCATCATGCTCATCACCTAATATTTGATGATGGAAAAAAGATTGTAATTCAAAATATTCGTAAAATTAAAAGAGACCAGCAAAACTGATCTCTTTTAACGCAAGGTATAAGTTAAAATGCTTGAATAAGTTTCATAATTCCGAAAACAATCAAGAATGTTGAAACTAACCATACCACTGTAATAGCAGAAAGTAATGGGCTAAATAAAAGAATAACCCCTAATACCAAGCTCAAAATTGCTAGAATTACAATGAACCAGTAGTATCCTCGATGAAATTCCTTGAAAAACTTGGCACTGAGCAATTCAGTGATTGAGTCAAGAATAAACCAGATAGCGAAGATAATAGCAATAAAGAGTACACCAAAACTTGGTTGGAACAGAAAAATAATTCCTAAAATAATATCTAAAATTGCAGAAAAAATTAACCAACCTGATGATTCTTCCAAGACTTGACTAATTTGTTGACGGAACCATAATTCATAAATTCCGCGGAAAATAAAAGCAATTCCAGCAACAATGGCTAAGAAGTGAAGGGTTTTATCTGGGCGCATGAATGATGCGATTCCAGCAATGATAAATAAGACCCCGATAATTAAGCTAAACCAGTCAAAGCCTCTTTTAGTTTCTTCAAACATTGAAAAACCTCCCTAAAAATAAAATCATTAATATCATAATTCAATTGGATTGATAAAACAAGAAGAAAGAGATTATCAATAAAGTAGTTATAATAAAAGTAGTTATAATATTAGGATGAAATAGCAAAAGGGGGGGCGAGACAGAAGTCACTTATGACTTCGTTTTTCGACGCAAAGCTAGCTCTGGGAGTCCCCGTAAGCAACAATAGGCCTCCAACGTTCGTTTTTGCCGGACGTTGGAGGCCTATTGTTGTACTGCATATTTGCTTTTTATGAAAGCAACTTGACTTATGTTATAGTCCCTTTTGTCGTAATTTTCCAGGAAATTAAAGGTGCTCTTTAATCCCGTTGGGAAAATCCTTATCAATCTCCTTTAAGATTGGTAATAATGAATTGACATATTCATGATATGCTTCAATTGGCTTTAGATCTTTTGCTCGTGATTGTAGTAAGGTAAGAGCAATATCGTGCGCTCTTTGTTCATTTGTAATCATCTTTTACCACCTCAGTTATTCAGTTTATCAGATTTTCCACCTACTAACATAAATTGTTTAATAACTTGATGAAAAATCGTTTGATCAAGTATGATTGTTACTGCAAAACCAATTGTAGTTCCGATAGTATTGCTAATCAAATCATCCACATCAGCAACTCTTCCAATATGGAAAAGAAGGTCGCAAACAAATTGGTTACACTCGATAAATAGGCTGAAGAAAAAGCCATAGAGAATAGCACGACTGAAAGGCATTTGGTGATTAATCAAATAAAGATAAACTCCTAGTGGTAAAGTCATCACAATGTTTAAGAAAAATTCTTGGCTGAGTCCTTGGAGGGGGATGATATTAAATGGTACCCCGTGAAAATAAAATAAAAGTTTATTAGCAGAACTAAAATTAAATATTGAAGGGGTTAAGCAGAGCCAGTCAATTGCAGTTAAGTAGATAAAAAAGGTTGCAATTGTAATATGCTGGCCAAAGTTAGGAAATTTTTCCCAAAGGTGGTTATGGGTGATAAGGACAGAGCCTGCAAAAAAATAAATGAAAAATGGGATCCAATGAACTAGTGCGTGCAATGTAATTTCTCCTTCTACGAAAAATACTATACAATAGGTTTTCAATGTTATATATCATAGTTGATTTTTTTAGTAATGGCTAGTAAACCTGCCTAGGATTAATAAAACTTCAATTATTGAGGAAGAGAGGATTATGGCAGAAAAACAAGAATTTACACGTAAACTTAAAAGCCGTCATATTCAATTAAGGGCGCTTGGTGGAACGATTGGGACGGGATTATTTCTCGGAGCGGGGAAGGTAATTCACGTCATTCTTTTAGCATATTTAATTACTGGAATTATTTGTTTTGGAATTATGCGAGCCCTAGAAGAATTGCTTCTTTCCGATTTACATTATCATTCGTTTATGGATGCGATTCGGGATTATCTTGGTAATCGTGTGAGTTTTGTAATGGGCTGGACATATTGGGCGTGTTGGCTAGCATTGGCGATGGCCGAAGTTACCGCCATTGGCTTATATTTTCAACTATGGTTTTCTCAAGTTCCCCAATGGCTACCGGGATTAGGAACTTTCCTATGTTTCCAGCGTTGCTACCACAAGTTTTCTCTTTGTATGGGCTATCATCATTTTGGTACACCTAAGATATATTCGGCAGCAACTACAATCAAGGACTTTTAAGATGCCAGGCGCATCTTTTACTGACTATATTATTTTAGTTTTTCTTTTTATTGTGCTAATTATTTTATGTATAGAGAAGCAAACTTTAATTGCTCTTATACTAACTTTAGCTTGGTTTGCAATTCTTGCCGTTGCTTCATTAACACAAAAGAAAGCATAAAAAATTCCCCGAGTTTTCGGGGAATTTTTACTAACGATTCAAATGTAATTTACGTTGACACTCGGGACAAATGCCATGGACTTCGATGTTATTTCCTGTAACTAGATAACCAGTCTTTTCATGAGTCATAACCGTTAATTCTTTCGTGATTGCAGTAAAATGCTCATCAAAAACATCAGAGATCTTACCACAATTATCGCAGACGACATGATAATGCGGATGGCCGAAATAGTCAAAGTGGGCACTACCATCACCATTTTTTAGCTCAATTACAAGATTGTAATCAACGAAGAGCTTTAGAGTATTGTATACAGTTGCCATGCTGATATTGGCAACTGAGTCTTTAAGGTCATCATAAATCATTTCAACGCTCGGATGAGTATGATGGTTGATTAAGTAATTTAAGATGGTTTTCCGTTGGGGAGTAAGACGAACCTTGTTTTCGCGGAGATGGTCAAGCGCTCGATCAAATTCTGCTTCTGCCATAATGTCGTCCCCTTTCTTAAAATAATTATAATCTAATAACATTATAACATTTACATTCACTAATTCAAAACCTATAATATTTAGCAGTCAGATAATAATTATTCTAAAGAGGGAGAGAGTGATATGGCTCAAAGTATCGCACGTAATGGAAAAAGATATCGTCGCTTTTGGTTTATTTTTACTTTATTAGTTGGTACCTTTACGATGTCAATTAGTCAATCATCGTTGTCAACTGCCTATCCAACTTTAATGAATGCTTTTGGGGTTTCAGCATCAACAGTTCAATGGTTGACGACTGGTTTTATGCTCGTAATGTGTGTCAGCATGCCAATTAGCCCATGGATGCTCAACAATATGAGTTTTAAGGCAATGTTCATTGGAGCACTGGGGCTATTTGATATCGGATCTTTGATGATTGTTTTAACACCATCATCTTGGGGAATTAATGGCTTTTGGTTTATGATGATTGGACGGGCCATGGAAGCTTTTGCTGTCGGAGTTTTATTCCCATCTTATCAAACCGTTTTGCTTGAAATTACGCCTAAAGAAGAGCGGGGTTCAACAATGGGAATTGCTGGTTTAGTAATGGGATCCGCTCTTGCCTGTGGACCGATTGTTTCAGGAATTGTTCTAAAATTCTTTAGCTGGAAGAGCCTTTTTATCCTGTTCATGCTTGTCATTTCGGTAATTATTTTAATGGCTGCTAGTGGGTTGATCCAAGATGTAATGGAGCGGCATGAAACAAACCTTGATTGGCTATCAGTAATCTTACTAGTTGGATTGATTGGGATTATGTACGTTGTTGACCAAACCGGAAAAAAGAATCCTGCATGGGGAATAAATACAGGAATCTTTATCGTTAGTCTTATTGCGGTTATCTGGTTCTGTATTCGGCAGCTTCATCTCAAGCATCCACTGTTGGAATTGCGGGTATTGAAGACTTTTAATTATGATTTAGCAATTCTTTTGACATCAATTTCGTATATCGCATTAATTGTAACGACAATTATTTTTCCTCTTTATTATCAAGGAGTATTGAAAGTTAATCCATTTGTTTCAGGAATGTCCCTAGTGCCGGGAGCAGTTTTTCTTAGTATTTTGAATCCTTTGTCCGGAAAATTAGCTGATAAGATTGGGTTTAAACCGACAATGCTGGTAGGAATGTTTATGATTATTATCGGCTGGGTTGCTGGCTTAACCGTCCTTAACCATCTCAGCTTGCTGGGAATGATCATTTGTGCAATGGTGATTGAAGGAGGAAATGCGTTTGTGATGATGCCAGCTGTTACACTGGGAGCAAATGCTTTGCCAGATGAATTAGTACCCCATGGAACAGCCGTAATTACGATTGTCCGGCAAGTTCTCGGTTCCGCGGGTGTTACTATTTCAACACTGATCTTAACGGTTGCTACTACAAATGCACTTCAGCGGGGAAGTTCGGCTCAAATCGCTTCCCTTCACGGCTATCATTTAGTATTTATCGGCATGATCATCACTGAATTGATTGGTCTCATACTAGCATTTATGCTAAAAAATACTAATAAAGAAAAAAGTACAAAATAACCAAAAATTCGTATATAAAATAGGGAGGAGGTAATTTCTGCTCCCTATTTATTTAAAAAAGAGGTATTAATAATGACACTTAAACGACCACGATGGGCTAATACTACACCGGAAATGCAAAACTATTATGATCACTATTGGGGATTTCCAGTTCATGATGACCAGCAGTTATTTGCAATGTTATCTTTAGAATTATTTCAGGCCGGTTTAACCTGGCAAACAATCTGGCGGCGACGAGAAGCATTTAATCAGGCATTTGCTAATTTTAATATTGAAAAAGTTGCGTGCTTTACTGATGAGGATATTAATCGATTATGTGAAGATGAAACTATTATTCGTAATCGTTGTAAAATATTAGCGGTAATTAATAATGCGCAAGTGATTTTAAAATTACGGAAAACGGGAAAGACATTTGACAATTATGTGTGGCACTTTGTTGGTGATCAACCTCAAGACTTGGGATTAACTACCGATATTAAATTAGCTCCTAAAACACCGGCTTCAGAAGAAATAGCCAAGCAAATGCGGAAGGATGGCTTTAAATTTGTTGGCCCGACAATTATTTACTCTTTCATGACGGCAGTGGGGATGGTCAATGCCCGTTTGAAGTAAGAATGTATGGATTAACATTGATTGTTGGTTAATAATTGTGCTAAGATTATTCTCGTTATAAAGCAATTCCCGATAGGATTCACGTCTGAACGTGAAGATGCCTTGTAACCGCAACTACAAACTATTTGAAAGTTTCAATAGAATATGGGGGAATTAGAAAATGGCAGAACGACATTTATTTACATCCGAATCAGTATCAGAGGGACATCCAGATAAGATTGCTGACCAAATCAGTGACGCGATTTTAGATGAATTGCTTAAGAAGGATCCTGATTCACGGGTTGCAGTGGAAACATCAGTTACTACTGGATTAGTATTAGTCTTTGGTGAAGTTTCTACTAAGGCCTATGTTAATATCCAACAGATTGTGCGGGACACAATTCGTAAGATCGGTTATACAGATGGCAAGTACGGTTTCGATGCTGATAACTGTGCGGTTATCACTGCGATCGATGAACAATCACCAGACATTGCGCAAGGGGTTGATGACTCCTTAGAAACGCGTGAAGGTGAAGCTGACCCGCTTGATAAGATTGGTGCCGGTGACCAAGGATTGATGTTTGGTTACGCTACTGACGAAACACCTGAATACATGCCATTGACATTGGTTTTAAGCCATAAATTAATGCGTAAGATTGCTCAACTACGTAAGGATGGTGTTATCTCTTACCTTCGTCCAGATGCAAAGGCCGAAGTAACTGTAGAATACGATGAGAATGACAAGCCATTACGTGTTGATACCGTTGTTTTAAGTACCCAGCATGATCCAGAGGTTTCACTTGATCAAATTAAAAAGGATATTAAAGAACAAGTGATTGAAGCAGTCATTCCAGCTGAGTACCTTGATGACCAAACTAAGTACTTCATTAATCCAACCGGTCGCTTTGTAATCGGTGGACCTCAAGGGGATGCTGGTTTAACTGGACGAAAGATTATTGTTGATACTTATGGTGGAGCTGCCCATCATGGTGGTGGAGCCTTTTCTGGCAAGGATGCTACTAAGGTTGACCGTTCTGCTAGTTATGCTGCGCGCTACATTGCTAAAAACATTGTTGCAGCGGGTTATGCTAAGAAGGCTGAAATTCAAGTTGCTTATGCCATCGGGGTAGCAGAACCAGTATCGATCATGATTAATACTTATGGTACCGGTACCCGTTCAGAAGAAGAATTAATTGCCGCTGTTCGAAAAGTATTTGATTTACGTCCAGCTGGAATTATTGAAATGCTTGACTTGAAGCGGCCAATTTACAAGCAAACTGCTGCTTATGGTCACTTTGGTCGGACTGATGTGGATTTACCATGGGAACACCTTGATAAAGTTGACGAATTAAAAGAAATTTTAGGCTAATAATTTAGTTACACGCTTGCAATCATTAACGGTGGTTGTTAAAATAGGCGTTAAATATTTGATCGTAATAGAAATAGTAGTTTTTGACGAGGTCAGCAGAGATCCTGTGGTGGTGTGAACAGGAGACTGGTCATTTACGAACTCATCTAGATGTGATTATTACTGAATTTTAGTAGGTAATGACGTTTACCGCGTTAAGGTCCTAAGCGCCATGGATTCCATGGAAAACGGGTGGTACCGCGGAGTTATTTCGTCTCGTAGATTGATTTCTACGGGACTTTTTTATTACGATTATTAAAATCAGAACAAGGAGTAGAAAATATGGCTTACGATCATAAGACGATTGAAAAAAAGTGGCAAAAGTTTTGGAAGAAGAATGAAACTTTTAAAGCAGACCTTAATAAGGACCAAAAGAAGTATTATGCATTAGACATGTTCCCATATCCATCTGGTCAAGGACTCCACGTTGGTCACCCAGAAGGTTATACAGCTACGGATGTAATGTCACGGATGAAACGGATGCAAGGATTTAATGTCTTACATCCAATGGGGTGGGATGCATTTGGATTACCAGCTGAACAATACGCATTAAAGACTGGCCACAACCCTAAGGACTTTACGAACAAAAATATTGATCATTTCCGTGACCAAATCCAATCACTTGGCTTCTCATATGACTGGGACCGGGAAGTAAATACGACTGATCCTAAATTCTACAAGTGGACTCAATGGATTTTTGAACAGCTCTATAAGAAGGGGCTTGCTTACGAAAGTGAAATTATGGTTAACTGGGCCCCTGATTTTATGGGTGGGACAGTTGTTGCCAACGAAGAAGTTGAAGATGGCAAGACTAAACGTGGCGGCTATCCCGTCTATCGTAAGCCAATGCGCCAATGGGTTTTAAAGATTACTGCTTATGCGGATCGTTTGATTGATGATCTTGATCTTGTTGACTGGCCGGAAAGCGTTAAGGAAATGCAACGTAACTGGATTGGTCGTTCAGAAGGTGCTTCAGTATTTTTCCCAGTTGTGGGGAATGAAGATACTAAGATTGAAGTGTTTACGACGCGGGCAGATACGCTCTTTGGTGCTTCTTATGTTGTTCTTGCTCCCGAACAAGAATTAGTTGATCAATTGACAACACCAGAACACAAGGCGGAAGTTGAAAAGTACAAGGAAGAAGCATCACGGCGGTCTGATCTTGAGCGGACTGACTTAAACAAGGACAAGACTGGTGTATTTACTGGTTCTTACGTTATTAATCCAGTTAACGGTGAAAAACTACCAATTTGGATTAGTGATTACGTGCTTGCTTCATATGGAACTGGAGCAGTAATGGCTGTTCCTTCCGGAGATCAACGTGATTATGACTTTGCTACTAAGTTTGACTTGCCAATTAAGCCTGTTATTGAAGGAACAGATGTGTCAGAAGGTGCTTTTGATGGTGACGGTAAACACATTAATTCTGGTTTCCTTGATGGCTTGAACATTGCTGATGCAAAGCAAAAGATGATTGATTGGCTTGAAGAACACGATGCTGGTCATAAGAAGGTTAACTACCGTCTTCGTGACTGGATCTTCAGTCGGCAACGTTACTGGGGGGAACCAATTCCAGTTATCCACTGGGATGATGGGACAACCTCATTAGTTCCAGAAGATGAACTCCCACTTGAATTGCCAAAGACTGATAACATCGAACCATCAGGAACTGGTGAAAGTCCATTGGCGAATGTTGAAGATTGGGTTAACGTTTATGACGAAAATGGTCGTCATGGTCTTCGTGAGACTAATACCATGCCACAGTGGGCCGGTTCATCATGGTACTGGCTTCGGTACACCGATCCTCATAATGACAAGGAATTTGCCTCAAAAGAAGCGCTTGATTATTGGTCACCAGTTGATCTCTATGTTGGTGGGGCTGAACACGCTGTTCTTCACTTGCTCTATGCTCGATTCTGGCATAAGGTTCTTTATGACCTCGGTCTCGTACCAACTAAAGAACCATTCATGAAGCTTGTTAACCAGGGGATGATTCTTGGTTCAAACCATGAAAAGATGTCGAAGTCCAAAGGTAATGTTGTTAACCCTGATGACATTGTTGACCAATATGGGGCTGATACTTTACGTCTTTATGAAATGTTCATGGGACCACTTGAGGAATCTGTGCCTTGGGATGAAAAGGGACTTCATGGTGCTAATAAGTGGGTTCATCGTGTATGGCGGTTGTTAATGGATGATAATAACCACCTCCGTGACCGGGTATCTACTTTCAACGATGGCAAGCTTACCAAGGTTTACAATCAAACTGTTAAGAAGGTTACCGAAGACTACGAACGGATGCACTTCAATACGGCTATTTCTCAATTGATGGTCTTTGTAAACGAAGCCTACAAGGTTGATGATTTACCAGTTGAATACATGAAAGGCTTTGTAAAGATGATTGCCCCAATCATGCCTCACATGGCTGAGGAACTCTGGAGTCAATTCGGTGAGAGTGAGACAATCACTTACCAACCATGGCCAACTTACGATCCAAAAGCCTTAGTTGAAGATGAAGTTGAAATGATCGTTCAGGTTAACGGTAAGGTACGGGCTAAGATTAAGATGGCCAAGGATACTGACCGTGATGAAGCACAACAACTTGCTTTAGCAAACGAACATGTTAAGAAGTTTACTGACGGCAAAGACATTAAGAAAGTCATTGTTGTCCCTAACAAAATCGTTAATATCGTTGCAAAATAGTAAATTAATGAAGAGCAGGGAATTTATATTTTCCTGCTTCTTTTTATTTGAGGAGACCAGTTATGGAAATAGTGAGTTACCCAGCAATTTTTACCCCGAAAGATAATGAAATTCAAGTTGATTTTCCAGATTTACCGGAAGCATTTACTCAGGGAAAAACAATGGATGAGGCAATGGATTTTGCTAAATTGGGCTTAGCGATTACCCTTAATGATAAGCTCGGCCACTTTGAAGAGCCCCCTGCCGTAAGCTCATTAGAGATATTAGAGCAACAACATCCAGATCAAATCATTAAAATGGTAACTGTCGATTTGGAACAATACTAGGTTAAAGAAATATTAAAAAGAGTAAATCGAATTGCGCCAGCTTTTTATTCACGATAAAATGATTAAGATTGCGTAAACTCGATTAAAATAAAAAAGGTAGGATTGCAACAAATCATGGAAGAAAATAAAGTAAATGATTTGAGCAGCACCACCGTTAAAAAAGATTCGCGAACAAAAATGATTACAGGATCAGCTTGGATGACAGCTGGTAGTATTACTTCGCGAATCTTAGGGGCGCTGTACATTATTCCGTGGGTCACATGGTTAGGAGCTTACAGTAATGAAGCGAATGCCTTATATGCTCAGGGTTACAATATTTATAATATGTTTTTAGTGATTGCAACGGCAGGTATTCCTTCTGCAATTTCTAAAATGGTCGCGCATTATAATGGAATAAATCAGTATGGCGTTAGTCGCCGACTGTATCATTCTGGAATGTACGTTGCGATGGCAATGGGTGTAATTTGTACGACAGTAATGATGTTTGGGGCCCGTTTAATGGATAATGGAGATCCAAATATGATTCCGGTTATCCGTTCATTAGCTTGGGCTATTTTGATTATTCCGGGGATGTCGATTACCCGAGGATTTTTACAAGGATATAACTGGATGGCACCCTCGGCAATTTCACAATTTGTTGAACAGCTTTTTCGGGTTATTTATATGTTGGCGGCTACTTATTTCATCATGAAGATTCAAAATGGTAATTGGGTTAGTGCTGTTTCCCAATCAACATTTGCGGCCTTTATCGGGGCAATTGGTGCAGTGATCGTCTTGGGAATTGCCTGGATGCGTCACCAACGTGAAATGAATGACTTGGTTGCACATGGTGAAGTAAACACTGAGGTTTCAACCCAAACATTAATTTTTAAGATTATTTATCAGTCAATTCCGTTCATCATTATTGAATCAGGGGTAACGATTTTCCAATTAATTGACCAATATACTTTTAAACGGATGATGCCATTAGTTGGTCACTTTACTAAATATCAGATGGATGTTACTTATGCCTTGTTTGCGTTCAATGCCAATAAGCTTTACATGATTGTTATTTCATTGGCTTCCGCATTAGCCGCAACAGTTATTCCTTTGCTTGCGACAGCCCGAGCCCAGAACGATCAAGAGGATATGCGGAAACAGATTCAAAATGTTCTCTTGCTATTCTATTTCGTGATGATTCCGGCAGCTCTTGGATTATCCGCGGTTGCCCAGCAAATCTACACCGTCTTTTACCGTTATGATGCGGCAGGGGTCGTGGTACTGCAATTTGCGGCTTACATTTCGATTATGTTAGGCTTGTATACTGTGGCCGCAGCGATGATGCAGGGGATTTCTGAGAATAAAAAAATGATGATGTTCTTAGCCATCGGAATCGTAATTAAATTTATCCTCCAGTTCCCATGTATTTGGATTTTTGAAGGATTAGGACCACTGGTTTCAACTGGGCTTTCAATGTTTGTGATTAACTATATGATCCTGCATTCCTTTAATATGGAATTTCACCTACGATTTGATAAGATGGCCCTACCAACTAACCAGATTTTAGCTTACTCCTTAGTGATGTTTGCTGGGACAAAGATTGTAATGTTAATCATTGGCCATTTTGTTAGTCCATATGGGCGCTACACAGCTTTCTTCTCCTTGATTCCAGGAGTAATAGTCGGAGCAGGAATTTATCTTTACCTCTGCTTAAAGTCACGCCTAGCTGATCAGCTATTGGGACCACGAGTAGCAAGGTTACGAACGATTTTACACATTAAATAACAATGCACACAAAAAGGTTCAGAGTGAGAATTTGCTCTGAACCTTTTTAATGTCCTAAAATTTCTTAATTCAAAAAACCAATATGGTGGTCTTCATTCATCCCCTCCATCTTTTTCATGAAGGTTGGGAGAGCACGACTAATTTGGTGAGGGAGAACGACATACTGGCTTTCGGCGATCTTTTCTGCAATCGCACTGTGCGCATAAACGGCAGCGAGGACGGCTTTATCTGCCTTCTCGTTAAACTCAGCAGTGAAACCTCCCACCATCCCGGCAAGAGTATCACCCATTCCACCAACCGCTTGGGCCGGGGTACCGATTGGCAATTGATATACTTGGTCACTAGTATAAATTTCCGTATGGTGTTTCTTTAAGACAACAGTAGCACCAAGTTTTTCTTGAGCCGCCTTGTTTTTATTTTCGGTTTGATCACCAATCTTGATTCCAGAGAGCCGTTGCCATTCCATTTCATGAGGAGTATAAATAATGTTTCCCTGTGGTTGTTCAAGCTTTTCCATCGCCATAAGGGTAATTGCTGACCCATCAATGATCACATTTTGTTTCTCGGTTGTATGAGCAAAAACATTCTTCAAAATTCGTAAACTTGTTTCATCATTTCCAAGACCTGGCCCAACAACCACACTGGTAGCAGCTTTAGTAAGATCAGCGACTAAGGCATCATCAGTAAAATCAGCGAACATCGCTTCTGGCAACTGCGCATGGAGGGCACTAGCGTTGATTTCATCAGTGGCAGTTGTTACAAGACCGGCACCAGCACAGACAGCCGCGGTTGACGCCATAATAATTGCGCCACCAAAATTACGATTGCCACCGATAAGGGTAACCTTACCAAAAGTACCTTTGAAACTGTCTTCAGGACGGGGAGTAATAACATCCTTTAAGATTTGGTCAGTAAGTTTTTTCACAGTTAAGACTCCTTATTATTTTATTTAATAGACAATTTAATGGTATCATTAAAATTAGTCAAAGTAGAATATTTTGGAGGGATTAATCTTGACTGATTGGATGAAAGCCGCAGAGGCACAAAAAGAAAACTATTTAAATGATCTCGTCGCATTAATGAAGATCCCCAGTGTCCGTGATGATTCGGCGGCAACAGATGAATATCCGCTTGGCCCTCGTCCCGCCCAAGCGCTAAAAGCATTTTTAGAGATGGCAGAACAAGACGGTTTTAAAGTAAAGAACATCGATAACCTTGTTGGGTATGCTGAATGGGGTGAAGGTGATGAGACACTTGCCATTTTAGCCCATCTTGATGTAATGCCTGCTGGTAAGGGCTGGGATACGGATCCATTTGACCCAGTTATCAAGGATGGCAACTTATATGGTCGTGGTGCTTCTGATGATAAGGGACCTGGAATGGCCGCTTACTATGCCTTGAAGTATTTGAAAGATCAAGGTGTAAAGTTTAACAAGAAAGTTCGTTTTATTGTTGGAACTGATGAAGAAAGTAATTGGACTGGAATGCACCGTTACTTTGAAGTTGAACCAGCCCCAACACTTGGTTTTTCACCAGATGCGGAATTCCCAGTAATTAACGGTGAAAAGGGTCAAGTATCACTCTTACTTGATGTTCCTGCTGGCAATGGGAATGCATCAACACAACTAGTTAGTTTTGAATCTGGTTTGCGTTTCAACATGGTACCGCGGGAAGCAATGGCCCTTATTCGAACAGATAATCCTCAAGAAGTTACGAATGATTTTGGTCACTTTATTGAAGAAAATCCGGTTGAAGGTAATATTGAATCAACAGATAAAGGTCTTAAAATTACTGTCATCGGAAAAGCTGCCCATGGAATGGAACCAGAAAAGGGAATCAATGCAGCAACCTACCTTGCAAAGTTCTTAAACCGATATGACTTTGGTGGGGGCGCAAAGAGTTTCATTGAATTCTTAGCTGACTATCTTCATTTAGATACGCGAATGGATGGTTTTGATAGTGCTTACACTGATCCGGTAATGGGTGAATTGACCATGAATGCCGGAATCTTAAACTTTAATGCGGACAAGGGTGGTCACATTGATATGAACTTCCGCTTCCCTAAAGGCATGACACCAGATAAGCTAGAAGAAACGGTTAAAGCAATTGCTGATAAGTTGGAAATTAATGTTAAACAAGGACCAGCACAAGAACCTCACTATGTTGACCCTGAAGATCCAATCGTTAAGACATTGATGCAAGCTTATATTGACCAAACTGGAGATGTAAATGCAAAACCAGAAGTCGTTGGTGGAGGAACTTACGGTCGTTTAATGAAGCGGGGCGTTGCCTTTGGTGCTTTAATGCCGCATACACCAAATACAATGCATCAGGCTAATGAATATCAACCTGTTAATGATTTAATTACATCGATGGCGATTTACATGGAAGCAATTAATAATCTCGTTACTGATTAATTTTGTGCTAAAATAAAGACAGAAGATGGAGGTGTCAAGAATGAGTTATCAAAATATTCTTGTTGGTGTTGATGGTTCAAAGCAAGCTGATATGGCTTTTGAAAAAGCGGTTGACATTGCTAAGACCAATGATGCCAAGTTATATTTACTAAGTATTATCAATGGTGAACGTTATCCAAGTACTGGTCCTGGTGGATACGGCTTTGTTAGTCATAGCATTTATGATTCCGCAATCGAAACGATGCAAAAGAAATTAGCTGACTACAAGAAAAAAGCAGAAGCCGCTGGAATAAAAGATATTAAAACCGATGTGAAGGTTGGTAACGCTAAGGTTGAACTGGCGGAACGTTATCCTAAAGAAAATGATATTGATTTAATCATTATTGGCGCAACCGGATTAAATGTTGTCGGTCGTCTGCTCGTTGGTTCAACGGCTGCTTATACTATTCGTGAAGCACCATGTGATGTTACCGTTGTTAAAACAAACTTGAAGAATCAAAAGTTGGATATCAAGGAAACGACATATCCTGAAATGTAAAACATAAAGACTAGGAGAATTTTCTTCTAGTCTTTTCTAGTTTAAAAATGCAAATTCATAATTTTCACGTATATATACTATAGGACATTATGAAGGAGTGTTTTATTGTGTTAAATCGTCGTGCTATTACGAGTGCATTAATTGTTTTAACAAGTCTTAATGGACAACCGATTAAAGCGGACACTATCCAACAAGCACAATTTGATGCAAATGAAGATGTGAAACGTGCAAAGCCAATTGATGAAGAGACCTTAGTTAATCATGATGAAGAATATATTGATGCTTATTTAACAGAATATGAAAATGTTACTCAAGCAAAGGAAAATGAGCAAAATAATGCTTTGACAAGGGCAGATGAAGAGCCCGAGCATAAAATAGTCCAATCATCAACTGAAACTTCTGCTGAACAAAGGCGGCTGCTAGAAAAAGATAAAAAAGATGAGCAAGTTTATCAACCTCAACAACCTTCTGCAGGCCAAGCACGATTTATTAATCGAATAGCCCCAGCTGCTCAACAAATTGGTCGGGAATATGATTTGTATCCGTCAATTATTATTGCACAAGCGGCCTTAGAGAGCGATTGGGGATGCAGTACGTTGGGAAAGGCGCCTAATAATAATCTTTTTGGGGTTAAGGGGTATTTTACCCGTCAAACAGTTGCTCAACCCACGACTGAATATGACGAGCAAGGACATAAGTTTCAGGTTGTTAGTAATTTTCGGCAGTATGCAAGTGAATATGAAGCGTTAAGAGATTATGCTCAAACATTAGAAGCCCCACTTTATCAAGGAGTTCACTGTCAAAATACCAAAAATTATCGTGAAGCTACACGAGCACTTTGCGGACGATATGCAACAGATCCGGAGTATGATCGGAAGCTAAATCAGCTGATTGATACTTACCAACTTACTAAATATGATGATCAAGTTAACATCAGCAATGAAAAGGCTAATCCTGTTCCGGTGACAGACAGTAAAGAGGAGAGTAAGGTGACACCAATTGTTGACAAACATCCCGTTCAAGCGAGGAAAAACGATATTAATATCCCTCAATATGTTCCTTTGCTTGGTGGAGTGGGGACGGCAGGAATGATTGAAATTTTTCGTCGTTTGTTAAAGAAAAAGAAAGAGCATGATTAAAAGGTAAAACTCTAATCATGCTCTTATCAATTATTTAGCGTAACGACTTCAACCGTTCATCAATCATTGCTAAGACCGCCTCAACGTTCTTAGGATCTTCAAGGTCATAACGCTCTAAATCAATTTTCATTTTTGGACTAGCATCGTAATCTTTGTACCATTGCTTGTAGGCATTCCACATCTTGTAATAGTAATCCTTTAACTCTGGATTAGTATCAATTTGCTCGTAATCCCGCCCGCGCTTTTTAATTCGGTATAAGATGGTTTCAAAATCAGTTTCAGAATAAACCATTAAGTCTGGTGCGCGCTTAGGTAATTGTTGGAGGTCACTCATCATATTGTCGAGAAGCTTTAAGTATACTTCTAATTCAGTATCAGTGATGTTACCCTCGGCGTTATTTTCTCGCGTAAACAAGGCATCTTCGTAAATCGACCGGTCAAGCACATTGTTATCATCAGTGAGTGCTTGTTTAATCATTGAGAAACGCTTGTTTAAAAAATAAATTTGGAGTAAAAAGCCGTACTGTTTTGGATTTTTATAATACAGTGGTAAAACTGGATTTTCTCCGACTGGTTCAAAAAATGCTTTTGTATGTAAGTGTTCGGCAATCTTCTCGGTTAAAGTTGTTTTACCGACACCAATCATCCCTGCTGTAATAATCACCATAATGGCCCCTCTTTACTTTTTTGTCACAAAAAATATCTTACTACAAAATATTGTGGAATGACATAACTAATTTTACAATATTTGGTGGTTACCAGATTTAACTTATCGTGGTAAAAGTTATCGCATCTACATTGGTAGCGATTATAATAAAAGTAGAGATGTGATTAAATTTTAAAAATCTAATCATGTGAAAAATTAATATTAAGGAAGTAAAGATGAGAAAAGAAAGTGAAAGTGAAAATCGCGTTCAATTAACAATGGCCAAGCAGCAAGGAACATTAATTGAGGTTCATAACTTGCCAAATGATGATTATTTTAATGTCGGCTTTGTCGTTGCTCTCGATCCAGTATTTTGTTTGATGATCAGCATTGATTGGGATGGTAAAATCAACGGATTAATTGCTATCCGGATTAAAAGTATTCTTTATACGGAACGCCATAGTGACTACCTAATGGCGGTTTCTGAAAAAACTAAAGTTGCCCATGATCACAACTATTTTGATATTTGGCAAGTACAAAAATTTATTGATAATCATCCAGCAATTACCCAAGGGAACCTATTATCAAACCTTCTCAATGATTCCTATGAGAACCGCCTTCCAGTAGTGATTGGCACTGAAAAGTATAAGGGGAGTGATGATTTTACAGGAATAATTACTGCTCTCACACCCATTAAAGTAACAATTCATTACTATAATGACCATGACCTGTCATCATTATGGGAATATGATATTTTGCGAGCAAAGATTGACTATCTCCGTGTTCGAGGTACTCAAATGGCAACCGGGAAACAGATTTTTAATGATATTTTTAACGAAATGTGATTGCAATATGAGTTGAGATAGTTTAAATTAATTAAATGTTATTAACTAGATAAAACTGTTTACTAAAGAGGTTGAACAGCCATGAAAAAGAAAATAACAATTCGTGATTTAGCAAAAGAAGCTGGTGTTTCTGTAACCACTGTTTCGCAAATTTTGAATAATAAAGGTGATCGGTTCAGTACGGCGACCCAGGAACGTGTTTTAACATTACGGGATAAATATAAATACGTTCCTGACTTTAATGCCCGGAACTTAATTTTAAAGAGTGCCAAGACAATTGGGGTACTAGTTCCCAATATTGCTAACCCATTTTTTGGTACTTTTGTTGAGGGAGTGCAGAGTATTGCCCGTGAAGCAGAATTCATTCCACTTGTCTTTAGTGCCAACCGTGATCCAAAATTGGAAAAGTATTACCTTTCCCAGATGATTGAACGATCAATTAGTGGATTAGTGATTGCTAGTGCAACGATGACTACAGAGACAATTAAAGAAGTTATCTCCTTTAATGAGATTCCTTACATCTTGTTTGATCAGAATCATACGCAAGAGGGTGATCGAGTTCAAACGAATGATTACCTTGGTGGCCAAATTGCGGCTAAACACCTCATTGGACTTGGGCACAAACATATTGCCGTTCTTACCTCTGATAATCCAACTGAAAACTTAAATCACCGAATGAATGGGTTCAAAAATATTATTAAAGAAAATAACCTAAGTTTAGATCCTATTCACGATGTTATTCGGGCACCCTTGACGAAGAATGGCGGATATGAAGCAGCAAAAGATGTTTTAGCAACTGGTGCTTCTGCTGTTTTTGCGGCAAACGATGAAATGGCAATTGGATTGTTGCGTGGGTTGCACGAATTAGACGTTAAGGTTCCTGAAGATATTTCTGTAATTGGTTATGATAATATCTACTGGGACGACTATGTTTATCCACGATTAACTACGGTACAACAGCCAATTTTTGACCTTGGCGCTGGAGCTACTAAAATGCTCATTGAACAGATTAGCCATAGTAGTGCTGAAGCCCGCGTTCAAAACTTTCCAGTAAAATTAATTAAACGAGATAGTACAAGTTCCTATCGTCCAAAATAATATGGTATGATGATATTATCAATTAGATGCCAATTGTTTAAGGAGGAAATAAACAAATGACAAATCATGTAACAATTGTAGGTAGTTTAAATGTTGATACAACAATGAAGGTTAAGCGGATGCCATTACCTGGGGAAACGATTGCCGCTTTAAGTAAAACTAATGCTGCTGGGGGAAAAGGAGCAAACCAAGCCGTTGCTGCTGCACGTTCAGGCGCGGAAACAGCTTTTGTTGGTCAAGTTGGTGATGACGCTGGTGGTAAGATGATGATCAATGACCTCAAGAACAACAACGTCGACACAACTGGGATCCACGTTGACGATCAAGCAGGTACTGGATCTGCCGCCATCTTGCTTGATGAAAGTGGTCAAAACAGTATCTTAGTGTACGGAGGAGCTAACCAACAATTAAGCGTTAAGGAAGTAGAAGATGCTCGCGATCAAATTGCCGCTGCTGATTTTGTGATTGCTCAATTTGAAACTCCACAAGAAGCTACTTTACGGGCATTCCAAATTGCAAAGGAAAATGGTGTAAAGACAATCTTGAATCCTGCGCCTGCTCATGAAATTAACCCTGACTTATTGAAGTTAACAGACTTAATTATTCCAAATGAAACAGAAAGTGCTGCTTTAACAGGGATTATTATTACAGACGAAACTTCAATGCTTATGTCAGCTGCAAAGTTTGCTCAAATGGGTGTCCGTAACTTAATTATTACTGTTGGAGCAAAGGGTGCCTTCTACTGTACTCAAGATGGTTACAACTTCATTCCTGCTTTTAAGGTTAATGCTGTTGATACCACTGCTGCTGGTGATACCTTCATTGGTGCTCTTTCATCCCAATTAAAGCCTGATATGAGTAACATTGAAAAGGCAATTGTCTACGCTCAACGAGCAAGTTCATTAGCTGTTCAAAAGCTTGGTGCATTACCATCAATTCCTACTTATGACGAAGTAGTTGCTGCATCAAAGAATAACTAGATTTATTTAAATATAAATTAAAAATGGAAAGGCTGAGGAAAGCGAAAACTTTTCTCAGCCTTTCTATCTTTTTCAGCAACCTTGCGCTTAACGTATCAATTTAGTAAACTGTTGAACAAATAATAATGGAGGTTTTCTTTGTGAAAGCAGAATTTATTCTTAAGGTGGTTATTCCGCCATTTATCATCTTTGCGATTCTAGTATGGCTAACTGCTGAACATTATATCTCTGGATGGATAATGTACCTTCTATGGGTAATTGGTTTCGTGGTTGCAAATATCATTGTGACAAAGATTTCTACCCGGTGGAGTATCCAGCGAATGCGTGAGAAACGAGCAAAGGAAGAGAAAAATAATGATAAAAGTAATTAGACGGTGGATATCTAAGGTGATTTTAATTGCACTGATGGTAATTGCAATTGAAGTTCCCCCGATGGCAGTTAATTTTGCTCTACGTTATTCAAGGACTAACCAACTCATTGTGGATGGTTTTATGGCCTTATTCATTGGTTTGATGTTAGCGATTATTTGGTGGGCACACCGGACATATGAAGCTTATAACCAATTAGGACAGCCCGCAGGAATAAAGGTTGGTTGGATTGTTGGTGGTTACCTAGCGATTATTTTGGGAATGGATGTTCTTAGCTATCTCAATCAACTTATCTATCATCAAACTGAGACAGCGAATAATGCGGCACTAGGAAGCATGCTTGGTCATAATGAAGTAATTACGATCGTATTTTGTTTTTCGGCGGTTGTTCTAAGTCCAATTGCTGAAGAATTTATTTTTCGTGGTACATTGACAAATATGTTCTTTAAGCGTGGCAACATTTTGCCTAAAGTTATCCTCTCGGGGGTAGTATTTTCTACAGGTCATATGAGTACTAATCCCATTAGTTTCTTGATCTATGCTTATATGGGGATGGTCTTGGCCTATGTTTATTTGCGAACGGACGACATTCGAAATTCAATTGCAATTCATATGATTAATAATGCGTTTGCGATGTATGTACTCTTAGTTCAAGTTATCTAAAGCTAAACGTTGAAATCGCTTACAGATGGTGGTACATTATAAGTGTGGAAAGATTAGAGTGGTAAGATCCCCTATATCAATCTAGCACCGAAGAAGTTAATAGTAGGATAGAAGCAACATAAGTGTGACATGAAATTTTAGACTGAATATTTATGTAATAAGGTCACCAGGGTGCACTAGGTTGATGATATAAATGCGACTTTGCGGAAGTTAGAATCAAAAATGAATTAATAATTAGTTCCTTAGCAAAGTAGCAGATTCTTTCCGCGATAAACAAAAGAGGCTGGAAATGTTTCGGCCTCTTTGTTATTTTTAAATGGTAAAGAATTTAGGGAGGATAATAGATGTTTTTATCAACTGAGGGGTTTCCTCAAGCTCACCGCATTTTAGGGATTGTTAATGCGACCAGTCATTTGGCGATGCCTACCGAAGCAATTGATTCATTTGAGTCCATGGACCAATTATTTAGTGATGTTCAAGAAAAATTAAAGCGGCGGGCCAGTGAAAAAGGTGCAGATGGTGTTGTTGGGGTTCGTTTTACTACGGATGTTGCCAATATGCAGGTTGCACCCAAATTCTTGGTCCTAACTGCATATGGAACAATGATTCAATTTGTTAAATAAGAGCAAATTGAGGATTGTTAATAAAAATACTTGTAATTTTTGATGAGTTCGGTATACTTAATAATGTTACAAAATAGTTAGTGCCTCAGTGGCGGAACTGGCAGACGCGCAACGTTCAGGTCGTTGTATGGTTATCCATGTACAGGTTCGAATCCTGCCTGAGGCATTTTTTTGTATTTTAAATACTTTTCAATAGTGTCTAAATCGTTGATATATCAGCATTTTTGATTTTAGGTTTACACTATAGAACGCTATTTTTAATTAAATCCACGACAATTTCACGACAAAATAATATATCTTCTTGCCAACGTGGGCCACCTGTTTTTAGGTGGTTTTTTATTTTGCCAGTGGGAAATTAGAAACATCCCCAAAGAGGTTTTAAATCGAGTAGGGGATATTAATATCAGCGTTGCTAATATATGAGGTGGTAATTAGCTATTTATGGGTGTAAGAACTACTTAAATTGCACCGCTAACCGCTCATGAAGTGAGTTAGAAACTTTTATTAGTTGATGATTGTATTTAAATATTAATTGCCTGTTTTGTTTGAGTAGGGTAGGCGTTTGATGTTTGAAAATACCTAGACCATCAACAAAATGCAAGTGGGTAAATGGTATCTTGATTAAGCTATCGTTTAATTGCTTCTCGTTGGCTTGGATTAGGTTGTCTAATCGTTTAATATCACTCATCAATTTAGTATAGGTCTCATATCCAGCGCTAAAGTTAGAAAGGTTTCTCTCAAATGCTGTTAGGTTCATGAATGTATCACCTCTGCGTCTTAATCATTACTAGAGGGTTGTTCCAATGTTTGCTTAGTGTACTCGGGTAGGTGCTGTATTAATAGATTGGCTAATGATTATTCATCTTGATATTGTGGCATTTGATTAGCAGCGTTCATAATGTTATTAATTCCTAATTGGATGTCCTCAATTTCATAGCAATTATGGATTAACATATCAAAAATATCAGCAAGTCTTTTATTGTCTTTGGGGATGTCAATCTGTATAGTGGGGATATCGTACTTCTTAATCCATGAATTAAAGATACCCCGTGATACGCCACAATAGGTGTTAGCTTCTCCCTTGTTTAGATAAGGCGGGAAGCTGTTTTTAGTTTGAACATCCTTAATCGCTTCGCTAAGTGCATCCCCAATCATTGCTTTGATTGCTTCCTGTAAATCATCTGGCAACTGCACTTGTAAACTTTCCATCTTCTCAACTCCAATCATTAAACCGGCTTTTTACTTAATCGGTGTTTAAGTTCTTGATAGCCACTAACACCACTTGTATATAAGCCAATCATTTTATTTTCAGTGCTGATATACGCTTCTCGCTCATCACTAGTGAGGACTTCTGCAAATGCTGATACATCTTTAGAGAAACCTCTATCACGTTTGAGCTTGGCTGCATTGTGGCCCGTTGCTACCATGTACAACAAATTAGTTAGTTGCATAATTTCACGCCCTAAGTTGTCGCCTGTGTAATACTGCTGGATAGTATCGGTTAATTGCTTACGCAAATACTTTTCTAAGTCGTACAGGGTGTTACGCTTGGTTAGTTCCTGCTCCATTTCATTAAAGCGAGAAATATAGGCTAATTTAAATGCTAAGGCGTCACGTCCATTAAAGCCCATTGTTAGCAACATAAAGCCGTCTCGGTTCATATCATATGAGCGAACTGTTCGCCCGTCTTTGGTGATATAGGTTGAGGGGATGAAACAATCATCAAACTTCATTTTGCTAACGTGGTTCAACGTTTCTAAATCCACTGGGCTCAAATTTGGGTTCAGTGTTTTACTGGGCTCACTTTTGAGCCGAGTAAAATTACTCCAGTCACTTTTTAGGTGGTCAATATCACGCAAAATGTTTTTATGTTGCTTATGAAAAACTTTGGCCACGTCCCGACTATTAACTACTGCATTGCGATTTTTAATAATCACGTTGAATAAAATATCTGATGTCATGATTAAACCTCCATCGGTTCTTCAACTGTCAAATTAGGACACGGGTAAACGTCCTTAACACGCTTGACGTAAAGCATTTCTAAATTCCATTTCAGCTCATCAGCGCTTTTTTGCTCAATCTCTTTTCTGTCAGTGGTGTTGAACATGTCACCAACAAACTTATAAGCTAAGTCTTTTCGATATTTCTTAACTTTTTCCTTGCTATGAAACGCTCCATAAAGTGAAACTGCTGTGTTTGTGTCGTTCTTGTCGTAAATAGCAAGAATTAAATATCATTCATTCAAAACATCCTCTTACTTATCCTGTGTTACTACTGCGGTATTGTCTTTAATATCTGCTGTGGCGTACTCATCAATGAGCCAATCGCTCAACTTCTTATAAGTATCTGGCGTTACCTTGCGATGGTTGCGCTTAAAGATGTTGTCTAGCGTCCACCGACTTAAATCAAGTTGACGTCCAAGCGTTACAGTAGATAAATTGAGTTCCCCACGTTTCCGTTTTAATGCTGTAACTTGATTATCTGTTAGAAACATTGGCATCTAGTATCATCTCTTTTGATGTCAACAAATTGTTGGCTTACGGCTAATAAGATACACCCAACAAATAGTTAGGTCAACTATTTGTTGATTAAACATTAAAAAGGACTTATTATTATGTAGTGAAAGAGTGGTGAAAATCGTGTCGAAAAATAAAAAAGAGCCTATGAATAATAATCGAATTAAAGAAATTCGACTATCACAACATAAAACTCAAAAAGATTTAGCAAAATTATTAGGAGTTTCGGAGCAAGCAATTGCATATTATGAAAAAGCTTTGCGTGAGCCCTCTTTAGCCTCATGGGTAAAAATGGCTGATTATTTGAACGTTCCAACTCCATATTTACAAGGTATAAGTAATTACATAAAAGATGAAAGTGATAGCTTAGAACCTTTAATGTTTGATGAGAATGGGAAGATTAATTGGAACATAATTCAGAAATTATTTGAAAATGACCTTTCGACTCATGACTACAGTAAAAGACAGTTTGAAGAAGCAAATCTGATTATTGATGCACTCTTTTCAAATCAGCCAGAAGAAAAAGAAAACTATAAAAAAATAATAGCCGATTCAAAATTTACTAATGGTTTTGATGATTTACCTGAACCAGTTGCAGCGTATACTGGTACTCTTAGCAGGGTTAGTGAAATGTTTTTTAGTGCGCAGAAAGGTGATAGTGTCGCTAAAGAATGTATTCAAGAAATTGATGAATTATATTTTGAAAAATATGATCCTCATGTAGTCCATGAAGCACAAGAAAGACTACAAAAAACTAAACATAATAATAAAAAATAACATCACGTCTAAAAAGTTATTGATATATTAGTAGTTCTATTATAGTTAACTGCAAAATGTCATTATTACTATGTTCAATACAATTTCACTCATAGTTGAATCCTATGTAACTTACTTCCATAAGCTATTAGATAGCTAATTTTGGAATATTGTTGTAATGCAAGAAAAAATAATTATTAGATTTATAATTTGGGGGATTTTATGAAAAATAGAGACACGGTATTGGGAGGACTTTTCCTATTCATTATTATTGTCTGGCTATTTAAATATCTAATGCTTTTGGGAGCATTAGTATCGCTTGGAGCAATTATTTATTATGTCGTTAAAGCAATTAAAAACAGTAACAATAGAAAAACGTTGCTATTGCAAAGAGTATTACCAGCCTTCGTATTATTGTTAATATGCAGCGGAATTTATGGCGCTATGTCAGGTAATTCAGAAACGGTATCGCAATCTGCTAGCTCAGCTAAGGCATCCTCCTCGAGTAATGATAATGAGGAGAAAAGTAGTAGCAGTGAAGATGAATCAAGCAGCGACAGTGAGGACGATGAATTGTCAGATAGCGAAGGGGATTCAGTGGACACTTCTTCAAATGAAAGTAACGCTGATTACAGCACGAACGATAAAGATAACTCAACTGCTACAAGCAATGACGATGCTAACACCACTAAGGGTGATATGGAGACCGACCAACAAGGCACAATAGTTGGTAATTCACGCACGATGGTTTACCATACTCCAGATCAGCAAGGCTATCGCATGAACTCAGCTAATGCAGTTTACTTTAATACTGAAGCCGAAGCACAAGCTGCTGGTTATCGTAAATCTGCAAGATAATTAAAAAAGCCCTCTCCGGAGAAAGAATGTGAATGAATGAAAAACGAAGAATATCAACGATTACATGATTTGCCCAAAGAATTGGATGATTATAACATCAATATGGCTGCTCAATTTACTCAAGTTAGTATGAGTGGGCACGGAAAATTTAATACAAAAGAAAAATTTACTGTAATTCAGAATCGTAAGGGACATCATAGAGTGAATAATCTTACCTACATTTTGCGGAGTTCAAAAGGTACTCTTATTCGTGTTGATATAAATGGGAAAACACATTGTCATATTTCAACACCACATGTGCATATTTTTGATGAAGCACATAACAATGGTATTGACGCTTTCCCTCTTTCAGAACTTAAAAATTATCCCTATTTATCTGATGATGTGCTAAAATCACTAAAAGCTTTTTTAGTCTATAATAACTTTGAAATCAAAGAATTAACAATTTCAAATAATCTAGTATAAGGAGGTGTCAATAATGACTAAGACAACTCAAGAACTATTAGATGATTACTATCATTTTTTAAGTAAAAGTTATCAAATAAACAAATTGGATGATGCTGAAGAAATCGTTACTCCGTTTACTGATAATATCGGAGACAATGTTACTCTTTATCTATCACAAATTAAGAACCATAAAATTAAACTAGATGATGATGGTTATACTCTTGATAATCTAAAGATGATGAACGTAAATTTGTCTGATACACGCCAACAATTGTTAAGAAGGATTTGTAATCAATATGAAGTCTCTCTCTCAAACGAAGGCATCTTATTTAACACTGGTACACCTTCTGACTTTCCTATAATGAAATTAAATTTAACATCAGCAATTCTAAAAATTGGTGATCTTTCATTCACACAACACTCCCGAGTTAAAAAGATGTTTGTTGATGATGTTATATCAACACTCAAGAAAAAAGATCTTGGTGGTATACCAAGTAGCTTCGTTGGACGCAGTGGAGTAAATTATCCATTGCCTTATGTCGTTCCTCAAAGAAAACATCATCCACTTAAAGTAGTTGATGTAGCAAATAATATAAGTAATGGAAATATGATGCAAACAGCTTTTCAAGTTAACGATATTAAAAATAATGTTGAATTTGATTATACTGATCCAACCTTTTTACTTATTTATAACGAAAAAGTTGCAAGCCCAAGCAAACAGTCAATGAAGATTGCAAATGATGTAGGTATTAGTGCAGTTCCATTTAGTGAAATGGATCGTATTACCGATTTACTAACTGCATAATTTAAACTGGTCGAAAACTCGGCTGATTAGATCTGCGCATAATTGCGCACATCTTACTCACCTCAATTTTGGGGTGAGTACATCTGTCCAGAATTGGACAAATCTTTACTCAACGCAAAACTGCGCTCAGTCTATCCCTTTTTGGTGACCGAAAATACGGCTACGAAACTCAAATACATACCTCCAATATTCCACGTTGGCAAGCTGTGCGATTGAAAGAGGTAATTTTATGAGTTATGTAAGAAGGATACTACGGTTATGCAAGCTATCAAGATAATGAGGGAAAGTGGCATCAGAAATCAGCCGGCTGTTTTAATTTAAAGCGTGAAGCACTGCAAGCAGCCAATAAACTAGAAGCAGAGTTAGACCAGGTAAACCTTGTATGACACTAGCTAAGTATTATTGGCGCTGGTATGAACTCTATGAAGCATCATAATAGCTCGGTAAACATTGATTTGCCGGGCTTTTTTCTTTATATTGAAATAAAACTGCAAAGGAAGACCAAGATGAAAGCTTTATCAATTCATCCTGAATATGGAATGGAAATCTTAAATGGCACAAAAACAGAGGAATACAGGACATGGACAACTAAATATCGTGGAGACCTTTTAATTTGCAATAGTGCTAAGAAGACACGTGGGGCGGTATCTGGTCATGCGTTATGTGTTGCCAAGATCATTGGAATTGCAGAACGGGACGATGGTGAACAAAAATACTACGCGTGGATAATTGCTCCATTTGAGGAAGGTGGTTCTTATTGGATTGAACCGTTAAAAGTTAAGGGACAGTTAAAATTGTTTAACGTCGATGACCGCTTGATTAAACCTGCGCCATTTACTAACCCTTTCTCAAAAGCTGGTAAGCAATGGTACCAAGAAAAGATTGCCCCCTTAATCTATTAAGATATTTTCACCAACTAACTTATGCGTTATGATAGAAAATAAAAAATGAAGGGGCAATAGCTTATCGGAAAGATTAGAATTAACAACATGGCATTTAATACTTACAATGGTGTGTTTGCAGAAGAGAAAAAGCTTGGTCAAAAAATTGAAATTGACTGTGAAATGGACTATCCAATTGAAACGATGGTTAAAACCGATGAATTAGAGGAAACTGTCAGTTATGCTGATATTTATGAAACCATCGCGGAGTTTGTTGCCCATCATAACTACAATTTGATTGAAAGCCTTGCTAATAACTTATTGCATGAGCTTTTCAAGACATACCCGATGCTTGATGAGATTCGTCTTCGCATTCGTAAATATAGTGTGCCAATCGCTGGAATTTTCGATAATGTCGAAATTGAAGTAGCAGGGAGCAAGTAATTATGACTGAAGCATATCTAAGCATTGGGAGTAATATGGGCGACCGGTTAACAAACCTTCAAAAAGCTATTCAGATGCTGAATGTGCCACCTAAAATTGATGTTACGACGATCTCCTCAGTTTATGAAACAGAACCGGTGGGGGATGTCAAACAAGATTCTTTTTATAATATTGCGGTTAAGGTTGCGACCGAGTTAACAGCTCAGCAACTTCTCGACCACCTTCACAATATCGAACAGGAGTTACATCGACGCCGGCTCATTCATTGGGGCCCACGGACAATTGACCTTGATATTATTGATTTTGGTCATCAACGTATTAAAACCCCAACGTTAACGATCCCTCATCCAGAAATGGCTAACCGACAGTTTGTTTTATTGCCAATGCGCGAAATTACTAATCAAAATGATCCTTATTATCAACAATTGGATCACTTGTTAAATAAGACTTCAGATCATAATTGGCTTAAAAAGATATATGGACAAGAGGTGTTTTCATGGACCAACAAAAAATAGCAAGGGCTGTTAAAGATTTATTAATTGCAATCGGGGAAGATCCGGAACGAGAAGGATTGGCAGAAACACCTCAGCGCGTTGCCAAAATGTACCAAGAAGTTTTTTCTTCCCTTAATCATCAACCAGAAGAAATGGCCAACTATAAGGTTTTTCATGTTGATGATGTGCCGGAAATGGTATTAGTGCAGCACATTCCTTTTTATTCAATGTGTGAACACCATTTGCTGCCCTTTTTCGGATACGCGAATGTGGCTTATGTCCCCAAAGATAAGAAAGTTATTGGTCTCAGTAAGATTCCCCGGTTGTTAGATTTTGTAACGAAGAAACCCGGGATGCAAGAACGCATTACAACAGACTTAGTAGCCGAGTTGCAACGAATCCTTGATCCAGCCGGGGTTGCAGTGACTATTGCGGCCCGTCACCTTTGTATGGAAATGCGGGGTGTTAATAAGGCTGGTCAATTTACTTATACTGATAAGTTTACAGGTCAATTTAAGACTGACCGTGATTTGAAACAAGAATTTCTAAATCAAACGAGGAATTATCGTGCAGACCTATGAACGAATTAACGCGGGTTTTAACCGCCAAATGTTGGGAGGACAACAGGATCGGGTAAAATTTTTACGACGAATTCTTACTCGGTTAGAAAATCCTGACCAGCGCTTTAAAATTATCCATATTGCGGGGACAAACGGAAAAGGCTCGACCGGGACAATGTTAGAACAGGGTTTGCAAAATGCTGGATACCGGGTCGGCTATTTTAGTAGTCCGGCTTTGGTAGATGAGCGGGAGCAAATTAAGGTTAATGAACATTTGATTAGTAAAGAAGACTTTGTAATCACTTACCAAAAGATCATCAAGCACCTGCCGACTGATATTTCACCTGATGATATTACCATTTTTGAGTGGTGGACCTTAATAATGCTGCAATATTTTGCGGATCAAAAAGTGGATTGGGCAGTCGTTGAATGCGGCTTAGGCGGACAAGATGATGCAACCAATATTATCAATGCGCCTTTTATTAGTGTGATAACGCATATTGCCCTTGATCATACGCGGATCTTAGGCCCAACGATTACTAAAATTGCTCAGGCTAAAGCAGGGATTATCAAGACGGGGACTAAGCAAGTATTTTTAGCGCCACATCAAGAAAAAGACGCTTTGACAATTATTAAGGAAAAGGCTCATCAACAAGGAGTAGGATTGACGCAAGCAGATACTCAAACAATTGTTGATGGAAAGGCGATCCTAAAAGCTAACCACAAAATATATAAAGTTCCCTTTAATTTGTTGGGGACTTTCCAAAGTGAAAATTTAGGAACCGTTGTCAGTGTATTTAATTTTCTTTTTCAACGAGGGCTTGTCACTTCTTGGCGGCCTTTACTATCTACGCTTGCGACAGTGAAGATTGCTGGTCGAATGCAAAAAATTGCTGATCATCCTCCTATTATTTTGGATGGGGCCCATAATCCAGATGCAGCCAAGCAACTTACCCAAACTATTTCTAAGTTTCCCCATAATAAAGTAATTATGGTTCTTGGCTTCCTCGCTGATAAAAATATTAGTCCGATGGTTAAAATTTATCAGCAAATGGCAGATGAGATAATAATTACTACTCCTAACCATCCCACCCGCGCTCTTGAAGCAAATGAATTAAAATCAGTTTTGCCTCAAGCGACTATTGCTGATAATCCACGAAAAGGGTTAGTGATGGCAAAAAAGATTGCAGAGCCGAATGATTTAATTATCGTAACGGGTTCTTTTTATACGATTAAAGATATCGAGGCCAATTTAGATGAAAAATAACTTTATTATTGCAACCCATAATATTCATAAAATTAAAGAAATTGAAACCATTCTAAATTTTTACCACCAACATGGTGAAGGGTATCGAAAAAAGTTGCCTCAACAAGCTTTTCCTCCTGAATCAACAGTGAGTTATGAAGAAAACGCAAAGGCGAAGGCCCTCTTTATCAGTCAACAACTACCGGCAGCAAAAATAATTGCCGATGATTCCGGTTTAGAGCTTCCGGCTTTTCCTGGAAGGTACGGGGTGCAGACAGCGCGGGAATTGGCGCAAGAAGTTCCCAATGGTGATTTAAATGATTATTTGATTCACTTAGTCGATGGTAAATCACGACAATTTATAATGAAAACAACAATTGCCCTAGCGATAAATAATCAAGTGGTTAAAATTGGTCATGGTCAATTAAAGGGGACAATTGCTCATGCTGAACGCGGAGTTAATGCGACCGGTTTTGATCGGATTTTTATTCCAGCTGGCGAATCACAAACGCTTGCCGAAATGGATCAGCCGACCCGTATTTCTTATTTATATCGTGCACGGGCTGTTAAAAATTTATTAGATCAATTAGGAGAATAAAATGAAAGTTACTGAAAAGTTAGTTACTAAAGACCATTCGAAGTTAGTGTCCGCGATCTTGGCCGACCAAGTTAATCGCCATCAGCAGCTTTTATTGACTTGGGAGTGTCCAGATGTGGAGACGACTGGAATGGTGGAGCAATTTATCCGTCATTTTGATACTCCCGTCGCTTGTGTTGAAAAGCGCGTAGAATTTTCTTTTCCGCTCCTTTCTCTAAAAGAACTAATAGCGCGGGTGAAAGAGCGGTGGGAGAACGACCAAGAATTAATTGCTTCTCTTGAGCAGGTTTATCGTCATCACCAAATTATTTGGCGTGCAGGTCGGCTTACTTTTGATCTGACAGAGCAACCAGTGATTTATGGGATTTTAAATGTAACTCCTGATTCATTTTATGATGGAGGTAAATTTCAATCCTACTCCGCTATCGTCGATCAAATTGCTAAGATGGTAGCTGCCGGTGCAAACGTAATTGAAGTCGGGGGGCAAACTACGAAACCGGGTGGCTTTAAAGAGGTTGATCCTGAAGAAGAAATTGCGCGAATTATGCCGGCCATTCAGCTTCTTCGTGAAAACTATCCCCAGGTTGCTATCGCAGTTGATACGTATAAACTTCCAGTAATGGCGGCGGCAATTAAGGCTGGGGTAGATATTATCAATGATGTGCAGGCATTTAATTCAAAACAAAAACTAATTTTGATGGCTAAAGCAAATGTTGGAATGGTAACGATGCATAGCAGCCGAACCCATGACTATGATAACCTTACCGTAGCGATGCAGAAATTTTTTGAACATAATCTTGGGACAATAGCGGCTGCTGGTATTGATCTTGAACGAGTGATTTTAGACCAAGGAATTGGGTATGCCAAGGTTGCTGACGGTTATCAAGATTATGCGATGATGCGCAACGTTGACCAGCTTAATTACCTCCATCGTCCAATTATGGTTGCGATCTCCCGAAAAGGTTTTGGTCAAAAATTATTTAACTTAGCAAAAGAAGACCGTCTCGGCGTAACATTGATTGCTGAGACAGCAATGTATTTGCGAGGCGGTCGTGTTTTACGAGTTCATGATGTTGAGGAAACTAGTCAATTAGTGAAAATGATCGACACTATTGAAAATAGTTACTGGTTTAGATCCACCAACAACCAATCCCCAAGGCAATAATAAGGGCAACAAAAAGTAAGGCTGTTAGATAGGGATTGCCAAATGTTTCCCGTTTAAGGCGGAAAGCAGTTTCCATTAAGATATAGATTAGAATTAAAAAGATGATCCATACTAGGTTGCTCAGAAGCTGAGTTTTAAAATGAAGAAAGGTATGGACAATCGAAGCGGTCAATAAAAGGAAAAAGAATAAGCGGCTTAGTTCAAGCCAGTTAGTCACTTTCCGTTCAATTTTTGCATGTAAACCAGTGGTAGTGGTGAGAATCAAAATAATGATTAAGACCGCCACTATTATTTTGAACATATGGGTAAACTCCTTTCGGCTTTGATTTTAGCATTAATGAGAGGAACTGACTATATGCTTTTGACTTGAAAATATAATAAAAAAAGTGTATGGTACGTATATTGCTTGCGTAAAAATAAATAATATTTGAGGTGAAATCAAGTGGCAGATTTTGAAATTGGCGATATTGTAAAAGGAAAGAAATTCGGTCCCCTCGAACATGAATTTTCTGGTGTTGTTGAAAAGGTTTATACTAATTCAATTATGGTATCTATCCAAGATTTTGATCCGTCTGATAAAAGTGGGGTTAACGAATTAAATGGCCGCGCTGTTATTCGCCAAAAAGAAGCTAAGATGGTAAAGGCTGTTCCTCGTGAAGAAAAAAAGGATGACGAAGAAACAGCAGAAGATGCTAAATCTTCAAAAAAATCTTAAAAAAAGATGACAAATAGTTAGAAGAGGTATATACTAACTAAGTATTGAACTTAGTTAGTTAATGCGGGTATAGTTTAGTGGTAAAACTCAACCTTCCCAAGGTTGCGTCGCGAGTTCGATTCTCGTTACCCGCTCTTATAAAAAAGCTGAGGCTAGGAGAAAACTTTCTCCTAGCCTCAGCTTTTTTAGATTAATGTCTTTAGGCCTGGTTGAGTGCGCGAGCAGAGCGAGTGCACGAAACAAAAAACCACCTGCTATGCGGGTGGGCGATAAAAATTATATAAAAAGGCCTCTTTTGCCTTAAGA